>CAVSPL010000018.1:0-103425 GCA_963729765.1 uncultured beta proteobacterium | reverse complement strand
ACCGGACAGTTCTTGTTCTGAAGAGGGAAGCCTGCGGGCTTCCCTTTTTTTTATTTGGGGCGGCCGGGCACGCCAAAATTCGTCACCACCGACCTTCCACGACAAAAAATGCTTGCCGCATGACAATTTTTGTCATGTCAGATGGCACGAGCTGACAAGTTTTGTCGCTTTTCTTGTATGGATCATATCGATTCCTGGTGGAAACAACCTGGCACGGCGCTTGCAATAGGTAGAGCGTGGCACCAAGCAAAGCACCGAACAACCGAACACCCCCACCTTCTGGAGAATGACCATGAAATCGATGAAAATTGTTAAAAAAGCACAGTCCGGCTTCACCCTGATCGAATTGATGATCGTCGTTGCGATTATCGGCATCCTGGCAGCAGTCGCCATCCCGGCATACAGCGACTACACCGCCAAGGCCAAGGCATCGAACGCCCTGGGCAGTCAGGCCTGAAGCAACTGCGTTGGCCTGTGTGCACAGGAAGCTGGCGGTGTCACGACCGCATGCGATAGCGATACCGAAGCCGTCCCAGATTTCACCGCAACCAAGAAGTCACCGCGCATCGGTGCCGGGCGTCATCAGCGTCACCCTGGCACGACATCGGCAAAGGCGTCGATGGCACGGACCATGAAGATCACCCCATCCGGACACGACACGACCATGACCTGGATGAACGATGCTGGCTCCGTGACAACGACGGCTGATCCGGCAATCGCAAGAACAACGCTCCGAATAAGCCGATCACTACCTGTAATAGCTGAGCATGCAGAAAAAAGCCGCCTTCGGGCGGCTTTTTTTCGTCCCTGCCCGCCGATCAGGCGGTTTCGTCGTTTCAGGCCCCACGTACCCGCGCACGATTCTGTTATCGCAAAGTCATGCCCTATTCGTCCGCCCATACTGTGCCCCCGATGCACGACGCATGCGCGGGCCGGACCCGGTCCGCGATCATCCACCTGATCCGGAGAACCCATGAAAGCGGTGAATATTGCAAGGAAAACAGCAGCAGGCTTTACCCTGGTCGAACTGATGATCGTCATTGCGATCATCGGCATCCTGGCGACCATTGCCATGCCCTATTACCAGGACTACATGGCGCGTTCGAAATTCGGCGCCGCCCTGGCGGAAGTGGCGGGAGGCAAGGTCGGGTTCGATACCAGGACGATGGATGGCGAAGAAATCAAGGCGCCGGAAGACGCCGGCCTGCCTGCGGCCGACAAGCCGACGGCAAACTGCAAGTTCGGTGCGACTGCCGCCTCGCTCACCTGCACGATGGTCGCCGGTCCCGCCAGCGTGAAAGACCAGACCATCACCCTCGAGCGCGATCCCGCCACCGGCGCCTGGCGCTGCAAGGCCGCGACCGTGCCGCAAAAGCTGATCGGCCAGAAGGGCGTCTGCGAAGGCAAGGCGTAAGCAAAAAAAACCCGCGCGCAGCGGGTTTCATTGGTTCAGACGATCTTTTGCCGGTCCGCCAGCAGCGCCTCGTAGGTCATGTTCTGCAGCAGGGTGTAATGGGTCGGATCGAGCTCGATGAACTGCATGCCGTAAGTGAACAAGTCGCTCCCGTCCGCCGCCTTCGTCACGTTGACGTTGCGAATCGCGGCGCGCGTGGAGATCTGCACTTCCTGGTCGTCGGGCGGCGCCTTGAGCGAAAACTGCAGCGCGATCTGCTCTTCGTCGGCCGGCAGCCGGTTCGGCGACGTCACCAGCGCGCCGCTCACCGACAGGTTCATGATCGTGCAGGCCAGCGGCTTGCCATGGGTGCCGCTCCCGCTCAGGTGCGCGGGGAGGTCGGTCTTGACCCGCATTGCCGTGCGCAGGCTGGTGCCTTGCACCGAGGTCGGGAAGGAGACGTGGACGTAAAACAGGGGACGCCCGAATACGCGCTCGACCGTGCAGGCGAAGGAGCATACCTTGACGCCCGAGAACACGCGGATCGTCAGGCGTTCGCCTTCGGCCAGGCCGATCGGCGCGCCGTTTTCCATCGGGATCTTGAGGATGATGTACTCATCCTTGATGTAACCGATCAGGCTCGAGAAGTGCTGGACAGGCTTGACGCGGCGGTGGGTGATGAGCTGCAGGCGCGTGCCGACCTGGAGATTCATCATCTCGAAATCGACGTCCTGGGGTTTGAGCTCGTTCGCCTGTCCAACCTGCATGCTGTTCATTTTCAGAAGTGGACCTGCGGCCCTGGGAGGGTGTTATTTTACCATCGCATTTAATTTGTCAGAAGCAACAATTTCGACAGATTCAATAAAAAAGCCCGTGATGTCACGGGCTTGTCCAGGTTTTCTGACAGAAGAATCAATCGATCAGGGCTTCAGGTGCTGGTCGAGCCAGCCGAGGACCGTGTGGTGCCACAGCAGGGAGTTGGCCGGCTTGAGGACCCAGTGGTTCTCGTCCGGGAACACCAGCAGCTTGCTCTCGATGCCGCGCCGCTGCAGGGCGGTGAAGGTCGACAGGCCCTGCGCGGTCGGGATGCGGAAGTCGAGGTCGCCTTGCACCACCAGCATCGGCGTCTTCCACTTGTTCACGTGATGCACCGGGTTGAAGCGCTCGTGCTGCTGGGGCACGGCGAAATAGGCGCCGCCGCTTTCCCAGTCGGTGAACCACTGTTCTTCGGTCGAGTAGGCCATGCCGCGCGTGTCGAACACGCCGTCATGGTTGACGATGCATTTGAAGCCGTCGGACCAGTTACCCTCGATCCAGTTCATCATGTAGCCGCCATACGAGGCGCCCAGTGCGCAGCTGCGTCCGCGGTCGAGCCACGGGAATTTTTTCACGGCCGCCGCCAGGCCCAGTTGCAGGTCGACCAGGGGCGCGCCGCCCCAGTCGCCGCTGATGGCGTCGGTGAATTTCTGGCCGTAGCCGGTCGAGCCGTGGAAATCGATGAAGACCGCCGCATAGCCGGCGCCGGCATACACCTGCGGATTCCAGCGGTAGCTCCAGGCGTTGCCGAAGCTGCCTTGCGGGCCGCCGTGCACCAGGAAGGCGATCGGGTATTTCGCGCCCGCCGTCGCATTCCACGGCTTCATGACGTAACCGTGGACCGTGTCGCCTTTCGCGCCCTTGAACGAGAACTGCTCGAATTCGCCGAAGCGGATATCGGCCAGTTTCGCGGCGTTGTTGTCGGTCAGTTTTACCGGCTTGGCCGCGCGCAGCCCGGTGCTGTACAGCTGGGCGGGCGAATTCAGGCTGGCCTGGGTGTAGGCGATGGCGTCGCGGCGCATGTCGAAGCCGCCGATCGACCCCTTGTCGGTCAGTGCCGCGACCTTGCCGCTGGCGACGTCGATCGAGAACAGGCGGTGCTGGCCGACGTCTTCGGCATCGACCACGAGCGTCTTGCCGTCCTCGCTCCACTGCAGGGCGCCGGCCGAGCGGTCCCAGCTTTCCGCCAGCTTGCGTTTCTTGCCGCTGGCCAGGTCGAGCAGCATGATCTGGTAACGGTCGGCCTCGAAGCCGGGACGCGCCATCGCCAGGTAGGCGAGGGTGCGGCCGTCCGGCGAGAACACGCCCTTGGTGTCCCAGGCTTTGTTGTCGGCCGTCAGGTTGCGCGGCGCGGCGCCGCCCGAGCGCGGGCACGCTGTACAAATCGAAATTGGTCGACCAGGCTTCGGTCTTGCCGGCGATGCGCGCCGAGAACACGACCGTCTTGCCGTCCGGGCTGAAGCGGTATTCCTCGCGGTCGCCGAAGGGTTTCGAAGGCACGTCGCCGTCGAGCGAGCCCGACAGGCTGACCGGCGCCGCGCTGACGCGGCCGTCATTGCCGAGCGGCGCCGAAAACAGCACGGCGTTGCGGCCATCGGCCCAGGTATCCCAGTGGCGGACGAACAGGCGGTCGTACACGCGTCCGCTTGCCTTGCCCTTGGCCTGGGCGTCGAGGCGGTCCTTGGTGCAGGCCAGATCGGCGCAGTCGCGGAACACGGCCAGGCTCAAGGCAATCCGGTCGCCGCGTGGGAGATACGCGGAAGTTGTCGACGTCGAGCGGCAGGTTCGTCACCTGCACCGGCGCGCCGCCGGCCGCCGGCTGGCGCCAGACCTGGGAACTGCCCGAGCGTGTCGACAGGAAATAGACGGCGTCGCCCGACAGGCGACCATTCCGGGTCGGTACTGCTGCTGTCGTGGTCGACCAGCACGGTCGGCGCCCCTGCAGCGCGCATGTCGGCAAGCCACAGGCTGGTATGCCCGCGGTTCTTGCCGAGATCGGTGCGGCGCACGGTGTAGACGACGCGGCCGGCGTCCGGCGACACCGCCGGGCTGCCGACGCGTTCCAGGCTGACCAGGTCTTCCACCGTAAAGCCGCGCGGCGCGGCAAAGGCACTGGAGGCGGCCACGGCGGCGCCCAGCATCAGCAAACGTAATTTCATCGATTCCTCTTCTAGCGTGTCGGGAAAGTTCCGCGTGTAACCCGGTGCGGAAAGGCAGCAATTTACCATGCGGCATGCACGGCCCGGTATCGGTGCACACGCTTGACTTCGCACAGGCCGATCAGCGCAGCCATGCGTGTAGGGTAGACATGCCAGCCTGGCAGGCGCATGTGGAGAACCCATGGACGGATCGACCGAACCACCGAGTGACCGGTTTTGCGACCTGGTCATGAAGGGCGGCCTCACCAGCGGCATCGTCTATCCGAAAGCGATTGCCCTGCTGGCGCAACGCTACCGCTTCCGCAGCATCGGCGGCACCTCCGCGGGGGCGATCGCGGCCGCCATCACGGCCGCCGCCGAGTTCAACCGCCGGCATACCGGGACGCGCGCCGGCTTCGATACCTTGGCGCGCTTGCCGGAAGAACTGCAGGAAAACATACCCGGAACCAGTCACAGGAAGCTGCTCAGCCTGTTCCAGGCACAGCCGGGAACGAAGCGCCTGTTTTCGACCCTGGTGGCCTCGCTCAACAGTCCGGGGATGGGGCAGCGGATCGGCGCCATTCTCGCCGGCTTGCTGCGCGCCTACTGGCCCGCGACGCTCATCAGTGTCCTGGCCGCCATCGGCGTCTTCCAGGCAGGCGCAGGCTGGCTGGCGGCAGTGCTGTTGCTGCCGATCGCACTCCTGGCCGGCATCGGCGGATGGGTCGTGCGCGACATCATCAGGCAGATACCGGACAACGGATTCGGCCTGTGCACCGGGCTCGATGGCGGCACGGGCAACACCCCCCTGACGCCCTGGCTCCACGCGCTGATCCAGCGCGCCGCCGGCCTCGACGCCAAGGCGCCGCCCCTGACCTTCGGCATGCTGTGGGACGCGCCCGGCTTTCCTCCCCCATGGCTGAACGTGGCCGACCCGGCGGCAACACGCTCCATCGACCTGCAGATGTTCGCCACCAATCTCGGGCATGGGCGGCCGTATATCTTTCCGCTGCCCAAAGAGGAAGAAAGCGGCTCGCGCTTGCGCAGCCGCGAACGGCTTTTCTTTCGCCCGCAGGAACTGGCACGCTACCTTCCTGCCGATGTACTGGAATGGATGCGCGCGCATGGCAAGCCCTACCGGGCCGAGCCGGGACGTGAACACCTGGACCCGCCGGAAAGCCGAAGCCAGCGCGCTCGGCCTGCTCGAACTGCCGCCCTCGCGCGAGCTGCCCGTCATTGTTGCCGCGCGGATGAGCCTGAGTTTTCCGCTCCTGCTGTCGGCCGTACCGCTGTGGGCGATCAATCATGACGCCCCGCAGCCGCGGCGCCACTTTTGCTGCTGCTGGTTCTCCGACGGCGGCATCAGTTCGAATTTCCCCATGCACCTGTTCGATGGCCTGGTGCCCCTCTGGCCCACCTTCGGCATCAGCCTCGAGCCGAAGATCGAAGGGCGGGGCCTCCGTGTATTTGCCCCAAAAATATACCGAAGGGTATGGAGAGCGATGGAATCATCTTGGCGAAGGGTCGTCCGCGGCCCGGTTCGGCGGCTTCGTTGCCGCCATTGTGCGCACCATGCAGAACTGGAACGACAATTCGCTGGCGCGCATGCCCGGTGTGCGCGACCGTATCGCGCGGGTCAGGCTGGAGCAAAACGAAGGGGGCCTGAACCTGGACATGGACAGCGCGACCATCCGGAAGGTGAGCGAGCGCGGGGAACTGGCCGCGCAACTCCTGCTGGAGCGTTTCGACACGGCCTGCACCGAGCGAGGTGGTGGCGCAGGGCTGGGATGAACAGCGTTTCATCCGCTTCAGTGTGCTTCTCAACATGATCGAGGCGCGCATTTTCGATATTGCGAATGCACTCGATCCGCGCTGCCCGTATGCCACCGACTTCGAGACCCTGATCGAGCGCGCCATGCTTGCCCCGGTTGCGGGCGGGCCGACTTCCGCCCCGCCGGGCTACGAGCAGCCCCTCACGCCCGAGCAGGCGGACGCCCTGCGTCAAGCCCTGGGGGCATTAAAACTGTTTGCGGCGAGCAGGAAGGGCAGGCGCACCGGATTCAAGCCGGTACCGAAACCGGAATTGCGCGTCAGGCCGCCGCTGTAGCGCATATACGCGCGTGGAATTCAGGTATAGACTCGATGGTGCGCTGCACAATAAAGCGCGCCCTTCAATATGGTCATTCACCAGGAGAGCATCATGACAACGATGAGCGCATACCCGAGCCTGACATTCCCCAGCATCCCGACAGCCCCGTTTTTTGAAACCTGGTCGAACGTCGCCGGCCTGTACCGCGACGCCATGCAAGCCAGCACCCAGCAATGGGTGCAGAGCTCGGCAAGCATCATCCAGGAACATACGCTGCGCGCCTTCGTCGCCGCATCGCAGGCCTGTGCCAACGCCCTGACGAAGAATGCCGTGGCGGTACAGCAGCAATCGATGGGGCGCTTTGTCGAGGCGAACCAGAAGGCCGTGGGCGTGATGGGCAAGGCGTTGACGCAGGCGTGGATGGGGAGTTTGCAGCCGGCGAAATAGGGGTGCGAGACGGGCGGCTGTTTCAGGCCCGTTCTTGCCCTGCGTCGAGCCGTTTTTTCAATTGCAGGCTGAGCCGCGCATTTTTCCTGACGCTGCCCGCCCAGCGCCACAAGTAATAAGCCAGTCCCAGGCTCAGCAATGCCGAAACAATGTGGGACCTGGCTTCCCAGGCAGTGGAACCGGACCGGATCAGGTTGATCGCCTGCGAGAGTTTGCTGCAAGCAACGACACTTATCACCAAACACAGCAGGCAGGAAGAGACGATCGCGGCGTAATGTTGAATTTTCAGCGGTGACATGAGCTTCCTGACAGGTTAAGCGATGATATTACCCAAAAGTAACGCGACGTGCGCAAAAAATGCAAGACTGCCGAGTTTCGTCCCGCAGGTCGGCCGCTCAATCAGCCATCAATTTCTGAGGTCCAATCCCCGCTCTTGCCCCCGTGCTTTTCCAGCACCCGCACATTCGTCATCACCATCCCCCGATCGACCGCCTTGCACATGTCGTAAATCGTCAGCAGCCCGATTTGCACGGCGGTCAGCGCTTCCATCTCGACCCCGGTCTTGCCATGCAACTCCACCTGCGCGCGGCAGTGGACGCTGTTGTTGGCGGCATCGATCTCGAAATCGACCGCCACGCGCGTCAGCGCCAGCGGATGGCACAGGGGAATCAGGTCGCTGGTGCGCTTGGCGCCCATGATGGCGGCGATGCGGGCGATGCCGAGCACGTCGCCCTTTTTCGCGTTGCCCGACTGGATCAGGGCCAGCGTGTCCGGCTTCATGCGGATGGTGCCGGCGGCGACCGCGACGCGGTGGGTCTCGTTCTTGGCGCCGACGTCGACCATGTGGGCCTGGCCGGTGGCGTCGAAATGGGTCAAGTGGCCGGCGTCGGCGGTCGGGGAGGAATCAGTCATGGCGCTGTTGGTATGCTTGGGTAACAAAGTGTTCGGGGTGCGGCGAAGCGCCGGCGGATGGAGTTATCATAGCATTGTGAAATCGATGACCCATCCTGTGCTGCCGCCTGTTCGCTCCCGCTGGCGCCGTTCGCTGGCCGCCTTGTGCGTGTCGGCCGCGGCCGGTTTTGCCGCGGGCCCGGCGCCGGCCCAGCAATTGAACAACCTGCCGAACAGCGCGCGCCTGCCGACCCTGGGCGACACCGCGCGCGAGGACCTGTCGCCGGTCGTCGAGCGCAAGCTCGGCGAGGAGATCATGCGCGAGATCCGGCGCGACCGCGATTATCTCGACGACGATGCGATCGGCGAATACCTGAACAATTTCGGCGGCGCCCTGGTCGATGCGGCGCCGGGAGCGCGCGGCGAAACGAATGCCGACTTTACCTTCTTCCCGCTGCGCGACGCCAACATCAACGCGTTCGCGCTGCCGGGCGGCTTCATCGGCATTCACTCGGGCCTGCTGCTCGCGGCCCAGACCGAGTCGGAACTGGCCTCGGTCGTCGTCGCACGAGATCGGCCACGTCTCGCAGCGCCATATCGCGCGCATGCTCGGCGCCCAGCGCCAGGATGCGCTGCTGCCGCTGGCCGCCTTCATCCTCGCGGCGCTGGCGGCCCGCGCCAGCCCGGATGCGGCCATGGGCGTGCTGATGGGCGGGCAGGGCCTGGCCGTGCAGCGCCAACTGAATTTCAGCCGCGACGCCGAGCGCGAGGCCGACCGCGTGGGTTTCCAGATCATGAGCGCCGGCGGCTACGATACCTCGGGCATGGTGGCCTTCTTCCGGCGCCTGCAAAGCGCGACCAAGGTGTATGGCGAAATCCCGGCCTTCCTCAGCAGCCACCCGCTGACGAGCGACCGCATCGTCGACATCCAGGCGCGTATCCGCGAAACGCCGTACCGGCTGCGCGCCGACGCGATCGAATTCCACCTCGCCAAGGCGCGCGCGCGGGTGCTGCAGGACATGAGCACGAACGGGCGCCGCGATACGCGCACCGCGTTCCAGACCCAGCTGAGCGCGCAGCACCGCCAGCAGCAGGCGGCCGCGCAGTACGGCTTGTCCTTCCTGGCGCTGAAAGAAGGCGACCTGGCCGGGGCGCGCAGCTGGCTGGACAAGGCGCGTGCCACGATCAAGCCGAAAGAGGGCGTCTTTTCCGCCGCGCCGGCCAGCGACGGCGGCGCCATGTTCGCCATGCTCGACCTGGAAATCAAGCTGGCGCCCGGGCAGCCGAAGGAGGTCGCCCAGCAGGCCTTGAAGGATGCCGCGGACGCCACCAGCCGCTACCCGCTGTCGCGCGCGCTGGCGCGCCAGTATGCCGATGCGATGATCAGCGCCGGCAAGCAGGAGGACGCGGCGCGCTACCTGCGCGAGCAGGTGCAGATGTACCGCGAGGATGCAAAACTGTACGACCTGCTGGCCAAGGCGTATTCGAACCAGGGCAAGATCGCGCTGCAGCACATGGCGCTGGCCGAATCGTATGTGCTGGCCGGCGCCTTGCCGGCGGCGGTGGACCAACTCAACTTCGCGCGCAAGGCGAGCGATGTCTCCTTCTACGAGCAATCCGTGATCGATGCGCGCGAGCGCGAGCTCAAGGTGCGCCAGAAGGAAGAGAAGGAAGAAGAGAAGCGCAGGTAGGCGTAGCCGCAGCTCAGTTCGACCTGGCGTGTTTCGGCGTCGCGTTTTCGTGGACACATGGTCGGCCAGGTATTCCGCCAGTTCGTCTTCGGCGACATCGTGCGGGACGATGAAGTCGGCGGCGCGGCGCTTGCCGTCCGCGCCCGGCATACAAGGCCTGCGCATGCGCCGGGTGCGCCGGCGATCACGACCAGCTTCCCAAACACTATCGAATCGATGCTCAGCCATCGGCGGGCAGCGGGGCGGCAGGCGTGCGCACGAAGCCGAAGCGCTGCGGCAGTTCCTCGCGCACGACACGTTCGGCGGGAATGGTGTTCCCCTGCCAGCGCAGGCTCAAGGTGCCGGCGCCGCCGTCCAGCCAGCGCATCAGCGCATCGTCGTCGGCCGGTTTGCCGTCCAGCTCCAGTGCCTCGAACAATTGCGCGACGTCGCGGTCATCGACCTGGGCCAGCACGTCGCCGGCCTGCACGATGGCCACGCCCACTTCGGTCAGATACAGGCGCTCGATGGCGGCCAGCGGGGCGCCGGTCTGCAGCACCAGGCCCTGCGCGGGGTCGGTGCGCGCGATATACGGCGTCGCCTCCAGATTGACGTAGACGCGCTGCGGACCGTTCTGGAAATACCAGCGGCCGGCGTCGTCGTGCCCGTAGTTGCGGTTGATGAAGCCGATCAATGTGGCGTTGTTCAGCTTGTCGCCGGGTGCGCCGGCCTGTTGCGCCGCTTCGTCGCGCATGCGCCAGTTGCCGCGCCCGTCGAGTGCGAGCCAGCCGTAGCAGTGCGGCACGTTCGGCCATTTGGCCATTGCTTGTTTTACGATGTCATCCATGCTTGTCAGCTTCGCATAGTTCGCCCGCGTTCGGCGCGCAGTTTGACCCATCGGCCGCATCGAAAAAGGAGAGGATGCGCTGCGGCAGCCAGTCGTTCCGTCCCGGGAAGGACCCGCCCGGAAAGCCGACATGGCCGCCTTCTTCCGGATACTCGAGCGTCACCGCCGGCGAGGCGCTGGTCGGCAGGTGCTCGCCCGGCAGGAAGGGATCGTTGCGCGCATTCAGGACCAGGGTCGGCACGGTGATGTCGTGCAGCACGTGGCGCGCGCTGGCGCGGTGCCAGTAGTCGTCGGTGTCGCGGTAGCCGTGCAGCGGCGCGGTGACGACATTGTCGAACGCGTAGAGGTCGCGCGCGGCCAGCAGCGCCTGGCGGTCGAAGAGGTCGGGAAATTGTTCGAGCTTGGCCAGGCACTTCGGCTTCAGGGTCTGCAGGAACATGCGCGTGTAGAGCATGTTGAAGCCCGACGACAGGGCTTCGCCGCCGCGCGCCAGGTCGAGCGGGGCGGAAATGGCGGCGGCGGCCTTCACGAAATTCGCGCTGTCGCCGGATTCGCCGAGCCAGCGCAACAGGGCGTTGCCGCCCAACGACACGCCGGCCGCGTACAAGGGGCCGGCTGGCGCGTGCGCGCATGCGCGCCATGATCCAGTCGACTTCACGCGCGTCGCCCGAATGATAGAAGCGCGCCGTGCGGTTCGGCTCCCCGGAGCAGCCGCGAAAATGCGGCACCGCGCCCGACCAGCCGCGCTCGGCCAGTGCCGCCATCAGGCTGCGCGCGTAATGGCTGTTCGACGAACCTTCCAGCCCGTGGAACAGCACGACCAGTGGTTGCCCGGCGCGCCGTCGACGAAATCGACATCGACGAAATCGTCGCCCAGGGTCGGATCATGGATATCCCAGCGCTCGCGCCGGTAACGCACATGCGGCTTGGCGGCGAACTTGGCCGGGTAGATCGTTTGCAGGTGGCCGCCGGGCAGCCAGCGTGGGGCGCGATAGGTCATGACTTATCGAACCGCCTCCATTATTAATGGTGCTTGAACGCCACGCCCGGGGCCAGGCGGTAGCGGGTGCCGCAGTAGGGGCACTTGGCTTCGCCGTCATGGTCGAAATCCAGGAAGACGCGCGGGTGCGACGACCACAGCGGCATGGCCGGGTTCGGGCAGTGGGCCGGCAAATCCTTGGCCTCGAGTTCCACCACAGGCATCGTCTTGTCAGTCATTCAATTCTCCGGTACGCAAAGTTGGGCAAAGACAGGATTTTAACGGATAAGAGCGGCTGTCCGGGATGATCGGTAGAATGGCGGATTGATCACATCGTTCGCTTCATGTCTTTTTGTCCCCGTTTGACTCATGTAGTTCCCTGTTGTTGGGAGGCGACATGAGCGCGCCTGATCCTGCCAGCCGCTCATCGTCGAACGCCACGATCCCGACCTCTGGCGCGAAGGGCTGAAAACCGGCTTGCCGACGCTGTTCGGCATCGCCGCCTGGGGCATGGTGGTCGGCATCGCCATGGTCAAGAGTGGACTGACCGTGCTGCAGGCCACCGGCATGACCCTGCTCGTCTACGCCGGCTCCGCCCAGTTGGCTTCGCTGCCGCTGATCATCGCGCATGCGCCGATCTGGGTCGTGTTCGCCACCGGACTGGTGGTGAACCTGCGCTTCGTGATCTTTTCCGCCTTGCTCGGGCCGCATTTCGCGCACCTGCCCTGGAAGCAGCGCCTGGTCTATGGCTATATCTCGGGCGACTTGACGGTGGCCCTGTTCCTGCAGCGCTTCCCGACCATGGCGGCGATTCCCGGCAAGCTGTCTTACCTGCAAGGGCTGATGTTCCCGAACTGGCTGTCCTGGCAGGCCGGCTCGCTGATCGGCATCTTTTTGGGAAGCACGATCCCGACGGCCTGGGGGCTCGGCTTCGCCGGCACCCTGGCGATCCTGTGCATCACGGTGCCGCTGGTCATCAACAGCGCGGTGCTGTGCGGGGTCATCGTGGCCGCCGCGGTGTCGGTGGCGGCGTCCGGCCTGCCGTATAAACTGGGCCTGCTGGCGGCCGTGCTGGCCGGCATGCTGGCCGCCATGGCGACGGAAAGCCTCCTCGAAAAACGCAAGGTGCGCCATGGCTGATTGGGAAATCTGGGCGGTCATCGCCGTGCTGGCGCTGTCGACCGTCATCACCCGCAGCGGCTTCTGGCTGGCCGGTCACAAGGTGTCGATCCCGCCGCGCGTGCAGGACATGCTGCGCTATGCGCCGGCCTGCGCGCTGGCGGCGATCATCGGGCCCGACCTGCTGCTCGACAGCGCAGGCAACGTGCATCTGGCGCTGGGCAATCCGAAACTGCTGGCGGGTATCGCGTCGATCGGTTTCTACCTGTGGCGCAAGAACATGTTGCAAACCATCGTGTTCGGCATGCTCGTATTCACACTGTTGCGAGTTACACACGTTTTTGCGTGGCCTTGGCTAAGGTAGAATATCGTTCTTTCACTTTTTCACTGTTGAGCCGATATGGACGCCGTTCTCAGTTTCACCCGCTTGCAAGACCTGATCGATCGCGATGCCCTGAAAGACAAGCGCGTCTTCATCCGCGCCGACCTGAATGTGCCGCAGGATGACAACGGCAATATCACCGAAGACACGCGTATCCGCGCCTCGGTGCCCGCCATTCAAGCGGCCCTGAAAGCCGGCGCCGCCGTCATGGTGACCTCGCACCTGGGCCGTCCGACCGAAGGCGAATTCAAGCCGGAAGACACGCTGGCGCCGGTCGCCGCGCGCCTGTCCGAGCTGCTCGGCCAGCCGGTGGAACTCAAGCAAAACTGGGTCGATGGCGTCGACGTCGCGCCGGGCCAGGTCGTGCTGCTGGAAAACTGCCGCGTCAACAAGGGCGAAAAGAAGAACGACGATGCGCTGGCCCAGAAAATGGCCAAGCTGTGCGACGTGTACGTGAACGACGCCTTCGGCACCGCCCACCGCGCCGAAGCGACCACCCACGGCATCGCCAAGTTCGCGCCTGTCGTTTGCGCCGGCCCCTTGCTGGCCGCCGAACTCGACGCGCTCGGCAAAGCCCTCGGCCAGCCGGCGCGTCCGCTGCTGGCGATCGTCGCCGGCTCGAAAGTGTCGAGCAAGCTCTCCATCCTGCAAAGCCTGGCCGGTAAAGTCGACAACCTGATCGTCGGCGGCGGCATCGCCAACACCTTCATGAAGGCCGTCGGCCTGAACATCGGCAAGTCGCTGGTCGAGAACGACCTGGTGGCCGAAGCGAAAGCAGATCATCGACATGATGAGCGCGCGCGGCGCCTCGGTGCCGATTCCCGTGGACGTCGTCTGCGCCAAGGAATTCGCGCCAAGCGCCGCTGCCACCGTCAAGGACGTGGCCGATGTCAGCGACGACGACATGATCCTGGATATCGGCCCGAAGACGGCCGCCATGCTGGCCGAACAGGTCGCCACGGCAGGCACCATCGTCTGGAACGGCCCGGTCGGCGTGTTCGAATTCGACCAGTTCGCCGAAGGCACCAAGACCCTCGCCCTGGCGATTGCGGACTCGAAGGGCTTCTCGATCGCGGGCGGTGGCGACACCCTGGCGGCGATTGCCAAATACAATATCGGCGACAAGATCGGCTATATCTCCACCGGCGGCGGCGCCTTCCTCGAATTCCTGGAAGGCAAAACCCTGCCTGCGGTCGATATCCTCCTGCAGCGCAGCAAACAGTAAGACCGGCGCAGCCTCGGGCTGCGTTTTGCTTTTTTAAAGGACAGCTCATGTACCGTGGCACCAAGATCGTCGCTACCATCGGACCGGCCTCGACCGACTTCGACATCCTCGTCAAAATGATCCGCGCCGGCGTCGACGTCGTGCGCCTGAACTTCTCGCACGGCAAGGCGCAAGACCACATCGACCGCGCCACCCTGGTGCGCCGCGCCGCCGCCGAATGCGGCCGCGAAGTGGCGATCATGGCCGACATGCAGGGTCCGAAGATCCGCGTCGGCAAGTTTGAAGAAGGCAAGATCGAACTGGTCAACGGCGACAAGTTCATGCTCGACGCGAAGTGGGGCGAGAACGGCGAGCTGGGCAACCAGGAACGCGTCGGCCTCGACTACAAGGCGCTGCCGCGCGACGTGCGTCCGGGCGACAAGCTGCTGCTCAACGACGGCCTGATCGTGCTGATCGTCGACAAGGTCGTCGGCCACGAGATCTGCACCACGGTGAAAGTGGGCGGCGAGCTGTCGAACAACAAGGGCATCAACCGCCAGGGCGGCGGCCTGACCGCGCCGGCCCTGACCGCGAAGGACATGGAAGACATCAAGACCGCGATGAGCTTCCAGGCCGATTACCTGGCGATTTCCTTCCCGAAGAGCGCCACCGACATGGAAATGGCGCGCCAGCTGGCGAACATCGCCGGCGAACCCTACCACCACAAGCCGCTGATGATCGCCAAGATCGAGCGCGCCGAAGCGATCCCTGTGCTGCAGGAAATCCTCGACGCCTCGGACGGCATCATGGTGGCGCGCGGCGACCTGGCCGTCGAAGTGGGCAATGCCGCCGTGCCGGCGCTGCAAAAGCGCATGATCCGCATGGCGCGCGCGTCGAACAAGCTGGCCATTACCGCGACCCAGATGATGGAGTCGATGATCGTCAACGCCGTGCCGACCCGCGCCGAAGTGTCGGACGTGGCGAACGCCGTGCTGGACGGCACCGACGCCGTCATGACCTCGGCCGAAACGGCCTCGGGCAAGTACCCGATCGAAACCGTCGAGATGATGGCCGCCGTCTGCGCCGAAGCCGAGCAATCCGAATACAACAAGCTCGACGCCGACTTCCTGAACGTGGAATTCACCCGCATCGACCAGTCGATCGCCTATGCGACGCTGTTCACCGCGCACCACCTGGAAGTGAAGGCCATCGTGGCCCTGACCGAATCGGGCTCGACCGCACTGTGGATGAGCCGTCACAGCATCGACACGCCGATTTTCGCCCTGACCCCGTCACAAACGACGCAGCGCAAGGCTTCGCTGTACCGGAACGTGCGAGCATTCCACTTGCTGCAGGAAGGCGGCAGCCATGCCGTGCTGCGCAAGGCCGAAGAGCTGCTGATCAAGGAAGGCATGGTGCGCCCGGGCGACACCATCGTCGTGACCTGGGGTTCGCCGATGGGCGAGGCCGGCGGTACCAATGCGCTCAAGATCGTGCGTGTCGGCGAGACCTATAAAGAATAAAAGGCCGCTTCGCGTTGTCGAAGTCCTAAAACGGTTTTCTTATTGTTTGGAGTACTACCATGGCACTCGTATCCCTGCGTCAATTGCTGGACCATGCTGCTGAAAACGGCTATGGCCTGCCGGCCTTCAACGTCAACAACCTGGAGCAAGTCCAGGCCATCATGGCCGCGGCCGATGCCACCGGTTCGCCGGTCATCATGCAAGCCTCGGCAGGCGCGCGCAAGTACGCCGGCGAAGCCTTCCTGCGCCACCTGATCGACGCCGCCGTCGAAGCCTACCCGCACATCCCGGTCGTCATGCACCAGGATCACGGCCAGTCGCCGGCGATCTGCATGGGCGCGATCCGTTCGGGCTTCACCTCGGTGATGATGGACGGTTCGCTCGAAGCCGACGGCAAATCGGTCGCTTCGTATGAATACAACGTCGAAGTCTCGCAAGAAGTCGTGAAATTCGCGCACTCGATCGGCGTGACCGTCGAAGCCGAACTGGGCGTGCTCGGTTCGCTCGAAACCATGATGGGCGACAAGGAAGACGGCCACGGCGCCGACGGCGCCATGACCCGCGAGCAGCTGCTGACCGACGTCGCCCAAGCGGCCGACTTCGTCGCGCGCACCCAGTGCGACGCGCTGGCAATCGCCATCGGCACCTCGCACGGCGCCTATAAATTCACGCGCAAGCCTACCGGCGACATCCTGGCGATCGACCGCATCAAGGAAATCCACGCGCGCATCCCGAACACCCACCTGGTGATGCACGGCTCGTCGTCGGTGCCGCAGGAACTGCTGGCGATCATCCGCGAATTCGGCGGCGACATGAAGGAAACCTACGGTGTCCCGGTCGAAGAGATCCAGGAAGGCATCAAGCACGGCGTTCGCAAGATCAACATCGACACCGACATCCGCCTGGCGATGACGGCCGCGATCCGCAAATACCTGTTCCAGAATCCAGCGTAAATTCGATCCGCGCGATTACCTGAAGCCTGCGCGCGAAGCGGCGACCGAGATCTGCAAGGCCCGTTACCTCTCCTTCGGCTGCGAAGGCCAGGCCGCGAAGATCAAGCCGATCCCGCTGGAAAAAATGGCCGAGCGTTACAAGGCCGGCGAGCTGGCCCAAGTCGTCAAGTAATATACCTGTTTGGAACGGGCTGCTGCGGCAGCCCGTGTCTCTTCTAAGTTCGTTTCTCTGATAGTCCTCCTATGAACAGCCTCTACACAACCACGATCAAGTCCCTGCCACTGCTCGGCCACGGCAAAGTGCGCGACAACTACGCCGTCGGCGACGACAAGATCCTGATCGTCACCACCGACCGCCTGTCCGCCTTCGACGTCGTCATGAACGAACCGATCCCGGGCAAGGGCATGGTGCTGAACCAGATGAGCGATTTCTGGTTCGAGAAGCTCGGCCACATCGTGCCGAACCACCTGACCGGCGTGGCGCCGGAAAGCGTCGTGGCGCCCGACGAAGTCGAGCAGGTGCGCGGCCGCGCGGTCGTCGCCAAGCGCCTGAAACCGATCATGGTCGAAGCCGTCGTGCGCGGCTACATCATCGGTTCCGGCTGGAAGGACTATCAGGCAAGCGGATCGATTTGCGGCATCGAACTGCCCGCCGGCCTGCAACAGGCCGAAAAGCTGCCGCAGCCAATCTTCACGCCGGCCGCGAAAGCCGACCTCGGCGAACACGACGAGAACATCTCGTTCGCCGACATGGAGTCGCGCATCGGTCCTGAACTGGCCGCCAAGATGCGCGACGTCTCGATCGCCCTGTACACCGCCGCCTCCGAGTACGCGGCCACGCGCGGCATCATCATCGCCGACACCAAGTTCGAATTCGGCCTCGACGAGAACGGCGTGATGCACCTGATGGACGAAGTGCTGACGGCCGACTCCTCGCGCTTCTGGCCGGCCGATTCGTACAAGCCGGGCATGTCGCCGCCTTCGTTCGACAAGCAGTTCGTGCGCGACTACCTCGAAACGCTGACCGACTGGGGCAAGACCGCACCGGCGCCGAGCGCTGCCGCAGGACGTGATCGATAAAACCCAGGCCAAGTACTTCGAAGCCATCGAACGCCTGACCGGCGAAAAGCTGAAGGCCTGAGATGACGAATGAAGTAAAGCCATTGGTCGGCGTCATCATGGGTTCCTCGTCCGACTGGGACGTGATGAAGCATGCGGTCGACGTATTGAAACAGTTCGGCGTGCCCTTCGAGGCGCAGGTGATTTCGGCGCACCGCATGCCGGACGAAATGTTCACCTATGCCGAGACGGCCCGTAGCCGCGGCCTGCGCGCGATCATCGCCGGCGCCGGCGGCGCAGCCCACCTGCCGGGCATGGTGGCCGCGAAAACCATCGTGCCGGTGCTCGGGGTGCCGGTGCCGTCGAAGTATTTGCGCGGCGAGGATTCGCTGCTGTCGATCGTGCAGATGCCGAAGGGCGTGCCGGTGTGCACCTTCGCCATCGGCGAAGCGGGCGCCGCGAATGCCGCGCTGACCGCGGTGGCGATGCTCGCCGCGCAATGACGATGCCCTGGCCGCGCAGCTGGAACAGTTCCGCCTGGACCAGACCGCCGCCGCCAAGGCGATGATTTTGCCCGTTTGAAGGCGCAGTGAGTACAACCCATGAGTAACAACAGCAATTCGCAGGAAGGCGCATTCCTGCCCAGCGCCAATCCGCCGACCTGGCTCGGCGTGATGGGCGGCGGCCAGCTCGGCCGCATGTTCGCCCACGCCGCCCAGGCGATGGGCTACAAGGTCGCCGTGCTCGAACCGGCGGCCACCTGCCCGGCCGGCGAAGTGGCCGAGCGCCTGATCAATGCCGACTACACCGACAGCGTCGCGCTGGGCCAGTTGTCCGCCCTGTGCGCCGCCGTCACCACCGAATTCGAGAACGTGCCGGCCGACAGCATGAAGCTGCTGGCGCACGGCAGTTTCGTCGCGCCGAACGGCGCCTGCGTCTCGATCGCCCAGGACCGTATCGCGGAAAAACGCTTCTTCGTCGACTGCGCGCCGCAGTCCGGCGTGATGCCGGCGCCGCACAAGGTGATCGCCTCGCTGGACGACATCGCCGACATCGAAGACGAGCTGCTGCCCGGCATCCTGAAAACGGTGCGCATGGGTTACGACGGCAAGGGGCAAGTGCGCGTGAAAAGCCGCGAGGACGTGCGCGCGGCCTTCGAGGCCATGCAGGGCGTGACCTGCCTGCTCGAGAAAATGCTGCCGCTGGCCTACGAAGTGTCGGTGCTGACGGCGCGCGGCGCGGACGGCGCCTCGGTGGTCTATCCGATCGCCGAGAACGTGCACCGCGACGGCATCCTGTTCACGACCACCGTGCCGGGACCGAACGTCTCGGCCGGAATGCGCGCGGCGCGCCCAGGATGCGGCGCAGGCGATCGTTGCCGCGCTCGGTTATGTCGGCGTGCTGTGCATCGAATTCTTCGTGCTCGAGGACGGCACCCTGGTCGTCAACGAAATGGCGCCGCGTCCGCACAACAGCGGGCACTACACGATCGATGCCTGCGTCACCAGCCAGTTCGCGCAGCAGGTGCGGGCGATGGCGAGGCTGCCGCTGGGCGATTGTCGTCAGCATTCGCCGGCCGTCATGCTCAATATCCTGGGCGACGTCTGGTTCGACGGTGACCAGGTGCGCGAACCCGCCTGGGACCAGGTGCTGGCGCTGCCGGGCGCGTTTTTGCACCTGTACGGCAAGGACGACCCGCGCCGCGGCCGCAAGATGGGCCACGTGACGTTTGTTGCGACCACGCTGGAAGCGGCGCAGGAACGCCTGCAGGCTGCCTGCGCCATCCTGGGAATTGCCCCGTGAGCCTGCACGAACTCGATCCATCCGTCATCGATGCGGCCGCGCGTGCGCTCGAAGCCGGGCAGCTGGTCGGCTTTCCGACCGAGACCGTGTATGGCCTGGGCGCGGATGCCGAAAACCCGGCGGCGGTCGCCGCCATCTATGCCGCCAAGGGCCGCCCGCAGGATCATCCGGTGATCGTGCACCTGGCGCCGGAAGCGGACATGGCGCACTGGGCCTGCGACATCCCGCCGGAGGCGCATGCCCTGGCCGAGGCCTTCTGGCCCGGTCCGCTGACCATGATTTTAAAACGCGCGCCGAACATTCCGGACGCCGTCAGCGGCGGCCAGGACACGGTCGGCCTGCGCTGCCCGTCGCATCCGGTGGCGATCGCCTTGCTGCGCGCCTTCAAGGGCGGGCAGGGCGGCGTCGCGGCGCCCTCGGCCAACAAATTCGGGCACGTCAGCCCGACCCTGGCCCAGCACGTGCGCGACGAATTCGCCGGCGACGGCGTCGCTGGCCATGGTGCTCGATGGCGGCGCCTCGCAGGTCGGCATCGAATCGACCATCGTCGACCTGTCTCGCCTGGCGACCCACGGCCCGGTGCTGCTGCGTCCGGGCCACGTCAGCGCGGAAGCGATCGCCGCCGTGATCGACATGCTGCCCGGCGCGCCGGACGTCGCCGCGCCGCGCGCCTCGGGCACGCTCGAATCGCATTACGCGCCGCACACGCCGGTGGCGATGCAGGACACGGCGACGCTGCGCGCAGACGCTGGGCAAGATGACGGCGGCCGGCCGCAAGGTCGCGCTGATCCACTATTCGGACTTGCCGGCGGCGCACGCGGCGACTCGCCTGCCGGCCACGCCGGAAGGCTTCGCGCATGCGCTGTACGCGGCCCTGCGCGCGATGGACGGGCAGGGCGCCGACGTGATCCTGGTCGAGGCGCCGCCGCAGGACGGCGCCTGGCTCGGCGTCAACGACCGCCTGCGCCGCGCGGCGCACGGTTCGACCGGCATCGTGCACGGCTTGCTCAACCGCGACGCGGGCATGTAAGGCAGCTCGACAGCGCGCATGGATGTGGCGTAAGTCACCGCTTTGCTGCCTTTTTGCAGATTCCCCACTTATCTTCAAAGCAATGCTTGATATAATCGGCAGACCTTGCCAGCCTTCGCTTGCCCGCGTTGTCCGTGGTTGACACCATGACAAGCAATATTTCTATACAAGCGGAAAGAACACTGGCATATTAGTTTGGGATACGAATAGCACGGGCGTTCGTTTCACAGAAAAATATCTCATTCCTTTTAGGAGACACAATGCGTCAAATGAATTTCGCGCTCGCGCTGCTGGCTGCAGCTGCGCTGGCCGCATGCGGCGGCACCGGTAGCAGCGGTGGCGATCAAACGCACAAGGTTGCGTTTACCCAGCAAGTTACCTTCGGCGACAGCCTGTCGGACGTCGGCACCTACAACGTGGGCGCGATCACGGCCGCAGGCGGCGGCAAGTTCACCATCAACGGCGACAACACCGCCGCGAATTCGGCGTACACCGGCCTGAACTGGACGGAAGTGCTGGCCTGCGGAACTGAACCTGCCGAAGCCGTGCGCAGCCCAGACCGGCCTGCAGGGTACCGACAACGCCAATCCGGCGCTCGACTTCAACGTCCCGATCGTCAACAACGCCGAATTGCTTCAACTACGCACAGGGCGGCGCCCGCGTCACCGACCCGATCGGCCCGGGCAACCGTGCCGTCAAGCCGGAACTGGGCGAGATGACCCTGCCGGTCGTCTCCCAGGTCGCCAACCACCTGGCCAAGACCGGCGGCAAGTTCACCGGCACCGAACTGGTCACCATCATGGCCGGCGGTAACGACGTCCTGATGCAACTGGGCGGGCTGAGCGCCGGCGCCACCGCCGCCGGCACCGCCGCTGGCCAGAAGGCCTTCCCGACCCTGCTGATCGGCGGCCTGGTCGCCACCGTGCCGGCTGCCAACCAGGCAACCGCACAGGCAAGCATCGGCCTCGGCCGTACAAACCTCGGCTGCCGCCAGGCGGCAACCAGACCGCGATCGCCACCGCCGCCATGCACCGCAGCCGCCCAGCTCGGCGCCAATGTGCAGGCAGCGCAAGCCGCCGCCGCCAAGGCCGGTACCGACGCGCAAGCGGCCGGCGCCAAGGCCGGCGCCGACTACGCCGCCGCCCAAGGTCCGGTGCTGGTCGCCGCACTGGGCAAGGCCGGCGCCGAACTGGCTGCCATCGTCAAGACCCAGCTCGTCGCCAAGGGCGCGAACTACGTCGTCGTGAACAACCTGCCGGACGTCGCCAGCACCCCGTCGGGCAAGGCGCAGAGCGCCGAGACCCAGACGCTGATCAAGCGCGATGGTCGACACCTTCAACGCACAGCTGAAGGCCGGCCTGGGCGAAGACCCGCGCATCGCCTACGTCGACCTGTTCTCGGTCAGCCACGACCAGGTGATCAACCCGGCCATCTACGGCTTGACCAACACCTCGCAAAAGGCCTGCACGCACCGAATCGTCGCTCACCTGCACCAAGAGCACGCTGTCGGCGCCGGACGTCAGCCACTACATGTTCGCCGATGACATCCACCCGACCCCATACGAGTACTGGCTGGTCACGCGTTATGTCCTGAAGGACATGGCCGTCAAGGGCTGGCTGTAATACGGGGATCAAAGCCGCGGCTGCGCCTGCCTGCGGGCAGGTGGCGCAGCCGGCTCTAAAAAGAATTCAGGAGAAATAATGAAAGTACGTATGAATAGCGTCGCCAAGACGCTGATCGCCGCCGCCGCGCTGGCCTGCGCCGCGAACGCGTCGGCCCAGTCGGCCGGCCAGTGGACCGCCAAATTCGGCTTCAACCAGCTGACCCCGAAAGTCGAAAGCGGCGATATCTCGGCGCCGGCACTGCCGTTCACCAAGGCCGATGTCTCGAGCGACATCCAGCCGGTGCTGATCGTCGCCTACGGCCTCACCGACAACATCTCGCTCGAGGGTGCCCTCGGCACGCCGTACAAGCACAAGATCATCGGCGCGGGTTCGATCGCCGGCACCGGCGAGCTGGGCACGGTCGAGGCGCTGCCGCCGACCCTGTTCGCGCAGTACCGCTTCTTCGCGCCAACGGCGACCTTCCGTCCCTTCGTCGGCATCGGCGCGACCTATGCCTACTTCATGAAGGCAACGCGGTTCGGGCAAGCTGACCGCGCTGACCAATCCGGGCGGCCCGTCGACGACCTTCGACATCGACAACAAGTTCACCTACACGCGCCCAGGCCGGCGTGGCGATGAACTTCACCGAGCGCTGGTTCGCCGACGTGACCGTCAACAAGAGCCGCGTGCGCACCGACGTGCACTTCTCGACCGGCCAGACCCAGCACATGAAGCTGGACCCGGTGGCAGTGGTGCTGGCGGTCGGCTACAAGTTCTAACGACAATCGCGGTTCGCCGCGATCCGGCCGGCACGGCGTCGCAGCCCTGCCGGTTTTTTTACGTCCTTTCCGCTCATGAACCAGACAGACACGCTACGGATTGTTTGCCCCAGGCAGCTGCATCTCATGCCGATCGTGCTGGGCGGCCTTTTCATGATCATGCTCGTGCCGGCACTGCCATCCGCCTGGGCGCGCGTCCCGCAGGCGCGGGCCTTCCTGTCGCTGGCGGTCATGCTCGCCATGCTGATTTTCGTCGCCGGCATGCTGTATCGAAACCTGGTGTTCCGGGATACGCTGATATCATCAGGGGCGAGGCGGAGCCGCGCCAGCGCTCGACTTGTTTCGCCGACGAGATCGTGTCGATACGGCGCTTGCCGACGCCGGGGACATTCTCGCCTGCGGGGAAATGGACGGCGCTCGGCCTGGGCCAGGGCTTGATCGAGATCCGGACGACGGCGGAGTGCTTCCGGTTCGGCGTCGGGCTCGATGAGGACGCGGTCGACACGGCCGCTGGCCGCATTGCCGCTTTCTGTGGCTTGCGCGTGGAGTCCGATTAAGGCTCAGTGCAGGCAGGACGCGTAAGCCGCGAAGTGCTCGCCGCTCAGCGCGCGTTCGTACAGATAGCCCTGGTAGACGAAGCAGCCGGCCTCGGACAGCCATTCGCGCTGGCCCAGGGTTTCGACGCCCTCGGCAATCACCTGCAGGCCCAGGCTGCCGCCGAGCGCGATGATCGAGCGCACGATCGAGGCGTCGTTGCGGTCGGTGAGCACGTCGCGCATGAAGGAATAATCGATTTTCAGCTGGTCCAGCGGGAGTTTGCGCAGGTAGGCCAGCGACGAGTAGCCGGTGCCGAAGTCGTCGAGCGAGAAGGTGATGCCGAGGCGGCGCAGGGTTTCCATGGTCTCGACCGTGTGCGCGAAATCGGTCACCACCAGGGTTTCGGTCAGCTCGAATTTCAGGCCGTGCGGGTCGACCCCGGTGGCGGCCAGGATTTCCTGGGTCATGGCGACGAAATCGGGCTCGACGAACTGGCGCGCGCTGACGTTCACCGACAGCGACAGGTGGCGCGTCACCGGATTGCGCTGCCAGGCGCGCCAGTTCGCACGCAGGCCGTGGCCAGCACCCAGCGGCCGATATCGACGATCAGGCTGGTTTCCTCGGCTTGCTTGATGAAGTCGGTGGGGTAGAGGATCTCGCCGTTCGGCTGGCGCCAGCGCAGCAGCGCCTCGGCGCCGATCACGCGGCTGTCGCCGTCGAGCTGCGGCTGGTAGTTCAGGATGAATTCGCGGTTGCGCAGCGCGCGCCGCAGGCCGTTTTCCAGTTCCGAGCGGGCCGTCCACTTGGCCTGCATGTCGGGGTCGAAAAAGCGGAAGGTGTTGCGGCCGGCCGCCTTGGCCTGGTACATCGCGGTGTCGGCCTGCTTGAGGGTCGATTCCACCGTGTCGGTGGCGCCGCTGATCATCGTCACGCCGATGCTGGTCGACACCGAATACGCGAAGTCCGCCAGCTGGAAGGGCGTGCGCATGGCCTGCACCACCTTGGCCGCCACGGTTTCGGCCTGGTGCGCCGCGGCGTCGAGCGATTCTTCGTCGGGCTGCACCAGGATCACGAACTCGTCGCCGCCGAGGCGCGCCACCATGTCGGCCTCGCGCACGCTGTGTTCGAGGCGGCGCGCGACCGCTTGCAGCAGCATGTCGCCGGCCGCGTGGCCATGCGTGTCGTTGAGCGTCTTGAAGTTGTCGAGGTCGAGGAACATCAGGGCCCCGACCTTGTGCGAGCGCGCACTGCCCGAGCAGGGCGCGCCGCAGGTGGTCGAGCAGGCTGGCGCGGTTCGGCAGTTCGGTCAGCGCGTCGAAATAGGCGAGCCGGTGGATGCGCGCCTCGTTGCTCTTGCGTTCGCTGATGTCGGTGCTGATCACCAGGATTTTTTGCGGCGTGCCGGAGCTCGGGTCGGCCGGCACCAGGGTCCAGCGCGTGTCGGCATGCAGGGTGCTGCCGTCGCGCCGGTGCTGGTGCAGCTCGCCCACCCATTCGCCTTCGTTCAGCGACGTCTTGTAGGCCTCGCTGTAGGCGGCGTGGTCGTCGCACAGCAGGTCGGACATGCGCTGCCCCTGCGCCTCCTGCGCGTCCCAGCCATAGAGCCGCTCGGCGCCCTTGTTCCAGTAAGTGATGCGCGAGCCCATGTCGATCACGAAGATCGCGTCGCGCGCCTTGTCCAGCAGCGCGGCCTGCTCCAGCACCAGCTGGTCGGCGCGGTGCAGCACGGTGATGTCGGCAATGAAGCCTTCGAGCGCCTCGACATTGCCGTCCTCGTCGTACACGGCCGACACCCTGCTCCCAGACCCAGCGCAGTTTGCCGGTGGCGGTCGTGATGCGGTAATTCAGCTGGAACGGACGGCGTTCGCGCACGGCCGCGTTGGTGTCGTCGGCCACCTGGGCGCGGTCGTCGGGATGGATCAGGCTGGCGTACGACATCGCGTGGTCGCCCGTGAAGGCGGAGGGCGGATAGCCGGTCAGCTGCTCGACCCCGGCGCTGAGGAAGATCATGGTCCAGCTGGGGTCGTTCAGGCAGCGGTACACCACACCCGGCAAGTTGCTCAGCAATAAATCGAGCGACAAGGCCGAGGCGTCCTGGGGTTGCAAATTCGACAATACTGGATGGCCAGATGTGTGCATGTTCCGCGCGCTTGAAGTAGGTGGAACACCAGCAGGGCATTGCTTGATCTAGCACACATGGTAACGCGAAACTTGCGTCGATTCGTTACCCTATCGTCGCTTTATCCGATCTGTTGCCAACTTGATACGAAATCAGGACGGGCTTCACCCGGCGCGGGTGAAGCCGCCGGAATCGTGGCGTCAGAACGCGGCGATGCCGGTCTGGGCGCGGCCCAGAATCAGCGCGTGGATGTCGTGCGTGCCTTCATAGGTATTCACGACTTCCAGGTTGACCATGTGGCGGATGATGCCGAACTCGTCCGAGATGCCGTTGCCGCCCAGCATGTCGCGTGCGATGCGGGCGATGTCGAGCGACTTGCCGCACGAGTTACGCTTCATCATCGAGGTGATTTCGACCGCCGCCGTGCCCTCGTCCTTCATGCGGCCCAGGCGCAGGCAGCCCTGCAAACCCAGGGTGATCTCGGTCTGCATGTCGGCCAGCTTCTTCTGCACCAGCTGGTTGGCGGCCGAGCGGCTTGCCGAACTGATGGCGGTCCAGCGTGTACTGGCGCGCCGTGTGCCAGCAGGCTTCGGCGGCGCCGAGCGCGCCCCAGGCGATGCCGTAGCGCGCCGAGTTCAGGCAGGTGAACGGGCCCTTCAGGCCGCGCACGTCGGGGAAGGCGTTTTCTTCCGGGCAGAACACGTTGTCCATCACGATCTCGCCGGTGACGGAGGCGCGCAGGCCGAACTTGCCGTGGATGGCCGGAGCCGACAGACCTTTCCAGTCCTTCTCGAGCACGAAGCCGCGGATCGCGCCTTCGTCGTCCTTGGCCCAGACCACGAACACGTCGGCGACCGGCGAATTGGTGATCCACATCTTGGAGCCGGTCAGCGAATAGCCGCCGTCGACTTTACGCGCACGGGTCACCATCGAGCCGGGATCGGAGCCGTGGTTCGGTTCGGTCAAGCCGAAGCAGCCGATCCATTCGCCGGTGGCCAGCTTCGGCAGGTATTTTTCTTTGGTCGCGTCGTTGCCGAACTCGTAGATCGGCACCATGACCAGCGAGGACTGCACGCTCGCCATCGAGCGGTAGCCCGAATCGACGCGTTCGATTTCGCGCGCGATCAGGCCGTAGGCGACGTAGTTCAGGCCGGGGCCGCCGTACTGTTCGGGGATGGTCGGACCGAGCAGGCCGAGTTCGCCCATCTCGCGGAAGATGGTCGTATCCATTTTCTCGTGGCGGAAGGCCTCGAGGATGCGCGGCTGCAGCTTGTCCTGGCAGTACGCGTTGGCGGCGTCGCGGATCATGCGCTCGTCGTCCGTCAGCTGGCTGTTGAGCAGGAGCGGGTCGTCCCAGTGGAAAGGCAGCCTTGCGTGGCGAATCGACGTGGTGCATGGAGGGGTCCTGGTCTCGGTTCTGGTAGGCAGCCATTATAGAAAGGAGAAGCAGGGCCATCTTTTCAAACTGCGACAGCCATTTTCATTTTTGTCAGGCAGGACCGGTAGCGCCGAAGCGCCCGCCATGAAACAGCAGTCCCGCCTGCGGCTGCACGTCGCATTCCTCGACTTCGCCGACGAAGATCACGTGGTCGCCTTCCGGATAGCGGCTGCGGTTGTGGCATTCGAACCAGGCGGCTGACGCCTTTCAGGATCGGCATGCCCGTGCGCGAGAGCTCGTAGTCGATGCCTTCGAAGGGATCGGTCTCGGTGCGGCGCGAGAAGCGCAATGCGAGGTCTTGCTGGCCGGCGGCGAGCACGTTGATGACGTAGTGCGAGTTGCCGGAAAAGACGGGCATGCTGTTCGCGCCCGCGCCCAGGCTCCACAGCACCAGCGGCGGATCGAGCGAGACGGAATTGAACGAACTGGCGGTCAGGCCGCGGAAGCTGCCGTCGGGAAGCCGCGTCGTGATCACGGTCACGCCGGTGGCAAACTGCGACAGCGCCTGGCGAAAATGCGCCGAGTCGAAACCGCGCGTCGTGGCGCGGGGGGAGCGTGTGTTCATCGGTACCTTGGAAAGTTGCATGCTCATTATGCCACTGCCGCCTGCCGGCCGTCGCCACGGGCCGGTATCGGACCTGCATGGCGGGCGGCTTTGCGTTAGCATCGACCCATTCAACGAGACAATCGAGGCATGCGATGAGCGAGCAAGGGCGGCTTGAGGTGGCAATCCTGGGCGGCGGATGTTTCTGGTGCGTCGAGGCCGTGTACCTGGAGGTGCGCGGCGTCACGCGCGTCGAATCGGGCTACATGGGCGGGCATGTGGCGAACCCGACCTACGAACAGGTCTGCGGCGCCGGCACCGGACATGCCGAGGTCGTGCGGCTCGAATTCGATCCTGCGATCATCAGCTACCGCGACATCCTGCAGATCTTCTTCACGATCCACGATCCGACGACGCAGGACCGCCAGGGCAACGACGTCGGCCCGCAGTACCGCTCGGTGATCTTCTTCGAGAACCCGGAGCAGGAAGCGACCGCGCACCAGGTGATCGCCGAGATGGCCGCGGTCTGGGATGCGCCGCTCGTGACCCAGCTGCTGCCGAGCGAGACCTGGTACAAGGCCGAGGAGTATCACCAGAATTATTATGCGCAGCACCCGATGCAGGGGTACTGCGCCTTCGTGGTGGCGCCCAAGGTGGCGAAGTTCCGCAAGACCTTCACGCCACTGGATGAAATAATCCGTCACGGGTACATGTACCTGCGCGACCAGGGGATCTGCGCCGGATCCTCCCCGGCCTTCGCGCCCACGATCTGATACAGGCTGATCCAGTCGTGGGCGAACGCGTAGGCGCAGCCGGCGAGGTAGACGTGCCAGATGCGCAGGCGCCTGGCGTCGGTCAGCTGGCCGATCGCCTCGAAGCGGTTCTCGAAATTCTCGGTCCAGAGCGCACAGGTGCGCGCGTAGTGGCGGCGCAGGTTTTCGACGTCGCGCACTTCCAGGCCGCCCTGCTGCATCGCCTTGATCACCGTCGACAGGTGGGCCAGCTCGCCCTGCGGGAACACGTACTGGTCGATGAACTCGCCGACGCCGAAGGGCGTGGCGCGGGCGTCGACGTCGATCGTGGTGATCCCGTGGTTCATGACCACGCCGCCGGGCGCGAGCAGCGTGCCGATCTTCTCGAAGTAGCCGCGCAGATGCTGCACGCCGACGTGCTCGAACATGCCGACGCTGGTGATGCGGTCGAATTCGCCGTCGAGGTCGCGGTAATCCTGGAGCCGGATCTCGACTTGCCTGTTCGAGGCCGGCCTGCGCCACCCGTTCGCGCGCCAGCCGCGCCTGGTTGTCCGAGAGCGTGATGCCGACGCAGCGCGCGCCGAACTGCTGCGCGGCGCGGATCGCCAGCGCGCCCCAGCCGCAGCCGATGTCGAGCAGGCGCTGGCCCGGACGCAGGTCGATCTTGCGCAGGATGTGGTCGATCTTCTTGATTTGCGCCGTGGCCAGGTCCTCGCTGCCGTTCTCGAAATAGGCGCAGGAATACACCATGTTCGGGTCGAGCCAGGCGGCGTAGAAATCGTTCGAGACGTCGTAGTGGTAGCGGATCGCCTCGGCATCCCTTTCGCGGGTGTGGCGCTGCCCAGCTGCCACAGCGGATTGGCGGGGCGCCCGGCACTCGCCCTTGGCGGCGGCCAGTTCGCTGCCGATGCGGATCATGTCGGCGGCGCGTCCGCGGATCTCGAGCGCGCCTTCGACATAGGCGCGGCCCAGGTTGTACAGGGTGGGGGAGAGCAGGTAGCGCAGGCTCGATGGCCCGGGCACGCGGATGGTGACGCGCGGCGGATCGGAAGAAAAATCGAGACGCTCTCCGTTCCACAGTTCCACGCGCAAGGGCAGCGACAGCTGGCTGCGCAGGCCCGTGCTCCAGGCGCTGAGCTTCAATGCAGAAAACATGATGTCCTCCGGCGATTGGCGCGCCGGACGAACCGGCTACGGTTGCAAACGCTGCCGTGCCCAGCTCCCGTCTTCCTGCCGCTCGTAGACGATGCGGTCATGGAAACGCGAACGCCGTCCCTGCCAGAACTCGATGCGCTCGGGCACCAGGCGGAAGCCGCCCCAGTTGGCGGGCCTTGCCGGCGCGTCGCCCGCGGTGGCGGCGACCGCGTCGTAGTTCCGTTCCAGGGCCGCGCGGTTGTCGATCGGCGCGCTCTGCTGGGAGGCGATCGCCGACAGGCGGCTCTTCAACGGCCTGCTGTGGAAATACTTGTCGCTTTCTTCAGCCGAGGTCGTTTCGACCCGGCCTTCGATCCGAACCTGGCGTTCAAGCTCGCTCCAAAAGAATAGCAGGGCTGCATAAGGATTGGCGCGCAATTCCTGAGCTTTCCGGCTGTCATAATTGGTGTACCAGGTGAAGCCGCGTTCATCGAACTGCTTGACCAGCACGATGCGCGAGCTCGGCCGGCCGTTGGCATCCACGGTCGCCACGTTCATCGCATTCGGCTCGTTGACCTGCGCCTTCAAGGCCTGCTCGAACCAGCTGGTGAACTGCGCCATCGGGTCGTCCAGCACCTCGTCCTCGTTCAGGCTGGCCTGGCCGTAATCCTTGCGCAGGCCGGCCACGGCGTCGCCGACCGGTTCCGGCACGGCGCCGCTTGCGCTTCGCCAATATTCGCGGCGGCGCTGCATGGCCGTGCCCAGTTGCGTCATCTGCTCGGGCGAAAACAGGCGCATCGCCATCGGCGCCATCGTGCTTTCCTCGCGCTCCATGTGCGCCGTATAGCGCTGGCTGAAGCGCTGCACGGCAGTCGTCGACAGGGTGCTGGCGCTGCCGTCGGCGATCGCCGTCAGCTGCTCGTGCAAATCCTGCCAGAGCGCATCCATATCCTGGTGGTCCTGCAGGATCACCGGCGCCAGCGCCTGCAGCGTGGCGGCGTCTTCCCCTTGCGCCACGGCGCGCAGCATCGGGATCAGGTCTTGTTCCTCGTCGTCGTGGTGCAGGTGCGCGGCCTTTTCGAAATACTTCAGCACGGCGCCGCGCCGCCTGGCGCGCGGCCTCGTCGGCGCCATGCTCGGGCAGGTGCGACAGCAGCCGTTCGAGCGTCGTCAATTGCTTGCGGATGCGGCCATGGCAGTGCTTGAGGACGGCGATCGGCTGGTCGAAGCCGGGCGCGGTATCAGGAAGGAAATCGTTCATGTGCGTATTTTTGACAGAGGGAAGTTTTTTGATTGACGAAGCGTCATTTTAGTGCGGATGCGAAAGATCGGTCCGGTAAAATGGGCGGATGAACCCGATTGATACCCTCCCTTTTGCGCCGGCTGGCGAAGACGACATCGACTTTGCGCGCCGTTTCGGCGGCATTGGCCGCCTCTACGGTGAGCGTGCACTGGAACGTTTTAGAACGGCGCACGTTTGCGTGATCGGCGTGGGCGGCGTCGGCTCCTGGATCGTCGAGGCGCTGGCGCGGAGCGCGGTCGGCCACCTGACCCTGATCGACCTCGATAACGTGGCCGAATCGAACATCAACCGCCAGATCCAGGCCTTGACCAGCACCATCGGCCAGCCGAAGATCGAGGCGCTGCGCGACCGCATCGCCCAGATCAATCCGTTCTGCCAGGTGACCCTGGTCGAGGATTTCATCGAGCCGGACAACATCGTTCAGATGATCGACGGCAAAGGTTTCGATTACGTCGTCGACGCCATCGACAGCGTCAAGGCCAAGGCCGCCCTGATCGCGTATTGCCGCGAGCACGCGCTGCCGATGATCACCAGCGGCGGCGCCGGCGGCCAGATCGACCCGACCAAGATCGAAGTGCGCGACCTGGGCCGTACCGAGCAGGAACCGCTGCTGAAAAAGGTGCGCAAGCTGCTGCGCGCGCAGTATGGTTTCTCGCGCGGCGAGAAGCAGAAATACGGGATCGACGCCGTGTTCTCGATGGAGCCGCTGCGCTATCCGGAAAGCGAAGATGCCTGCGAGATCGGCTCGTCGCGTGACCGGCCTCAATTGCGCCGGCTTCGGTTCGAGCATGGTGGTCACGGCCAGCTTCGGCATGATCGCGGCGGCCCATATCCTGCGCAAGCTGGCGGAGGCGGCCGCTGTGGACGGAGCCGGTTGCCACGGCCGCGGCGCCCGAGTTTGTAACCACCTGAGTCATCGCTGGGCAGGGTGCCCGGGGCTTGCTATGATTGGATATCGATTGAAATCCTGTCATTGAAAGAGCCCTCATGATGCGTCGTTCCATCTTTCGTTGCCCTGCTGCTGGCGGCCGCCGCCGCCAACGCCCAGCAGCCGACCCCGGCCAATGCGCCGGCCACCGCCGACCAGGCCGCCACCACCGTGCGCCAGCAAGGCGTCCAGAGCGCGGCCGACCAGGCCGCCGCCACGTCGCAGCAGGCCGCCGGCCAGGCTGCCGCCGCCACCGACACCAGTGCCGCCGCCCAGGCCGCCGCCGCCGCGCAGGCCGCCCAGCCCGTGCCGCCGGCAGCGACCGGTCCCCAGCTCGAGATCATCGAGCGCGTGGTCGGCAAGGGCCGCGAAGCGACCATCGGCAGCCAGGTGCGCGTCAACTACACGGGCTGGTTCCACCGGCCGATGTCGACCACGGGCCGCGGCAAGAAATTCGATTCCTCGCTCGACAGTGGCCGCGAGCCGCTCGAATTCCGCCTCGGCGCCGGCCAGGTCATCAAGGGCTGGGAGCAGGGCGTGGCCGGCATGAAGATCGGCGGCAAGCGCACCCTGATCATCCCGAGCCAGCTCGCCTACGGCAAGCGCGGCGCGCCGGGCGGATCGATTCCCGCCGGATACCGATTGATTTTTCGACGTGGAACTGCTCGGACGTTAAATAACCTGTCAACTCTGCGAGCTGGGAGGAGACTGGCCATGCGTATCGCGAACGATGTCACTGAACTGATCGGCAACACCCCCCTCGTCAGGATCCGCAAGCTGGCGCCGGGCGGGGCCGAGATCCTGGCCAAGCTCGAGTTCCATAATCCCGCGCACAGCGTCAAGGACCGCATCGGCCTGTCGATGATCGAGGCGGCGGAAAAGGCCGGCAAGATCGGCCCCGACACCGTCATCGTCGAGCCGACCAGCGGCAACACCGGCATCGCGCTGGCCTTGGTCTGCGCCGCGCGCGGCTACCGCTGCAAGCTGATCATGCCCGAGACCATGAGCAACGAGCGGCGCATGCTGCTGCGCGCCTATGGCGCCGAACTGGTGCTCACGCCCGGCTCCGAAGGCATGCTCGGCGCGATCCGCCGCGCCGAGGAAATCATCGCCGGCGACCCGCACGCCTTCATGCCGCAGCAGTTCAACAATCCCGCCAACCCGGAAGTCCACCGCCGCACGACGGCCGAGGAAATCTGGCACGACACCGACGGCAAGGTCGACATCCTGGTGGCCGGCGTCGGCACCGGCGGCACGATCACCGGCGTCGGCGAAGTGATCAAGGAAAGCAAGCCGGGCTTCCAGGCCATCGCGGTCGAGCCGGAAGCCTCGCCGATGCTGTCGAAAGGCACCAAGGGCCCGCACCCGATCCAGGGCATCGGCGCCGGCTTCGTGCCGCAGGTGCTGAATACCGCGATCTACGACGAGATCATCGCCGTCAGCAACGAGAACGCCTTCGAGACGGCGCGCGCCGCGCCCGCGAGGAGGGCTTGTTGGTCGGGATTTCGTCGGGCGCGGCCCTGTGGGCGGCGATGCAGGTGGCGCAGCGGCCGGAGAATGCGGGCAAGGTGATCGTGGTGATCATCCCGTCGTTCGGCGAACGTTATCTGAGTACCGCACTGTTCGCCAATCTGGCGGGCTGAACGCGTGGGCACGTGCCCACTACACGACACGCGCACTGGTGCTGCAAGGTCCCTTCTTCGACCTGCAGCGTGCAATGCCCGATCGCGAAATCGTGGCGCAAGCGCGTCACGATCTCGTCGATCGCCTTGTCCCCCGGATAGCCGCCCGGCATCACCAGGTGCGCCGTCAGCGCCGTCTCGGTCGTGCTCATCGCCCAGATGTGCAGGTCGTGCACGCTGGCCACGCCGGGCTGCTCGCGCCAGGAAACGGTCGACCGCGCGCGCATCGACGCTGTCCGGCACCGCCGCCATCACCAGCCGCAGCGACTCGCGCAGCAGCGACCAGGTCCCGAGCACGATCACCACCACGATCACCAGGCTGACCGCCGGATCGAGCCAGGTCCAGCCGGTGCCCATGATGACCAGCCCCGAGATCACCACGCCCAGCGAAATCGCGGCATCGGCCGCCATGTGCAGGTAGGCGCCGCGGATGTTCAGGTCGCCCTTGCTGCCGGCCATGAACAGCCAGGCCGAAAAGCCGTTGATCGCCACGCCGATGGCGGCCACCACCGACACCGTCATGCCCGCCACCGGCGCCGGTGCGGTCAAGCGGTGCACGGCTTCCCAGGCGATCGCGCCGCAGGCCACCAGCAGCAGCACGGCATTGCCCAGCGCCGCCAGGATCGAGGTGCTGCGCAGGCCGTAGGTGTAGCGCGCGCTCGGCGCGCGTTTCGCCAGCACCGCCGCGCCCCAGGCCAGCACCAGGCCCAGCACGTCCGACAGGTTGTGGCCGGCGTCGGCCATCAGCGCGGTCGAGTTGGCGATGAAGCCGTAGACGAATTCGATGGCGACGAACAGCGAATTGACGCCGATCGCCAGCGCGAAGGCGCGCCCGTGGCCCGCTTCGGGCAGGGCGTGATGGTGGTGGCCGTGGCCATGGCCGTGGTCGTGACGTGGTGGTCGTGGTCGTGGTCGTGTTGCTCATGCGTCCATTCCGTGTGGTGGGTTCGGCGATGTGCTCGAACATGGTGGCGAGCAGGGTGCTGATGTGGGCGTCGGCGGCGGCGTAGAACACCTGCTTGCCCTGGCGCTCGGCCTTGACGATGCGCGCCGCGCGCAGCAGGCGCAGATGGTGGCTGACGAGCGAGCTCGACAATGCCAGCGTGGCGGCGATCTCGCCCACCGCGGTCGGCTGCGCCAGGCAGGCCAGCACGATGCGCAGGCGGGTCGGGTCGCCCAGCAGGTGGAACAGGTCCGCCATCTGGGCGACGGCGTCGTCGGTAGTCGTCGAGTTTGTTCATCATTAACATGTGAATAGTTGTTCACATGTTAGATCAAGAACGGAATTCGGCAAGCGAACACGTAAAGCGGGGCGTCACCGCATTTTTTTTGTCGGAAATGTACTACAGGCATCCTCCCAATCGAACGGGGGTAACCCAAACAGCGTCATATAATTGTCGGTGTATTAATAAACAGAACGCTGGGTGCCGCGAAGCGTGCAACAAGAATACTTCCAACGCTCAGTATCTCCGTCCCACCAGACACAGACATTGCAACCATGACGGCGTCGGTCCGGTCAGCCGGTGGACCACGCTCGTTCCACATCAATCAACAGTTAGGATAGAAGCACATGAACAAGAAAATCGCCATCGTCGGCGCTGGATTTTCCGGAGCTGTGATTGCCAACCAGCTTGCCCAAGCCGGTTACACCGTCGAAGTCTTCGAATCGCGTCCCCATATCGCAGGTAACTGCCACTCCGAGCGCGATGCCGAAACCGGCGTCATGCTGCACGTCTACGGTCCGCACATTTTCCACACCGACAACGAGCGCGCCTGGGAATTCGTGAACCGCTACGCCGAGTTCAAGCCTTACGTGAACCGCGTCAAGGCCATCACCAAGGGGCAAGTGTTCACGCTGCCGATCAACCTGCTGACGATCAACCAGTTCTTCGGCAAGACCATGGGTCCGGCCGAAGCGGAAGAATTCCTGCAGTCGCTGGGCGACAAGACGATCGAAAACCCGACCACCTTCGAAGAGCAGGCGCTGCGCTTCGTGGGCCGCGAACTGTATGAAGCCTTCTTCAAGACCTATACCGTCAAGCAGTGGGGCCTGGAGCCGAGCGAACTGCCGGCCAGCATCCTGAAACGCCTGCCGGTGCGCTTCAACTACGACGACAATTACTTCAGCCACAAGTACCAGGGCATGCCGGCCGACGGCTACACGGCGCTGGTCGAGAACATCATCGACGTGCCGGGCGTGACCGTGCACCTGAACACCCGCTTCGACCCGGACCTGAAGTCCGACTACGAGCACGTCTTCTACAGCGGCCCGATCGACGCCTGGTTCAAGCACGCCGAAGGCCGCCTGCCGTACCGCACGCTCGACTTCGAGACCTTCCGCGCCACCGGCGACTACCAGGGCAACGCGGTCATCAACTACTGCGACAACGAAAAGCCGTACACCCGCATCACCGAGCACAAGCACTTCTCGCCGTGGGAAAAACACGAAAAGACGATCTGCTACAAGGAATACAGCCGCCAGTGCGAAGAGAAGGACATCCCGTACTACCCGATCCGCCTGGCGCGCGACAAGCAGCAGCTCGAGCTGTACGTGAACCTGGCGAACAAGGAGCCGAACGTCACCTTCGTCGGCCGCCTGGGCACCTATCGCTATCTGGACATGGATGTCACCATCAATGAAGCGCTGATGACGGCCGATAAGTTCCTGGATGGCGCGCGTGACAAGGCGACGATGCCGGCCTTCGTGATCGATCCGCTGGCGTAATCGAAGCCTCGCAGCAGAATCGAAGCCCGTCGCATGACGGGCTTTTTTTTAGCTGTAGCCGTACGGCTGCGCACCTGTGCCCACGCGGACTGTCTGCACCGCGTTGGCGGTTGCATCCGACGGCACCGCGTTCCGTCTAAGCTGAACCGTTCGGCGCGATGTACGCCAACACCTGCACGCATCCGCGTGCGCACGGGGCGCTCATCATCGGGGAGCTGGCCCATCAGGATCAGCGATACCGGCTTGCCGGTGTCCGGGTGCAGCGGTTCGCGCAGGCTGGTGATGCGCAGGCCGCTGTCCAGGAACAGCGCCACCCAGCTCGCCAGCGTGCGGAAATACCAGGGCGGGGCGTCGGCGAAATCGCTGCTGAAGCCGGCCCAGCTGCCTTCGCGCCAGCCGTCCACATACGGCGCGTCGCCGCAGGACGCCAGCGGGTGCACGGTCTGCACGATCAGCGTGCCGCCCGGGCGCAGGTAAGTCGGCGCCGCGCGCAGCAGGCCGGCGCGTGGAGGCTTCGCCGATCAGCGAGAAATTGCAGATCGGCGACATCGACCGGCCAGCTGCAGCTTGCCCGCGCGCGATCTCCTCATACGACATGACGCGAAAGTCGCCCGCGCTGCCGCCCGCCGCGCGCGCCGCCTCGACCAGGCCGGCAATCGCATCGACGCCGACCATCGCCACTTCCGGCAGGGCGCGCACCAGCCAGCCTTCGCCGCAGCCGAGATCGACGCCGGTGCGCGGCGCGCAGGAACGCACGGCCGCGACGATCGCCGCATCCGTCACCAGCGCGCGGCTGGCGATTTCCTTGCCGCGCACGGCGGCCACCCACGGGTCGCTGTTGCGCGACCAGGATTCCACGATGTTTTCGTCGCGTCAGCATGCTCATGGGCGCAGTTGCCCTTCGCTGTCGCGCACCTCGACCGGCCCGCAGTTTCAGCTTGTCGAGCTGCGCCCCGATCTTCTTGCGCTCGCCCACGGCGACCACGACCAGCTGCGCCGGATCGAGGTAGCGCTTGGCCGCCGCCTGCACGTCGCGCCGCGGTGACCGCCGCCAGGCTGCGCCGGCAGCTGCGCTGTAGTAATCGAGCGGCAGGTCGAAGACGAAGGTCTCGGCCAGGCTGGCGCCGATGTCGCTGTTGGTCTCGAAGCGGTTCGGCAGCGACAGCAGTTCGGCATTGCGCGCGCCGGCCAGTTCGTCGGCGCCCAGCGGCTGTGTCGACCATCGCCTGCGCTTCCTTCAGCAATTCGCGTCACCGAGGCGCCGGTGACGTTGGCGCGCACGCTGCCGGCGATGATGAAGGGGCCGGGCGTGCGGTCGTACCGGAAGCCCGAGTACACGCCATAGGTATAGCCCTTGTCTTCGCGCAGGTTCTGGTTGATGCGGCTGGTGAACAGGCCGCCGAAGGCCGCGTTCATCACCTCGAGCGCCGGGTACAGGCGGCGTCTTGCGCTCGGCCGCCAGCGTGGTCAGGCGCAGCGCCGTCTGGCCCGCGCCCGGCTGGTCGACCAGCACCACGCGCGCCTTGGTCGTGGCCGGGTGTGCCGCGGCGCCAGAGGCGGCACCGGGGCGCTCTTCCAGTCGAGGAAATGCGCCTCGGCCAGCGCTTTCAGTTCGGCGCGCGAGATGTCGCCCGCCACCACCAGCGCCGCATTGCCCGGCACGTAATGGCGCTGCCAGAAGCCGTGCAGATCGTCGCGCGTGACGGCGCGGATGGCCGGCTCGGTGCCGAGCTGGCCGTAGCCGTAGGGATGGCGCGGGCCGTACAGGGCGCCGGCGGCGGCCAGCGCGGCGATCAGTTCCGGCTCGTCGCGCTGCTGCATCAGTTCGCCGAGGCGGCTGGCGCGCTGGCGCTCGACTTCGGCGGTCGGGAAGGCGGGGTGCAGGACGACGTCGGCCAGCAAGGCGAGCGCGGCGCCGAAGTTGGCGCGCAGCGACAGCAGCGAGACGGTCGAGGCGGCGGTGCTGCTGTCGGCATCCAGGAAGGCGCCCAGCTGCGCGATGTCGTCGGCGATGCGCGGCGCGCTGCGGGTGGCCGTGCCTTCGGTCGAGCATCTGCGCGGTGAAGCCGGCCAGGCCGGGCAGGGCAGGCGGATTGGCGTCCGAGCCGCTGCGCACGACCAGTTCGGCCGACACCAGCGGCAGCGCCGGGTTGTAGTGGTGGATCACCGTCAAGCCGTTCGCCAGCGTGAAGGACTCGCCCTGCGGCAGGTGCATGCGCGGCGCGGGGCCGGCTTTCGGCATCTGGGCGCGCCAGGCTTCGGCTTCGTTGATGCCGCCGGCTGCCGGCCTGGACGCGCCTTCGGCGGCTTCGGCGCCGGCGGATCGGGCGGCAGGTCCGGAATGCCGGGCACGCCGCGCCACCACCACGCGCGCACTGCTGCTGCAGCCAGGTGCGCGCGGCGCGCTGGACGTCGGCGGCGGTGATCTTGCGCAGGCTGCGCCACGTCCTTGGCCAGGTAGCCGGGGTCGCCCGTGTACTGGTTGTAGTGGTTCAGCTGGTCGGCCAGGCCGTCGCCGCCGAGTTTTTCGAGCGAGCTGACGATCGCCGTCTCGATCTGGTTGCGGGCGCGCGCCACTTCCTCCTCGGTCGGGCCGTGGTCGCGCAGGGCGGCCAGTTCGGCGTCGATCGCTTCCTCGAGTTCGGCCGGCGTGTGGCCGGCGCGCGCCGTGACTTCGATCAGGAAGGTCGAGGCCAGCGCGCGCGCATCCTGGTTGGCGTCCACGTCCTGGGCGATCTGGCGCCCGTAGACCAGCGATTTGTACAGCCGGCTCGACTTGCCGCCGGCGAGGATTTGCGCGGCCACCGCCAGTTCGGCGTCGTCCGGCTGGTAGGCCGGGGGCGTGAGCCAGCCCATGTAGACGCGCGCCAGTTCGACGCGGTCGGGCACCACCAGGCGCTTTTCGACGCGTGATCGGCGGCGTCGTGACGTGTCGGGCGCACCACGGCCGGGCCGCGCCGCAGGCTGCCGAAATAGCTTGGCCGACCAGGGCCCGCGTTTTGACCTTGTCGATGTCGCCGGCGATCACGATGCTGGCGTTGTTCGGGCCGTAGTAGCGCGTGAAGAAGTCGCGCACGTCGGCCAGCTTGGCGTTCTGGATGTCGGCGTGCGAGCCGATCACCGAGGCGCGGTAGGGGTGGTCTTGCGGGAACAGCGCGTGGTTCAGCGCTTCCTCGACGATCCCGTAGGGTTCGTTCTCGACCGTGTCGCGGCGTTCGTTGCGCACCACGTCCTGCTGGTTGGTGAGCGACTTCTGGTCGAGCACGTCGAGCAGGTAGCCCATGCGGTCGGCGTGCACCCACAGCGCCAGTTCGAGCTGGTTCGAGGGCACCGTGTCGTAGTAATTCGTGCGGTCGTAATCGGTGCTGCCGTTGCTGTCGCTGGCGCCGGCGCCTTCCATCAGGCGGTCGGCCAGCCCGCGCGGCAGGTGCTTGCTGCCGGCGAACATCATGTGCTCGAACAGGTGGGCAAAGCCGGTCAGGCCCGGCGCTTCGTTGGCCGGGCCGACGTGGTACCAGACGTTGACGGCGACCAGCGGCAGGCGCTTGTCTTCGACCAGGATCACCTGCAAGCCGTTGGGGAGGGTGTACTTGTCGAAGGCGATGGTCGGGATGCCGGGCAGGCTGGTCTCGGTTGCCGCGGCCGAGCCGAGCGGCGCTGCCCCCGCCGCCCTGCGCGCCGGCGCCGTTCAGGGCGGCCATCAGCAGCGATGCGGCAAACAGTGGGCGGGTTTTCATGTGGTGCTCCAGAAAATAAGGTCAATGCGATGCAATCAATGGCATGCGCCGCTGCCGTGGTCGGGCGGCGAGGGGTTCGGTAACTGAGGTGGGGTCGCTTCCAGGAATTCCCAGTCGTAGCCGCCGGCAAATAAGCGCAGGCGCAGCACGCCGTTGCGGCTGGCGTCGCGCGTTTCGCTGTTTGCCCGGAGCCGCAGGAAGGGCGTCGGATAGGCGCCGCCGGTGCCGACCACGAACTGGCGCAGGCCGCGCGGGTCACGCTGGCCGTCGGCATCCTGCGGCGCGAAGCGCTCGTAGTCGTGGTCGTGGCCCGACAGCACCAGTTCCGCGCCGGCGTCCTGCAGCAGCGCCCAGGCCGCGCGCATTTTCGGCACGCTGCCGTGGCCGCCAGAACTGTACAGCGGATGGTGCCAGAATGCCAGTGTGCAGGGCGGCGCGCCGCCGGCGACGGCACGCGCGTCGTTCTCCAGTTCGTCCTTCAGCCAGGCCAGCTGGGCGGCATGCGCGGCGGGCCGCCAGGTTGCTGTCGAGCGAATAGATGCGCCAGGCTGCCCAGCGTCAGGCTGTAGTAGCCGCGTCCGGCGCGCGCGCCGAAGTAGGCGAAATACGGCGCCGCGTCTTTCGTATAGTATTCGTGGTTGCCGGGGGAGGGCCAGGTGCGCTCCTTGAAGCGGCCCCAGGTCGGGCCGTAGCAGTTGGCGAATTCGGCGGCCGTGCCGCGCGGGTAGGTATGGTCGCCCAGGGTCAGCACGACGGCTTGCGGGTCGGCCGCCAGACCGGCCGCGACCACGGCGGCGGTGTCGGCGGCGCCCGACCAGCGCGGGTCGGGGTGGGCGCAGCGGGCGATGTCGCCGACGGCGTACACGGTCTGGACCTCGGGTTCGGCGGCGCCTGCCGGCGTGCTGCCGGCGCCAGGCAGGCGAGCAGCAGCGCGGCGACGGCGCCGCGTCAGGCCGGCGTCGCCCCACTAGGCGCGCCCCACTATTCGATAAAACGCAGCAGGCCGCGCAGCGCATGCGCCACGGTCTGCTCGCGCACGGACTGGCGGTCGCCCTGGAACACGAGGCGCTCGGTGTGGGTGGTGTCGCCGCGCGCCCAGCCGAAGCAGACGGTGCCGACCGGTTTGCCCGGCACCGCGCCGGTCGGGCCGGCGATGCCGGTGGTGGAGACGGCGACGTCGGCGGTGCTGTTGGCCAGCGCGCCCTCGGCCATCGCGCCCGCCACTTCTTCGCTGACCGAGCCGAACTGGGCCATCAGCGCCAGCGACACGTCCAGCATCTCGGCCTTCGAGGAATTCGAATAGGTCACGAAGCCGCATTCGAACCAGCCGGTCGAGCCGGCGATCTCGGTGACGGCCTGCGACACGCCGCCGCCGGTACAGGATTCGGCCGTTGCCAGCACCAGGCGCTTGGCCTGCAGCGCCGCGCCCACTTTCGTTGCAAGATCGATCAAATCGTTCGTCACGTGCAGCTCCTTCAGGTGGCGCCGGGCGGCCCGGCGGCGGCGACAGCGGGTGGTCGCGCGTGGATTCATTCTAGCGCGGCGCGGCACTGACCGGTATGCCAAACTGGCATGCATTCCGGCAAGTGCTGCCCAGATACGACGCGCAGCGGGAGAGCGGATCTCGAAAAATGTCCCGTGCGACACGACGACAATCCCGCCTGCTATCCTGCATCGCGGCGGTTTCTGCCGCGTTTCCTTTTTTCAACAGAATTCTCATGCCGCATGCATTTTTCAGGTGCTCCCGGAGAAGGCCGGTCCCTCGTGATGGCGTTCGCCGTCCGGGCCGTGCGCTGCGCACCCCCGTTCATTCTCGCCCTGTGGCTGCTGGCTGGCGCCGCCTGCGCGCAGCCGGCACGCCTCGAAGTCCAGGTGAAAGCGGCCTACCTGTATAAATTCGCCGGCTTCGTCGACTGGCCCGGCGCCGCGTTCGCCCGTCCCGACAGCGCGCTCGTCATCGGCGTGGCGGGCAACGATGAACTGGCGGCCCAGCTCGAGCAGGTGGTGAGCGGGCGCAGCGTCGGCGGCCATCCGCTCGCCGTGCGCCGCGTGCAGCGCGGCGATTCGCTGGCCGGCCTGCACGTCCTGTACGCCGCCAGTGCCGACGCGACGCAGCGCAACGTGCTGCTGGCCGCTGCGCGCGGCCTGCCGCTGCTGACGGTCGGCGAGGCCGACTCGATGCGCCGTCCGCCATGATCCGCTTCCACGATGGTCGAGGAGCGCTTGCGCTTCGAAGTCGCACTGGCCCAGGTGGCGCCGAGCGGCCTGAAAATCAGCGCGCGCCTGCTGGCCGCCGCCTGGCGCGTGACGGGGGGCGCATGAACCGCAGCTCCTCGATCCGCAAGAAGCTGGTGGTGGTCGTGATGGCCACCACCTTTGCCGCGCTGCTGGTGTCGGTCGGCCTGATCATCGGCTACGACCTGCGCAATTACCACCGCTCGCTGGTGAACGACATGTCGACCCAGGCCGAACTGGTCGGCCACATGACCTCGGCCGCGCTGGCCTTCGACGACACGCGCCTGGCCGGCGAAAACCTGGCGCTGCTGCGCACCCGGCCGATGGTCGGCGCGGCCGCCATCTACGACGAGAACGGGCGCCTGTTCGCCTCCTATTCGGCGCGCAAGGCGAGCAGGCGCCTTCCCGGCGCGCCCGGAAGCGGCCGGCACGCGCGGCGACGGCACAGTACCTGTCGCTGTTCCGGCCGATCGTGGAAAACGGCGAAACCGTCGGCACGGTCTGGCTGCGCGCCGAGAACCGGCTGCTGGCGCGCACGCTCGATTACCTGGCCATCGCGCTCGGCGTGATGCTGCTGGCGATGGGCACGGCCTACCTGCTGATGCGGCGCATGGGCGCGTGCATCACGGCGCCGATCGTGGCCGTCACCGAGATCGCGCGCGACGTCGTCGCCACGCGCGACTATTCGCGCCGCGCGCCGCGCGTCGGCAACGACGAGGCGGCCGAACTGGCCGATTCCTTCAATGCGATGCTGACCGAAATCGAGCAGCGCACGCGCGAACTCGAAGACTCGAACGCGCGAGATCGTGCGCGAAGCGGCCGAGCGCTCGCGCGCCCAGCAGGAAGTCATGCGCCTGAACGAGCAGCTCGAACAGCGCGTCGACGAACGCACGCTGCAGCTGGCGCTGGCCAACGCCGAACTGGCCAACGCCATCGACGTCGCGCGCAACGCGAACCAGGCCAAATCGGCCTTCCTGTCCTCGATGAGCCACGAGCTGCGCACGCCGCTCAACGCGATCCTCGGCTTTGCCCAGATATTGACCTCCGACGCCCTGCCGACGACCGAGGCGCAGAAGAAGGAATTCGCCAACCACATCCTGAAATCGGGACGCCACCTGCTCACGCTGATCAACGAGATCCTCGACCTGGCCAAAGTCGAATCGGGCACGATCACGCTGTCGATGGAACCGGTGGCGCTGGGCGAGATCCTGGGCGAATGCCGCACCATGATGGAGCCGCTGGCGGCCGCGCGCGGCATCCGCATGCTGTTCCCGCAGCAGGTGGGCGCGGTGCTGATGGCCGACCGCACGCGCCTGAAACAAGTCTTGCTCAATCTCCTGTCGAACGCGATCAAGTACAACCGCGACGCCGGCGCCGTGGTCGTCGACTGCGCGCCGGCCGGCCCGGGGCGCCTGCGCATCTCGGTGCAGGATACCGGCATGGGCCTGCGTCCCGACCAGGTCGACGGCCTGTTCCAGCCCTTCAACCGGCTCGGCCAGGAAGCGGGCGCCCAGGAAGGCACCGGCATCGGCCTGGTGGTCACGCGCCGCCTGGTCGAGCTGATGAACGGCGCCATCGACGTCACCAGCAGTCCCGGCGTGGGCAGCGTGTTCTACGATCGAACTGGGCACCACGGCGCCGCTGCCGTCGCAGGTCGAGGGCGAGCTTGCGCAGCGACGCGGCGGCTGGCGCAAGCGGGCGAGGGCGCGCCGCGCCTGCTGCTGTACGTCGAGGACAATCCGGCCAACCTGAAACTGGTGGAAGAGATCGTGCGCTTCCGGCAGCGACCTGCGCCTGATGGCCGCCGGCGACGGCCCGCTCGGCCTGGCCCTGGCGCGCGCGCACCACCCCGACATCATCCTGATGGACCTGAACCTGCCCGGCATGAGCGGCCTGGAAGTGCTGGCGCAACTCCAGCGCGAGCCGGCCCTGTCCGCCATTCCCGTGATCGCGCTGACGGCCAATGCCATGCCGCGCGATATCGAGCGCGGCATGGCGGCCGGCTTCTTCCGCTATCTCACCAAACCGATCGACATCGACAAGTTCAACGAGGCGATCGACATCACGCTGGCGCGACGCGCGCGCGCCGGCAAGGGAGCCGTCTCATGATCACGCAGGCCGAGGTACGCCGCGCCGCAGGTGCTGGTGGTGGACGACCAGCCGGTCAACGTGCAGCTGCTGGAATACCTGCTGAAAACCACCGGCTACGAGAACGTGCACAGCACGACCGACCCGCGCCAGGTGGTGTCGCTGCACCTGAAATACCGCTTCGACCTGATCATCCTCGACCTGCACATGCCGCACATGGACGGCTTCGAGGTGATGGAGGCGCTTAAAGCCGCTGGAAAGCGAATCCTGGCTGCCGGTGCTGGTGGTGACGGCCGAACCGGACAAGAAGCTGGCCGCGCTGGACGCCGGCGCGCGCGACTTCATCGGCAAGCCGCTCGACACGGTCGAGGTCATGACGCGCATCCGCAACCTGCTCGAGGTGCGCCTGATGCACCGCGAGTCGCGCGAATACGGCGTGCTGCTGGAACGCACCGTGCGCGAGCGCACCGCCGACGCTGGCGCGCTTTCGCAGCGCCATGGACGCCACCACCGACGCCATCTTCCTGATCGACGCGGCCAGCCATGTCGCTGGTCGACGTCAACGACGGCGCCTGCCGCATGCTCGGCTTTTCGCGCGAGGCGCTGCTGCGCATCGATCCGGTGGCGCTCGGCCTGGCCACCGCGGCCCAGCTGGAACGGCACCTGGCCGACCAACGCGCGCGGCCGCACGAAGCCGACATCGCCGAGACCGCAACTGCTGCGCGCCGGCGGCGAAGGCGAGGTGCCGGTCGAGATCAGCTGGCAGTGGCAGGACGCCGGGCACCAGCAAGCTGCTGATCGCGGTGGCGCGCGACATCAGCGAACGCCTGCAGGCGCAGCAGCGCCTGAAACACCTGGCCAGCTTCGATGCGCTCACCGGCCTGCCGAACCGCACCCTGTTCTTCCAGAACCTGCGCGAGTCGATCGAGCTGGCGCAAGACAAGGCCTGGCGCGTGGCGGTGCTGTTCATCACGCTCGACCGCTTCAAGATCGTCAACGATTCGCTCGGCGCCGGCGCTGGGCGACGAGCTGCTGCGCCAGTTCAGCGACCGCCTGGTGCGGTGCGCGGGCAGCGCGACGCGGTCGGGCGCCTCGGCGGCGACGAGTTCGCCGTCGATCCTGACCATGACGCGCGAGCAGCAGGACGAGGCCGTGCACCTGGCCAACGAGATGCGCGAATCGCTTGCGCGCGCCCTTCGACCTGCACGGCCAGCAGGCCGGCATGACCGCCAGCATCGGCATCGCCATGTACCCGGACGACGCCGTCGACCCGGACACGCTGGTCAAGTATGCCGATACGGCCATGGTGCGCGCCAAGGAAGCGGGGCGCGACGGCTACCGCTTCTTCACGGCCGGCATGAACGTGCAGGTGCTGGCGCGGCTCGACCTCGAACTGGCCCTGCGCGGCGCGCTCGAGGGCAACGCAGTTCGTGCTGCACTACCAGCCCAAGCTCGACCTGTCGACCGGGCGCGTGTGCGGCGTCGAGGCGCTGCTGCGCTGGAACCGGCCCGGCTACGGCCTGGTGTATCCCGGCCGAATTCGTGCCGGTGCTGGAAGAAACCGGGCTGATCGTGCGCATCGGCGACTGGATCATCGACGAGGCCTGCCGCCAGATCGCCGCCTGGCATGCGCAGGGCGTGCGCGACGTGCGGGTGGCGGTCAACGTGTCGAGCCGCCAGTTCGTCGAGGGCGACCTGGAGGGCGTGGTGCGCGCGGCGATCGAACGCCACGCCATCGAGCCCGGGCATGCTGGAGCTGGAACTGACCGAAAGCGCGCTGATGACCAATGCCGAGCGCACCATCGAGGTGCTCGAGCGGCTCAAGGCGCTCGGCATCCTGATCGCGATCGACGATTTCGGCACCGGCTACTCGAGCCTGGCCTACCTGAAGCGCTTCCCGATCGACAAGCTCAAGATCGACATCGCCTTCGTGCGCGACATCGTCACCAGCCCGGACGACGCGGCCATCGCGCTGGCCATCATCAGCATGGCGCACAGCCTGCACATGCAGGTGATCGCCGAAGGGCGTCGAGACGCGCGCCCAGATGGCGTATTTGCGGCGCCACCGCTGCGACGAGATCCAGGGCTTCCACTTTTCGCGCGCGCTGCCGGCCGACCAGCTGGCCCGGCTGGTGCGCGAGAATCGCGAGAACCCCGGCGCCACGCCGGACCGCGCGACGCTCGACGACAGCAATGTGCCAGACCATGCTGGTGGTGGACGACGACGTCGACACGCTCGGCGCGCTGCACCGCCTGTTACAGGCGCGACAACTACCGCGTGCTGACCGCCGCCACGCCGAACGAAGCCTTCGAGTTGCTGGCGCTGTACCGGGTGCAGGTGGTCGATGTGCGACCAGCGCATGCCGGCCATGAGCGGCACCGAGTTCCTCAGCAAGGTCAAGGAGATGTACCCGGACACGATGCGGATCATTTTGTCCGGTCCCACCGGCGTGCAGACCGTGCTCGACTCGATCAACCGCGGCGCGATCTACAAGTTTTATACCAAGCCGTGGAACGACGCCGAACTGCGCGACAACGTGCGGCTGGCGTTTCGGCATTACTGGCTGGAGCACGGGCCGTACGATGACCGCAAGGTGGAGCGCGACGGGGTAGGTCGTGGCGCGCCACGCGTGCCCACGCGGTACGAACGTCAACGCTTGCGAACCGTCAGTCGCCGCTGAAGTGATCCCAGCCCTGCACATCCATCTCCAACGCCTTGCCCGCGCCATCGACCAGCCTCAAGCCCGGCGCGGCATCGATGGTGCCGACGCGCGTGACCGGCGTGCCGGCCGATCCCGCCGCGGCGATGACCGCCGCGCGCTCGGACGCCGGCGCGGTGAAGCACAGTTCGTAGTCGTCGCCGCCGGCCAGCGTAAAACGGCGCCGCAGCGCGAGCGCCTGCTGCGCCAGCGCCGGGCCGGCCGGCAGCGCATCGACGTCGAGCGTGGCGCCGACCTTCGAGGCGTCCAGGATGTGCTGCAGGTCGCCGACCAGCCCGTCCGAGATGTCGAGCGCCGCGTGGGCCAGCGGGCGGGCGGCCAGGGCGCGGCCGAGTTCGACGCGCGGCGTCGGCAGGTGCATGCGCGGCGCGGCCAGGGCCAGCGCCTCGGCGTCGAGCGCGATTTCCTTCCAGTAGCCGGCCAGCGCCAGGCGCGCGTCGCCCAGCGTGCCCGAGATCCAGATGTCGTGCCCGGCGCGCGCGGCATCGCGCCGCAGCGCGTGGCCGGGGGCGATTTCGCCGAAGACGGTGATGCAGATCGCGAGCGGCCCGCGCGTGGTGTCGCCGCCGACCAGTTCGCAGTCGTGCAGGTCGGCCAGCGCGAACATGCCGCTCGAGAAGGCCGTCGAGCCAGTCCGGATCGGCGCCCGGCAGCGACAGCGCCAGCGTGAAGCCGACCGGTTTCGCGCCCATCGCCGCCAGGTCGGACAGGTTCACGGCCAGCGCATTTATGGCCCAGCATGCGCGCATCGGCGCCGGCAAAGAAATGGCGGCCCTCGACCAGCAGGTCGGTCGAAATCGCCGTCTGCATGCCGGGGGTGGGGGCGAGCAGGGCGCAGTCGTCGCCGATGCCGAGCGACGGCGTGGCCGGTGCGCGCGGGCGCGGCGGAAGTATTGTTTGATGAGGTCGAATTCGGAAAGCATGGGCGCATTCTACCGTCGGCAGCGCCTGCACGTGGCCAGGGTTGATCCATCAGCTTTCCTTCTAGGGCCTGCACTCACATCAGCAAATCCGATGAAACGGCCGGTGGTGGAAAATACGTAGCCGGCCGCAATAGCCAGTCTGATAAAATTGGAGGTTCCCCTCTAAGTCCAGGAAGGCTGCATAGCATGGATTCGTCCTCCGATAAAAAAGAAGAATTACGCCAACAACTGCGTGCTGCAGCGCTCGAATACCATCAGTTTCCCCGCCCGGGCAAGATCAGCGTCACGCCGATCAAGGGCTTGCTGAACCAGCGCGACCTGGCCCTGGCCTATTCGCCGGGCGTCGCCGCCCCTTGCGAAGAAATCGTCAAGGATCCGGCCGCACTCGTATAAATACACGTCGCGCGGCAACCTGGTGGCCGTGATCTCGAACGGCACCGCCGTGCTGGGCCTGGGCAACATCGGCCCGCTGGCGTCCAAGCCGGTGATGGAAGGCAAGGGCGTGCTCTTCAAAAAGTTCGCCGCGATCGACGTCTTCGACATCGAGATCGCCGAGAACGACCCGGATAAACTGGTCGACATCATCGCTTCGCTGGAGCCGACCTTCGGCGGCGTGAACCTGGAAGACATCAAGGCGCCCGAGTGCTTCTACATCGAGCGCAAGCTGCGCGAGCGGATGAAGATCCCGGTCTTCCACGACGACCAGCACGGCACCGCGATCATCGTCGGCGCCGCCATCCTGAACGGCCTGAAGGTCGTCAACAAGGACATCAAGCACTGCAAGCTGGTCGTCTCCGGCGCCGGCGCCGCGGCCCTGGCCTGCCTCGACCTGATCGTCGACCTCGGCTTCCCGCTCGAGAACATCTTTGTGACCGACCTGGCCGGCGTGGTCTATAAGGGCCGCGTCGAGCTGATGGACCCGGACAAGGAACGCTTCGCGCAGGACACGCGCGCACCGCACCCTGACCGACATCATGCCGGACGCCGACATCTTCCTCGGCCTGTCGGCCGGCGGCGTGCTCAAGCCGGAGATGGTCGCCAAGATGGGGCCGAACCCGATCATCCTGGCGCTGGCCAACCCGAATCCGGAAATCCTGCCGGAAGACGCGAAAGCCGTGCGCGACGACGTCATCATCGCCACCGGCCGTTCGGACTATCCGAACCAGGTCAACAACGTGCTGTGCTTCCCGTACATCTTCCGCGGCGCCCTCGATTGCGGCGCGACGACGATCACGCGCGAAATGGAAATCGCGGTGGTGCACGCGATCGCCGACCTGGCCCATGCCGAGCAGTCGGACGTGGTCGCGACCACCTACGGCATCAACAACCTGTCCTTCGGCCCGGAATACCTGATCCCGATGCCGTTCGACCCGCGCTTGCTGACCCACATCGCGCCGGCGGTGGCCAAGGCCGCGATGGACGGCGGCGTCGCCGCGCGTCCGATCGCCGACCTCGAAGCCTATGCCGAGAGCCTGCAGCAGATCGTGTACCGCAGCGGCTCGTTCATGAAGCCGCTGTTCCAGGTCGCCAAGGCCACCCCGCTCGAACTCAAGCGCATCGTCTACGCCGAAGGCGAGGACGAGCGCGTGCTGCGCGCGGTGCAGGTGGTGGTCGACGAGAAGCTGGCGCGCCCGATCCTGGTCGGCCGTCCGGCGGTGCTCGAGCAGCGCATCGAGAAATTCGGCCTGCGCCTGAAACTGGGCGTGCATTTCGACGTCATCAACCCCGATTTCGACGAGCGTTACCGCGACTACTGGCAGACCTACCACCAGATGGTCATGCGCAAGGGCGTCACCGCCGACATGGCCAAGCTGGCGATGCGCCGCCGCCATACGCTGATCGGCGCGATGATGATCCACAAGGGCGACGCCGACGGCATGATCTGCGGCACCTACGGCACCACCTGGACCCACCTCGACTTCATCGACAAGGTGCTCGGCCTGCGCGCCGGCGCCAAGGTGTATGCGGCGATGAACTTCGTGATTACCGAGGAGCGCCAGATCGCGATGGTCGACACCCACGTCAACGACAACCCGAGCGCCTGCGAGCTGGCCGAGATCACGCTCATGGCGTCCGAGGAACTCGAACGCTTCGGCATCACCCCGCGCGTGGCCTTGCTGTCGCATTCGAATTTCGGCACCTCCGACAGCGAGTCGGCGCAGAAGATGCGCGCCACGCTGGCGCTGGTGCAGGAGAAGGCGCCGAACCTGGAGATCGACGGCGAGATGCACGGCGACGTCGCGCTCGATTCGAAGCTGCGCGCAAAAATGATGCCGCAGTCGACGCTCAAGGGCGACGCCAACCTGGTGGTGATGCCGAACATCGAGTCGGCCAACATCGCCTACAACCTGCTCAAGACGGCGGCCGGCAACGGCATCGCGGTCGGCCCGGTACTGCTGGGCTGCGCCAAGCCGGTGCATATCCTGACGCCGTCGGCGACGGTGCGCCGCATCGTCAACATGACGGCGCTGTGCGTCGTCGATGCGGTGTCGAACCGTTAGGCAGTGCGGGCGGCCGGAAGTTCGGGCCGCCTGATAGTACCCTTGAGAAGGGCGAACAGGCGAGCGTGCTCGCCTGTTTTTTTCGGCCGGGACAAGTAACAATCCGTAAGCATCCCTGCGCCGAGCGTGCTATTTTGACTAGTGATGTCGCCGGATTGCAGCTCGTCGTCACGCTCGTCCCGCACGCGTAGTGGGCAATCGCGTCTGTTACAATTAGCAGTTGTCAGGAAAGTATTCGCCGCACCAGTCATTTACCCGGAATTACACATCATGCAAAAAACGACAAAAAGAGCCGTTATCACCGGTATCACTGGTCAGGACGGCGCCTATCTTGCGCAGTTGCTGCTGGAAAAGGGCTACCACGTCACCGGCACCTTCCGCCGTACCAGTTCCACCAATTTCTGGCGTATCGAGGAACTCGGCATCCAGGCCCATCCGAACCTGTCGCTGGTCGAATACGACCTGACCGACCTGGCGTCGAGCCTGCGCCTGATCCAGAACGCCGCGCCGGACGAGGTCTACAACCTCGCCGCGCAAAGTTTCGTCGGCGTGTCCTTCGACCAGCCGCTCGCCACCGCCGTCGATCACCGGCCTGGGCGCGGTCAACCTGCTCGAGGCCATCCGCCTGATCAACCCGAAGATCCGCTTCTACCAGGCGTCGACCTCGGAAATGTTCGGCAAGGTGCAGGCCATCCCGCAAGTCGAGGACACCCCGTTCTACCCGCGCAGCCCGTATGGCGTGGCCAAGCTGTACGCGCACTGGATGACGATCAATTACCGCGAGAGCTATGGCATCTTCGGTTCCTCGCGGCATCCTGTTCAACCACGAGTCGCCGCTGCGCGGCCGCGAGTTCGTCACGCGCAAGATCACCGATTCGGTCGCCAAGATCGTCCTGGACAAGCTCGACGTGCTCGAACTGGGCAACCTCGACGCCAAGCGCGACTGGGGCTTTGCCAAGGAATACGTCGAAGGCATGTGGCGCATGCTGCAGGCCGACCAGCCCGACACCTATCGTGCTGGCGACCAACCGCACCGAGACCGTGCGCGACTTCGTCACGATGGCCTTCAAGGCCGCCGATATCGCGATCGACTGGAGCGGCAGCGGCGAGGACGAAACCGGCCAGTGCGCCAAAACCGGCAAGACGCTGGTGCGCATCTCGCCGAAGTTCTACCGTCCGGCCGAAGTCGAACTCCTGATCGGCGACCCGGCCAAGGCCAAGCGCGAGCTGGGCTGGGAGCCGAAGACGACGCTGGAAGAGCTGTGCCAGATGATGGTCGAGGCCGACCTGCGCCGCAACGAACAGGGCTTTTCGTTCTGACATGGCCGCCGCGATGCCACGCAACTGCAGCCCGATGCCGGCCCCCGCGAAGGCGAGGGCAAGCGCGCCCTGATCACCGGGCTGCGCGGCTTCACCGGGCATTACGTGGCGCGCGAACTGGCAGCGGCGGGCTACCGGGTGTTCGGCACCGCGATGCCGGGCGCCGAGACCGCGCCCGACGTCTTCGCGGTCGACCTGTGCGACCGCGCGGCCGTCGGCGCCATGGTCGAGCAGGTGCAGCCGGACGTGGTGGTGCACCTGGCCGGCATCGCCTTTGTCGCGCACAGCGACGTCGAGCAGATCTACCGCGTCAACGTGGTCGGCACGCGCAACCTGCTCGAGGCGTTGGCGCGGCGCCGCGCACCAGGCCGTCGAGCGTGCTGCTGGCCTCGTCGGCGAATATCTATGGCAACGCCAGCGTGCCCGTCATCGACGAGACGGTGGCGCCGGCGCCGGCCAACGATTACGCCGTCAGCAAGCTGGCCATGGAATACATGGCGCGCCTGTGGATGGACAAGCTGCCGATCATCATCGCCCGTCCTTTCAACTACACCGGCCATCGGCCAGAGCGAGAATTTCCTGCTGCCGAAGATCGTCTCGCACTTCCGGCGCCGCGAGCCCCGCATCGAACTGGGCAACCTGGCGATCGCGCGCGATTTTTCCGACGTGCGCATGGTGGCGCGCAGCTACCGCAGGCTTGCTGGCGGCCGCGCCCGGCCGGCGAGACATTCAATATCTGTTCCGGCGCGCAGCAATTCGCTGGCGGACAGGTGATCGACATGTGCTCCGAGATCGCCGGCTACCGCATCGAGGTGCAGGTCAATCCCGCCTTCGTGCGCGCCAACGACGTGCTCACGCTGTCCGGCAGCAACGAAAAACTGGCCGCCGTGATCGGGCCGCTGCGACCCACCCGCTGTTCGATACCTTGCGCTGGATGTACCAGGGGTGAGCATGGAGCTGACCGTGGGCTTGGGAACGACCACGATCGAACCCGGACCCACCGGCGGCCACGTCGATGGCATTGGCGTCTACACGCGCGCCCTGCTGGCGCACCTGCCGCACGCCGGCTGCGCCGTCGAAGCCGTATTCCTGGCCCGCATCCGGGCACTGCCCTCGGTCATCGGGCAGGCGCTGCCGCAATCGTTCGCACGCGCTTCCCTGCTTGACCTGGCGACCCCGCGCCGGCACCGCGTCCACATGCCGGTCGACCTGTTCCATGCCACCGACTACCGCATCGTGCGCATGGATTGCCCGGTCGTGGCCACCCTGCACGACGCCCTGCCGATCAAGTATCCCGCGTGGTGCAATCCGCGCCTGCGCCGCGTGAAAAACTGGCTGCAACGCAAGGCCGCACGCAAGGCCGACCACGTGATCGCGGTTTCGCACTTTGCCGTCGACGAGCTGGTCGAGTGCTTCGGGGTCGACCCGCAACGCGTGTCGGTGGTCCACAACGGCGTCGACGACAGCTGGCTCGCCGCCCCTGACGCGCAAGCGGTGGCCGCCACGCTGGCCCGGCACGGCCTGCGCCCGGGTTATTTTCTGTTCGTCGGCACGCTGCAGCCGCGCAAGAATGTCGAGCGCCTGCTGGCCGCCTGGCTGCGCCTGCCGCAGGCCGTGCGCCAGGAACGCGCGCTCGTGATCGTGGGCGCCGCCGGCTGGCGCTGCGAAACCTTGCTGCGCCGGATCGACGCGGCGCGCGCGAACGGCGAAAACCTGGTCTGGATCGACCGCCTCGCCGGCGCCGAGGCGCTGCGCCACGTGTATGCCGGCGCCGGCGTGTTTGCCTTTCCCTCCCTTTACGAAGGCTTCGGCATACCGCTGCTCGAGGCCTTTGCCTCGAACGTGCCGGTGGTGACCTCGAATACCAGCTCGCTTCCCGAAGTGAGCCAGGGCGCCGCGCTCGAAGTCGACCCGCTCGACGAGGGCGCGCTGGCCGAGGCCATGCTGGCCCTGGCGCGCGACGAATCGCTGCGCACGCGCTGCATCGCCGCCGGGCGCGCCGCGCCGCCGCCATGACCTGGCGCGCCACCGCGCAGGCCACCGCCTCCGTCTACCGCAGCCTGCTGGCGCGGTAGCACTTTCGCTTTCCGAAACTTATGCGCGTCCTTCATTTCTACAAGACCTATTACCCCGACAGCGTCGGCGGCATCGAGCAGGTCATCCGCCAGATGTGCGTGGGCACCGGCCGCCTTGGCGTGACCAATACGGTGCTGTCGCTGTCGCGCGAAAAGAACCTGGTGCCGATCACCCTCGAGGGCCACACCGTGCACCGCGTGCCGCTCGACTTCGAGCTGCTCTCGAACGCCTGCTCGCTGGCCTCCCTCGGCGCGCTCGCGCGCCTGGCGCAGGAGGCCGACGTCGTGCACTACCACTTCCCGTGGCCGTTCATGGACCTGGCCCACTTCCTGGCGCGCGTCAACAAGCCGACCGTGGTCACTTACCACTCCGACATCGTGCGCCAGAAGAAGCTGCTGCGCCTGTACAAGCCCTTGAAGCAGCGCTTCCTGCGCAGCGTCGACGCCATCGTCGCGACCTCGCCGAATTACATGGAATCGTCCGAGGTCCTGGCGCGCTACCGCGACAAGACCCGCATCATCACCTATGGCCTGGACCAGAGCACCTATCCGCAACCCGGTCCGGCGCTGCTGGCCTACTGGCGCCAGCGCCTGGGCCCGAAGTTCTTCCTGTTCGTCGGCGTGCTGCGCTATTACAAGGGCCTGCACGTGCTGCTCGAGGCCGTGGCGGGAACCGATTACCCGGTCGTGATCGTCGGCGCCGGCCCGGAGGAAGCGGCGCTCAAGGCCCAGGCCGCGCGCCTGGGCTTGACCAATGTGATGTTTGTCGGCGCGGTCGGCGAGGAAGACAAGGTCGCCTTGCTGACCCTGTGCTACGCGATGCCCTTTCCCTCGCACCTGCGCTCGGAAGCCTTCGGCATTTCGCTGCTGGAGGGGGCGATGTACGGCAAGCCGCTGATTTCCTGCGAAATCGGCAGCGGCACCACGTATATCAACATCGATGGCGAGACCGGCCTGGTGACGCCGCCGGCCGACGCCCAGGCGCTGCGCGCGGCCATGCGCACGCTGTGGGACAACCCGGCGATGGCGCGCGAGATGGGCGCGCGTGCCGCGGCCCGCTTCGAAGCCGTCTTCACGGCCGAAAAAATGGCGGCCAATTATGCCGCCCTGTACAGCGAAGTGGTGGCGCGGCGCGAGGGCCGGCCGGCCGTCGCGCCCAGCCCGCCGGCCTGGCAGACCGGAACGCGGGACTAAGCAGCGGCGGCTAGTGCCAGGCGCTTCGGCCCAGCGCTCGCGCACGGCGCGAATCGCCGGCAACTGGGCCACGAACAGGTCGATCAGCGCCGGGTCGAAGTGCTTGCCCTTTTGCTGCACCATGTGATCGATCGCTTCCGCTTCGGTCCAGGCGCGTTTATACGGGCGGATCGAGGTCAGCGCGTCGAACACGTCGGCAATGGCCACGATGCGCCCGGTGAGCGGGATCGCGTCGCCGGCCAGCCCGCGCGGGATAGCCGCTGCCGTCGTATTTCTCGTGGTGGGTGAGGGCGATCTCGCGCGCCAGCGCCAGCATGCCGTCGCCGTGCTCGCCGATGATCTCGGCGCCGATCGTCGCATGGCTCTGCATCACCTTCCATTCGTCCGCGTCCAGCGGCCCGGCCTTTTGCAGGATGCGGTCGGGGATGCCGATCTTGCCGACGTCGTGCATCGGCGCCGCGTGCAATAAATCGTCCGCTTCCTGCTCGCTCATGCCGGCCGCCAGGCCCAGGATCTGCGAGAAATGGCTCATGCGGATCACGTGCAGGCCGGTCTCGTTGTCCTTGTATTCCGCCGCCAGGCCGAGGCGCTGGACGATCGCCAGGCGCGAGGCTTTCAGTTCTTCCATGCCGCACCAGCGACAGGTGGGTGCGCACGCGCGCGCGCACCACCGGCGGGCTGACCGGCTTGGTGATGTAGTCGACGGCGCCGGCCTCGAAGCCTTCCAGCTCGTCGGCCGTGTCCGACAGCGCGGTCACGAAGACCACGGGGATCGGCGCCGTCAGCGGATTGGCCTTCAGCGCCGCGCAGACTTCGTAGCCGCTCATCCCCGGCATCATCACATCGAGCAGCACCAGGTCGGGGCGCTCCTTGTTCGCCAGTTCGAGGGCGCGCGCGCCGTCTTTCGCGAACAGCAGGCGGTAGTGGTCCTGCAAGATCTGGCGCAGCAGTTGCAGGTTGCTCGCTTCGTCGTCGACCGCCAGGATCAGCGGCTTGGTTGCTGGTAGTGCTCATTGCGTCGTTTCCTGTGACAGAGAGTCGTCTTGTTCCTCGAGCGCGGCCAGCGCGGCCGTCAAGCTGCTGCTGGGCGAGGTCGAAATCGAAATCGGCCAGCGCGGCCTGCACTTGCGTGACGCGGGCGGCGGCCGGGTGGCCGGACAGCGCCGCGGCCAGGCCGGCCAGCGCGGCGTCGTCGAGCGCGCCGCGCTCGAGGGCTTCGCGCAGCACGCCGCCCGGCACGCAGGGCGCGCGCCAGGTCGGCCGTGCCTTGCGGGGCGCTCGGCGCGGCGCCGGCGGCCGGGCGCTCGGCGCGGATCACCAGGATCGCCGCGGCGTGCGCCGCCTCGGCATGCGCCAGGGCCTCGGGCAGCAGCGCCACGCCGGCCAGTTGCTGGCCCTTCTCGCCTTCGGCCAGGTGTTCGAGTTCGGCCAGCGCGTCGGCCAGCAGTTCGAGGCCGATGTTGGCGGCCACGCCGCGCGCCTTGTGCGCCAGCATGCGCAGCGACGGGTAGTCGGCGCTCTCGAGGAAGCCGCGCAGGAACTGCGGCAGCATCGCGTGCTGGCTGTGGAAGTGTTCCAGCGCTTCGCGCCAGGCGTCTTCCTTGCCGCCCCAGCGGTGCACGCCGCCGATGCGGTTGAGCACCTGGCGTTCCAGCACCGGCGCGATGTCGGGCGCCGTGTTGCCCGCGCCCAGGCCCAGTACGCGGGCGATTTCGTGCGACAGCGTGACCCAGTCGACCGGCTTCGAGGCGAAGCCGTCCATGCCGACTTCGAGGCTGGCGCGGCGGTGCTCGGCCAGCACGCTGGCCGTCATCGCGATCACCGGAATGCGCGCGCGGCCCGTGGCCAGCTTCCTGTTCGCGGATCCGGCGCGTGGCCGCGAGGCCGTCGAGCACCGGCATCTGGAAGTCCATCAGGACCAGGTCGAATTCCTGGCGCGCGGCCATCTCGACCACGGCGGCGCCGTCCGCCACCCCGGTGAGCGTGTGGCCGCGGCGCGCCAGCAGCAGCTGCAGCAGCTCCAGGTTCTGCGGCACGTCGTCGGCCGCCAGCACGCGCAGCGGCGGCAGGGCGGCGGCGGTGCGCACGCGCGCCTGCTGCGGCGCGAAGCGCGCCACCACCAGCGGCAGCACCACGTGGAAGGTCGTGCCTGCGCCGATGACGCTCTCGGCCCAGATCTTCCCGCCCATGAGTTCGACTAATTGTTTACTGATCGTGGTGCCGAGGCCGGTGCCGCCGAAACGGCGCGTCATCGAGGCGTCGGCCTGGGTGAACGGGTCGAAGATCGCCTGCAGGCGCTCCGGGGCGATGCCGATGCCGGTGTCCTTCACGGAAAAGTGCAGCATGCCGTCCTGCTGCTCGGCGCTCAGGCGGACGGTGCCGGCGGCGGTGAACTTGATCGCGTTATCGAGCAGGTTGGTCAGCACCTGGCGGATGCGCAGCTCGTCGCCGCGCAGATTGGTCGGCAGGGCCGGGTCGTAATGGATGTCGACCTGCAGGCCCTTGGTGCGCGCGTTGGCCGCCAGCGTCGAGGACAGTTCGTCGATCAGGGACAGCAGGTTGAAATCGTTGACCTCGAGTTCGACCGCGCCTTTTTCCAGTTTGGCGGTGTCGAGGATTTCGTTCAGCAGGCGCAGGAGCGAGCGGCCGTTGCTGCGCACCGTGTCGAGGTGGCGGCGCTGGTCCGGCGCCAGTTCGCCGTCGAGCAGCACGTCGGTGAAGCCGAGGATCGAATTCATCGGGGTGCGGATCTCGTGGCTCATGTTGGCGACGAAACTGGCGCGCGCGGCCGCGGCCTGCTCGGCCGCTTCCTTGGCCTGGCGCAGCGCGTCTTCCATCGTGCGGCGTTCGCTGATGTCGAGGATCACGCCGTCGAGCCAGGTCAGCACGCCGGCCTCGTTGCGCACGCCGGTGCCGTTTTCCCACAGCCAGCGGGTCGAGCCGTCGGCGTGCAGCAGGCGGTATTCGACCAGGTACGGGCGGTCTTCGGCGAGCGCCGCCGCGATCGCTTCGGACACGCGCACGCGGTCGGCGGCGTGGATCAGGGCGCCGAAGCAGCGCCGCGCGGCGCTGCCCGGTGGCTTGCCCACGAAGTCATGCGCCGGATAGCCGGCCACGCGCTCGACGGCGTCGCTGATGAAGACCATCGGATGCGCGCCTTCGATGCGGCTGCGGTAGGACACGCCGGGGATGTTGCCGATCAGGGAGCGGAACTGGCTTTCGCTGGCGCGCAGCGCCGCGACCATTTCGCGCCGTTCGGTGATGTCGGTGACGAAGCAGACGAACAGTTCGCGTTCGTCCATGCGCGCATGGCCGACGGCCACCCGGATCGGCACCAGGCTGCCGTCGCGGCGCACGGCTTCGACTTCGGCATTGTTCGGTGCCGCGTGGGCGCTGCTGTCGCGCAGGTAGCCGAGCAGGCCGCCTTCGTTGTTGCGTTCGGCGTCCGTCATCAGGAGGCGGATATTCCCGCCCACGATATCGTCGCGTTTCCAGCCGAAGATCTTTTCGGCCGAGGCGTTGAATTCCTCGACCGTGCCGTCGCGGTCGATGGTGATCACGCCGTCGACGGTGGTGGTGAGCAGGGCGCGCATCCAGGCTTCGCTGCGCGAGAGTTCGACATACAGCTGGCGGTAGCGCAGCAGGCCGTTCGCGCCCAGCACGACGACCGTGAACAGCACCGTGATCAGGGAAATCGCCAGCGCCAGGAAGGTGGTGTTCGAGGCGGCCGCCGCGTTCGGGATCGACCGTGCCGACGAAGCGGGCGGCGGCCATGCCGGTGTAATGCATGCCGGTGATGGCGCAGCCCATGACGATTGCGGCCAGCAGCAGGCGCTTGCCTTCGGAGAGGCTGCGCAGGCGGCGCAGGCCGAAGCGCACCCAGAGGGCCAGCGTGGCCAGCACCACGGCGACGACGATCGACAGGCCGAAGGTGAAGGGATCGTAGCGCAGGTCCAGGCTCATCTGCATGCCGGCCATGCCGGCGTAGTGCATCGCGCCGATGCCGGCGCCGACCAGCACGCCGCCCACGACCAGGCTGCCGGTGCCGATGCGCTCGCGCGCGATCAGGGTCAGCGCCACGTACGAGGCGCCGATGCTCGGCAGATTCGACAAAATCGTGATCATCGGGTCGTAATCGACCTGCGTGCACAAATTAAAGGCGAGCATGCCGATGAAGTGCATGGCCCAGACGCCGGCGCCGAGCGCCAGGCTGCCGGTGAACAGGAACAGGGTGCGCTGGCGCGTCTGCTGGCGTGCCTGGCCGGCGATCTGCAAGCCCATCCAGGAGGCGAAGATCGCCACCAGCAAGGACAGCAGGACCAGTTTCGGATCGTAGATCCCGTAACTGAGCAACGACGGATCGTCGGGCAACATGAAAAGCGACATGGAAGATTCCGCGGAATAGAGCGCCCAGGACGGGCGGCGTTATCGTCAGTATGACATTTTCCATACGGAAAGTCTTTTCGGAATTGTTGAAATTGCCGAAGTTGCACGACTTTGTCGCGCCCTTGCCACCATATGGACGAGCGTGCCAAGGCCCTGGCGGCAAGGGCCGGCCGATACGGTATGCTGTGCACATGGCAAGGACTGTTCACAAGGCTGCGAACGGGTGCACGCGATGCTGATTCAACCATTCGGAAGGACGGCGCTGGCGGCGCTCTGGCTGCTGGCGGCAGCTGCGGTCGCGCAGGCGCAGACGGCCCCGCGCGCCGGCGCCCTGTACATCACGACCGAGTCCGCCGCGCCCTCGAGCATGGAAGACAGCGACGGACAGGTGATCGGCATCGCCACCGACAAGGTGCGCGCCGTGCTGGACCGGGCCGGCCTGGCCTACAGCATCGACCTGCTGCCCTGGAAGCGGGCCTATGCCGCCGCGCGCGAACGGCCCGACGCCTGCGTGTATGCGACCAGCCGCACACCCGAGCGCGAGTCTTCATTCAAATGGGTCGGCCCGATCGACAGCGCCGAATGGGTGCTGATGGCGCGCGCGAACCGGCGCTTCTCGCTGCGCACGCTGGACGATGCGCGTCCCTACCGGATCGGCACCTATAACGGCGACGCGCGCGACCAGTTCCTGCGCAGCCGCGGCTTCCGGGTCGACTCGGCGCCGAACGATCTGACGAATCCGCGCAAGCTGCTGCTGGGACGGATCGACCTGTGGGCGGCGGCGCTGCGCGTCGGCAGCCCCGTGCTCGAACAGAACGGCTGGGCCGGAAAAATCGTGCCGGTCCTGGTCTTCAACCGGCTCGAGGTCTATTTGGCCTGCAACCGCGCCGTGCCGGACGAGGTGATCGCGCGCCTGAATGCCGCCTTCGCGGCGCTCGAGCACGAGGGGGTGATGCGGCGGATCGAGCGCGCTTACGATCACTGGTCGGTGCGCCAGAAGTAGGTCCGGGTAGCGCCGGACGATACCGGGGCGGTCCAGCACTCGGAATTCGAACCAGTGGGGTGCTGGAAAACCTCGCCGCCGCGCGTCAGGACAGAGGTTTTTCCGCAGAAGATGATGCGTTTCGAAATGGCGAAGTTGAACATCATCGCCACCGCGGAACCGGCGGCCACGCCAAGGAACAGGTTCAGGGTGCGGGTGTCCGTGAACCACAGCCAGCACTGGTAGACGGCGACGTTGATGCCGCCGCCGACCGATGTGGCCAACAGGTACTGGGCCCATTCCCGGAATGCATTCTTGCCGGCCGTCTCGAACGTGAAGTGGCGGTTGAACTTCCAGGTCACCGTCGCCGCGACGATGAAGGACAGCACCCGGCCGCTCAGGTTGCCGAGGCCGAGGACGGACACGGCCAGGTACAGCACCGTGAAGTCGACGACGAAACCGACGGCGCCGACGATGGCGAAGCGCAGCAACTGCTTCATCAGTTCAGCTTGCCCAATTCGCGGGTCGAGGACACGCGCAAATAGGCCAGGCGCTTGATCTCGCGCCGTCCATGGGTGACGGTATCGAGGATCAGGCCGCAGGTCAGCGCCAGGAAGCCCAGCAGCATCGTGCCGGCCGCCAGCACGGCCGTCGGCAGGCGCGGCACCAGTCCGGTTTCGAGGTAGGTCATGACCACCGGGATCGAGATGCCCACGGCCAGCAAGGCCAGCAGCCCGAAGATGATTGCGTAGAAAAACAGCGGCCGCTCGTTCTTGAACAGCTTGGTAATCATCATCAGGATGCGGTAGCCGTCGCGGAAGGTCGACAGCTTGCTTTGCGAGCCTTCGAGGCGCGCGCCGTAGGGGGTGTCCATCTCGCCGATCGGCATGCGCAGCTCGAGCGCGTGGACGGTCAGCTCGGTCTCGATTTCGAAGCCGTTCGACAGGGCCGGGAAGGATTTCACGAAGCGGCGCGAGAAGGCGCGGTAGCCGGACAGGATGTCGGTGAAGCGGTTGCCGAACAAATACGCGACCGAACCGGTAAACAGCGCATTGCCGAAGCGGTGGCCGGGGCGATAGGCGGCGACTTCCTTGTCGACCCGGCAGCCGACCACCATGTCGAGGTTTTCGCCGATCAGCTTGTCGATCAGGGCGGGCGCGCTGGCCGCGTCATAGGTGACGTCGCCGTCGCACATCAGGTAAATATCGGCGTCGATATCGGCGAACATGCGGCGCACGACATTGCCCTTGCCCTGCAGGGTTTCCTTGCGCACGATGGCGCCTGCCGCAGCGGCGACTTCGCAGGTCCTGTCTTTCGAATTGTTATCGTAGACATACACTTTCGCGTCGGGCAGGGCCTTCATGAAATCGGCGACGACCGTCGCGATGGCCGCTTCTTCGTTGTAGCAAGGAAGGATGACGGCGACGCTCAGGGCCTGGGTTTGCGCCGCGGGCGTGAGGAAGGGCGTGAGGAGTGGCGCTTGCGCACGTTGATTTTGCATTCTTGAATTCCAGTTAAGATTTGACTAAGGCATTCGCTTTGGCAGGAATGCCGAGCTCGCGAACTGCCGGGATATTCGGGGTGACCGGCTGGACCGCGACGTAGACTTCGGTCACGCCGTCGCGGTTGCGGTGCTCGACGCGCTCGCTGAGCCGGTAGCCGGACCCTGGCTGCGCCAGGGTTTGCCGGAGTTGTTCGCTATGCGGGAAGGCGGACTGGTGATTCGCCCTGATCAGCACGATGTTGCGCACGCCCAGGCGATGGAGCTCGGCAACGACGCTCGCCTGGTCCTGGTATTTCAGCGCATATTTGCTGCCCATGAAATTCGAATCGGCGAACAGTTTCGATGCGCGCACGACATAGCTTTGCAGCTTGGGGTCGTGCACGGCCATCGTGGCGATGAACGCGCCCTCGTCGCCCGAACGGCCGTCGATGACGGTCACGCTCGGGACGGCCCCCGGCGTGAGCTGCTCGGTGATGGCCAGGTTGCCGACATCGGCCTTCGGTAGCGCTGCAGCAAGTGATGCACGCCGCCCCAGACCATCAGCAGCGCGAGGACGGCGCCGGCCGGCAGGCGCCAGCGGCCGTAGGCGAGCGGCAGCAAGGCCAGCAGCCGCACGGCGCCCAGCACCGCCAGCACGACCACCGCCGGCAGCGCCGGTGCGACGTAGCGATCGACGATATCGACCGGCACGATCGACTGCAGCGTGAAGGTCGCCAGCACCAGGCTGATGACGCCGCTCACGATGGTCCAGCGCAGCGGCGCCGCCTGGCGCGCGCGGAACTCGGCCACGCCCGCGTACAGCGCGAGCGCGACCCCGGCCCAGGAGATGTTGTCGGCCAAAAAGACGGTATTCGCCGCCAGCGCCTTCATTGCATAACCAATGCCGGCCTGGTAATTGAAACCATCGGCGGCGATCTTGGCGGTCAGCAGATACCAGGGAACGACCAGGACCGCGCCGAGCACGGCCGCCACCGCCAGGCGCAGCGAGAGCAGGCGGCGCCAGGTGCCGGTCAGGGCGATCTGGTACAGGGGAATGAAGAGCGCGACCCAGCCGTTTCCCTTGATCAGCACGGCGAGCGCGGAGATGGCGGCGAACGCCAGCGCGCGGCCCCAGGTCGGCCGGTGCGCATAGGCGATCCAGACGGCGGTGGCGGCGACCAGGGTCGCTGCCAGCGGCTGGTCGACCATGAACAGCGCCTGGCCTTCGAGCGCGAGGGGCGTCAGGGCAAACACGACGACGCCGGCCAGGGCGGCCCGGCGGCCGGCCAGCCGGAACAGGGCGGCGGCGATGCCGAAGGCGGGCAGGGCCGCGACCAGGACGTTCCAGACGAAGGCACTCATGTAGGTTGCGGGGAACAGCATGAAGTTCAGCGAGAGCAGGCCGTAATAGGCCGGCGGCCAGTGGCCAATCGAAATCTTCGGGTAATGAATGTAGAAATCCGTGGCGAAGGCCATCGGGTTACTGCCGAAGTGATTCTGCAGATAGCTGCTGATGAAATAGCCGTTCAGGAAGTGCGAGGGTTCGTCGGCGCCCGAAAAGCCGGCTGAGAAGGACTGCGCCTGGATCATGGCGAAGGCCCCGATCGCGGCGGCGATCAAAAACGCCAATGCCATCAAGCTCGGGAAACCGAGTCTCGTTGTTTTCAAAAGGGTCACCCTGGTAAATGAGCAGGGGGCAAGTCAAGCCCTGCCCGGTGCTGTCTTGGCGCAGACACATGGAAAAATTCATGGGAGTTAATTGCGAGTTTATAATTTTACAACAATATGCTGTGTGAATATTCACACGATTCTACTGTGCGAGGCAGGCTCAGGCAACAAAAAACCCGCTATGCCGGTAAGCATGCGGGTTTTGCGTGGTGCTGCTGTTCTGGAATACAACGTTGTGGTGCCGGGAGCCGGAATCGAACCGGCACGCCTCGCGGCGCGGGATTTTGAGTCCCGTGCGTCTACCTATTCCGCCATCCCGGCAACGCGCTCCGCATTATCGCTGATTTGCATTGCAGCGGCAACACTTTCCCGGTTTGAAAGATCGCTGCGCTGCGCGATGGCGAGCGGGGCAGCCGGGGCGGCGGCGGTGCCGGCCAGCAGCGCCTGCAGGCTGCGCAGGGTCGGGATCGGGCCGACGACTTCGAGGCTGTGCGGGATGGATGCGCACGCTGACCGCTTGCGGCGCGCCAGGGGCTGGCGCCGGCCTTCAGGTAACGGATGCGGTCGGGGCCGGTGCTCATGGCATGGAAGCCGAGCGCGGTGAGCGAGGCGTCGAGCGTGGCGCGCATGTGGCGGGCGTCGAAGCGGGTGCCGACGTCGAGGCGCCCGGGCGCGCTGGCGCCCAGCGGCAGGGCCAGGCCGGCCAGCAGCGGCAGCACGATGGCGGCCAGCGGCGCATCGGGGTCGAAAGCGCGCAATGCCAGCACCAGCAGCGGCATGCCGACTGCCAGCGTCAGGCCGTACGCGGTCAAGGGAGACAGGCCGCGCAGGCCGGCGGGCGGCGCCTTCACGATTTCCGAGAACGTTACGCTTTTCATGTTGTCTCCTCTACTAAGGGGCGGATCAGGACCGGCAGGGCGCTTTTGCCATTGTCGGCCCCGCTTGCGCCCTGTAATTGAGGAGACTCAAACAACCCGGTGGGACGTTCGCCACGCCTTGGGCGACCCGAGCGAACCGCCGCAACTTGCCATGGAGGCACTATGAAACGACCATTGTTTGTCTCAAGCGCCGCGCTCTCGGCCATCCTGTCGGCCGTCCTCGCGGGCGCGCCGCAAGCGCAGGCGCAAGTGATCGAACGCAGCTTCGCGCTGGCCACCGTGCCGGACGGGGCCGGAGGCCTGAATGCCTTCTTCGGCGACACGTTTACGGGCGCGCAGCGCGGCAGCACCTTCACCGACCTGTTTACCTTTCGCGGTGGCCGGCACCCCGGTCGCCGGCACGCCCTTCGACGCCAGCGCCTCGGTGACCTCGTCCTTCCTCGATTCGCCGGGCTCGAAAGACCTCCTGATCACGGGCCTGTCCCTGTACCGCTACGACCCGCAGACGCTGGCCGTCATTGGCAATGCGGTGGCGGGCGTCGACCTGACGGGCTTTGGCGACAATCCCGTCGATTCCTGGAGCGTGACGGGCTTGAATCTGGCCAGCGGAAGCTACGCCGCTGCGGGTCGACGGCCAGGTAGCTGGGTGCGGCGCGGCGGCAGCTTTGGCGCCGACCTGACGGTCTCGCCGGTGCCGGAGGCGCCGTTCTACGCCATGCTGCTCATGGGCCTGGCGGGCGGGGCGCTCGCCTTCGGCCCAAAAACAAAAGCCGCCCGGGAAGGCGGCTTCGGTGTGAGGCTGAACGACGCTCAGGGCGCGCGCCGGTACAGGCGGAAGCGTTCGTCGCGGTCCGAGGCGCGCCGGCCTTCCCACAGCAGCGTGGCGCCGCGCGTGCCCCACAGGCGGAACAGCGCGCGGTCGTCGCGCGTCTTGACGCTGTCCTGCAGCAGCACGTAATCGCATTTGCCGCCTTCGACGCCGACAAAAGGCAGGCGTCCGTAGTAGGCGAACGAAGCGCGCTGGGGCGCGCCCACGTTGGTGTCGATGCAGTTGGCGTCGTGCGGCAGCTTGGCGGCGATCGCCTGCGCCACGCCGGCGTAGCTCTTGCTGTAGTTCAGGTCCGGCAGGAACAGGGTCATCAGCAAGACCCACAGCAGGATCAGGCCGCTCGACGAGAGCACGACGGCGCGCCACAGCACGGTGCGTTGACGCGAGACGCGCCAGCGCACCAGCCAGATCCAGCCGATCGAGACGCTGGCCGCCACCGTGAAGGCGACGATGCCGAATTCCGGCATGAAGCCCGGCACCAGTTTGAGGGCGTTGTGCGACAGCTTGGCCGGCCAGCCGGTCAGCTTGGCGATCCAGAACAGCCAGACCAGGGCCGCCAGCGTCGTCAACGCCATCACCGAGAACCAGTCGATGGCGTTGATCGCGCCGCGCTTCATGGTCGGCAGGCCGAACGCGGCCATCAGGGCCAGCGGCGGCAGCAGTTTCAGCAGGTCGCCGTTTTCCGGCGACGCATCGCACAGGAACAGGGCCGTGAGCGCGCCCAGGAAGGTGAGCGGCAGCACGATGTGCAGCATGTCTTCCTGGCGCCGCCAGGCCCAGATCGCCCAGCCGGCGAACGGCCAGGCCGGCCAGAAGAACCAGACGCCGACCCGGAAGAAGGCCTTGATCGAGGTCCAGCTGGGCACGTCGAATTGGCCGAGGTGCGCGCCGAACCAGTGCGCCACCGGCGACGCGCCGTAGGGCTGCACCAGGGTCGCCGGCAGGATCCAGACCATGCAGTCAGGGCGACGGCCGCCGCCGCCGCCACGCCCATGTGGCGCAGCGCGGTGCCGAAGGGGATGTGGAACAGGCGCGTGCACAGGAGCAGCGCCAGCAGCAGCACGGCCGGCGATACCGGGCCGCGCGTGAGCGCCAGCGCGCCCAGCGACAGGCCGACCAGGGCGGCGTTGCGCACGCTGGCCGTTTCGATATAGCGCACCGCGCGGTACAGGAAATAGGCGACCAGTGAGCCTTGCAGCGTGACGGCCAGGGTTTCGTGGCTGTACAGCAGCAGGCCGAGCGAGCCGAGGTAGACCAATACGGTGGTGTCGGCCAGGGTGCGGCCGTAGGCGTCCGGCTCCGGTTGGCCGCCGAAGGCCAGGCGCAGCGGCTGCGCTTCGGGACGGCGCCCGAGGTGGAAGGCGGTGTACCAGAGCGACATGCCGCCGGTCACGAAAATGCCGATGTTCGACACGCGCGCGGCCAGCACGTCGCCCAGCAGCCAGCCGAACAGCTTGATGCAGACGGCGCCCAGCCAGAACGCGAGCGGGCCGTCGTCGATGCTCGCCAGGCCCGCGATGTTCGGATACAGCCAGTCGTTCAGGGTGCCCCTCGCCATCGTCCACATGATGCCGAAGCTGCCGGCGTCGTCCTTCCAGGGATCGCGGCCGATCAGGCCCGGCAGGATGTAGAGCAGGCCAAGCGCGAACAAGGCCCAGCGCGGCAGGGCGAGCGTGGCGGCGGCAGGGAGACGGACTGGTTTCATCGATAAGTCTGATGCTGGAATGAATGGTCGCGCTAGTATAGCGGCGAAAAAAAAGAAGCCGAATGTCGGCTCCTTTTTTGTTGCCCGTGCGGGGCTCGGTGAAGCCCGCGCGGGGCTTCCTGGGAATTAACCCTCGTTGTTCGCGATGGCGGTCTTCGAACCGACGGCGCCGAACTTCTGGCGGAACTTCTCGACGCGACCAGCGGTGTCGACGATCTTGTGCTTGCCGGTGAAGAACGGGTGCGATTCAGCCGACACCTCGATCTTGACCAGTGGGTATTCTTTACCTTCGAATTCGATCTTTTCGCGGGTATTGATGGTCGAACGGGTGATGAATTTGAAGTCGCACGATACGTCGTGGAAGACAACGTCGCGGTATTCTGGATGGATTTCGTTTTTCATGGTTCTGCCTTGGTAGGTTTGGTAGCCAAACAGCACTTCGTCGGTCGATCCTGCTTCTTGACCCGATTGCCGATCACTTGCCGGGGGTGAGTACTACTGAACCGACGATTATAAATCGCCCTGCGCCCGCAAGGCAACCATTTGGCGGCGTGCATGTTCAACTGGCAAATAAAAAAAGGCGGCCGCAGCCGCCTTTCCGATGATGCTTGAACGGTGTTTAACCGCCGCGGCGCATCATGTCGAAGAATTCGATATTCGTCTTCGTCGCACGCATCTTGTCGAGGATGAACTCCATCGCTTCGATCTCGTCCATCGAGTACAGCAACTTGCGCAGGATCCAGATCTTTTGCAGCTGGTCCGGCTTGATCAGCAGTTCTTCGCGGCGGGTACCCGATTTGTTCAGGTTGATCGCCGGGTAGACGCGCTTCTCGGCCAGGCGGCGCTCGAGGTGCACTTCCATGTTGCCGGTGCCCTTGAATTCTTCGTAGATGACGTCGTCCATGCGCGAGCCGGTTTCGATCAGGGCGGTCGCGATAATGGTCAGCGAGCCGCCTTCTTCGATGTTACGGGCGGCGCCGAAGAAACGCTTCGGACGCTGCAGCGCGTTGGCGTCGACACCACCGGTCAGCACCTTGCCCGAGGCAGGGATGACGGTGTTGTAGGCGCGCGCCAGGCGGGTGATCGAGTCGAGCAGGATCACGACGTCCTTCTTCATTTCGACCAGGCGCTTGGCCTTTTCCAGCACCATCTCGGCAACCTGCACGTGGCGGGTAGCCGGTTCGTCGAAGGTCGAGGCGACGACTTCGCCGCGCACCGAACGCTGCATCTCCGTCACTTCTTCCGGACGCTCGTCGATCAGCAGCACGATCAGGGTGACGTCGGGGTGGTTCGAGGTGATCGCGTGGGCGATGTGCTGCAGCATGACCGACTTGCCGGACTTCGGCGAAGCGACCAGCAGGCCGCGCTGGCCCTTGCCGATCGGCGAGATCAGGTCGACGATGCGGCCGGTGATGTTCTCGGCGCCGTTCATGTCGCGCTCGAGGCGCAGCGGCTCGTTCGGGTGCAGCGGCGTCAGGTTTTCGAACAGGATGCGGTGCTTCGAGGCTTCCGGCGACTCGCCGTTGACCTTGTCCACTTTTACCAGGGCAAAGTAACGTTCGCCGTCTTTCGGCGTGCGTACTTCGCCTTCGATCGAGTCACCCGTATGCAGGTTGAAGCGGCGAATCTGCGACGGCGAAATATAGATGTCGTCGGTCGATGCCATGTAGCTCGCATCGGGCGAGCGCAGGAAGCCGAAGCCGTCGGGCAGCACCTCGAGGGCGCCGTCGCCGAAGATCTGTTCGCCGGACTTGGCGCGCTTCTTCAGGATCGCGAACATCAGTTCCTGCTTGCGCAGGCGGGCTGCGTTGTCGATGTCGAGGCCGATGGCCATCTCCAGCAGCGCGGAGACGTGCATTGCCTTCAGTTCAGATAAGTGCATGTTGTTTGGGTGTCCCGTGACGGGAAGGTAAAGGTAGGGGAGGGAACGACGTGGAATTCAATAAACTGCGTTAAACAGCGTCACGTTGGGAAGCGGTCGGAGCCGACCGGATTCCCGTCCGGACAATGGCGGCAGTGCGGGCGCGCTGCCGCCGCTTGCGATTCTTCTTAAATATTGCTGTCGATGAAGGCAGTCAGCTGGCCCTTGGCCAACGCGCCGACTTTTTGCGCAGCGACTTCACCGTTCTTGAACAGGATCAGGGTCGGGATACCGCGGATGCCGAACTGGGCCGGAATAGCCTGGTTGGCGTCGACGTCCATCTTCGCGATCGTGATCTTGCCATTGTATTCTTTAGCGACTTCTTCGAGGATCGGGGCGATCATCTTGCATGGACCGCACCACTCGGCCCAGAAATCGACCAGTACCGGATGCTCGGACTTGAGCACGTCGGTTTCGAAAGAAGCATCGCTGATGTGTTTAATGTTTTCGCTCATGTTTTCCTCAAAGAGAGGTAAGGATCAATGTACGCCTGGAGATATGCCGATCCTATGGCTCATCCGGCTTCCGCTTACTGTTAAAGCCGCTGCAACACGATGGTGGAGGCAAAGTGCGCGAACTCAATGGGAAGGGCGTCTGGAGGACGTCAGGCGGGGGATTTAGGCCGAATAATACCTTATTTTCCCAAAGAGTGTTCGGGCGTTTGTACAAAATCTTAACAGGTGACGGCCGAGCGCAACTGGTCGAGCCCGATGGGCTTGCGGAAGATACCCGCCACGTGTAATCCGAGCACGCGCGCCAGTTCGCCGGCCGCGTCGCGCACCCCGGAATCCATGCCCGACAGCAGGATCACCTTGCCGCGAAAGCCGCGTTCGGCCGCCGCCGTCAGGAACTCGATGCCGTCCATGTCGGGCAAGGCCAGGTCGCAGATCAGGACATCCGGGCCCTGCTCGGCGAGCGTGGACAGGGCGTGGCGGGTGGACGCTTCCAGATAGATGTCGCGCACCCCGATGGTGTGCAGCATGTCATCGAGCATCTCGAGCATGAAACGGTCGTCGTCGAGCACCAGCACGCGCGGCGGCTGGCTTGCGCCTGGCGAGGCGAGGTCATTCATACATTTGGTTCCGGCAAATAATTAACTGGCGGCGATTATGTGCGAGAACCGGGCTGCGTAGTACATACCGTTCAAAATTTATTCGATTTGGGTAAATTTTTACCCAACGGCGCCGGTGAACTGGATCAGGTGACCCGGATGCCACATCGTGACCACCGAGGCCACGCGGCCGTGCGACGTGGTCCTGCGCTTGAGCACGAGGCAGGGCGTGCGGCCGTCGATGCCGAGCAGCTCGGCCACGTCGCGCGGCGCCTCCAGCGCCTCCAGGCTGTAGGTGGCGCCTTGCAGCGGGGCGACCGCCATCAGGTGTTCGTTCGGCGTGATGCTGGCGAAATCCTGCTCCAGGTAGGCCGGGGCGCAGGCCGGGTTGACCCAGCGGTCTTCCAGCTGGATCGGCACCTCGTTCTCGAAGTGCACGATCAGCGAGTGGAACAGCGGCGTGCCGGGCGCCAGTTCGAACTGCAGCGCCAGCGCCTCGCTGCCGGCGGCTTGTTCCAGCAGGTGCAGGCGGCTGGCGTGGCGGTGGCCGCGCGCGCGCACTTCGTCGGCGATGTTGCGGATCTCGACCAGGGTCGCCTGGTATTTGCGCGGCGCGACATAGGTGCCGGACCCCTGGCGCCGCGTCAGCACCTGCTCGGCGGTCAGTTCGCGCACGGCGCGGTTGACCGTCATGCGCGAGACGCCGAACTGGCGCACCAGCGCCTGTTCGGAGGGCACCAGTTCGCCTTCCTTCCAGCGCCCGGTGGCGATCTCGCCGACCAGGTAGTCCTTGATTTGCTGGAAGATGGGGGTGCTCGCTTGCGCGCTCGATTCGTCCAAACTGCTCTCCGGAAGGCGATAATGGATAGTGATACTGATGGCCGATTCTAGCATCGCGAATTCGAAAGCAAGCAGCAAGGTGCATTCCACCTTCTATGCTGGCAGGATGACGCCATCGCTCACTACCGGAAACGCGCCATGAAGAACGAAACCATCGCCAGCCCTATGCCGGCGCTTATGTCAGCGACGCGGCGCGCTGGGCCGCCGTACAAAGCCGCGACCGCGCCGCCGACGGCGTCTTCTATTACTCGGTGCGCACGACCGGCGTCTACTGCCGGCCGTCCTGCGGCGCGCGTCCCGCACTGCGCGCCAACGTCGCCTTCCACGACAGCTGCGCGCAAGCCGAAAGCGCCGGCTTTCGCGCCTGCCTGCGCTGCAAGCCGGACCAGCCGCCCTTGTCGGAACGCCAGGCGCGGCTTGTCGCCGAAGCCTGCCGCCTGATCGACGCGCTGGACGACGCACCGGACCTGGACGCGGTGGCGCGCCAGGTCGGCATGAGCCGCTTCCACTTCCAGCGCGTCTTCAAGCTGCACGCCGGCGTGACGCCGAAAGCCTATGCGGCGGCGCGCCGGGCCGCACGCGTGCGCGCAGCGCTGGAGACGCAGGGCAGCGTCACCGATGCGATCTATGCGGCCGGCTTCAATTCCAGCTCGCGCTTCTATGCCGGCAGCGCGGCGATGCTGGGCATGGCGCCGACGCGCTTCAAGGCCGGCGGCGCGAACGAGGCGATCCGCTTCGCCGTGGGCGCCTGTTCGCTGGGCGCGATCCTGGTCGCGGCGACCGAACGCGGCATCTGCGCGGTGCTGATCGGCGACGACCCGGAGCTGCTGGTGCGCGATCTGCAGGACCGCTTCCCGAAGGCGGACGCTGATCGGCGCCGACGCCGGCTTCGAGCGCACCGTGGCGCTGGTGGTGGGCCTGGTGGAAGCGCCGCGCATCGGCCTCGACCTGCCGCTCGACCTGCGCGGCACCGCCTTCCAGCAGCGCGTGTGGGCGGCGCTGCGGGCGATACCGGCGGGAGAAACGGTCAGTTATACCGAGCTGGCCCAGCGCATCGGCTCGCCGGCGGCGGTGCGCGCGGTGGCGGGGGCCTGCGCCGCCAATCCGGTGGCGGTGGCGATTCCCTGCCACCGGGTGGTGCGCAACGATGGCGGCTTATCCGGCTACCGCTGGGGAATCGAGCGCAAGGCGCACGCTGATCGAACGCGAGAAGCAAGAGCAGTGACAGCATCCAGACCGGATTGAACAGGCGCCGGTGCTATGGCCGGCATGCAAATTTCGATAGCACTCTGCCGAGCTGCGCCCACGTAGGCGCTGGATCCAACCGACGGAGAGACCACGCATGCGCCCGCCTCAAGCAGTGTTCCGCGTTCGTCCTTGCCGCCCTGGCGCCTGCGCAGCGCCAGGCCGACACCCTGATCGTCAACGCCAACGGATACACGCTGAACGCCAAGGGCGACCTGGTGCAGTTCGCCGCGCTCGCTTTCGACGACGCAGGGCAAGATCGTCGCCGTCGGCAGCGCCCGCCGAGGTCGCGGCCAAGGCGCCGGGCGCGCGCCAGGTGGACGTGCAAGGGAAAACCGTGCTGCCGGGCCTGATCGACGCCCACGGCCACGTGTTCGGCCTGGGCCAGATGCTGACCCAGCTCGACCTGTCGCAAACGCACCTCGCTGCAGGGCGCCCTGAAGGCGATCGGCGATTACGCGAAGCGCCAATCCGGGCCAGGGCTGGCTGCGCGGGCGCGGCTGGAACCAGGAAAACTGGAAGCTGGGCCGCTTCCCGACCGCGCTCGACGTCGATGCGGTCGTCAGCGACCGCCCGGTCTGGTTCGAGCGCGTCGACGGCCACGCCGGCTGGGCCAACAGCCGCGCGCTGGCGGCGGCCGGCATCACCGAAAGACCGCCGGACCCGGCCGGCGGCAAGATCATGCGCGACGCGAACGGCAAAGCCACCGGCGTGCTGGTCGACGCGGCCAAGGAGCTGGTCGACAAAAGTCCTGCCGGCCAGACCGAGGCCGAAGGGCGCGCCGTGCTCGACCGCGCGCTGGGCGAGATGGCGCGCGTCGGCCTGACGGGCGCGCACGACGCGGGCCTGGGCGTGGCGGAAGACCGCCTGTACCGCGCCTACGCCGACCAGGGCAAGCTGACCGCGCGTATCTACGGCATGATCGGCGGCACCGACGCCGACTTCGACGCGCTGGCCAAGAACGGCCCGCTTGAAAACCTATGGCAAGGACATGTACGCGCTGCGCGCCGTGAAACTGTATTCGGACGGCGCGCTGGGCAGCCGCGGCGCCGCCCTCATCAAGCCCTACAGCGACGAGCCGCATTCGCACGGCCTGCTGTTCTTCAAGCAGGACGAGATGGACGCCAAGATGAAAAAGGCGATGGCGCGCGGCTACCAGGTCAACGTGCACGCCATCGGCGACGCCGGCAACCACCAAATCCTCGACATCTACCAGAAGGAAGTGGGGGCGACCAAGAGCGCGGCCCAGCGCCACCGCATCGAGCACGCGCAGGTGGTGACCCCGGCCGACATCGCGCGCTTCAAGACGCTGGGCATCATCCCGTCGATGCAGCCGACCCACGCCACCTCCGACAAGAACATGGCCGAGAGCCGCGTCGGCCCCGAGCGCATCAAGGGCGCCTATGCCTGGCGCAGCTTCCTGCACCAGGGCTCGCGCATCGCCTGCGGGTCCGACTTCCCGGTCGAGTCGCCGAACCCCTTCTTCGGCATCCACGCGGCCGTCACGCGCCAGGATGCGTCGGGCCAGCCGATCGCCGGCTGGTATCCGAACCAGGCGATGTCGCTGAAGGAAGCCTTCCGCTGCTTCACGCTCGACGCCGCCTACGCGGGCCACGCCGAAAACAGCCTGGGCTCGCTGGAGCCGGGCAAGTGGGCCGACTTCATCGTCATCGACCAGGACTTGTTCAAGGTGTCGCCGTACGACATCTACAAGACCGGCGTGCTGCAGACCTGGGTGGCGGGCAAGGCGGTGTATCAAAAAGCCGTAGAAGACCGGTACGTGACGATATGGATTGACGCTGTTGTATAGACAACCGACTCTACGGATTCTCGTGCACGGATGACCGTTGCACCTCTCCGCAGGAGCAGCCATGACCCAAGCATCGTCCCAGCTGTCAGCCGATCCCCGCTTCGATCCGACCCGCAGCATCCGCGCCCCGCGCGGCACCGAACTCTCCTGCAAAAGCTGGCTGACCGAAGCCGCCTACCGCATGCTGCAGAACAACCTCGATGCCGAAGTGGCCGAGGACCCGCAGCGCCTGGTGGTCTACGGCGGCATCGGCCGCGCCGCGCGCAACTGGGAATGCTACGACCAGATCCTGGCCTCGCTGCGCACCCTGGAAGACGACCAGACCCTGCTGATCCAGTCCGGCAAGCCGGTCGGCGTGTTCCAGACCCACGAGAACGCGCCGCGCGTGCTGCTGGCGAACTCCAACCTGGTGCCGAAATGGGCCAACTGGGAGCATTTCAACGAGCTCGATCGCAAGGGCCTGTTCATGTACGGCCAGATGACGGCCGGCAGCTGGATCTATATCGGCACCCAGGGCATCGTGCAGGGCACCTACGAAACCTTCGCCGAAGCCGGGCGCCAGCATTTCGGCGGCGACTGGGGCGGGCGCTGGATCCTGACCGCCGGCCTGGGCGGCATGGGCGGCGCGCAGCCGCTGGCCGCGACCTTCGCCGGCGCCGTCTCGCTGACCATCGAATGCCAGCAGACCAGCATCGATTTCCGCCTGCGCACGCGCTACCTCGACAAGCAGGCGCAAGGACATCGACGAGGCGCTGGCGCTGATCAAGGAGCACTACGGGCAAGCGCGAAGCCGTCTCGATCGGCCTGCTCGGCAACGCCGCCGACGTGCTGCCGGAACTGGTGCGCCGCGCCCGCGCCGGCGGCCTGGTGCCGGACATGGTCACCGACCAGACCTCGGCCCACGACCTGATCCACGGCTACCTGCCGCAGCGGCTGGACGGTCGACGAATGGAAGGCGGCGCAAGCCGACCCGGCCCAGCACGCGCGCCTGAAAGCGGCGGCGGCCGCATCCTGCGCGCGTGCACGTGCAAGCCATCCTCGACTTCAAGGCGCATGGGCTGCCACGCGGTCGACTACGGCAACAACATCCGCCAGGTGGCGCTGGACGAGGGCGTGCGAGAACGCGTTCGACTTCCCGGGCTTTGTGCCGGCCTATATCCGCCCGCAGTTCTGCGAAGGGCGCGGGCCGTTCCGCTGGGTGGCGCTGTCGGGCGACCCGGAAGACATCTATAAAACCGATGCCAAGATCAAGGAGCTGTTCCCGCACCATGCGCAGGTGCACCGCTGGCTCGACATGGCGCGCGAACGCATCGCCTTCCAGGGCCTGCCGGCGCGCATCTGCTGGCTGGGCCTGGGCGAGCGCCATATCGCCGGCCTCGCCTTCAACGAGATGGTGCGCACGGGCGAACTGAAGGCGCCGATCGTGATCGGGCGCGACCACCTCGACACCGGCTCCGTCGCCAGCCCGAACCGCGAAACCGAGAGCATGCGCGACGGCACCGATGCGGTCTCCGACTGGCCGCTGCTGAACGCGCTTCTGAATACCGCCGGCGGCGCGACCTGGGTCTCGCTGCACCATGGCGGCGGCGTCGGCATGGGCTATTCCCAGCATTCCGGCGTCGTCATCGTGGCCGACGGCACCGACGCCGCCGCCAAACGCCTGGCGCGCGTGCTGGTCAACGACAGCGGCTCGGGCGTGATGCGCCATGCCGACGCCGGCTACGAAACCGCCATCGCCTGTGCCCAGCGCACCGGCCTGAACCTCCCGATGATCAAGTAAGGCAGCACAAATGAACGAATGCACACCACGGCTGGACCCTGCAACCCGGCGCCACTGACGCTGGCCGACCTGCGCGCCGTCTGGGCCGCGCACTTCCCGATCGCGCTGGCGCCCGCGGCCTGCGGCGCCGATCGCCGCCTCGGCCGCACTGGTCGAAGACCATCGTCGCCAAGGGCGACCCGGCCTACGGCATCAACACCGGTTTCGGCATCCTGGCCAAGGCCCACATCCCGAACGAGCAGCTCGAGCAACTGCAGCGCAACCTGATCCTGTCGCATGCGGTCGGCACCGGGCGAGCTGATTTCGGACGCCATCGTGCGCCTGATCCTGCTGACCAAGATCGGCAGCCTGGCGCGCGGCTATTCGGGCGTGCGCCCGATCATCATCGATACCCTGATCGCGCTCTACAACGCCGGCGTCATGCCGGCCATTCCCGTGCCAGGGCTCGGTCGGCGCCTCGGGCGACCTGGCGCCGCTGGCGCACATGACGCTGGCCATGCTCGGCGTGGGACCGGTGCGCTATCAGCGGCGAGATCATGGAGGCCAGCGAGGCGCTGGCCGCGGCCGGCATCGAACCGGTGACCCTGGCCGCGAAAGAGGGCCTGGCGCTGATCAACGGCACGCAGGTGTCGACCGCGCTGGCGCTGCACGGCCTGTTCATGGCCGAGCGCCTGGTCGAAGCGGCGATGGTCACCGGCGCCTTGTCGGTCGACGCCGCGCGCGGCAGCGATGCGCCCTTCGATGCCCGCATCCACGCGGTGCGCGGCCAGCCGGGCCAGATCGCGGCCGCCGCCATCTACCGCGAACTGGTGGCCGGCAGCGCGATCCGCGCTTCGCACCTGGTCGGCGACGAGCGCGTGCAGGACCCGTACAGCCTGCGCTGCCAGCCGCAGGTGATGGGCGCCGTGATGGACATCGTCGCCAACGCCAGCCGCACGCTGCTGATCGAAGCGAATGCCGTCACCGACAATCCGCTGCTGTTCCCGGAGGACGGCGCGCATTCTCTCGGGCGGCAACTTCCACGCCGAGCCGGTCGCCTTTGCCGCCGACACGCTGGCGCTGGCCATCGCCGAAATCGGCGCGCTGGCCGAACGCCGCATCGCGCTGCTGATCGACGCGAATCTGTCCGGCCTGCCGGCCTTCCTGGTGCGCGAGCCGGGCCTGAATTCCGGCTTCATGATCGCCCACGTGACGGCGGCCGCGCTGGCGTCGGAGAACAAGTCGCTGGCGCATCCGGCCAGCGTCGACAGCCTGCCGACCTCGGCCAACCAGGAAGACCACGTCAGCATGGCGACCTTCGCGGCGCGCCGTCTGGCCCAGATGGCGCACAATACGGCGGTTATTGTCGGGATCGAGCTGCTGGCGGCGGGGCAGGGCATCGAGTTCCACCGCCCGCTGGCCAGCTCCGAGCACCTCGAGCACGTGCACGCGCAGTTGCGCAAGCGCGTGGCGCCGTTCGACGCCGACCGCTTCTTCGCGCCGGATATCGAGGCGGCGCGCCAGATGGTGATCGAGGGCGAGCTGTCGGCCTCGTGCAAAGAATTGTTCGCAGTCCTACATCCTTAACTCAGACAGGAGTCGCGATGGATTTTCGGTTCAAGGCAGGTGACGCGCCGATGCTGCTGTCGATGCCGCATGTGGGCACCGACATTCCCGACGAGGTGGCCGCGCACCTGACGCCCTGCGCGCTGGCGACCGCCGACACCGACTGGCACCTGGCCGAACTGTACGACTGCGCGGAGCGCCTCGGCGTCTCGACCTTGGCGGCCCGCTGGTCGCGCTATGTCATCGACCTGAACCGCCCGCCGGAGAACACGAATCTGTACCCGGGCCTGGACACGACCGGCCTGTGCCCGGTCGACACCTTCGGGCGCGAAAGCCTGTACCAGGAAGGGCATGTGCCCGACCAGGCCGAGGTGCAGCGCCGGCTGGCGCGCTACTGGCAGCCCTACCACACCCAGCTGCGCGCCGAACTGGACCGCTTGCTGGCGCTGCACGGGCGCGTGGTGCTGTGGGATGCGCATTCGATCGCCTCCCACGTGCCGCGCTTTTTCGAGGGCCGCCTGCCGGACCTGAACTTCGGCACCGCCGAGGGCAAGTCCTGCGATCCCGGGCCTGGAAAACGCGGTGCGTTGAGCGTCGCGCGCGCCCAGGACCGCTTCAGCATCGCGGTGAACGGCCGCTTCAAGGGCGGCCACATCACCCGTTTCTACGGCCAGCCGGCACGAGGGCGTGCACGCGATCCAGCTCGAGATGTGCCAGTGCCTGTACATGAACGAGGCGCCGCCCTTCGACTACCGGCCCGAGGTCGCGGCCGAGGTCCAGCCGCTGCTGCGCCGACATGATGGGAGCCGCACTCGACTGGGTGCGCGCATGAACGCCCTGTTCGCGCGCCACGCCTTGCTGCCGCGAAGGCTGGCAGGGCGACGTGCTGATCGAATGGGATGCGCGCGGCGGCCTGACGCGGGTGGCACCCGGGCGCGCGTCCGCCGATCGGCGTGGCGCGCGCCGAGTACGTGGTGCCGGGCATGGTCAACCTGCATTCGCACGCGTTTCAACGCGCGCTGGGCGGCCTGACGGAAAAGGCGGGCGACGGGCCGGACAGCTTCTGGACCTGGCGCGACCTGATGTACCGCTTCGCCGCGCGCATCACGCCCGAGCAGGTCGAGGCCATCGCGGCCCAGCTGTTTTCCGAATGCCTGCGCCACGGCTACACGGCGCTGTGCGAGTTTCATTACATCCAGCGCGACCCGGAAGGCGCCTTCTACGCGCGGCCGGCCGAGATGGCCGAACGGGTGGCCGCGGCCGGGCAGCAGGCCGGCATCGGGCTGACGCTGCTGCCGGTCCTCTACAGCCACAGCGGCTTCGGCGCCCAGCCCTTAAAGCCGGAGCAGGCGCGCTTTCGCACCGACGTCGACACCGTGCTGCGCATCGTCGAGGCGCTGGAACCGCTGCGCGGCGGCCAGCTCGAAGTGGGCGCGGCGCCGCACTCGCTGCGCGCGGCCGGCATCGAACAGATCCGCGAACTGATGGCGGCCTTGCCGCCGGAGCGGCCGCTGCACATCCACATCGCCGAGCAGCAGGGCGAAGTCGCAGCAAAGCCTGGATTTCTGCGGGCGCCGGCCGGTCGAATACCTGTTCGACGAAGTCGCGGATCGATGCGCGCTGGTGCCTGGTGCATGCGACCCACCTGAACGCAGCGGAAGTGAGGCAGCTGGCACGCAGCGGCGCCGTGGCCGGCCTGTGCCCGACCACCGAGGCGAACCTGGGCGACGGCCTGTTCCCGCTTGGCCGCTTACCTGGCCGAGGGCGGCCGCTGGGGCATCGGCAGCGACAGCCATGTGTCGCAGAGCCCGGTCGAGGAATTGCGCTGGCTCGAATACGGCCAGCGCCTGCTTCACCAGCGCCGCAATATCGTCGCCGCGCCAGTCAGGCGCGACGTGGCGCTCAACCTGTGGCAGGATGCACTTGCTGGGGGCGCGCAGGCGGCCGGGCGGCCGGTCGGCGCCTTGGCGGCGGGGCGGCGGGCCGATCTGCTGGTGCTCGACGCCGCGCATCCGAACCTGGACGGCGTGAACGACACCGATGTGCTGGGCCGCCTGCTATTCTGCGGTAACGACAACCTGGTGCGCGACGTCCTGGCCGGCGGGCGCTGGGTCGTGCAGGGCGGGCGCCACATGGCGCAGGAAGCAATCGGGCGCCGCTATCGGCAAGCCATCCAACAGTTGCGCGAAGTATGAGCATGAGCGAGGTACGAGCATGAACATCCTGATTCCGTTTGCCGGCCTGTCGGCACTGCCGTGGAAGAACGGCGGCGGCAGCACGACCACGATCGCGATCGGCCCGCCCGAGGCCGGCTTCGACGACTTCGACTGGCGCGTCAGCCTGGCCACGATTTCCGAAGACGGCCCGTTCTCGCGCTTTCCCGGCGTCGACCGCACCCTCGCCCTGGTCGACGGCCACGGCATGACGCTCGACATCGACGGCAGCGAACGCGTGATCATCTGCGAGAGCGGCCCGGTGCTCGCCTTCGACGGCGACTCGGAGGTGGTCGCCAAACTCAATCGCGGCCCGACCACCGACTTCAACGTCATGACGCGCAGCGACCGCTGCTATCACCAGTTCGGACGGCGCCGCCTGGCCGGCAAATCGCGCTTCGTCGCGCGCGCCGACCTGACCTTGATGTTCCTGGCCGAGGGCGACACCCTGGAAATCGCCAGCGATTCCGAGCGCATCAACATGGTGCGCTACGATGCCGTGATGTTCGATCCGGGCACGATCTGGTCGATCGAGGCGACCCAGGCGGTCATCTTCATTGTCGACATTTTCTACTACAACGAGGAAGAGGAATACGAAGATGAGTGAACGCCACGGCCCGCGTGTCCACGCAGTGTTTGCGAACGTGAACCTGGCCACGATGGTCGACGGTTACGGCGAAATCAAGGATGGCGCGATCGCCGTGCACCATGGCCGCATCGCCTGGCTCGGCCCGCGCCGCGACGCGCCGCGTGCCGCCGTCATCCACGACTGCGACGGCGCCTGGCTCACGCCCGGCCTGATCGACTGCCACACCCACATCGTCCACGCCGGCAACCGCAGCGACGAGTGGGAAGCGCGCCTGGAAGGGGCCAGCTACGAAGACATCGCCGCCAACGGCGGCGGCATCATGTCCACCGTGCGCGCCACCCGCGCCGCCAGCGTGGTCGACCTGCTGCACCACAGCGCGCCGCGCGTGTCGCAACTGCTGGCCGAAGGCGTGACCACGCTCGAGATCAAATCCGGCTACGGCCTGAACCTGCAGGGCGAAGCGAACCTGCTGCGCGCCGCGCGCCGCATCGGCGAACTGCTGCCGGTGAAAGTGCGCACCACCTTCCTCGGCGCGCATGCGCTGCCGCCGGAGTTCACGGGCCGCCCGGACGACTACATCGCCGAAGTCACCGAGCGCATGCTGCCGCTGCTGGTCAAGGAAAACCTGGTCGACGCGGTCGACGCCTTCTGCGAGCACATCGGCTTCAGTTACGACCAGACCGAACGCGTGTTCGCCGCCGCCAAGAAGCTGGGCCTGCCGGTCAAGCTGCATGCCGAGCAGTTATCCGACCAGCGCGGCGCCGAACTGGTGGCGCGCTACCGCGGCCTGTCGGCCGACCACCTGGAACACGTGACGCCGGCCGGGATCGCCGCCATGGCCGCCGCCGGCACGGTCGCCGTGCTGCTGCCGGGCGCCTATTACTTCCTGCGCGAGACGCAGGCGCCGCCGATTGCCGCCCTGCGCGAAGCCGGCGTGCCGATGGCGGTGGCGACCGACTGCAACCCGGGCACCTCGCCACTGAGTTCGATCCTGCTGGCGATGAACATGGCGTGCACCCTGTGGCGCATGACGCCGCGCGAAGCGCTGCAGGGCGCGACCGTGAATGCCGCGCGCGCGCTCGGACTGCAGGACCAGATCGGCACCCTGGAGGTGGGCAAGCGCGCCGACTTCGCGCTGTGGGACATCACGCGGCCGGCCGAGCTGGCCTATCGATCGGCTTCAATCCCTGCCAGGCCGTGGTGAATGGCGGCGTGATGCGGGCGCGGGATGTGGGCTTGCCGGCGGGGTTTGCTTGCGACCCGCAGGCTGCTGCATTCACAGCGACTGCAATTTGGAGCGCGTTTCCGACACCGCCCGGTGCAGTATCCGCTCCGCCTGAAAATCGTTCTCGCGCTGGGCCGCGATGGCGTGCAGGCTGCGCGTGTAATTGTCGAGACGGGAACGCAGCCACGCCTTGTAGAGACGCGTGGTGATCGGCTTGAACCTGGAAGTCATCGGTCTCTCCCTTGTGCGAAGAGCACATTGTCCGGGACCCCGATTCCTTGCATTTGTGTTCACTCAATCGTGCGACACCGGCTACTAACCATTGAGCAACGTCAACTCGCCCGTCTCCAGCTCGGTAATTATAGGTATCAGACAATTCGTAAAGAGGTAAGCAATTGTAAGAACAACAGCTTCGCGGCGAGTTCACCCAGCTATAGTGAAATCGTTGATTTCCAGTCTCCCCTCCCCATTAATCATAATGGGTTCGCCCACGGCGCCTAACGGTCCCGTGGGTTTTTCTTTGCGGCTCAGTCAGCGCGGCGCGCCAGCTGGTCCAGCGACTCGCCGGTCACGCGGCAGATGCGCCATTCCGGCATCACTTCGGCGCCCATCGTCTTGTAGAAGCCGATCGCCGGCTCGTTCCAGTCCAGCACCGACCACTCGAAGCGGCCGCAGTTGCGTTCCACGGCGATCTGCGCGAGCTTCGACAGCAGCTGGGTGCCGTAACCCTTGCCGCGGTGCGATTGGCGCACGTACAGATCTTCCAGGTACAGGCCCTTCTTGGTGAGGAAGGTCGAGAAGTTGTGGAAGAACAGGGCGAAGGCGACGACTTCGCCGTTCTCTTCGCCGATGATGGCTTCGCAGGCCGGGCGCGCGCCGAACAGGCCGTCATGCAGCAGCTCTTCGGTGGCAACGACCATGTGCTCGAGTTTTTCGAACACGGCCAGCTCGACGATCATCGAGTGGATGTGGGTGACGTCGGCAGGTTCGGCGGGACGGACGGAGAAATGGGTAGCAGCGGTCATGGGGTTTCGATTGCGTTGTTCAAAGTTGCGGATTGCACGGGTTTGGCTGCGGGTGCGCGCAGGGCCCAGGCCACGCTGGCCAGGCACAGGATCATGCCCAGGAATTCGACGGGACCCGGGCGGTAATGTTCGAGCTGAATCGACAGCAGCACCGACAGCACCGGCGTGATGACGCCGATGTACACGGCCTTTTGCGGCCCGATGCGGTTGATCAGCGTGAAGTAGGCGAGGAAGGCGATCACCGAGCCGAAGATCGACAGATAGAGCAGGCCCAGCGTGTACGAGAGGGTCGGCGGCGGCATGAAGCGCTGGCCGGTCGCCACCGCATACACGGCCACCAGCAGCGTGCCCCAGAACATCGACCAGGCGGTGGTCAGCATCACGTTGCTCGATTGCTCGCGCACCTTGCCGACGACGATGCTGCCGGCCGAGCTGGCAATCGTCGCGACCAGGGCCAGTACCACGCCCAGCAGGAAATGGCCGCTGCCGCCCGCCTGCACGTCGCGCCAGGCGGCGCCGATCGAGTGATAGAAGAGCAGGGCGACGCCGCAGGTGGCGGCAGCGCCGGCGCCCCAGGTGCGCGGCGCGATCGGCGTGCCGTAGAACACGCGGCCCAGCAGCGGCGTCCAGAACACCATCAGGGCGAACAGCACGGCGACCAGGCCGGACACGACGACTTCCTCGGCCTGGTAGGTGCAAATATAGGACAGGCCGAAGGTCGCCATGCCCTGCAGCATCAGCCACTTCTGGGTGCGCCAGGGCAGTTGCAGTTTGAAGCCGCGGCCGATGCAGATGATGAACAGCACGCTCGAGGCCAGCGCAAATCGGTAGACAACCGAGACCGAGGGCGGCACGTCGCCCAGCTGCAAGGTGATGGCCCAGAAGGTCGAGCCCCAGATCAGCGAGGCGAGGGTAAACAGGACGGGAGAAGACATCGCGGAAGTATACGTGCTTCCCCGTTGCCTGTCGTCTATAAATTGCTGCGGGGAGCCCGAGTCTCAGTGGGTCACGCGGGTGTTGTAGCCGTTGCTCAACAGCCGCACGCGCTCGCCGGGACGGAACAATTCGTCCGCCGTCTGGGTGATGGCGCGCAGCTCTCCGCTGTCGAGTCGGACCGTGATTTCGAAGCCGGGGCGGTTGTTCGCGTTCTTCTCGACCCGCTGCCCGAGCAGGCCGCCCGCAAGGGCGCCGACGATGCTCATCGCCGCCTGGCCGCTGCCGCTGCCGGCCTGCGATCCGGCAATGCCGCCGAGGGCCGCGCCGCTCATCGTGCCGACGCCCGATTCCGGATTGGCGATGACGACATTGCGCACCGACTCGACCGTGCCGGTGCGCACGACCTGTTCGTTCTGGGTCTGGGAGGCGTGGTAGACGCTGCCCGACTGCGGCGTGGTGGCGCAGCCGGCAAGCAGGGCCGCGCAGATGAGGGGAAAGCGTGGCTTTCATGGCAATCTCCAGAAAAGCAGTGGTTTCCGAAAAGCTTAATAGGCCAGATTAAAACGCCGGTACAGGAAACCCAGCACGAACAGCGGGCCGACCAGCAGGAAGCGCAGATCGTCCAGGAAGGAAGGCTTCTTGCCCTCGATCTTGTGGCCGATGAACTGGCCGATCCAGGACACGACGAACACCGCGATCGACAGCGGCAGCACCGTCACCGGCGGCATCGCCGCCAGGATCGCCAGCATCAGGATCGCCATCGCCAGCATGCCGACCGCGAACGGTTTCGACAGCTGCAGGTAGTACCACATCGGCCGCGCCGACGGCAGCGAGCGCGAGCACCGGATGGATGGCCCACAGGATGCCGAGCAGCGAAAACACGATCAGCGGCACGCAGACGAAGTGAATCAATTCGTTGGTCGGGTTGCGGTGGCTCTCGCTGTACTGGGCGAGCAAGGCGTGGATGTTGCGCGACTGTGCGGTCTGGTCCATGGGGTGTCTCCGGCCGGGATTATTATGCGGACGATTCTACACCGGCCGCGCGCCGAGGCGCATCTGCGGATGGTTCGCAAACAGCTCGGACACCCATTCCACGAACACGCGCACCTTGGCCGACATGTGGCGGTTCTGCGGATAGACGATGTGCACCGGCAGCGGATCGCTGACCCAGTCCGGCAGCACCTGCACCATGCGGCCTTCCTCGACGTGGCGCATCAGGAGGTAATCGGTCATCTGGATCGATCGCCCAGGCCCGCCAGTCCCGCCTGCACATAGGCGTTCGAATCGTTCAGGGCGATCACGCCCGGCATCGGCACTTCGATGCGCTCGCCGTCGCGGTTGAAATCCCAGTCGTAGACTTTGCCGGTCTTGGCCGAAAAATAGTTAACGCAGCGGTGCCGCGCCAGATCGCCCGGATGCGCCGGCATGCCGAAGCGCGCCAGGTAGGCGGGCGACGCGGCGGTGACGAAGTTGATGATGCCGACCCGCCGCGCGATCAGGCTGGTATCGAGCAAGGGGCCGCCGCGCACGGCGCAGTCGACGCCTTCCTCGATCAGGTCGACCGGCCGGTCGGTGCTGCCCAGCTCCAGCGTGATGTCGGGATAGCGCTCGAAAAAGTCGGGCAGCGCCGGTATCAGGATCTCGCTCGACAGGCCGGTCGGCGTGTCCACGCGCAGGCGTCCGCTCGGATTGATGCGCATGCGCGACAGCGATTCCTCGGCTTCGCGCACGTCCGACAGGATGCGCACGCAGCGCTCGTAATAGGCGGCGCCGTCCGAGGTCACCGTCACCAGCCGCGTCGTGCGGTGCAGGAGCTTGGCCGAGAGCGACGCTTCCAGCGCCTGCACCAGGGTCGAGACGCTCGCCTTGGGCAGGTTCAGCATCTCCGCCGCGCGGGTAAAACTGCCGGTATCGACCACCTGCACGAACACCTCCATTGCCTGCAGCTTATTCATACTCTCCTCGCTTTTCATGCGTATTGTTCGCCGAATCCGAACAATCAATTCGATATTGCCATCTTTATCCGATTGTAGATCATGTCTATAGTGTCTGCACTGAAGGACTAATTACTGGCAGGCGGGAGCAGGACATGAAGATTCGGGACAGCATTGTGGCAACGGTCACCCTGGCGATCAGCACCGTGGCGATGGCCGCCATGGTCGGCAGCGGCGCCTATGCGCAGGCGGCGGGCGCCGAGGCGCGCGGCGTGCATGCGCTGTCGTCGGCCGTGGCCCATACGCTCTGCACCGATCCGGCGCCCGTCGTGACCCTGGCCGCCGTCGCGCCGGAGGTGGCGCAATGAACGACCGTCTCGACATCGCCGACGCCGTGCGGGTGCGCGAACTGGAAGTGGCCGGCGAGCAGGGCCCCTTGACAGCGCGCCTGTACGCCAGCTGGCGACAAGGCCAAGCGCGATACGCTGATCGTGTTCTTCCCCGGCGGCGGCTTTATCGCCGACGACCTGGCCGACTCCGACGATTTCCTGCGCCACCTGGCCGGCGTCAGCCATACCCCGGTGGTGCTGGCTTCAAACTACACGCTGGCCACCGTGCGCCCTTTCCCGGCCGCGGTCGAGGATGCCCACGCCGTGCTGCTGTGGGCGAAGAAGAACAAGACGAAACTCGGCTGGAACGGCAAGCACTTGCTGGTGGCCGGCATCGAGGCCGGCGCCAATCTGGCCGCCGTCTGCGCCCTGATGTCGCGCGACCGCGGCGCCCCGAAACTGGCCGGCCAGATCCTGATCATGCCGATGCTCGACCCGGGCCTGTCGACCTGCTCGATGCGCGAGATGCCGAATTGCCCCGACCAGGAAAAGCTGGCCGACGGCTGCGCCGCCGCCTACCGCGGCTACCTGCCGAACGCGGCCGACCGTACCCACCCGTATGCGTCGCCCCTGCAATCGAGCCGGCTGAAAAACCTGCCGCCGGCCCTGATCCTGTCGGCCGAGGACGATCCCTCTGCGCGACGAAGCCGAAGCCTACGGCGCGAAGTTGAAGAGCTTTGGCGTGCAGGCCAGCGTGCGCCGCATGCTGCCGGCGCCGCAGATGGCGGATGACCGCAACGAATGCGCCTGCACCCAGTCGGCGCTGGTCGAAATCGCCAGCTTTCATTGCCGATCTCGAAGGGCAGGAGGCCCTTCCAGACTAAGCCAGCACTTACCTGAACTTCCCACACTGAACCACCGGACAGCCGCACCTTTTGGTGCGGACGGGCCCGCTTTTACCTGCGATTCGAGATTCGACGCGGGCGGGGACCGGTGTCGCCATCTTTTTTACATTCTCACAATTACAAGAGTCCATCATGAGAAACCTGACGCAATTCACCAGCGCTGCCAAGCCGCTGATCGCCGCACTGGCGCTGGCCGGACTGGCTGCCGCCACGCTGGCCGGCTGCGACGACGCGACCGGCAAAACCGCCGCACCCGCGGCGCCCGCCGCGCCGCCGGTATCGGCCGCCATCGTGCTGGAAAAGCCGGTCGCCGAGACCCAGGAATTCTCCGGCCGCCTGGAAGCGATCGAGCGCGTCGAGATCCGTTCGCGCGTCAGCGGCTTCATCACCGCCGGTCAACTTCAAACCGGGCAGCGAAGTGAAAAAGGGCGACCTGCTGTTCGTGGTCGACCCGCGTCCTTACCAGGCCGAAGCCACGCGCGCCGCCGCCGCCGCGGCCTCGGCCCGCGCCAAAGCCGATCTCGCCAAGCGCGAACTGGCCCGCGCCGAAAGCCTGATGGCCGACAAAGCGATCGCCCGCCGCGAATTCGACGAAGCGCGCCGCCAGCCAGAAGGAGCTCGAAGCCAACGCCGGCGCCGCGCAAGCCCAGTACGAGGCGGCGCGCCTGAACCTGGCCTATACCCGCGTCGTCTCGCCGATCGACGGCCGCGTCTCGAAGGCCGAGATCACCCTCGGCAACCTGGTCGACGCCACGGCGGTGCTGACTTCGGTCGTCTCGCTCGAGCGCATCTACGCCAGCTTCGACGGCGACGAGGACACCTATCTGCGCGTCGGCGCCAAGTCGCGCGACGGCGCGCCGGTGGCGGTGCGCGTGGGCCTGGCCAACGAAGAAGGCTTCCCGCACGAAGGCAAGCTCGAATTCGTCGACAACCAGCTCGACGCCCGCACCGGCAGCGTGCGCATGCGCGCCACCTTCGAGAACAAGGACGGCGTGCTGGTGCCGGGCCTGTTCGCCCGCGTGCAGCTGGGCGCGGCCGACAGCCGCAGCGCGGTCCTGATCAACGAGCGCGCCGTCGGCACCGACCAGAGCCGCAAGTTCGTGTTCGTGATCGGCGCCGACGGCAAGGCCGAATACCGGCCGGTCACGCTCGGCCCCGTGGTCGACGGCCTGCGCGTCGTGCGCAGCGGCGTGAAGGCGGGCGAGAAGATCGTCGTCAACGGCCTGCAGCGCGTGCGTCCCGGCGCGCAGGTGGCGCCGCTGATCGTGCCGATGGAAACGCGCCGGCCCGCTGGCGCTGGCAGCCGCACGTGAAGGAATAAGCCATGAACTTCTCACGCTTCTTTGTCGACAAACCGATCTTCGCGGTGGTGCTGTCGGTGCTGGTCTTCGTCTCCGGCCTGATCGCCATCTTCCAGCTGCCGATCTCCGAATACCCGGACGTGGTGCCGCCCTCGATCGTGGTGCGCGCCCAGTACCCGGGCGCCAATCCGAAAGTCATCGCCGAAACCGTGGCCGCGCCGCTGGAAGAGCAGATCAACGGCGTCGAGAACATGCTGTACATGTCCTCGCAAAACACCTCGGACGGCGCGCTGATGCTGACGGTGACCTTCGCCATCGGCACCAATGTCGAGCAGGCCGAAACCGCAGGTGCAGAACCGCGTCCAGCGCGCCTTGCCGCGCCTGCCGGAAGAAGTGCGCCAGATCGGCGTCACGACGGTGAAAAGCTCGCCCAACCTGACCATGGTGGTGCACCTGAATTCCCCGGACGGCCGCTATGACGACCTGTACCTGCGCAACTACGCGACCCTGAACATCAAGGACCGCCTGGCGCGCCTGCGAGGGCATGGGCGAAGTGCAGCTGTTCGGTTCGGGCGACTATGCGATGCGCGTCTGGCTCGACCCGCAAAAGGTCGCCGCGCGCGGCCTGGTGGCGGGCGACATCGTCGACGCCATCCGCGAGCAGAACGTGCAGGTCGCGGCCGGCGTCATCGGCCAGGGCCCGGCCAAGGGCGCCGAGTTCCAGCTGACCGTGAACACGCCAGGGCCGCCTGTCGAGCGTCGAGGAGTTCGGCGACATCGTCGTCAAGGCCGGCGAGGACGGCTCGACCACGCTGCTTGAAGGACGTGGCGCGCCTCGAGATGGGCTCGAACTCCTACGCCCTGCGCTCGCTCCTGAACAACAAGTCGGCGGTGGCGATCCCGATCTTCGAGGCGCCCAACGCCAATGCGCTGCAGCTGTCGACAGACGTGCGCGCCACCATGGCCGAGCTGTCGAAAGAGTTCCCGGAAGGCGTCGAATACAGCATTGTGTACGACCCGACCCAATTCGTGCGCGAGTCGATCGACTCCGTCATCCACACCCTGTTCGAAGCGATCCTGCTCGTCGCGCTGGTCGTGATCGTGTTCCTGCAAAGCTGGCGCGCCTCGGTCATCCCGCTGCTGGCGGTGCCGGTATCGGTGGTCGGCACCTTCGCCGTGATGCTGATGTTCGGCTTCTCGATCAATACGCTGTCGCTGTTCGGCCTGGTGCTGGCGATCGGCATCGTGGTCGACGACGCCATCGTCGTGGTCGAGAACGTCGAGCGCAACATCAGCAACGGCCTCGAATCCGCACGACGCGACGATCCAGGCGATGAAGGAAGTCAGTCCGGCCCGATCATCGCGATTGCCCTGGTGCTGTGCGCCGTGTTCGTGCCGATCGCTTTCGTGTCCGGCCTGACCGGCCAGTTCTACCGCCAGTTCGCGCTGACCATTGCGATCTCGACCGTGATCTCGGCGTTTTGCCTCGCTGACGCTGGCGCCGGCCCTGTCGGCCGCGCTGCTGAAGCCGCACGACGCGCCGAAGGACCGCGTCACGCGCGCCATCGACGCCGTCTTCGGGCGCTTCTTCGCCGGCTTCAACCGCTTCTTCGGCCGCGCTTCGCACCGCTACGAAGGCGGCGTGCAGACGGTCCTGCGCCGCAAGACCCTGTCGCTCGGCGTGTATGCGATCCTCGGCGTCGCCGCGCTGTTCATGTTCAAGGCGGTGCCCGCCGGGCTTCGTGCCGCAGCAGGACAAGGCCTACCTGATCGGCTTCGCCCAGCTGCCGGACGCCGCTTCGCTCGACCGCACCGACGCCGTGATCCGCCGCATGTCGGCCATCGCCAAGGAAATCCCGGGCGTCGAATCCTCGATCGCCTTCCCCGGCCTGTCGATCAACGGCTTTACCAATGCGCCGAACGCCGGCATCGTGTTCACCGGCCTGAAACCGTTCAGCGAACGCAACGGCAAGGAGCAGTCGGCCGAAGCCATCGCGGCCGAGATCAACAAGCGCATGGGCGCGGTCGAGGACGCCTTCGTGATGGTGCTGCCGCCGCCTCCGGTGAACGGCCTGGGCACCACCGGCGGCTTCAAGATGATGCTGGAAGACCGCGGCAACCTCGGCTACGACGCGCTGTACAAGGCGGCGCAGGCGATGCAGGCCAAGGCCTGGGCCGATCCCGCGCTTGCAAGGGGTGTTCTCGAGCTACCAGATCAACGTGCCGCAGCTGTTCGCCGACGTCGACCGCGTCAAGGCCAAGCAGCTCGGCGTGCCGCTGCAGACGATTTACCAGACCCTGCAAGTGAACCTCGGCTCGCTCTACGTGAACGACTTCAACCAGTTCGGCCGCACCTACCAGGTGCGGGTGCAGGCCGACGCCCAGTTCCGCTCGCAGCCGCGAGCAGATCGCGCAGCTCAAGGTGCGCAATGCCAAAGGCGAGATGATCCCGCTGTCCTCGCTGATGCAGGTAAAAGACAGCTATGGCCCGGACCGCGTGCAGCGCTACAACGGCTACGTCACGGCCGACATGAACGGCGCAGCCGGCGGCCGGCGTGTCGTCCGGCCAGGCCCAGGCCATCATCGAGCAGATCGCGAAAGAGACGCTGCCGAAGGGGATCGCCTACGAATGGACCGACCTGACCTACCAGGACATCCTGTCCGGGAACACCATGGTCTTCGTCTTCCCGCTGTGCGTGCTGCTGGTGTTCCTGGTGCTGGCCGCCCAGTACGAAAGCTGGACGCTGCCGCTGGCCGTGATCCTGATCGTGCCGATGTCGATCCTGTGCGCGCTGGTCGGCGTCAAGCTGACCGGCGGCGACAACAACATCTTCACCCAGATCGCGCTGTTCGTGCTGGTCGGGCTGGCCTCGAAGAACGCGATCCTGATCGTGGAATTCGCCCGCGAACTCGAGCACCACGGCCGCAGCGTGGTCGACGCCGCGCTGGAAGCGAGCCGCCTGCGCCTGCGTCCGATCCTGATGACCTCGATCGCCTTCATCATGGGTGTGCTGCCGCTGGTGTTCTCGCAGCGGCGCCGGCGCCGAGATGCGCCACGCGATGGGCGTCGCCGTGTTCTGCCGGCATGCTGGGCGTGACCTTCTTCGGCCTGTTCCTCACGCCCGCTGTTCTACGTCCTGCTGCGCACGCTTCGCCAAACGTTTCGAGAAACCTGTCGCCGCCCCTGCCGATGCTGCGTGCCGAAGGAGTACACCAATGAGAACACGATGATTGCACGCGGCGTTCGCGCCCTTGCTGGCCGCCTTGCTGCTGACCGCCTGCGCGGCGCCCGCCTTCAAGCAACCGGCCATCGACACGCCGGCCGCCTTCAAGGAAGCGAGCGCCGTGAAGTCAAAACCGCCGCCTGACGGCAGCGTCTGGCGCGTCGCGCGCCAGGCCGAACAGCAGCCGCGCGGCGAATGGTGGCTCGCCTTCCAGGACCCGCGCTTGACGGAACTGGTCGACGAGGCGACCCGCAACAACGCCAGCCTGGCCGTGGCCGCGGCGCGCGTCAAGCAGGCGCGGGCGATCGCCGGCATCGCGCAGGCCGACCGCATGCCGCAAGTGGGCCTCGGCGTCCAGGCCCAGCGCGCCCGGCGCCGCTTGAGGCAGGACGCGGCCGAACGCAGCCGGCGCCGCGCAAACCAGCTACAGCGCCAGCCTGAGCGCCAGCTACGAGGTCGACCTGTTCGGCCGCGTGGCGTCCAACATCGAGGCGGCGCGCCAGGATGCGGGCGCCAGCGAAGCCAGCTACCGCTCGGTGCTGCTGTCGCTGCAGGCCGACGTGGCCCAGACCTGGTTCCGCCTGCGCGCCCTGGATGCGGAGCTGGCGACCGTCGACAGCGCGGTGCGCCTGCGCGAGGAGAGCGTGCGCGTCAACCAGCGCAGGTTCGACCTGGGCGACATCGGCGAATTCGACCTGACGCGCGCCAAGACCGAACTGTCGGCCACGCGCGCCGAAGCGATCGGCCTGCAGCGCCAGCGCACGAATGCCGAACACGCGCTGGCGGTGCTGCTGGGCCGCCCGGCGGCGCGCTTCAGCGCCGTCACCAGCCCGCTGCCGGACAGCGTCGCGCTGCCGGCGATTCCCGCCGGGCTGCCGTCGCGCCTGCTCGAGCGCCGGCCCGACATCGCCGCCGCCCAGCGCGCGATGGAAGCGGCGAACGCGCGCATCGGCGTGGCGCGCGCGGCCATGTTCCCGGCCCTGAACATCAATGCGGCCGGCGGCGGCGTGGGCGGCACGATGGCCGACGTGTTCAACTGGAGCAGCCGCTCCTGGGTGCTCGGCGCGCTGCTGTCGCTGCCGATCATCGACGGCGGCCGCAACAAGGCCAACGTGACGCGCAGCGAAGCGGCGCTGGAAGAATCGGTGGCGCGCCTACCGCGAGCAGGTGCTGGTGGCCTTCGCCGAGGTCGAGGACAACCTGGCCGGCGTGCGCATCCTGGCCGAGCAGGGCGCGCAGCTGGACGACGCCGTGCGTTCGGCGCGCCGCTCGGCGCGACCTGGCGCGCAAGCTGTACGACGCCGGCCGCTCCAGCTACCTCGACCTGCTCGACGCCCAGCGCAACCTGGCCACCAGCGAGCGCAGCGCGGTCCAGCTGCGCGGCAACCAGGCGCATGACGACGGTGGCCCTGATCCGCGCGCTCGGCGGCGGCTGGGATGCGCCGTGCGACAGCGAGCGCCGCTGGCCGCCGCTAGCCGCTGCACGTGTTAAGTGCGCCCTTTGCGGCGGATCCGACGGGTCCGCCGTTTTTTTATGCGCGGCTACAATCCGCGCATGACGACTCCGCTCCCGCGATCTGCTGACCGGCCTCGCGCCGGTGATCGATGCCGGATACCCGCATCCTCGATCCTGGGCAGCTTCCCCGGCGCCAAATCCCTCGCCGCCGCCCAGTACTATGCGCACCCGCGCAATCAGTTCTGGCCCTTGGTATCGAACGTTGGTCGATGAAGACCTGGCGGCGCTGCCGTATGCAGAACGCCTGCCGCGCCTGCTGGCGCATGGCTTTGGCCTGTGGGATGTTTTGGGCGCCTGCGAACGCGAAGGCAGCCTCGATTCCGCCATCCGCAAACCCGCCGCCAACGATTTCGAACGCCTGCACCTGCTGTGTCCCGCGCTGGAAACGGTCGGCTTCAATGGCCAGACCTCCGGCAAATTCGCGCCGCAATTCGCCGCCGCCGGCTACCGGACGCTCGTGCTGCCATCGAGTTCGCCCGCGCACATGACGCTGAGCTTCGAGCAGAAGCTGGATAGTTGGCGTGAACTGGTCGCGGATGCCGGCCCGGCTGCAACGCCGGCGCAAGGTTCCCTGCTTTAAGCGAGGTGAATCGAAATGCCCCGCTTGCGATAGGGCGCCAGCACCTCCTCCGCCACGCTCGCCATCGTCACCAGTCCTGACAGTTCATCCAGCGGAATGACCTGGTAGGGAGACGCGGTCGCCAGCTTTTCGGGCGAGGCCAGCACGATCGTTTCCGCCGCCGCCGCACTCAGCGCCCGCTTCACGCCGGCTTCTTCGAAGTCGCCGGTCGACAGTCCCGCCTCCGGATGCACGCTGCACACCCCCATGAAATACAGGTCGGCGCGCACCTGGCGGATCGCCTCCACCGTCGCCGAACCCACGCCCACCACCGAATGCTTGAACAGGCGCCCGCCCAGCATGATGACCTCGATCGTCGGGTGGGTGCTGAGGTCGACGGCGACCGAGGGACTGTGGGTGACGACGGTCGCGCGCAGGTCCGGCGGCAGGTGCCGCACCAGCTGGGCGGATGTCGTGCCGCCGTCGATGAAGACGACTTGCCCCGGCTGGATCAACTGGGCGGCAGCGCGGCCGATGGCGCTCTTGTCGTCGGTGGAGATGTGCTGGCGCGCCGCGAAGTCGGCCATGGCGGGAGAAGCGGGCAGGGCGCCGCCGTGAACGCGCTGCAGCAGGCCGTCGCCGGCCAGTTCGCGCAGGTCGCGCCGGATCGTGTCTTCCGACACGTCGAGTAGGGCGGCTGCCGACTTGGCGACGATCTTGCCGTCCTGCTTCAACAAGTCGAGGAGGATGAGTTTGCGCTGGGAGGTGAGCATGTTTGCACGATTTATCTTGATATTGCACGATTTTGCACGTTAGGATGGAATAAGGCAAACAAAACGGAAACTATCATGCAAAACGATGACCATGTCCGCATCCACGAAGAGCAGTTGCTGGCCGACGATTGGCACGTGCTGAAGAAAACCACCTTCGACTACCGCCGCCGCGACGGCCGCTGGCAGACCCTCACCCGCGAAACCTATGACCGAGGCAATGGCGCGACCGCGCTGCTGTACAACCTGGAGCGCCGCACGGTGCTGCTGACGCGCCAGTTCCGCTTCCCGGCCTATGTGAATGGCCATGACGGCTTCCTGATCGAGGCCGCCGCCGGCCTGCTCGACGACGCCAGCCCGGAACAGCGCATCCGCGCCGAACTCGAAGAGGAAACCGGGCGCCGCATCCAGCACCTGCGCAAGGTCTTCGACGTCTTCATGAGCCCGGGCTCGGTCACGGAGCGCCTGCATTTTTTCATTGGCGAGTACGACGAACAGTCGCAGGTGGGCGAGGGCGGCGGCCTGGAGGCGGAAGGCGAAGACATCGAGGTGCTGGAACTCGATGCCGACGCGGCGCTGGCGATGGTGGACAGCGGCGAGATCATGGACGGCAAGACCGTCATGCTGCTGCAATACCTGCATCTGCACGTGCTGGCGCCGCGCAGCATGATGATCCTGGTCGCCGGGCCCTATCGCTCGGGAACGGACGACGATCCGGCGCGCATCGCGGCCAACGTCGCCGCGATGGAAGCCTGCGCCTTGCCGCTGTACGAACGGGGCCACGTGCCGGTGCTGGGCGAATGGCTGGCGCTTCCCGTGGTGCAGGCGGCCGGCTCGCAGGCCATCGGCGACGCCGTCTACGATGCAGTCTTTCATCCGCATTGCGAGCGGCTGCTGGCCCATTGCGACGCGCTGCTGCGCATCGGCGGGCCGTCCGCAGGGGCGGACCGGATGGTCGCGGCGGCGCGCCAACGCGGGCTGCGCATCTATGGCGACCTGGCGGAGATTCCCTGCGCCGGGCACAAAGTGTTGCCACACGGAGAGGAATAATGGCCGCGTCCGTACGTGCCGGCGCGATCCGTGTTACACTGCTTTCAGTCGTGAAGGTTTGAGGCCTTGACGACATCCCGCAGGAGCCCGCAACGCGATATGTGTAATGTCGCCAGCGACCAGCCAGGCGGGATTGTGATTCGAGATACGTTGGTCGACTTACACCGATGGAGGCACCATGCAGATAGCACGGGCGTCCAGGGCTCCGCACCTTGCAGATAGCATCGGCTGGAGCAGCGATACAAGCATTGGCAATACATTGAAACGAAGCCCGCAGCAAGCGGGCTTTTTTTTCTCCCCCGCGCAGGTCGGCGTCCGGTTGCAGGCCCGGAACATAGCCGCCGCCACTCTCTGTCCGCCACAAGGGCGGCCCATTTACCTTTTTACGCCGTTCCAGTCCCCGCGGGCGCTGGTCCAGGCAGCATCGTCGTGGCGCCTTAATTTCGCGCCGGCTCGCAACTTTCAAAGGAAGTCAAAAATGGCAAAAGAAGAACTCATCGAAATGAATGGCCTCGTCACCGAAGTGCTGCCGGAACTGCGTTTCCGCGTCGACCTCGACAATGGCCACAAGCTGATCGCCTACACCTCGGGCCGGATGAAGAAAAACCACATCCGTATCCTGGCCGGCGATAAAGTCACGCTGGAACTGTCGCCTTACGACCTGAACAAGGGCCGTATCGTGTTCCGTCACATCGAAACGCGCGGCGCTCCGGCACCACGCGCAGGCGGCTTCCAGCGCCGTCGTTAATCCGGTCGTAAGGCGGGCCGCGATGTGCAAGGCGCACATCGTCGTCCGCGGCTTCATCGCAGCGGCGCGGCCAATCGGCCACGCCCGCATCTCTCAGGCCCATGGCCTTCGCATCATCCCCACCATTCAGTTGCGCCGCGGCCCCGCCGCCACATCGCGCAAATGCGCCAGCTTGGCCGAATAACGCGCGCGCGCATCGGAACGCACGCTGTTGTCGCGCGCCAGCGCCAGCTGCGTCTCGGCGCTGCCCATTTCCCCCATCTGGAAATTCGCGATGCCGAGCCAGAAGTGAAACTCGTCGTTGTAGGGAGCGCGCGCCACTTCGCGGGCGAACAGGGTGCGTGCCTGGGCGAAGTCGCCCGAGCGGTAGGCCGCCATGCCCTGGTTGAAGTAATGGTAAGGCGGCGCCGGATTCAGGCGCGCGATCCGCTGCGCCAGCGCGGTGGCTTCGGCGGCCTTGCCGTTCGCGGCCAGCACCGGCACCAGGTTCTGCATCATGATCAGGCTGTCCGGCTCGTACTCGAGTGCCGCGCGGTACACCTGTTCCGCCAGCCGCGGCTGGCTGTTGCGCTGGTAGATCACGGCCAGGGTATTGTAGGCGTGCCGTCAGCGACGGTTTTTTCAGCAGGGCGCCGCGCGCCCACCAGTAGGCCTCGCTGGTGCGTCCCTGCACCAGTTCCTCGGCCGCGCGGTTGTTCATGTAGCGCGCCACGATGCCGTCTTCGTCGATCGGGCGCACGCGCTGGCTGACGTTCGGCGGCAGCTTCACGAAATCGATGGTCAGCGGGCCGACGCTGTCGTAGCTGGTCCCCTGTCCCTTCGGCGCCAGGCTCAGGTTGACGTGCGAGCTGACCAGGTAGAGGCCGCGCTCGCGGCTCCAGGTGTCCTCGAGCGGCACTTCCTGGAAGCGCACGTCCATGCGCATTGCGCGGGCGAAGGCGGCCGTCATGATGACCAGCGAGAGGCAGTTGCCCTTGCGCGCGGCATAGGTTTCGGCGGCGGTGCCGGTGTGGGTCGCGTCGTAGTCGAGCTGCAGGTCGCGCGGGTCGTAGAGCGCATGCATGAGCCCATAGCGGCTGGCCGCGCGTGCGGATCAGCGCCTTGAATTGCGCGCTGTTCAGGTGGCGCCGCATCTCGGGACTGAGCGTGAACAGGCCGTCGGTATCGATGCGCGCCGCGGGAGGCGCGAAGGCGGCGTCGTTGAGGAGGGCGGCGACGCGGCCGCTGGACGCGGCATCCTGGCCCACGTGGGCGCAGCCGGACAATACGACAAGCAGCGACAGAATCCAGGTTCTCATCTTGGCCTCCGGGCCGGTAGCGATATTTCGAGTATCGTCCGCACCGGCGGCGTGTCGTCTAGTGATCGTCGTGCAGCGCTTCTTCCAGTTCGTCGAGCAGTTCGGCCGCCTCGATCTCGTCGAGCGAGAGGTAGGCGCAGGCGCGTTCGCCGCCCTTGTCCCATTCGGGCGAGCCGGCGTGGCCCTGGTAGCGGCGGATCGCGCGCTCGGCCAGCAGCGACAGCGCCACCAGCGAACGCACGGCGTCGTCGGTGTGCTCGTCCTCTAACACGGCGTAATCGTGGTGGTGCAGGATCGCCCACGATACGTCGCTCGACAGGCCCCAGTTGCGCGCCAGCAGGGTGCCGACCGCGGCATGGTTCGTGCTGTGGCGCTCGTCTTCGAGCGCGGTGAAGGCGCGCTCCGCTTCGGCGCCGGCGTCGATGAAGGTGGTTTCGTAGTCGGGGAAGCGCTTGACCAGCAGCGGCATCCCGGTATCGCAGAACAGCCCGAAGGTATGGGCGATGTCGGGCGCGCCGATGCGCAGGCGGCGCGACAGGAACACCATCGCATGCGAGCGCTTGGTCGAGACGTCCCAGAAATTGGCGAGGGCTTCACTCTCGACCGGGATCGCCTGGCGCGCCAGCAGGCCCGTCATCAGGGAAGCCACCTGGTTGATGCCCAGGAACAGGATGGCCTGCTCGATCGACTTGGCGCGGCGTCCGCCGAACAGCGAGGAGTTCGCCAGCTTCAGCAGGGCGCCGGCCATGCCGACGTCGCGCGCGACGATGCGGCCGATGCGCTCGGGGGAAGGGTCGCTCGAGGCCAGCTCGGCCTGCAGGTCGGCCAGCAGGCTGGGACGCGGCGGGATGCGGATCGACTTGATCAGCGCGTCGACCGCCTCGGAGGGCGATGCGGCAGGCGCGCGAGGCGGCATTGCTTTTGCGGCAACAGTACTCATGGGGAAAAGGTGCTTATGGGAAATGAAAGCGAAGACCGCCACTATAAACGATGCTGAGTTTCCTTGCAGAAACAGCAGGCCTTGTGTGGCAAAACGGACAGAAGCGTGTTGCCGAAACGCCTAAAATCGCCCCCATGAACCCAGCATACCTTGCAGGAATCGATTTTTATGCACCCGCCGAGGTGGTCGCGCGCCAGCTGATCGGGGCCGTCGTCCTGATCGACGGGATCGGCGGGCGCATCGTCGAAACCGAGGCCTACGACCGCGAAGATCCGGCCTCGCACGCCTTTTCCGGCCCTACCGAACGCAACGCCGCCATGTTCGGACCGCCGGCGCACGCCTATGTGTACCGCTCCTACGGCATCCACTGGTGCCTGAATTTCGTCTGCCGCGAGGAGGGCCATGGCGCCGGGGTCCTGATCCGCGCGATCGAGCCGCTGGCGGGCATCGACGTCGATGCGCGCGCGGCGCGACGCCGAGGACGATCGCGGCGCTGTGTTCCGGCCCGGGCAAGCTGTGCCAGGCGCTGGCGGTGACGCGCGCCTTCAACGGCACGCGCGCTGGCGCAGCCGCCGTTCGCGCTGCAAGCCGCGCCGCCGGGACTGGCCATCATTGAAGGGCCGCGCATCGGCATTTCGAAAGCGATGGACGTGCCCTGGCGCTTCGGCCTGGCCGGCTCGCGCTTCTTCAGCCGGCCGTTCCGCTGACCCGGTCTCGCCCTGGCCTGGGCGCTCTCGTCGGGCAGTGCAGGCCGCGCGCCGCGCATCGGGCTGCTGGCCGCGCGCCGCTCGAGCGGATCCTGAAACTCGGCCGGCGCGTCGCCGTCGGCCAGGGTCTCGAAGCCCTCGATCTTGAAGACCGACACGGCGCGCGCCAGGTTGACCGTCTGCTCGTGCAGGCTTTCGGCCGCCGCCGCCGCTTCCTCGACCAGCGCCGCGTTCTGCTGGGTCATGTCGTCCATCTGCCCGACCGCGCGATTGACTTCGGCGATGCCGTCGGCCTGCTCGGTACTGGCGACGCTGATGCGCTCGATGATGTCGTTCACCTGCTTGACCGAGGCGACGATGTGGCCCATGCTGCTGCCCGCCTCGTTGACCGAGGCCGCGCCGCCGTCGATGATCGAGACCGAATCGGCGATCAGCGCCTTGATCTCTTTCGCCGCCGCCGCCGAGCGCTGCGCCAGGGTGCGCACTTCGGAGGCCACCACCGCGAAGCCGCGCCCCTGTTCGCCGGCGCGCGCCGCCTCCACCGCGGCATTCAGGGCCAGGATATTCGTCTGGAACGAGATGCCGTCGATGACGCCGATGATCTCGACGATCTTGCGCGAGCTGGCGCGGATCGATTCCATCGTCGTCACCGCGCGGTCCACCGCCTGGCCGCCGTGCGACGCCAGGCGCGCCGCCTCGGCCGCGAGATCGGTCGCCAGGCGCGCGTTGTTGGCGTTGTCCTTGACGGCCACCGTCAGCGTTTCCATGGCGCTGGCGGTCTGCTCGAGCGAGCCGGCCTGCATCTCGGTGCGGGTCGACAGGTCCAGGTTGCCGGTCGCGATTTCCTTCGAGGCCGTGTCGATCGAACGCACCGAGGTCAGGATCGCGTGCAGCGTCGTGTTCAGGGTGCCGATCGTGTGGTCGAGCGCGCGCGAGGTGTCGGCGATTTCGTCGCGGCCATCGCTGCCGGTGGCGCCGGCCAGGCGGCCCTTCGGCCAGTTCGCGACACCACGTCCGAGATGGCGCGGATATCGGCCAGCATGGCGCGCCGCACCAGCATCGTGACCGTCAGCGAGAGGGCGATCGAGAGCACCACCAGCACCGCCATCGACACGCCCAGCGTGCGGAACTCGGCGCCGGCGGCGGCGTAGGCCTCTTCGCTCAGGTGCGTCTCGAGCGCCGCCAGCTGGGCCAGCTGGGTGTTCAGGGTGACGAATTCCTTCTCCGCTTTCTGCATCGAATTGGTCGCGATCGACTGGTCGACTTGCGCCATCTCGATCGTGTCGAGCACCGCCTTGCGATAGGCAGCCAGCGCCGTGCTGGACGCGTCGATCAGCTTGCGCTCGGACGGCTCGGCGACTTTCGCCAGCTGCCCCGAGGCGGGTGGCTATGCCGGCGTGCCTGGTGTTGATTTCCTTGACCAGGGCGTCGAGCCGGTTCTTGGCGAAGCTGCCGCTGACCCAGGCCAGCAGCTGATAGATATTCGCGTGGGCGAACTTGGCGTCGCCGGCGACGTCGGCCGTGTCCTGCAGGCGCGCCGCGCGCACCTGCACCATGTTTTCCAGCGAAGCATGCTGGCGCACCATGCCGTAATAGGCGGCGCCGGACAGCAGCGTCAGCAGCACCAGCACCAATCCCGGCGCCAAGAGCAGCTTCGGGCCAATCCTTAGTCTTTTCAGCATGCTTTTCTCCCGTACCAAAAAGTAGGGCGGCCGCAGCCGCCCGCGGATCGCACCGCGTGCTTATTTCTTGTAGATGCCCGCTTCGAGCACGACGCCGTCGACCAGCAGGATGTAGGTCGTCTTCGGCTCGATCTTGCCGCTGGTCGGGTTCTTGTACTGGTAGTCGACCCAGCCCTTGCCCTTGGCGGCGGCCAGTTCGATGATCTCGCGGCGGTATTTCTTGCCGTTCGCATCGGGCACGTCGGTCAGGTCCTTGCCGACGATCGACGGGTTGTAGGGATGCGCCAGCACGATGCCGGTCTTGACGTCGCGCAGGTCGACGTACAGCTCGCCCTGGACGAAGTCCGGATCCTTGGCATTGATGCGCTTCATCATTTCATCTTTGCCCTTGGCCTTGATCAGCGCGGCGCCGCGCTCGGCCATCGCGATGGCGTCCTTGGCGGTGGGTTCATTGGCCAGTGCACCGGAGCAGGCAAGTCCGAGGCACAGGGCGGTGGCAGTGGCGATCAGCTTCATATCAATCATCCTTTCGGTAAGACGGCTGGAGGTAAAACTTTCCTAGGTGCATTGGGAAATGTACGCTGCACTTCCAACAGGCAATTTGCGCTGACGCAAACGGGGAGAACCGGCAGGGAGATGGCGCCACATGTCCTGAAGCAAATATTCAATGCTTCTGAGAAAGGTTTCTGCTAATTTAATTGATTGTGTGCAATTCACGGCCGAGCGCGGCAACCTAAGATGAATTCCCGTCGGCAATTTCTTACTCAAGAATTCGCCGGCGTCTTCCCACCATCTTTCCTTTCCAGGAGCATGCCCGTGACCACCACCGAATCGACGCCCGCCAAGTTCAAACCGTACACGCGCCAGACGATCGCCCTCGCGCGCCAATGGCAATGGATGAGCCCGGAGCTGCAGGAAGCAACCCAGGTTGTCTCGCATGTGCTGCCGTTTCGCGTCAACGAATACGTGCTCGACCAGCTGATCGACTGGGACCGCATCCCGGACGATCCGATCTTCCGCCTGACCTTCCCGCACCGCGACATGCTGCCCGCGCGCGAATACGAGCAGCTGCGCGACCTGGTGCTGCACAAGAAAGACGCCGCCGCCACCGCCAGGCTGGTGCACCAGATCCGCATGCGCATGAACCCGCACCCGGCGGGCCAGATGACGCACAACGTCCCGCGCGTCAACGACGCGCCCCTGAAAGGCCTGCAGCACAAGTACAAGGAAACGGTGCTGTTCTTCCCGAGTTCGGGCCAGACCTGCCACGCCTACTGCACCTTCTGCTTCCGCTGGCCGCAGTTCGTCGGCATGGACGACATGAAGTTCGATGCCCGCGAATGCAGCGAACTGGTGGCCTACCTGAAAACCCATCCGGACGTGACCGACGTCCTGATCACCGGCGGCGACCCGATGATCATGAATACGCGTTCGCTGGCCGAATTCCTCGAGCCGCTGCTGGCGCCGGAACTGGCGCACATCCAGAACATCCGCATCGGCACCAAGTCGGTCGCCTACTGGCCGCAGCGCTATGTGTCGGACAAGGATTGCGGACGACCTGATGCGCCTGTTCGAACGGGTGGTCAAGTCCGGCAAGAACCTGGCCATCATGGGGCACTACAACCATGCGGTCGAATTGCGCAGCCCGATCGCCCAGCAGGCGGTCAAACGCATCGTCGGCACCGGCGCCACGCTGCGCATGCAAGGCCCGCTGATCCGCCACATCAACGAAGACCCGAAGAGCTGGGCCGAACTCTGGACCACCGGCGTGCGCCTGGGCGCGATCCCGTATTACATGTTCGTCGAGCGCGACACCGGCCCGAGCGAGTACTTCTCGCTGCCGCTGGCGCGCGCCCACGAGATCTTCCAGCAGGCCTATTCGATGGTCTCGGGCCTGTCGCGCACCGTGCGCGGACCGTCGATGAGCGCCTTCCCGGGCAAGGTCGTGATCGACGGCGTGGTCACGATCAATGGCGAAAAGCTGTTCGCGCTGCAGTTCCTGCAGGCCCGCAATCCGGAATGGGTGCGCAGACCCTTCTTCGCCAAATACGACCCCGACGGCCACCTGGCTCGACCACCTGAAACCGGCATTCGGGCGCAAGAAATTCTTCTTCGAAGAGGAGGGCGGCGCGCCGGCCACCACGGCGCCGGCCGGCCGCGTGATCCCGATCGTGCAGGCGAACCAGCACGACCGCCGCGCCAGCGACAGCCAGCCCAGCGCGGCCTGAACCGGACCCGGATCCGGACCCGCCATGGGTGACCAAAGCACGCCACGCCTGTCCGGCGTGGCGGTTTTCTTCTACGTGTTCCTGCCGTTCGCGCTGGGACATTACCTGTCCTCGCTGCTGCGCAACGTGAACGCGGTGCTGGCCCCGCATCTGGTCGGCTCGCTCGCGCTGACGCCGGGCCAGCTGGGCCTGCTCACCAGCGCCTTCTTCTTTGCCTTCGCGCTGGTGCAGCTGCCGGTCGGGATCGCGCTCGACCGCTACGGGCCGCGCAAGGTGCAGCTGGCGACTGATGCTGGTCGCCGCGCTCGGGGCGCTGCTGTTCGCGCGCGGCCAGGGCTTCGGCCAGCTGCTGCTGGCGCGCGCCATCATGGGCTGCGGCCTGGGCGGCTGCTTCATGTCGGCGGTCAAGGCCATCTCGACCTGGATCGCGCCCGGCAAGCTGCCGTCGGTGCACGGCTACCTGATCGCCGTCGGCGGCCTCGGTGCGGCCATCGTCCACCATGCCGGTACGCGCTGGCGCTCGCAGTACACCGACTGGCGCGGCCTGTTCGTGCTGCTCGCCGGCGCTGATCGCCGCCAGCGGCGCCCTGATCTGGCTGTTCTCGCCAAGCGAGCAGCGCGCCCGCCGGCAGCCGTCCGCCGATGCTGGCCTCGATCACGAGCGTGTACCGCACGCCGGCATTCCGCTCGACGATCTCGCTGGTGCTGCTGCCGCATGCGGTCTTCTTCGGCATCCAGGGCCTGTGGATCGGGCGCTGGCTGTCCGACGTGGCGCGCTTTCCGGACGATGCCGTCGCCTACCTGCTGTACCTGGGCATGGCGGCCGTCATCTTCGGCGCCATTGCGGTCGGCATGATCACCGAGTGGGCGGGCAAGCGCGGCGTGACGCCGCTCGACGTCGCCGGCGCCGGCATCGCGCTGTTCGTGCTGGTGCAGGCGGCCTTCGTCGTCGGCTACAAGCCGAGCTTCCAGCTGCTGTCGGTGCTGTTCACGCTGGTGGGCACGGTCACCGGCATCGAATACGCGATCGTCGCCCAGAGCATGCCGCGCGAACTGACCGGGCGCGCCGCGACCTGCCTGAACCTCCTGATCTTCGTCGGCGCCTTCCTGGTGCAGGCCGGGTTCGGCCTGGTGATCGGGCTGTGGCAGCCGGACGCGCGGCGCGCACTATCCGGCGCATGCCTACCAGGTGGCCTTCGGGGTGCTGGTGCTGCTGCAGCTGCCCGGACTGGTCGGGATATGCAAGGCGGCGTTTTGCAGCCGGCCGGGCCGCGCCAGTCCCCATCGAGGAGGCGCGCACGCCCGCCTGAGCGGAACGTTGATTGCTGGACGGAATCGAGCGAAGCGAACTTGTCGTTTTCGCTACAATCGGGTAATTATTTATAACGATTCCGTCCAGGAGAAATCATGCGTCTTCGCTCGTCCCCCATCCTCGCCGCGG
>CAVSPL010000017.1:0-118982 GCA_963729765.1 uncultured beta proteobacterium | reverse complement strand
CGAAGCGTATTTGTCATAAAAAAAGCCGGGACCCGGAGGTCCCGGCTTTCCATTGCTTACCCATCCTTGCGCTGCAACGCCACCCGCCGCACCATGCCGCTCGGCCCCGGGAAGCCGGCAAAGGCGCTGTGCACCAGCGCCGGCATCACCTCCGGCGTCGACAGCTCGCGGCTCATGTTGTGCACCGTGACGTCGAACAGGCGCTTGTCGCCGCGGTCCTTGATCGACACCTGCAGCTCGCGCCGGTACTGGTGCTCGATCGACACCTGGTAGGCCGGGAACGGGCTCCAGAACGGATCGTAGAACGGGGAGTAGCCAGCCCGGCCATAGCGCCCGCGCGGTCCGAAGCGCGAAGCGCCGAAGCCGTAAGCGTAGCGCGATCGTAGAACATCGGCGTCACCGGCTCGCACCACGCGCACCGGCACTTCGGTGGTGGTGAAGCGCATCGCCACCTTCAGGGCCGGCGTGGCCCATGTTCGCTTCGCGGAAGCCCAGCTGCGCCAGTTGCCCGCGCACCAGGTTCTGGTAGCTCTGGTATTCGAGGGTATTGTCGAAGCTCGGCGGCGCCTCGAAGACATAGCTCTTGTCCTGGATCTGGGCCGGCCACTGGTGGAAGGTCGTGACATCCGAGCGGATGGTGGTGGCGCATCCGCCCAGCAACAGCGCGGATAGCGCCATCGTGACTGCGATCAAGCGTTTCATCGGTTTCTCTCCATTTTTTAGATACTTTTTGCCTAGCGTCAGATTGCGCGTGTTCGTCAATTCTCGCAGATAAATTTACACATGGTTACTAACGCCACAATGCGACACATCCCGCGCCAATGAAATCGCGCGGGCCGCGCCAAACCTTGTTGGTAAAATAAGTGCTTCTTCGACTGTATATTTCGGACATTCCCATGCGCACCGACACGCCCCAGACGATCTACAGGAAAGATTACACCCCGCCCAGCTACCTCGTGGAAACCGTCGAACTCGGCTTCGACCTCGACCCCGCGCGCACCATCGTCGCCAACCGGATGACGATGCGGCGCAACCCGGACAGCGCCCAGCGCGAAATCGAGCTCTACGGCGAAAACCTGGAACTGGTGGCGCTGCGCATGAACGGCAAGCCCCTCGGCGGCAAGGATTACCGGATCGAAGGCAGCCTGCTGCGCATCCCGAACGCGCCCGAGCGAAGTCACGCTCGAGATCGAAACGATTTGCGTGCCGGAACAGAACACGACCCTCTCCGGCCTGTACACGTCGAACGGCAGTTTCTATACCCAGTGCGAAGCCGAAGGTTTCCGCGCGATCACGTATTTCCCGGACCGCCCGGACGTGATGGCCGTCTTCACCGTCATGCTGCGCGCCGACAAGGACAACTATCCGGTGCTGCTGTCGAACGGCAACCTGGTCGAAGAAGGCGAGCTCGGCGACGGCCGCCACTACGCCAAGTGGGAAGACCCGTTCAAGAAGCCGTCTTACCTGTTCGCCCTGGTCGCCGCGCGCCTGGTCTGCCAGGAAGAAACCTTCAGGCTGAAAGACGGGCGCGATGCGCTGCTGCAGGTCTGGGTCGAAGACGGCAACCTCGACAAGACCGATTACGCGATGCAGTCGCTGAAAAACAGCATCCGCTGGGACGAGGAGCGCTGGGACCTCGAACTCGACCTGGACCGCTTCATGATCGTCGCCGTGGGCGACTTCAACATGGGCGCGATGGAAAACAAGGGCCTGAACATCTTCAACACGAAGTTCGTGCTGGCCAACCCGCGCGTGGCGACCGACATCGACTTCCAGGGCATCGAAGCGGTCGTCGGCCACGAATACTTCCACAACTGGACCGGCAACCGCGTCACCTGCCGCGACTGGTTCCAGCTGTCGCTGAAGGAAGGTCTGACGGTCTTCCGCGACCAGGAATTCTCGGCCGACATGATCGGCACCGAGAGCGGCCGCGCAGTCGGCCGCATCGACCAGGTGCGCACCCTGCGCCAGGCCCAGTTCCCGGAAGACGCCGGCCCGATGGCGCACCCGGTGCGTCCCGACTCCTTCGTCGAGATCAATAATTTTTACACGGTCACCGTCTACGAGAAGGGCGCCGAAGTCGTGCGCATGTACCAGACCCTGCTCGGCCGCGAGGTGTTCCGCAAGGGCATGGACCTGTATTTCGAGCGCCATGACGAGCAAGCCGTCACCTGCGACGATTTCCGCCGCGCCATGGCCGACGCCAGCGGCCGCGATTTGACCCAGTTCGAGCGCTGGTACAGCCAGGCCGGCACCCCGGTCGTGCGCGCCGAAACGCGCTACGACGACGCCGGCCAAGACCTACACGATCACCCTGTCCCAGTCCTGCCCGCCATCGCCCGGCCAGCAAACCAAGCTGCCCTTCCACATTCCGGTGGCCGTCGGCCTGCTGGGCGCGGACGGGCGCGACATGGCCCTTGACGATCGACGGCAAGGACGCCGGCACCACCGCCGTGCTGGAACTGACCGAAGCCGAGCAAAGCTTCGTCTTCGAGAACGTGCTGGAGCAGCCGACGCCGTCGATCCTGCGCGACTTTTCGGCGCCGATCGTCCTCGATTTCAACTATGACGACGCCGACCTGCTGCACCTGTTCAGCCACGACAGCGACGCCGTGAACCGCTGGGAAGCCGGCCAGCGCCTGGCCATGGGCCGCCTGCTGAAGCTGACGGGGGAGGCCGGCGTCGATGCGCCGCTGAACCTGGACGACACCTTCCTGCTGGCGCTGGGCAAGATGCTGACCGACGAAACGCTCGACCCCGCCTTCCGCGAGCAGGCGCTGCTGCTGCCTTCGGAGGGCATGGTGGCCGAGCAGATCGACGTCGTGAACCCGATGGCGATCCACCTGGCGCGCCAGTTCATGCGCGCCAACATCGGCGCCCGCCTGCGCACCGAATTGCTGGCGCAATACCAGGCCAACGCGACGCCGGGCGACTACAGCCCGGATGCGCTGTCCGCCGGCAAGCGCGCCCTGAAAAACCTGTGCCTGGCCTACCTGACCGCGGCGCAGGACGAAGAAGGCCTGGCGCTGGCCCAGCAGCAGTTCGACGAAGCCGGCAACATGACCGACCGCGTCGCCGCGCTGGGCGCGCTGATCCATGCGCGTGCCCCGGGCGCCGAGGCGTCGCTGCAGCGTTTCTACGACGAGTTCGAGGACGAAGCGCTGGTGATCGACAAATGGTTCGCGATGCAGGCATCGAGCTCCACGGCCGACGTGCCGGCGATGCGCGGCCTGATGCGCCATCCGGCCTTCAACCTGCGCAACCCGAACCGCGCGCGCAGCCTGGTGTCCACCTTCTGCGCCGGCAACCCGGTACAGTTCCACGCGCCGGACGGCAGCGGCTACGCCTTCTGGGCCGAGCAGGTGATCGCGCTCGACGCCCTCAACCCGCAAGTGGCCAGCCGCCTGGCGCGCGCCATGGACCGCTGGCGCCGTTACACCCCGGAACTGCAGGAACACATGAAGAAGGCGCTGCAGCAGGTCGCAGGCCAGCAACGTCTGTCGAACGACGTCCGCGAAGTCGTCGGCAAAGCACTAGCCAACTAAATACTTAATCCAGACAAAAGGAAGTCCATGAAACGCGTCAGTCTCACGCAACACCTGGTGGAGCAGCAACGCCTCCACAATTCCATCCCGGCCGAGCTGCGCCTCCTGATCGAGGTCGTGGCCCGCGCCTGCAAGCGCATCAGCTATGAAGTCAGCAAGGGCGCGCTGGGCGACATCCTCGGCAGCGCCGACACCGAGAACATCCAGGGCGAAGTGCAGAAGAAGCTCGACGTGATCTCGAACGAGATCCTGCTCGAAGCGAACGAGTGGGGCGGCCACCTGGCGGCCATGGCCTCGGAAGAGATGGAAAGCATCCACCCGATCCCGAACCGCTATCCGAAGGGCGAGTACATGCTGCTCTTCGATCCGCTCGACGGCTCGTCGAACATCGACGTCAACGTCTCGATCGGCACCATCTTCTCGGTCCTGAAAGCGCCGGAAGGCATGGGCGAGCCGACCGAAGCAGGCCTTCCTGCAGCCGGGCATCGAGCCAGGTGGCCGCCGGCTATGCCGTCTACGGCCCGCAGACCATGCTGGTGCTGACCACCGGCGACGGCGTGCACTGCTTCACGCTCGACCGCGAGCAGGGTTCGTGGGTGCTGACCCAGAGCGACATCCAGATCCCGGCCGACGACCAAGGAATTCGCGATCAACATGTCGAACAAGCGCCACTGGCATGCCGCCGGTCCAGCGCTACGTCGACGAAATGCTGGCCGGCAAAACCGGCCCGCGCGGCAAGGATTTCAACATGCGCTGGATCGCCTCGATGGTGGCCGACGTGCACCGCATCCTGAACCGCGGCGGCGTCTTCATGTACCCGGCCGACATGCGCGACCCGGCCCAGCCGGGCAAGCTGCGCCTGATGTACGAAGCCAACCCGATGGCGATGATCGTCGAGCAGGCCGGCGGCGCCGCCACCGACGGCACCGGGCGCATCATGGACATCCAGCCGCACAAGCTGCACCAGCGCGTGCCGGTCTTCCTCGGTTCGAAGGAAGAAGTCGAGATCGTGACCCGCTACCACGCTGCAGTAAAGACTAATTTGGCGCAATCCGGCGAGAAATTGCCGAGTCGGACTAGCAAGTTTGGTGGGTTGTTTGCTAGAATACGGCTCTTCGTCGGGTTTGCCCGCGTAGAGCCGCTGTAGCTCAGTTGGTAGAGCAGCGCATTCGTAATGCGAAGGTCGCCAGTTCGATTCCGGCCAGCGGCACCAGAATTAGCAGTAAGAAAAGGGTTACACGCTTCAAGCGTGTAACCCTTTTTTCATGCCTGCCCGGATCTTGATTGCGGGACTGCGATCGCATGGCAATCGGGTCCCGGCGCCGTGGCGGCCTGCGCCCAGGCCGAGATGAAGAAAACGAGGGCGAGCACCGCCCATGAAACGCGCAATTTCATTTTGAAACTCCTTGGTAGTGCGGAAACGGGTACTTAGGGCTCGGGCGTGCGCAGCTTGCGTATGCGGACCACCAGGCGCGCCATCGCATACACGGTGAAGCCGGCCAATGCCAGTGTCACGGCGATGGCCTTGGGCGTATCCCAGATCCCCTTGCCGCCTTTGAAAAACAGTTTGACGAAAAGGGGCGTCCAGGACAGGGCGAACAGCCACAGCAGGACCTGGTATTTCCGGATGCGCGATGCGGTATCGGTGAAGATTTCGGGCGTACGCCCGGCGCGCGTCGGGGCACGCCAGAATTGCCAGCCCATGGATTGATCGACATGCTCCCAGCCGGCGTCCGCGAACAACTGCAGGTAATCCGGCGAGGCGCGGCCGACCCGGAAATCGAGCCGGTACGTCGTCTCGGCCGGCGCGCCGCGCCTGAAGACGAATTTGCAGCGCATCATGCCCACGCTGTGCAGGTGCAGGCCCTGGCGCGCCATCTGCTGCAGCCAGTCTTCGAGCGCATGGTCGGCGTCGTCCCAGACGAACTTGAATTTGGTGACCAGTGGACCGCTCATGCCGCATCTTCCTTCTTCAACGCCGGGACCGCATTCTTGCCGTTGCGGACCATGATGTGTAAACGCCTTACCTGTTCGGCCAAGACGTCCCGGCCGCGCTCGGTGAGCGCGTAGTACTTGCGCCGCGCTTCTTCCTTGACCATGGCGATCAGGCCCTGCTTCTCCAGGGTGGAAAAGGCGCCATACAGGGTGCCCGGGCCGATGACCACCGTGCCCTCGCTGATCGTTTCGACCTTTTGCATGATCGCGTAGCCGTGCAGGGGCTCGTCGAGGACGACCAGGATGTAATAGGTCGCCTCGGACAAGGGTAGATATTTCGAATAATCGCTGACTGCCACGTGCTGCTCCTGACGCGTTGGATCGCTATAACTGGTCTCGATATACTGACTTTCGATATATCGAGTACCGACATAGTAGCAGCGTCATGTTGGTTGTCAACAACCAATTTGTCGCAATACGCACCGAAGCATTGCTTGACGCCTTTCCCGGCAGTACTGCATCATCATTTCTCCTAGTCAACAGGACCACCATGAACCCGTCCGTTCAAACTGCCTCGCTACAACTGCGCGAAGCCATCCGCGAAGCGACCCATGGCCTCGTCGAGCGCGACCAGCTGGCCGAACTGATGGTGCTGGGGCGCCGTGGCGAACGAGCACTTGCTGGTCATCGGGCCGCCGGGCACCGCCAAGAGCGCCGTGGTGCGCCGACGTACGCCGCCAGAACCTGGGCGGAGGGTACTTCGAATACCTGCTCGGGCGCTTCACGGAACCATCCGAGCTGTTCGGCCCCGTCAACCTCGGCAAGCTGCGCGAGGGGCTGGTCGTCACCGACACCGGCGGCATGCTGCCCGAAGCGGACGTCGCCTTCCTCGACGAAGTCTTCCTCGGTTCGACCGCGATCCTGAACACCCTGCTGGGCCTCCTGAACGAGCGCCAGTTCCCGGCGCGGCCACACGCGTCATTGAACAGTCCCCTTGCGCATCTGCGTCGGCGCTGCCAATGGCCTGCCGGAAGACGAGGGCCTGGCCGCCTTTGCCGACCGCTTCCTGCTGCACGCCTTTGTCGAGCCGGTGGCCGACAACCGGCTCGAAGACCTGCTGGCGAGGGGGGCTGGGAAATGGATGCCAGCAACCGTCGCACCGAAAGGGGGACTGGACCGCCTCGACCTGCTCGGCGCCGCCGTCCCTGCGGTCGACATGGCCGCCGTGCGAGCCGGCGCTGGCGCATGCCGTGCGCCAGTTGCGCCAGGCCGGCATTGTCCTTGTCGGACCGCCGCATCGTGTTGTTTCCCAGCGGCTGGTCGCCGCCGCCGGCCGTCTTGGCCGGACGCGAGGCGCGAAGCGCGGCCAACCTAGTGGCCGCTGCTGTTCGCGATTCCCACCGCGGCCGGCCAGGCCGAGTGCGCGCGAAGTGCTGCGTGACGTGCTTGCCGAGGCCCAGCCATCCGCTACTGCACGCCGTCACCGAAGGCACGGCGCAAACGCGCAGGCGCGCGTCGCCCGCCTGGTCGAAGAACAGCCGACCGTCTGCTGCTGGGCGCGAACGAGCGGCGCCGATTGCCGCGCGATCGGAGTCGAGGCCCTGCTGCGCGAGATCGACGCCAATTTCGACCCCCGGCCCGGCTGCCCGCCCGAGCTGGCCCCGAACGGCGCGAGCAAGCTCGCTGCCCAGCCCTGACCTGGAGCTTTGACCGGTAGCCGGCCTGAGCGGGGAAACAGCACGGCGATAGTTCACTGGCCCCGGCCGGCCTGGTCGCCGACCGGCCGTCGGAGTGGCGAGCGCTTCTCCCAGCGCGCCTGCGCCAGCGCGATGCGGACAGCACTGCGCGACCGCCTGAAAACTGGTCGCCACGCCGCGCGCCTGCTGGTCCTGCTCGGCCCGGCCGAGCGCTTGCCCTGGGGTCGCTGGCGTCCAGCTATTGCGCGCCGAGCGCCCGGCGTACCAGGGACTCTGGCTGCCGACCCCCGCCTGGCGCCCGGACATGCCCGCCCGAACTGCTGCATGGCCGGCCTGCAGCGCCGCACCGGGGCACGCCCGCCTGCCTGCTCTGGAACGCGCCCGAGCCCGTGGTGCTTCGTGGCTGGACGACGCCCTTGCCGCTGCAGCCTGCGGTGCTCGATTGGCTCGAACGGGAGCTCGTATGAGGGCGCCCCTGGCGCTGCCGCCGCTGCTGCGGCCCCTGGCAGCCGATGGCTTGCGCTGTTCCCCCCGACGACCTGGCGGCGACGCTCGGGCGATTGTGCTCCCCCTTGCGCCGCTGGTCGGTCCGCCTGCGCCGCCATGCGGCGCCGCATCGCGGTGGAGAACCGGCCGACGTTGGCGAACATCGTGCGGCGCGGCAGCCTACGAGCGGCTCCTGATCAGCGAATGGGCGATCGCCGACGGCAGCGCCCAACGATTCCTGCGCCGCGCCGCCAGGAATGGCGAACTGCTGTTCATGGGGCCGGAACCCGCCAACAGCGAAGACCTCGCTGCGCAGCGTCGCGCTGTTCGATGCCGGGCCGGCGCAGCTGGGCGAACCGCGCCTGGCGCACCTCGCGCTGTTCATCCTGCTGGCGCGCCGCGCCGAACTGGCCCGGCGCTGAATTTCGCTGGGGGATCCTGCAGGAGCCCGGCGTGTTTTACGATGAGCAGGGCGTGCAAGGCGTGCGCCGCCTGCTCGGCGCGCGCACCCGCGCCGTCCTCGGTGCGGCCGGCCTGGAAGAATGGAACGCCATGCTGGGGAACACGGCCTTCGATTGCTGGCTGGTCGGCGATGCGGCCTCGCCTTGTCCGGCGCAGGCGCATTCGCGCATCCTCGTGCGGCGCTCCTGGTTCGGGCAGGAGCTCGCCGTCGACCTGGTCACGCGGCGCGGCAACCGCGGCGTGGTGCTGCCGCTGCCCGCGCCGGCCGATGGGGTGCGCCTGCTGCGCCGTCCGTTCGACAAGCCCGACACGCGTGCGAACCTGGTGACGCAGGATGCGCATTCGCTCAAGCGCGCACCCATGTTCAGCGATATGCGTGAGTGGCTGGCGCTGGGCATGGTCACGGCGGCACCACCGTGTACCGTCTGCCCGACTCGCCGCAAGCAGGGGCAGGGCGTCCGCGCAAGCTGGGAAGGCCGCCGCATCCGGACAACATCGTGGCTGCGTGCCTGTACCGGAAATCCTTCGGGACGGTCACGCTGCACGAGGGTGCGCTGCATTTTTCGGGCTTTCCGGGTCCGATCTTCAACAAGGTCACGCTGGCGCTTCCCGATCCGGCGCAGTTCCATGCAGTGCCGGGCGCACTGCGCCGGGCGCCCGCATTTTATTTGATGGAGCGCAGCGCGGGTGGCTCGGTCGAGCAAGTGCTGGTGCTCGACAAGAACGGCAACCTCGTCTGCTGGGACTGCAGTGGCGTCCCAGGCAGGCCCCTGAAGCAATCGAATTTCCGGCTGGTCGCGCAGGACGTGATCGGCGCCTTCCAGCACGCCGACCGGGTCCTGTTCGCGGTATCGGCACAGGGACGTACCGACGTCTACAGTATGCAAAAGGGCAGGCCCGGACGCGAGCATCTGTACCCGATCATGCACCAGGGCGAGCACCTCCTGTTCGGCGAACCGAAGGACTGGCGCGGCGGACGCGGAACCTATGCGCTACGCTTGAGCGGCGTCGACTGGCTGGTCGGCGATGCGTCGGGCGCCGATCGCATCGCGGTCCCGGACAGCATCGCCGTCCTTGGGTGCGCACGCAGCGAACGGGCCCGGCGGCCTGGCGTGGTCCTGCTCGATCGACAGCGCACCAGGATAACGCTGCAGACCGCCGAAGCCGCGGTTCCCCTGCTGAAAAACGCGGAGCCCATTGCCCAGGCCAGTTTTGATCCGGGCTGGAACCGCCTGGCCTGGATCGGCCAGAAAAAGCGGCGCCCTGACCGTGCGCGGCCTTGACGCGAACGAGCCTCTCCTGCGCGTGCTGCCGAAGCGAGGCGCGCATGCAGGCTGAGATCCGGCGTCCCCTGTTGCGCGGCAGCCAGCTGGTACGCGCGCTCTGGTTCGATTGCGCGCGCCTTGGCGAGACCGAAGCCCGCCGGCGCCTGCTGGCCGCCTGGGAAACCGGCGCCCACGCCTATCGTGTGGGCGAGGGCATTCTCCTCGCATGGAAGGAGGTACGCCGCCTGCAGTGCGAAACGGCGCCGGGCCTGCCTCTGTGCGACCAGGACGGCGTGCTCGCCAGCGCGCCTCTGCTGGCGCAGGAACGGGCCGGCATCGCCTCCGGATCGGCGGTGCTGGTCCTTGGCGCCGACCTCACGTGCACGCGCTTCGCGCGCGCGTCGATCCCTCGTGCTGGCTCGACCTGTCGGCTATTCCCGTCTGCACCGCGCTGGCGATGCCGCACGCATCCGACCCTGGATTTTCCAGCACCGTTCCCGAGGCGGCGCCGGATGTGCGCGCGCTGCTGGGCAGCGCGGTGCCGCCGCCCAGCGCCGAGCGCAGCGCATTCCTGCGCACCGCGGCGGCACGGTCGGGCAGCGGCACGCCTTCCCTGCCCGCCAAAGCTATCGGCGCCGCGGGCATGCTGGGCAGCCTCGCGCTGCGGTTCCTGGCGACGATTCCGGGACGCGGTGCGGGCAAGGTCGGCGTACCGGGAGCGGCGCCGGCGGCGCCTTCGCCTGCGAGCGGCTGGCTGGCGGCGCGCCTGGCGAAACTGGCGGCGGTGACGCGTCTCGGCCAGCTGCTCGGCTGGCGGCAGGCCAACTACCTGCGCAAGATGCTGCGCCAGTTCGACGATGGCAACCTGGAAGAAGCGCTGCGCCACGCCATTTCGCTCGACAGTCCGGATGAACCGGGACGCCAGGCCTTCGGAGTACCGGGCCGGCGCGACGATCTCACGCTTGGCGCCAGGGCCGGCGGCGCGAGTATTGGCCTCGACGATCAATCGATGCAACTGCTGCGCGACACCTACCGGCGTAGCTTCGAGACGCTGGACCACGCCGGCCGCATCGACGAAGCCGTGTTCGTGCTGGCCGAACTGCTGAACCGGCGCCAGGAAGCCGTCGACTATCTCGAGAAAAAGGGACGCATCGACCAGGCCGCGCAACTGGCCGAAACACTCGGCTTGCCGCCGGCAACCGCCGTACGCCTCTACTGCAAAGCGGGCAAGGTGGCGCATGCGGTGCTGCTGGCGCGCCTGGCCGGCTGCTTTGTCGAGGCGGTGGCGGAACTCGAAGCGCGCCGCGATCCAGGGCGCCGCCGCCTTGCGCCTGGAATGGGCGCAGGATCTGGCCGCACGCGGCGACCTGGCCGAGGCCGCGCTGGCCGTCTGGCCGCTGGCGGACGAACGCGCCCGCGCGCTGGCCTGGCTGCGCGAGGCCGAGCAGGGCGGCGGCAGCCTGGGCGTGCAGGGCCTGCTCTACACGCTGGCCGTCGACTCGGACGCGCTGCGCCCGCGCCGGGAGACACTCGAAGCGCTCTTGTTCGCGCCGGGGCCGGAAGCGGTCCGCCAGCGCATCCGCGCCTGCGACTGCCTGCTTCCAGCTCGACGGCCACAACGCCGCCACGCCGGCGTCGCCGGCGCCTGTGGCGCGTGCTGGCGGCCGAACGCAGCGCCGGCCAGCATGCGATGCCGGGCGAACGCATGACCAAGCTGCTCGAGCTGGCCGCCGATCCGGTGCTGCTCGAAGACGTGCCGGGCAAAGGCGTGGCCGATGCACTACGGAGGGCGCCCCTGCGCTCGCGCACCGAGCCGCTGCGGGTGCGCTTCGCCGAATATGGCCTGTATGCGCTGGAAGACGTGCGCGCCTTGCCCGACGGCGGCCACTTGCTGGCGCTGGGCGAAGGCGGCGTCGTGCTGGCGCGCGAAGGCGGCCGCGTGCCGCTGCGCTTCCCGGTGCCGGCCACCGATCTGGTCGTCTCGCACAACGGCCGCCGCGCGCTGGCGCTGGCGCGGCGCGAAAAGGCCGTGCGCGTGAGCCGGATCGACCTGGTAAGCGGCAAGGTCGAGGACTGGTTCAGCGCGGAGCTGCAATTCTGGGCGCGCGAGTATGACGCGGCCACCTGGAGCGTCGTCGTCGCGGATCGCCGCCTGATGGTGCTCGATGCGACAGCCGAGGGGAGGTCTGTATTGTGGCAAGTCAGCGACATGTCCAACGCCATTGGTTTCGAGGCACAGGGAGAGCATGAAGCATTGCTGCTGAGACAGGGGCCGACCGTCGAGCACTGGCGCTATGCGCTGCCCGCGCGGCGTCTGCTCGCTCGCCAGCGCGTTTTTGTGCCCGAGAATACCTTTGCCGCCTTGCCCGACTGTCGCGACGACCAACCAGTGTTACTGGAAGCTGTCAGTCCAGGCCGCGCCGACGACGAAGCGCGCCATTTCATCTTCAGTCAGTGCGGTGGCGCTACGAAAATCGACTGGCCGCACGGGCAGTTGCCGCAGGCCAGCGTGCACGACGGCCTTGCGCTGTTGCAGTTCGACGGCGATGACGGATGGCACTGCAAGGTAATGAATAACCAACACAAAATCGTCGCAGATATCGTGCTGCCCGACGCCCTGGAGCCGCGCGCATCGCTGCACGCCGGGCACCTGCTGGCATGGGACCGGCACGGCCGTCTGGTCGATGTCGATATCGACACAGGGGCGGTCCGGACGCTGACCTTCGGATAAACAGCGGCAGCGAGTAATGACTTGCCATGATTGTTAATCCACAGTTAAGAATGGATTGAGTTTCGGTAGTTTGTTCGTCCAGTCAAGGGGGTAGAGTGCACTCACGCCACCACACCCAACACAGACGGAGACAGCACCCATGAAGACCTATCGCATCGCCACCATCCCCGGCGACGGCATCGGCAAGGAAGTCGTTCCGGCCGGCCAGGAGGTGCTCGAAGCCCTCGCCAACGTCGAGCAGGCCTTCCGCTTCGAGTTCGAGAATTTCGACTGGGGCGGCGACTACTACCGCCAGCACGGCGTGATGATGCCCGAGGATGGCCTGGACGCGCTGCGCGACAAGGACGCCATCCTGTTCGGCTCGGCCGGCGACCCGCACATCCCCGACCACATCACGCTGTGGGGCCTGCGGCTGAAGATCTGCCAGGGCTTCGACCAGTACGCCAACGTGCGCCCGACGCGCATCCTGCCGGGCATCGACGCGCCGCTGAAGCGCTGCGGCCCGGAAGACCTCAACTGGGTCATCGTGCGCGAAAACTCCGAAGGCGAATACTCGGGCGTGGGCGGCCGTGTCCACCAGGGCCACCCGATCGAGGCGGCCACCGACGTGTCGATCATGACCCGCGCGGGCGTCGAGCGCATCCTGCGCTTCGCCTTCAAGCTGGCCCAGTCGCGCCCGCGCAAGCTGCTGACCGTCATCACCAAGAGCAACGCGCAGCGCCACGCGATGGTGATGTGGGACGAGATCGCGACGCAGATCGCGCGGAGTTCCCCGACGTCAAATGGGACAAGGAACTGGTCGACGCGGCGACCGCGCGCATGGTCAACCGCCCGGCGACCCTGGACACCATCGTCGCGACCAACCTGCACGCCGACATCCTCTCCGACCTGGCCGCGGCGCTGGCCGGCAGCCTCGGCATCGCGCCGACCGGCAACATCGATCCGGAGCGCCGCTACCCGTCGATGTTCGAGCCGATCCACGGCTCGGCCTTCGACATCATGGGCAAGGGGCTGGCCAATCCGGTGGGCACCTTCTGGTCGGTGGTGATGCTGCTCGAGCACCTCGGCGAGACACGACGCCGCCAAGCGCGTGATGCGGGCCATCGAACACGTCACCGCCAATCCGGCGCTGCACACCCGCGACCTCGGCGGCACGGCCACCACGGCGGAGGTGACCGGGCCGTGTGCGCTGCTGGGCGCCGCAGCGCAAGGCGGCCCGCCGGCCTGATCGACCCTCCGGGGCCGAGTCTCATCCGGACGCCAGTCGCTGCGCCCCGCCCCGGTCCCGAAGAGCCACAGGAGGGCGCTGCCGGGAAGCATGCTTCGACATACACAGGAGACAAATCATGCAACGTTTCTTCGGAAAACTCTATGTCCAGGTCCTCTCGGCGTGTTCGCCGGGTCTTGCTCGGCTCCTCTACCCGCTTCGGCGCCGACTGAAACCGCTCGGCGACGTCTTCATCAAGCTGATCAAGATGGTGTTCGCGCCGATCATCTTCGCGATGGTCGTGCTCGGCATCGCCCGCATGGAGAACATGAAGGAGCTCGGCGCGTCGGCGCCCGGGCCCTGATCTATTTCGAAGTGCTGTCGACCTTCGCGCTGGTGCTCGGGTTGATCGTCGTCAACGTCGTCAACCCCGGCGTCGGCATGAACGTCGACCCGCCACGCTCGACACCAAGGCATCTCCAGCTACACGGCGAGCCGGCCAAGCCGAGGGCTTCGTCGACTTCCTGCTGAACATGGTCCCGACCAGCATCGTCGACGCGCTCGCCAAGAACGACATCCTGCAGATCCTGGTCTTCGCGATCCTCTTCGGCTTCGCGCTGTCGCACATCGGCACGAGGGCCAAGCCGATGGTCGACGTGCTGGACGCCTTCATCGCACGGTATGTTCTCGCGTGGTCGGTATGGTGATGCGGATCGCACCGCTCGGGGCCTTCGGGGCGATGGCCTTCACGGTCGGCAAATACGGCCTGGGCTCGCTGGTGTCGCTCGGCAAGCTGATGGCCTGCGTCTACCTCACGTGCGTCCTGTTCGTCGTCGTCGTGCTGGGCGCGATCGCCGCGCTCTCCGGCTTCAGCCTGTGGAGGTTCCTGAGTACATCAAGGACGAGATCTTCATCGTGCTCGGGACGTCTCGTCGGAGTCGGTGCTGCCGCAGCTGATGGAAAGCTCGAATCCCGGCTGCTCGAAGCCCGTCGTCGGCCTCGTCGTGCCGTCCGGCTACTCGTTCAACCCGGATGGCACAGTGGATCTACTGCACGATGGCGGCCATCTTCATCGCGCAGGCCACCACCGCCGCTGACGCTCGTCGAGCAGCTGGCGTCCTCGGCGTGCTGCTGCTGACTTCCAAGGGAGCGGCCGGCGTCACCGGCGCGCGGGTTCATCACGCTGGCGGCCACGCTGGCCGTCGTTGGGCAAATCCCGATGGCGGGCATGGCGCTGCTGCTCGGCGTCGACCGCTTCATGTCCGAAGCGCGCGCGATCACCAACCCGATCGGCAACGCGGTCGGCACGATGGCGATCGCCCGCTGGGTCGGCGCGGTCGACCGGGAGCGCATGGTGCATATGCTCGATGGCACGACCGACCCGCGAGATCGGAGCGTCTTACGAAGTCGCCGACACCGAAAGTCGAGAAGCCCGCGCCGCCTTGCTCTGACCGCACGAGCTGCCGGCCTGAGCAGCGGGTTTAAAGGAGACCGCCGTGAAGGCCGTCGACATGCGCCACTGCTGCGCGCCATGTTCGACGCCGCGATCGCGGCCGCGCAGCCGGCCCTGTGCGTTCCGCCCCACCTGCCGCCGCGCCCGGGCCGCCTGATCGTCATCGGCGCCGGCAAGGCATCGGCGGCGATGGCGCGCGCCGTCGAGGATAACTGGCAGGGCCGCTGGAGGGCCTGGTCGTCACGCGCTACGGCTACGCCGTGCCGTGCCAGCGCATCGAGATCGTCGAGGCCGCGCATCCCGGTGCCGGACGCCGCCGGCGAGCAGGCCGCGCGAGCGCATTCTGCGAGCTGGTCAGGGGCTGACGCGCCGACGACCTCGTGCTGTGCCTGATCTCCGGCGGCGGCTCGTCGCTGCTGGCGTGCCGCTGCCCGGCTTCACGCTGGCCGACAAGCAGGCGGTCAACCGCGCGCTGCTCACCAGTCCGGCGCGAGCATCGGCGAGATGAACTGCGTGCGGCGTCATCTGTCCGCGATCAAGGGCGGACGCCTGGCCGCGGCCTGCCATCCGGCGCGGGTCGTGACGCTGCTGATTTCCGACGTGCCCGGCGACGACCCGATCGACATCGCCTCCGGCCCGACCGTGCCCGACCCGACGACCTGCGCCGATGCGCTGGCGACATCCTGCGCCGCTACGGGATCGACGTGCCCGCCAGCGTGCGCGACGCTGCTGGAATGCGGCGAGGCGAGATCGTGAAGCCCGGCGATCCGCGCCTGGCGGGCAATCGAGACGCGCATGATCGCCACGCCGCAGATGGCGCTCGAGGCCGCGGCCAGCGTGGCCCGCGACGCCGGTGTGACGCCGCTACATTCTCGGCGACAGCATCGAAGGCGAAGCGCGCGACGTCGGCAAGGTGCATGGCCGGCATCGCGCTGCAGGTCGCGCGCGCACGGCCAGCCGTTCCACGCGCCCTGCGTTCTGCTGTCGGGCGGCGAAACCACGGTCACCGTGCGCGGCAACGGGCGCGGCGGGCGCAATGTCGAGTTCCTGCTGTCGCTCGGCCATCGCGCTGCGACGGCCAGCCCGGCATTCACGCGACTGGCCGGCGACACCGACGGCGTCGACGGCCAGGAAGAAATCGCCGGCGCGCTACTCGACGCCCGACACGCTGGCGCGCGCGTGGGCGCAGGGCATGCAGCCCCAGCGACAGCCTGGCCGAACAACGACGGCCATGGCTTTTTCGAGGCGCTGGGCGACGCGGTCGTCACCGGGCCCGACGCTCACCAACGTCAACGATTTTCGCGCCATTCTCATCGCCGACGACGCGCACCCACGGAGACCGCTGAATGCGACGCAACCGCAACGCCAAGATCGTCGCCACCGCTCGGCCCGGCCAGCTCGACCGCAGCGACCATCCGCGCGCTGTTCCACGCCGGCGCCGACGTGTTCCGCCTGAACTTCAGCCATGGCACGCACGACGACCACACGCGAGCGCTTCGACATGATCCGCGCGTCGAACGCGAAGCTCGGCCGGCCGATCGGCGTGCTGCCGACCTGCAGGGGCCGAAGCTTCGCGTCGGCACGTTCGCCGACGGCCCGGTGATGCTGGTCGCGGGCGCCGCGTTCCGGCTCGACCTCGACCGCGACAGCCGGGCGACGCGCAGCGCGTCGCTCTGCCGCATCCGGAGATTTTCGCCGCGCTGGAGCCGGGCGCCGAGCTGCTGCTCGACGACGGCAAGCTGCGCCTGCGGGTCGACGCATGCGGGCCGAGTTTGCCGAGACCGAGGTGGTCATCGGCGGCACGCTGTTCGGACCGCAAGGGCGTGAACGTGCCCGACGTCGTGCTGCCGCTGTCGGCGCTGACCGAGAAGGACCGCGCGCGACCTCGACTTCGCGCTCGACGCTGGGCGTCGACTGGATCGCGCTGTCGTTCGTGCAGCGCCCCGAGGACGTCGACGAGGCACGCGCCATCGTCGCAGGGCCGCGCCGGCATCATGGCCAAGCTCGAAAAGCCGGCGGCGATCGAGCAGCTCGACGAGATCGTCGCAGCGTCCGACGCGGTGATGGTGGCGCGCGGCGACCTCGGCGTCGAGATGCCGGCCGAGCAGGTGCCGGCGATCCAGAAGCGCATCGTGCGCGCGTGCCGCCGCCTGGGCAAGCCGGTGATCGTCGCGACGCAGATGCTCGAATCGATGATCAGCTCGCCGGTGCCGACGCGCGCCGAAGCCTCCGACGTCGCCACCGCGATCTACGACGGCGCCGACGCGGTGATGCTGTCGGCCGAATCGGCCGCCGGCAAGTATCCGGTCGAAGCGGTGCACGATGATGGACCGCATCATCGCGCAGGCCGAGGCCGATCCGCATTACCGCGAGCGCATGGAAGCCTCGCACACAGCCCGGCCCGCGCCGACGATCGCCGACGCGATCTGCTGCGCCATGCGCAGCGTCGGTCGCACGGCTGCTGCGACGTCGCGGCCATCGTCACCTACACGACCTCGGGCTCACCGGCCTGCGCGCGGCGCGCGAGCGGCCGCGGGCGCCGATCCTCGGCATGACGCCGCAGCTCGCGCACCGCGCGGCGCCTGGCGCTGGTCTGGGGCGTGCATTCGGTGCAGACGCCACGACGTGGCCACGTCGCCGAGATGGTCGAGCACGCCTGCCGACGCGCCGCGCGAGGGCTTCGCGCAGCCCGGCGAGACCATCGTCATCGCCGCCGGCATGCCGTTCGGCACGCCGGGCACGACCAACCTGCTGCGCATCGCGCAGATCGGACGGCCAGCGCGCTAACTTCCTGCCCCATCGGCGTGGCCGCCGAAAACGCCGCGGCCACGAAGTCGACGAGGACTGCACCCGCGCCGCCGTCTGCAGCTGGTGCGGATACACCGCATAGATGTCGGCCGCCGGCGTTTCCCAGTTCGGCAGCACCTGGCGCAGGTGCTCCGCTCTGCAGGTATTTCGCGATATCCCATTCGGCCCGCATGATCAGGCCGTGCCCTTCGAGTGCCCAGTTGATGGTGATCTCCCCATCGTTGGTACTCAGCTCGCCGCGCACCTTGACGGTCTCGGTGCGCTGGCCCGCGCTCAGGTGCCAGATGCCGTAGCCTTCCGCGCCCTGGCGGATGCCGATGCAGCTGTGGTGGGTCAGGTCGTTCGGCACGCGCGGCGTGCCGTGGCGCTCCAGATAGGCCGGACGCGCAGATCAGGCGCCGGTTCGAGGCCAGGCGGCGCGCGATGACGCGGGTATCGTGAGGTTCGCCGAAACGGATCCAGACGTCGCAGGCGTCTTCGATCAGGGTCGGCGGGTTGACCGTCAGCTGCAACTGGACATCCACGTCCGGATAGCGTGTATAGAAGGCCGAGATCGGTGGCGCTATATAGCTCGGCCGAAGCCGAGGGTGGCATTCATCCCGCAGCAGTCCCTTGGGCGCGGTGGCGGCGCTGGTGATCATCTGCTCCATGTCCTCGATGTCGGCCAGGATGCGCGAATGTTCGAGGTAGATCTCGCCTTCGGCCGTGAGCCCGATGCGGCGCGTGGTCCGGTGCAGCAGGCGGGTGCCCAGGCGCGCCTCCATCTGCGACAGGCGCTTGCTGACCCCGGCGGTGGTGACGTTCAGTTCGCGCGCCGCCGCCGACAGGCTGCCGGCGCGCACCAGCAGGCTGAAGAAGGCCATCTCGGACTGGGCGTTGACGGGAGTCGACATTGTTAGTCCAAGTTTAATAATGGTTCAACTTTAGCGTCATCTTTGAGTGCCAGCAAGCCGTATATTCAATCCCAGCCCGGCAACCGGGATCAGCGACATCAATCACAATTCAGGAGACAAGCATGCGAAAGCTTGCCCTGCACTACAAGCGCATCGTGCACGCCGCCGTCGTTGCGGCCCTGCTCGGTACCGGCACGGCGGCCATGGCCCAGGCCTGGCCCGCCAAGAACATCAGCATCGTCGTCCCGTTCGCGACCGGCGGCACCACCGATGCGATCGCGCGCACGCTCGGTCAGGAACTGTCGAAATGCCTCGGCAAGCCCGTGATCATCGAGAACAAGCCGGGTGCCGGCGCCACCATCGGCGCCGATTACGTTGCCAAGGCGAAGCCGGACGGCTACACCATCCTGCTCGGCGCGGTGCACCACACGATCGCCACCAGCGTCTACAAGAAGCTGCCCTACGATTTCCAGCGCGACCTCGCCCCGGTGTCGACGGTGGCGCTGGTGCCGAACGTGCTGGTGGTGAACCCCGAACGTCCCGGCGAAGAACGTCAGCGATTTGATTGCGCTGGCGAGGAAGTCGCCCGGCAAGCTGACCTTCGGATCGAACGGCAACGGCACCGGCCAGCACCTGATCGGCGCCCAGTTCGGCATTGCCAGCGGCGTCGACATCATGCACGTGCCCTATAAAGGCAGCGGTCCGCTGACGATCGACCTGCTGGGCGGCCAGATCGACATGTCCTTCGATACCGTGACGCTGGTGCTGTCGCATATCCGCGCCGGCAAGTTGCGCGCCCTGGCGGTGACCACGATCAAGCGCTCGGCCGCGCTGCCGGACGTGCCGACGCTCGACGAGTCGGGCCTGAAAGGCTTCGACCAGGGCACCTGGTTCGGGGTGCTGGCGCCCGACGCCACGCCCAAGGAGATCGTGGCGCGGTTGAATACCGAGATCGTCAAGATCGTGAACTCGCCGGACTTCCGCAAGCGCATGGACGAAATCGGCGCCGTCCCGATCGGTAACAGCGAGGCGCAGATGGCGAGCCAGATCAAGACCGATACCGAGCGCTTCGCGAGGCTGGTGAAGGAAGCGAAGATTACCGTCGAATAACGCCTGCGCCGCCCGAAATCCAAGGCCCGATCAATAAAATAATTGACATCAATGTGACAAGTAGTCGCATTATTGCTAGGTTTGTCGCATTTTGCGGCATCTAAAGGTAATATGACATTACGCTTTATCGCCATCGCGGTGCTGGCCGGCGCGGCCGCGCTGGGGGTGGCCCCCGCCCTCCAACGCAGCCGAAATCTGCACGGCGATTGCCGATGCCGCCACCGGCAAGGTCCTGCTGCACGCGGCGACTGCAAGCGGCAGGTGACGCCAGCGTCGACCTTCAAGATTCCCCTGAGCCTGATGGGTTACGACGCCGGCTTCCTGAAGGACGCCTCAAACACCCGAGCTGCCGTTTCGCGCCGGCTATGTCGACTGGCGCCCCAGCTGGCGCAGCGCGACCGGCACCGGCCAAGTGGATGAGCGAGTCGGTGGTGTGGTATTCGCAGCAAATCACGCAATCGCTGGGCAAGGCGCGTTTTGCCGCCTACACCGAGCGCTTTCAATACGGGAACGGTGACGTGGCGGGTGACGCCGGGCATGATGGCTTGACCGCGTCCTGGCTGGAATCATCGCTGCGCATTTCGCCGCTGGGCCAGCTAAGCTTCCTGGGCAAGCTGGTCAATCGCCAGTTGGGGGTCAGCGAGCACGCCTACACCATGACGGCGCAGCTGACGCAGTGGGGCCAGTCGCCGGAAGGCTGGCGCATCAACGGCAAAACCGGCATGCGGCGCGGGCTACGGCTGGTATGTCGGCTGGGCGTCGAAGGGCGCGCGCACCTATCTCTTTGCGCGTTTGATTGAAAAAGAAAAAAACCAAGCGCGGTGTATCGACCGCCGTGCTCGCGCGGGATGGCCTGATCGAGGAATTTCCCGCCTTGATCAACGCCATCGAGATGGAACAGGCGATCTATGCAGGCTGCGGCCGGGTTTTTGTTGACGCTGCCGCGATGTTTCCTTTGAGATCGATTTAATTTCCTCTGTTCATTGAAACGCCGTCGAACGGCGCTTATTTTTGCCCGATTTCCATCGATCCCCCGGCTCTGTTAGGCAACGCACGGTCCCACCAGGCCCCACGTTGTATTTTTTGTATCGCAAGTCGTAACCCGACAGCTGCAATCGTGCCTACGCTGACTCCGCGTATTTTTGCAAAACGGGATGCGAAAGTGACGTGGCTTGTTGAAGGAACTTTTGAGCTTGTTTGCGGTCGTTGATTGACCAAGAGCATGATCCGAAAGATCCATTGATGTAGCGCAGTTCATTTTCGCGCCTCCGTTTTGTTTCTAGCGGAATCAAGGAAGAATGTGGTGATGGTCGGGTATCGGTCTACTCCGCGTTGGTCTACATTTTACAAGGACAAAAGTCATGGATAATCAGAAGTCGAGCGAGGGAAAAGGCGTTGATGCTAGCAAGCAAGGCAGCAACATCGGCAAGGATCAGTCGAGCAGCCTGAACAAGAGCAGCAACGGTTCGTCGGCCAGCGCCGGCTCGTCGGGCAGCATGTCCGGCGGTTCGTCGTCGAGCGCCAGCCCATCGACGGGCTCGAGCGTTGCCGGCAGCACGAATGCTGGCGCGACCGGCAACATGGGTTCGAGCGGCGCCGGCAGCAGCGGTTCGTCGACGTCGGGTTCGACCGGCGGTTCGTCGCCATCGGGTTCGTCGAGCACCGGTTCGAACACCACCTCGTCGGGCAGCATGGGTAGCTCGTCGTCGGGTACCGGCGCATTGGGCAGCTCGTCGGTGACTGGTTCGTCCGGTTCGACCGGCGGTTCGTCCACCTCGGGCGCCCAGGGCGGCTCGAGCGGCGCCAGCACCGGCACGGGCAGCGCCGTGTCGTCGGCCGCAGCCAACGTGATGGCAGCGGTCAAGCCGGACGAACTGCACAAGACGATCGACAAGGCCGCCGATGCAGCCCAGCCGATCGTCGAGCGCGTCGTGAGCAGCGCCCACGCCGGCGTCGACAAGCTGAGCGGCCTGCTCAGCGGTGCATCGACCCAGTTCAGCGACCGTTCCGCCCAAGTGAGCGACACCTACCAGCAACTGGCTGACTCGGGTCGCGAATACGTGCGCAACAAGCCGGGCACCGCCGTGGCAATCGCCCTCGGCGCCGGTTACATCCTGGCCAAGCTGCTTGGCGGCAGCAACCGTCGCGACTACTAATCAGTAGCGTTTCACCGGAAACATCCCGGCCGACATCATGCTCGGCCGGGTCCGGTTTTCACAAATAAAAATAACGAGGGAAACACAAATGCAAGCTCATTCATCGAGTTCGGCGACGCTCGTCCCTGTCCAGGGTAATGATGCGACCGAAACTTCGCGCTCAGGCGTTTCCTGGGGCGCAATCCTGGCCGGCGCAGCCGCCGCCACGGCACTCTCGCTCGTCCTGTATTTGCTCGGTTCGGGGCTCGGCCTGTCGGCCGCCTCGCCATGGTCCGACAACAGCGGCGTTGCCTTCGGCATCGGCGCGATCCTCTGGCTCACGCTCACCCAGCTCGCTGCCTCCGCCATCGGCGGAGGCAGCCAAGGATGGCGCCGACAGTGCCGGCGGCGGCCCGCTCGACTATTTCTCGGACATGATGCTGCGCACCGACAAGCCCGATGCAGCCGGCGCTAGCGGCGACCTGCGCCAGGAAACCATGCGCATCCTCGCCAACAGCATCAAGAACGGCAGCCTGGCCGCCGACGACCGTGCCTATCTCGCCAAGCGCATCGCGGCCCGTACCGGTCTCGACCAGGCAGCGGCCGAAAAGCGCGTCGACGACGTGTATGCCCGCGGCGCCGCCGCCGCCGCCAAAGCCAAGGCCACCGCCAAGGAAGCCGCCGACACCGCCCGCAAGGCGGCCGCCGCGACTGCCCTGTGGCTGACGGTTGCCATGCTGATCGGCGCCTTCGTCGCCAGCTGGTGCGCCACCCTGGGCGGCAAACTGCGCGACGGCGTTGCCGGCGTGACCCATCGTTAATCCAAGGAGAACCTCATGCGTTCGATTCTTTTGTGGCTAGTCGGGATTCCGATTCCGATCATTATCCTGATCGCGATTTTGACTTGAGCAAATAGTAAATATAATAAACGCCGGCAAATGCCGGCGTTTTTGTGTTTAGCGCCCCGTAGCGGTTAGGCCGCTGGTGAGGAGGCGCCGTACTGCGTGGGCTCGAGAGCCCGCCCTACGATGCACTGCTGTTGTAGGGTGGGCACTTGTGAAGTGATCCCAAAAGTACGTAATTCGAGAAATGTCGAAGAAAGAGAGTCAAAACAAGGGAGTACCTGTCCGCGGGTGGCTATCAGGCCCTGTCGCAGCGCCACGCATAGCATCGCTCGTCGATCGAGCGGGTATAGCCTATCGCTCATGCGAGCGCTGAGGAGCGGTCAGGCCGTCAGTCGTCCGCAGAAGGGATCGCTCCTAACAGACGCGCAGTCGAATCGCGTCTAACGGGCGAGAGCGCGCACGGAGCGGTCGAGCCTGGCACGCCGGATAGACGAAGAGGCGCGACGCGCACGGGCTCGACTCGGACGCGAGGGACAGGAGCTGATCAGCGAGAGGGGCGAGATACTCGCTAGGGCCGGGAACTCTGTCCGGGGGGGAGAGGGGGTAGGAGGGTTAAGCGCTACTAGATAAGCGCGCGGAGCAGTATGTAGCGGGGGAGGTCGCTAAAGATGGCGGGCGCGAGGAGATCGAGCGCGGAGGAGGTAAGTCCGGAGCACGTGGGGAGAAACGTGTGCTCGGAGGTAGTGTACGCAGCTAGATCTGGAGAGTCGACAGAGAGACGGATGAAGGAGGTACGCAGAGAGAAGAAGCGATAAGGAGGTCACCGACAAATAAAGACAGCTGAGCCGCCATCGTCGACTATATCACTACTACAACCACGACCGCATCAAGCTCAAACTAGCGGCTGAGCCCGTACAATCAGACTCAGCAATGGCAGCGTAGACGTAACGTCAACTACTTCAGTGCCCACGCGCTCTCACTCTTACTTCATCGCCGTCGGCTCCGCCACCCGCACCGGCTCCTTCGGATGCTTCCTCAACCGCTGCACCCCGCGATTCATCCAGTTCTTGATATCGTCCACATAGGTGAACACCGCCGGCACCACCAGCAAGCTGAGCAGCGTCGACGTGATCAAGCCGCCGATCACCGCAATCGCCATCGGCGAGCGGAAACTCGGGTCGCCCGAGAAGCCCAGCGCCAGCGGCATCATGCCCGCGCCCATCGCGATCGTGGTCATGATGATCGGCCGGCTGCGCTTGTGGCAGGCGTCGACCAGGGCGTCGAAGCGGTTCATGCCCGCCGCGCGCGCCAGGATCGCGTAGTCGACCAGCAGGATCGAGTTCTTGGTCACGATCCCCATCAGCATGATCAGGCCGATCATGGTCGGCATCGACAGCGCGCTGCCCGTGACCAGCAAGGCGACAAAGGCGCCGCCGATCGACAGCGGCAGCGCCGCCAGAATCGTGATCGGCTGCATGAAGTCGTGGAACAGCAGCACCAGCACGCCATAGATGCACAGCACGCCGATCGCCATCGCGACGCCGAAGCTGGCGAACAGCGCCTGCATCTCCTGGGCGTCGCCCAGTTCCGCGATCTGCACCGAGGCCGGCAGCGCCGTGAAGGAGGGCAGGGCGCGCGCTTCGGCGTTGACGTCGCCCAGCGAGCGGCCGCCGAGTTCGACGTCGAGCGTGACGTTGCGGCTGCGGTTCAGGCGGGCGATCTCGGCCGGGCCGCTTTCCATGGTGATGTCGGCCACCGTCGCCAGCAGCACCGGGCCGTTCTTGCCGGGCACCGTCAGGCGTCCGATGGCGTCGAGGTCGGCGCGCACGGAATCCGGCAGTTTTACCCGGATCGGCACCTGGCGCTCCGACAGGTTCATCTTCGCCAGCGCCTGCTCGTAGTCGCCGGCGGTCGCCACGCGCACCGTCTCGCCGATCGATGCCGCCGTCACGCCCAGGTCGGCCGCGCGCGCAAAATTCGGGCGCACGATGATCTCGGGGCGCACCAGCGAGGCGCTCGAACTGACGTTGCCGATGCCGTGCAGGCCGCGCAGTTCGCGCTCGGCGCGCTGGGCGGCGGCGGCCAGGGCCACCGGGTCTTCGCTGCGCAGCACCAGCTGCAGCTTGCCGCCGGTGTCGGCCTGGCCGACGTTGAAACGCGCGCCGGGAATGCCGGACAATTCCGTCCGGATCAGGCGCTCGAGATCCGACAGCTTCTCCTTGCGCTTGCTGCGGTGCGAGGTGGTCACGGTCAGCACCGCGCGCCGCGCTTCGGCCGAGGCGCCGGGGGCGAAGGCGTCGCCGCTGGAACCGCCGCCGATCGAACTGAACACGCTTTTCACGCCCGGCACGCGCATGGCGGCCAGACGCGCCTGCTCGGCCACGGTGTGGGTTTGCGCCAGCGTCGAGCCGGGCGGCAGTTCGACGTTGACGATGGTCTGGCCGCGGTCGGCGGCCGGCACGAAGCCGGTCGGCAGCAGCGGCACCAGCGCGATCGAGCCGGCAAAGAACAGCAGCGAGACGATCGCCGTGATGCGGCGGTGGCGCAGGCACCACTGCATCGTCGTCATGTAGCGGCGCATGATGGCGCCGTCTTTTTCGACGTGCGGCTTGGACGGCTTCATGATGTAGGCCGCCATCATCGGCGTCAGCAGGCGCGCCACCACCAGCGAGGCGAGGATCGCCAGCACCGCGGTCCAGCCGAACTGCTTGAAGAAGCGCCCCGGAATGCCGCCCATGAAGGCGGTCGGCAGGAACACCGCCACCAGCGAGAAGGTCGTCGCGATCACCGCCATGCCGATTTCGTCGGCGGCTTCGAGTGCCGCCTGCATCGGGCTCTTCCCCATGTGCAGGTGGCGCGCGATGTTTTCGATCTCGACGATGGCATCGTCCACCAGCACGCCCGACCACCAGGGCCAGCGACAGCAAGGTCACCATGTTCAGCGTGTAGCCGAACAGGTACTGGCCGAGGAAGGCGGGAATCACCGACAGCGGCAGCGCGGCGGCGGCGACGAAGGTCGCGCGCCAGTCGCGCAGGAACCACCACACCACCAGCACGGCGAGGATCGCGCCTTCGTACAGCATCTCCATCGAGGCGTCGAAGTTTTCCTGCACCGGCTCGGCGTTGTCGACCACTTCCTTGAGCACCACGTTCGGGTGCGCCTTCTGCAGTTCGGCCACGGCGGCGCGTGCGCCTTCGGCGACTTCGGTCTCGCTGGCGCCGCGGGTGCGGAAGACTTCGAAGCCGACCACCTTGCGCCCATCCTGCTCGGCCATCGAACGCGGCTCGGAGCACCGAATCGATCACGGTCGCGACTTCGTCCAGGCGCACGCGGCGCCCGTCCGGCAGCGGGATGTCCATGCGCGCCAGTTCCTGGGCGCTGGCGACGGTGGCCAGGGTGCGCACCGACTGCTCGGCGCCGCTGACGTCGCCGCGGCCGCCCGGCGCTTCGCGCTGCACGTTGCGCAGCTGGCGCGACACGTCGAGCGCCGACACCCGCAGCGCCGCCATGCGCGCGTCATTGAGTTCGACCCGCACTTCGCGGTCGACGCCGCCCACGCGTTTCACGGCGCCCAGGCCGGGCACGCTCAGCAGGCGCTTGGCGACCGCATTGTCGACGAACCAGGACAGCTCCTGGTCGTCCAGGCCATTGCCGCCCGCTTTCGGCGCGGCGGTGAAGGTCAGGATCACGCGCCCGGCGGTGGCCGCCTTGGTCACGCTCGGCTCGCGCATCTCGGGCGGCAGGTCGGAACGCACCTGCGAGACGGCGTCGCGCACGTCGTTCACCGCATCCGACAGGTTCTTCTCGAGGATGAATTCGACGGTGACCGTGGCCACGCCGTCGAGCACCTTGGTATAGATGTTCTTCACGCCCTGCAGCGTGGCGACCGAATCCTCGATCTTGCGCGCGACCTCGGTTTCCAGCTGGGCCGGCGCGGCGCCGTCGAGCGTGGCGGTGACGGTCACGATCGGCAGTTCGATATCGGGGAAGAACTGGACCTTGTTGGACTTGAAGGCCAGCAGGCCGGCCAGCGTCAGCAGGACGAACAGCAGGATCGCCGGGATCGGGTTGCGGATCGAAAGGGCGGAAAAATTCATGATCCGGCTTTCAGTGCGGCGACCTTGGCGGGAGCGGCTTGGCGTGGCGCGGGCACGTTGCGCACCAGGTCGCCGTCGTTCAGGAAGCCGGCGCCGGTGACCACGATCTGGGTGTCGGGCGCCAGGCCGCTGACGACTTCGATGCGTTCGCCCAGGCGGCGCCCGGTGCCGATTTTCAGTTGGCTGACGCGGCTGTCCGGGTTCAGGCGGAACACATAGCTGAAGCCGTCGCGCACGGCGATCGCCTGCTGCGGCACGGTCAGCGCTTTCGACGAACCGAGTTCGAATTCGCCGCCGGCGAACATGCCGGCCTTCAGAGGCGCGTTCGAGGACAGGCTCGGCGGCAGGTCGACGTAGACCAGCGTCGTGCGCGACTGCGCATCGACCGTCGGCGCCACGGTGCGCACCTTGCCCACGACTTCGCTGCCGTTGGCGCCTTTCACGCGCACCCGCGCGCCGGGCCGGACGCGGCCGATGTCGGACGCGGGCAGCTCGGCGCGCCATTCGAGGCGGCCCTGGCGGATCAGGCGGAAGAGTTCCGTGCCGACGCCGACCACGGCGCCCACCGTGGCGCTGCGCGCCGAGATGATGCCGCTGTCGGGCGCCACGACTTGCGTGTACTTCAGGCGCAGCTCCTGCTGGGTGAGCTGGGCCTTGGCCGCCGCCACGCGCGCGCTGGCGGTGCGCGAGGCGGTCGCCCACTGGACGACTTGCTGTTCGCTGAGCGCGCCGGAACTTTTCAGGTCCTGGCCGCGTTTCGCATTCGCCGCGGCCTCGGCGGCATTCGCCTGCGCTTCCTGCAGCGCCGCGCGCGCCTGGCCGACGTCGGCATTGACCGTATCGGCCGAGAACACGGCCAGCACTTCGCCCTTGTTCACGACGTCGCCCACGTTGACGCGCACCTCGAGCAGGCGCAGCCCGCCGGACTCGCTGCCGATGACCGCTTCCTGCCAGGCGGCGACGTTGCCGTTGGCGGCGAGCTTGAGCGGCAGGCTGGCCGTGCTTGGCGTCGCCGTGCTGACCGTCAGGGCCGGCGTGGCCGGTGCGCTCTTCTTCTTGTCCTCGTCCTTGCCGCAGCCGGCGAGGGAAAGGCAGAGCAGGGCGGCCGAGCCGGTGAGCAGGATGAGGCGTGGTGTCGATGTTGGCATGTGTGTGGTTCCGGTTCCAAGTGCAGGCGGGATGCCGTGGCAGAAAGGACAATGGAGCAGTTTATCAAAATGGCAGGCGAGCGCACTAAACTGACGATTGGCGCGATGCGAATACGTGCACTGGACTAGAATGGGTTTTTGGACGGAGGCCGCCATGCACAAGCCTGTACTGTTTGCCGCCATGGTTGCCGCACTGCCCGCTGGGCGCCGCGGCGCAGGCCAATCCGGACGCCGCGCCCGCGCAAGCCGGCGCCGCAGTCCGGCTGCGCCGGCGTTGAGGAAGCGCCGCGCGCGTCGAGCGCCTTGCCGGCCCGCGCCGGCACCAAACCGGCGCCGGAACTGGGTACTGTTGCGCCGAATACGCGCGTACCGTCGCATACTGTCACGCCTTCGTTGCGCGCGATGCGGGCGGCGAGTGCGAAAGAAGCCGCGCGTGCGGGCGGGGACCCGGCGGCAGCGCAGACCGATTGCGCACCGCCCGTGCCCGTCCCGTGGCAGGCATGGATACAAAAAAGGATTGAATTGCACCAATATGGTGCAGAGAAGCTGATTATGTTGCACGCATATGATGCGGTGCACCATATTTGCTACACATTCTTGCTTGGATGTCGCTGTAGGAGGAGGACGACAAGTTGCATACTACTGTATTCCTATCGTAGTTTTACTGTATTGCGGTGCACAATGAACCGCAGTATATTGGAACTGTCTCCTCCAGTTTTTCTCCGAAATTCTGGATTACCGCCCGCCACCGTCAGGTTCGCGGGCGTTTTTTTTGCCTGGTCGCCGATGAGTCAAACGCCTTCGCCCTGGAAGGCGCCGGCGCGCCAGGTCAGCACCAGCGTATCGCGGTAGCCGTGCTCGCCCAGCGGCTGGATCGGCGTCGACTCGTGGATCACGCGCGCATCGTCGAGCAGCAGCAGGGTCCAGGGTTCGGTCATCGTGAAGCGCAGGCCGCGCGGGCCGTCGGCCTCGAACACGCGCGTCTCGCCGCCCTTGATGCCGGTGCGCCCGATCAGGATGACCGCCACGAAGTCGACGCCGTCGCGGTGCGCGCCCTCGGGCGTCGGGCGGCCGATGCCGTCGGCGGTATCGATGCGGAACTGGTGCGCTTCCACATACCAGGGCTGCGCGCGCTTGACTTGCGAGCAGACCGCGCCGAGCGAACGGATCAGCTGCTGCCAGGCCGGCTGCGCGACGGTCGTCGGTTCGACCGGTTCGAACAGGCGGTGCATGCCGCCGTGCAGGGCGTTGTATTCGACCGGCTGCCAGTGCGCGCGGTGCGGCGTCTGGCTCAGCGCCTGGCCGTCGTCGACGAAGCAGGAGTGGCGCCGGCGCCGATAGCGTCCGCCGTCCTTCAGGTAGTTGTCGAGTTCGAGGTGGTCCCAGCTCGGCGCCAGCGCGTCGAGGTCGGCCAGCGTGCAGCCGGCGAGACGCGCGACTTCAATGGGACTGAGCAGGGCATAGCCGTCGCCGAGCAGGGCTTCGGCCAGGCGCGAAGGATCGCTGTAGGGGAGTTCGGATGGTGTCATGCCCCGTAGCCTAGCATTTTTCGCGCAGGCCGGTGAATGCCGGCCCCGCGGATCACCAGGTTTTGGTCAGCGTCAAACGCAACGAGCGCGGCTCGATCGGATGGAAGTGGACATCGTCGCGCGGCGACAACTCCCCGGCCAGCTGCGACGCATAGTAATAGTCGATCGCCGAATCGCGCCGGTTGGTGAGGTTGAAGGCTTCGAGTTCGACCTGCAGGTCCTTGCCGATTTTGTAGCCGACGCGCCCGTTGAGCGTGGTGCTGGCCTGCGAGCGCACGCTGTCGTCTTCGATGAGCGGACGCGGGCCGAAATAGCGCAGGCGCAGCGCGCCCGACCACGGGCCGAGCTTGTCGAAGCGTGAGCGCGAGCTGGCCCACGCCTTCGACCGCGCCCGGTATCCGATCGCCATTGCGCGAGCGCGCACGCGCCAGCGCCGCGTCGAAGTCGACCGACAGCCATTTCGCCACGCGCCAGTAATTCGAGAACTCGATGCCGACGCGGCGGCTGGCGTCGCCCGCTTCCGTCATGCCGGCGTCGCCGATATAGGTGAGCTCGGAGTCGAAGTCGAGCCGGTACAGCGAGAGCGCCGTCTGCATCTTCGGAATCGCCTCCGTGCGCAGGCCCAGTTCCATGCCGCGCGAGCGCACCAGGCCCGGCGCGCGCTCGAGCGCCTCCATGCGTCTTCGGATCGATCGCCGCGACCGTGCCGCGCGCATCGTTGCTGTGGAAGCCGTGGCCATAGTTCAGATAGAACTCGGTCGAGGCCAGCGGCGCGAAGATCAGGCTGAACGACGGGCTCACTTGCGTGTCGCTGGTGCGTCCCGAATTCGCAGCGAGGTCGCTACGCACGTCGAAGCGGTAGCGGTCGGCGCGCACGCCGACCACCGAGCGCAGGGCATCGCTCCAGCGCGTCGCGCTTTCGACGAACACGCCGCCGCTGGTCTCGACGATATGGTCTTCGCGCGTCGTCGCCAGGCGCTGCGCGTGCGCGCGTGTCGTACAAGCCGTTGAAGATGTTGTCGTTCTGGAGGCGGGCGCCGAAGCTCAGGTCGGATGCCATGTGCTCGCCGCGGTGCAGGTGCAGGGTGTGGGTGGCATCCAGGCCGCTGGTGACGCGCCGGTCCGGCTGGGCGAACTGGTCGCCGTTGACCGGGTCGTTCATGAAATAGGTGAAATTCGAGAACAGCTCGAGCTGGTTGCGGATCACGTAGGCGCTCAGCTTCGAGGCCGACTCGTTCCCGTCTGGCGCCAGATGCCGGACAGGCTATAACGCCGCGCATTGCCGCCATCGGTGTCGTCGATCGCATCGAAGCGTCCCAGCGTGCCCGCTTCGACCGCGCGCAGCGGGATCTGGTCGGTCGCATTCCACTTGCCGCGATAGGCCATCGCCGTCACGCTCCAGCCATTGTTGGCAAAGCCGCGGCTGTAGCGCAGCACGCCGTTCAGTTTGCGGTAATCGTCGGGCCGGGTCCACGGGCCGTCGTTGCGCATCGTCTCCAGCGCGTAGAGCAGGGTGCCGCCCGCCAGTTCGGGCGAGCCGGCCAGCATGGCGCGCGCAAAGCCGTCCTGGCCGAGCGTGACGCTGCCGATGTTTTTCGTCGAGGCGGTTGGCGTAGCTGAGCTCCGCGCTGCCGGCCGAGGCGAAATCGGCGTCGCGCGCCGAATACGGCCCCTTGCGGTAGTCGAGGCGCCCGACCAGTTCCGGGATCAGGAAGTTGACGTCGGTCCAGCCCTGGCCGTGCGCATGGCTGCGCTGGTTGACCGGCATGCCGTCGACCCAGGTGGCGAGGTCGGTGCCGTGGTCGAGATTGAAGCCGCGCAGGTAGAACTGGTTGGCCTTGCCTTCGCCGCTGTGCTGGCTGGCGATCAGGCCCGGCATCGCTTCCAGCATCTCGCCCGGCCGGTAGGTGGTGCGCGCGGCCAGTTCCTTCTGGCCGACGGTGCCGGCGTTCGCCGAATCGGCGATGCCGAGTTGAGACAGGCGCGAGCCCTCGACCAGCACGCGCTGCAGCACGAGATCGTCGGCGTGGGCGGTGCGGTGCAGGCAAACAGCGCGGCCAGCGCGCAGGGCAGGGGGCGAAGCAGCAGGCATGGATTCAGTCAGCGCGTCGGCTGTTCAATGTTGTCGTGGCCGAAGGTGAGCGTACGCACGGCATTGCCCTCGTTGAGATTGATCGTGTTGACCTGCTCAGCAATGAAGTCTATCAGGACGTTATCGTGGATGGCGCTCGCCTTCCAGAGCGGCGTCTGCTCGATCTCCTGGAACACCTGCACCCGCTCGGCGTCGGCCGTCATGCCGACCCAGCGCACGATTCAAACGCGCCTTGTCCTGGCCCAGGATCCAGAAGCGGCCCTCGACATACTTGCGCAGCACGTCCTGGTCTTCCGCGCTCGTTCAGGTCGAACTGGCGCCCGTACAGGTTGGCCAGCAAGGCCTCGACATCGTGCGTCATGTAGGTGTGGACGATCTCGGTGTTGCCGGTGCGGGCGTTGAACGAGATATCCGTGATCCCGGCGTGGAAGCGGTGCGCGAACGCCGCCGCACTGCACAGCAGCAGCGCGGCGGCGACCAAGGCTTTCAGGCCGCGCATCACTGCGCCGCCTTCGGCGCCGCGTCAGGCTTTTTCAAGGGCGCATTGAAGTCCTTCATCATGTCGTTGCCACCGCGCTCGGTCTTGAACAGCTCCAGGCGCGACGGCGTCAGCTTGCGCGGCCAGGCGTTGTTGTCGACGTTGATGTCGGCGGTTTCCCAGTACGGGTCTTGCGTCAGGCCGGTCATCGGCTCGTCGGTGACGATCAGCTTCGTGATCTTCGCCGGCGAATAGCGCCACACTTCGGCCGGGATGCGTTCGACGTACTTCTTGCCGCTGGCCAGCTGGATCTCCAGCACCAGCGGCGTCACCAGCCCGCCGACGTTGGAAAAATCGACCAGGTACAGGTGCTTGCCGGATGCGAGCAGCGCCTTTTCCCAGTCTTCCAGCTTGTCCTGGGTTTCCTGGTACTTGTTGCGGTCGGCGTTCGTGACGGTGAACTCGTCGTGCTCGTTATAGAAATCCTTCAGCTCCGGGTGCGCATCGACGCGGCGCGGCGATGCCCTTGTTGCGCTGGTCGGTCAGCGACACCGGCTCGGCATCGCGCAGCTTGCGGCGCCAGGCCTTCTCCGTTTCCGGATTCTGCGAACTGATCGTGTACTCGCTGATGCCGTCCACGCTCACGTCGACCGCGTCGGTCGTGTAGAACCAGCCGCGCCAGAACCAGTCGAGGTCCGTGCCGGACGCGTCTTCCATCGTGCGGAACAGGTCGGCCGGCGTCGGGCGCTTGAACTTCCAGCGGCGGCCGTATTCCTTGAAGGCGAAGTCGAACAGCTCGCGTCCCAGCACCGTCTCGCGCAGGATGTTCAGGGCGGTGGCCGGCTTGCCGTAGGCGTTCGGGCCGCGCTGCAGCACCGACTCCGAATTGGTCATGATCGGCGTCTGGTTTTTACTGCGCATGTAGTCGACGATGTCGCGCGGCTCGCCGCGGCGCGCCGGGTAGTTCTCTTCCCAGGCTTCTTCGGCCAGGAATTGGAGGAAGGAGTTCAGGCCTTCGTCCATCCAGGTCCACTGGCGCTCGTCCGAGTTGACGATCATCGGATAGTAGTTGTGGCCGACCTCGTGGATGATCACGCTGATCAGGCCATACTTGGTCGACTTCGAGTAGGTCTGTTCGCCGGTCTTCTTGTCCTTGGTCGGACGCCCGCCGTTGAACGAGATCATCGGGTATTCCATGCCGCCGATCGGGCCGTTCACCGAGATCGCGGTCGGGTAGGGGTAGTCGAAGGAGTATTTGCTGTACTGCTCGATGGTGTGGACGACGGCCTGGGTCGAATATTTTTCCCAGAGCGGATTGCCTTCCTTCGGATAGTAGGACATCGCCATCACCGGCGTTGTCGCCGCTCTTCATGCCCTGCGCATCCCAGATGAACTTGCGGCTCGACGCAAACGCGAAGTCGCGCACGTTCTTCGCCTTGAAGCGCCAGGTCTTCATGCTGGTCGCGCGGCCCTTTTCGGCGGCTTCGGCTTCCGCCTGGGTGACGATGACGACCGGCGCCTTCGCCGTGCGGGCCTTGGCCAGGCGCTCGCGCTGGGCGGCTGTCAAGACCTCGCCCGGATTCTGCAGCTCGCCGGTGGAGGCGACGATGTGGTCGGCCGGGACCGTCAGCGCGACGTCGTAGTCGCCGAATTCCAGCGTGAATTCGCCGTCGCCGAGGTACTGCTTGTTCTGCCAGCCGTTGACGTCGTAATAGGCCGCCATGCGCGGGAACCACTGGGCGACTTCGAACAGGTCGTTCTTGTCCTCTTTGTCGAAGCGCTCGTAGCCCATGCGGCGGCCCAGCACGCTGGCCTCGGGGATGTTGAACTTCCATTCGAGCGCGAACGAGAAGCGCGCGCCCGGCTTCATCGGCTGCGGCAGGTCGATGCGCATCATCGTCTTGTTGACGACGTAGTGCAGGGGACGGCCGGCGGCGTCCTTGACGTTGGCGACCTGGATGCCGCCCTCGAAGCTGCGGCTCTCGAAGGCGAAGCGGATCGCGTCGAACTTCACGCCTTCCGCGCCGCCTTTTTGCCAGGCGTCGCGCGAAGGAATGGTCGAGATGTTGCGGTTGTCCGAATCGCCGCGGAACATGTTCTGGTCCAGCTGCACCCACAGGTAGGAGAGGGTGTCGGGCGAATTGTTGTGATAGGTGATGGTGCCGGCGCCGCTGATGGCGCGCTTGTCTTCGTCGAGCGTCGCGCGCAGGGTGTAGTCGGCGCGCTGCTGCCAGTAGGCGTGGCCCGGCGCGCCCGAGGCGCTGCGCGTGGCGGACGGCGTCGGCAGCAGCTCGTCGAGCTGGCGGAACTTGTCGTCGAATTGGTCGGCGGCGTGGGCGCCGGCGGACAGGGCGAGGGTCAGGGCGACGAGGCGGGCGAGGTGCTTCATGTTCATCATCATTCGTGTCTTCAAAACGAAACAAACCGGTGGCCGCGCTGTTGACGCACCACCGGCTTCAATGTAGGGACGTACGGTCCTGTGCACCACGTCAGCGACTCATCACTGCACCTTCGGTACCGTGTCCTTCTCTTTCTTCGCCTCCTCGGCCGCCTTCTCTTCCTTGGTCTTCAACTTGGCATTGAAGTCCTTCATCATGTCGTTGCCGCCGTTACGCTCGCTCTTGAACAGCTCGAGGCGCGATGGGGTCAGCTTGCGCGGCCAGGCGTTGTTGTTCTGGTCGATGTCGGCCGTTTCCCAGAACGGATCCTGGGTCAGGCTGGTCATCGGCTCGTCGGTGACGATCAGTTTCGTGATCTTCTTCGGCGAGTAGCGCCACACTTCGGCCGGGATGCGCTCGATGTATTTCTTGCCGCTGGCCAGCTGGATCTCGAGCACCAGCGGCGTCACGAGGCCGCCGATGTTGCTGAAGTCGACCAGGTACAGGTGCTTGCCCGACGCGAGCAGCGCCTTTTCCCAGTCTTCGAGCTTTTCCTGGCCTTCGTTGAACTTGTTGCGGTCGGCATTCGTGACCGTGAAGTCGTCGTGCTCGTTATAGAAATCCTTCAGCTCAGGATGCGCGTCGACGCGGCGCGGCGTGCCCTTGTTGCGCTGGTCGGTCACCGACATCGGCTCGGCATCCTTGAGCTTCTTGCGCCAGGCTTTCTCGGTTTCCGGATTCTGCGAGCTGATCGTGTACTCGCTGATGCCGTCCACGCTCACGTCCACGGCATCGGTCGTGTAGAACCAGCCGCGCCAGAACCAGTCGAGGTCCGTGCCCGACGCGTCTTCCATGGTGCGGAAGAAGTCCGCCGGGGTCGGGCGCTTGAACTTCCAGCGCTGGGCGTATTCCTTGAAGGCGAAGTCGAACAGCTCGCGGCCCAGCACCGTCTCGCGCAGCACGGTCAGTGCGGCGGCCGGCTTGGCGTAGGCGTTGTTCCCGAACTGCAGCAGGGACTCCGAGTTGGTCATGATCGGCACCTGGTTGCGGCTCTTCATGTAGTCGGTGATCAGGCGCGGCTCGCCGCGCATTTCCGGCCACTGCTCTTCCCAGGCTTCCTGCGCGAGGGTCTGCACGAAGGAGTTGATGCCCTCGTCCATCCAGGTCCACTGGCGCTCGTCCGAGTTGACGATCATCGGGAAGTAGTTGTGGCCCACTTCATGGATGATCACGCCGATCAGGCCATACTTGGTGCGCTTCGCCGTAGGTCAGTTCGCCGGTCTTCTTGTCCTTGGTCGGACGCGGGCCGTTGAACGAGATCATCGGGTATTCCATGCCGCCCACCGGGCCGTTCACGGAAATCGCGGTCGGGTACGGATAGTCGAAGGAGTACTTGCTGTACTGCTCGATGGTGTGGACCACCGCCTGCGTGGAATACTTCTCCCACAGCGGATTGCCTTCCTTCGGATAGTAGGACATCGCCATCACGTCGGTGTCGCCGCTCTTGATGCCCTGCGCGTCCCAGATGAACTTGCGGCTCGAGGCGAACGCGAAGTCGCGCACGTTCTTCGCCTTGAAGTGCCAGGTTTTATTCGTCGTGGCGCGCGACCTTCTCGGCCGCTTCGGCCTCGGCCTGGGTCACGATGATGACAGGCGCTTTCGCGGTGCGCGCCTTGGCCAGGCGGTCGCGCTGGGCGGCCGTCAATACCGAACCCGGATTTTGCAGCACGCCGGTCGAGGCGACGATGTGGTCGCCCGGCACCGTGATCTCGACATCGTAGTCGCCGAATTCGAGCGTGAATTCGCCGGCGCCGAGGAACTGCTTGTGCTGCCAGCCGTAGACGTCGTAATAGGCCGCCATGCGCGGGAACCACTGGGCGATTTCGAACAGGTCGTTCTTGTCTTCGTCGAACTTCTCGTAGCCCGAACGGCCGCCGAGCACCTTCTGCTCGTTGATCTTGTAGTTCCACTCGACCTCGAAACTGAAGCGCTGGCCCGGCTTCAAGGGCTGCGGCAGGTCGATGCGCATCATCGTGCGGTTGATGACGTGGGCCAGGGTGCGGCTGCCCGACTTCACGCCGGTGATGTTGAAGCCGCCGTCGAACGTCAGGCCTTCGAAGGTCGTGCGCAGGGCGTCGAACTTCAGTCCTTCTTCCGGGTTGCGCGGCTTGGCCCAGGCTTCGCGCGCGACCGTGGCCGCCATGCGCGCGTCCGAATTGGGCTTGTAGATGTTCTGGTCGAGCTGCACCCACAGGTAGTTCAGGGTGTCGGGGGAATTGTTGTGATACGTGATCGTCTCGGCGCCGCGGATCGAACGGTTCGCTTCGTCGAGCGTCGCGCGGATCGTGTAGTCCGCACGCTGCTGCCAATAGGCCTGGCCCGGCGCGCCGGACGCGGTGCGGATGGTCGACGCCGTCGGCAGCAGCTCGTCGAGCTGGCGGAACTTGTCGTCGAAAGGATCGGCCGCGAAAGCGGACACGCTGAGGCATACGGCAGCCAAGGCGATTGGCAAACGAATCATGTTTCCCCTGATTTTATGTATAAATTGGAGAAACTATTCTAATGGTAACTTTCGAGCAAGCCTGCGCCGATTTGTAAAAAAGCTGATACATGATGCATATGCAACACGCATCAGGGAGCGCGTGTGAACGGCACGTCGAAGGAACCCGACACGATGCGCCCGCCGTCGCCGGCCAGGCGCAGTTCCAGTTCGCTCGACAGCACGAACAAGACGGTCGGCGAGGCCGCATGCAGGGGCTCCCAGCTGTCGCCGCGCAGCGCGATCATCAGGCGCCCGTCGCGGCGCGCGATCTTGAAGTCGCCCAGCCCCTTGACGTCGTAACGGCCGGCGAGCGCTTCCTGCGCCGCGAGCGGAAGCGCGATTGCCTTGCGCACGGCGACGCGCTGGCTCGGCCACTTGTATTCGTGCGCCAGCGCGCGCAGCACGGCGCTGGCCAGTTCCCCGCCATTGTCGCCGTTGGTCATCACGACCGCGCCGTCCCCATGCGCGTAGGCGAACAGGGTGTTCTTGTAGCCGTTATTGCTGCCGCCGTGGGCAAAGCCCAGCGTCGCTCCCTCGCCCTGGACGTTCACACCGAGGCCGTAACCGTTCTTCACCGGGGTGAGCATGGTGCGCGCCATCCGCGCCGACAGCACGCCCTTGCCGCCGCCGGCGCTGCGCTGCAGGTCGAGCGCGAAGCGCGCCAGGTCGCTCGGCGTCGTCCACAAGCCGGCCGCGGCCAGTTCCGGATAGGTGTAGGGGCCGCCCGCGACCGGCTTGCCTTCGCCGTCGTGCGGCAGCGCCGCCCGCGCCAGCAGGCCGGCGGGCAAGGGCTGGGCGAAACGGCTGTCGTGTCATGCCGATCGGCGCCAGCACCGTATCGCGCAGCAGCACGTCGAAAGGCTGCTTCGTGCGGTCGATCAGCGCCTGCTGGACGATGCTGTAGCCGCCGCCCGAATAATGCCACTCGGCGCCCGGCGCCGATTCGATCCGTACCGGCTTCGTGTTCGCAGGCGGCGCGCCGTCGAGTACCTGCACCAGGGTCGGCACCGGCTGGTCCGCCGCATAGCCGGGGAAGCCCGAGACGCCGGTTCCCGCCGTGTGCGACAGCAGCTGGCGCAGCGTCACGTCGGCTGCGCCGGGCGGCAGCGCCCAGCTGGTCAACACCGTGTTGATGTCGGCGTCGAGATCGAGTTCGCCGCGTTCGGCCAGGCGCAGCGCCGCCATCGCCGTCACGGTTTGCTGATCGACGCGGCCTGGAACAGGGTCGTCGGGCGTGATCGCCGGGCCGCCTGTCGAACGCCACGCCATAGCCGCGCGCCCAGGCGATTTTTCCATTGCGGATCACGGCGATGCTCACGCCCGGCACGTGCAGGCGGCGCATTTCGTCAAGCAGCGAGCGCGCCGCCGCCGGCTCGCCGGCCAGCACCACCGGCGGGCGCAGGCCGCGTTCGATACGGGCGATCTGTTCGGCCTGGCCGGCGAAGGCGGGCGCCGCCGCTGCCAGCACCAGCGACAAGAATCAACAGACGTTTCATGGTTGCTCCTTGCGCGAGACCGGGGAGGCGGCCAGGACTTCGCGGATCGCGTCCGCCACCAGCGCGGGACTGGTCAGCTGCATCTGGTGCGAGGAGTCGGCGACGATGGTTTTCGCCGACGGATACAGGGCGCGCACGAAGTCGCGCGTCTGCGCATCCTGGTTGAAGGCGCCGAAGTCGACGCCGACCGCCGTCTTCCCGAGCGGCCGGTTGACCAGGCGGATGATCGGCTTGTCGTCGATGCCCGGCAGGGCGACGATGGTTTCGCCGGTCGCGTGGATCAGGTCGATCTCGCGCTGGACGGTGTTCGAGAAGAACAGCCACTTGCCGACGCGGGTGGCGAGCGGGAAGTCCTCGGGCTTTTTGACGATGCGCGGGTAGAGCGCGTCGACCAGCACCAGGCCTTTGACTTCCTGCGGATAGCGGCGCGCGAACAGCTGCATGTACAGGCCGCCCAGCGAATGCCCGACCAGCACGTAGGGCGGCGTCAGGCCTTTCTGGCGCAGGGTGCTGCGCAGTGCCTCGACGATGGTGCTGCCGTCGCGCGCGGCGTCGGTCGCTTCGCTGTTGGCGTAGCCGGGGCGGTTGTAGGCGAACACGGTGGCGCTCGGGCTGACCGCGTCGAGCACCCCGTCCCAGCCGTCGAGGGTGGCGCGCGAACCGTTTTCGAACACCACCACCGCCGGCGAACCGGCCTTGCGCAGCGTGACCGATTCGAGCTTGTGGCCGTCGATGACCTCGACTTGCGCGCGCGGCGCGGCCAGGGCCGCCAGCGGCAGCAGGGAGAGCAGGGGCGCGACGGAAAGAAGCGCGGGACGGTTCATGGTGGGCCGAAGTTGATCGAAAATCCGATCATGTCATCGCCCCGGAACCGGGTCGCGCGCTTTGTGACGAACTGCGCTATGACGCGCTGGACTGTCGGATTCGCACGGTTTCGACTGCGTCGCTCAGGTCATCAGCTTCAGGTCGAAGGCGCGCTCGGCCAGCCACACCATCGCAATCACGGCGATGAGCGCCGAGCCGCCCGCCATCACCACGCGCCGGTAGAACACGCCGCGCCGCAGCAGATAGGCCAGCGGCAGGAACAGCGCGACGATGGCCAGCTGCCCCAGTTCGACGCCGACGTTGAAACCCACCAGCGACAGCACCAGCGCGCCCTGCGCCAGGCCGAGGTCGGCCAGCACGCTGGCGAAGCCGAAGCCGTGGATCAGGCCGAAGCCGAAGGCGACCAGCGCGCGCCAGCGGTGCACCAGCGGCCACAGGTTGTTCAGGGCGGCCAGGATGACGGAAGCGGCGATCAGGGATTCGACCAGGCGCGAAGGCAAACTCAATGCCCCGAGCGCGGCCAGCGACAAGGTCAGCGAGTGCGCCAGCGTGAAGGCGGTGACGATTTTCAGCACGTCGATCACCGAGGCGCGCAAGGTCTCGCGGCCCTGCCACTGGCCGTCGCGCCGGATCAGCACCGCCGGCAGCAGCAGCGAGACCAGGAACAGGATGTGGTCGAAGCCGATCCAGATATGCCAGACGCCGTGCTTCACATAGTCGGCGAACTGGCGCCAGCGCGCCGGTGCGGCCACTTGCAGCGCCTGGCTGCGGGCGTCGGGCGCGAAGATCGCCGTGCTGGTCGCTGGCGCCATGCGTGAGCTTCAATAGCCCCTTGTGCTGGGGATCGACGTCGAACAACAGGTTGTAGTCGACGCTCAAGGTGGCGACCGGCGCCGGGCAGCTTGCCTGCAGGCGCAGCACCGCGTAGGCGCCGTCGGTATGCGAATCGATCAGGTGTTCGGTCACGCGCATGGGGCAGTCGACGCCGTCGCTGCTCAAGGCTTCAGGCGCGCCAGCGCGTAGGCGGCAATCGCCTCGTGGCGCGCGCGCACCTCGTCCCAGGTGATCGCGGCATCGTCGTTGGCGTCGAGCCCGACGGCCATTTCGAGGTCGCGCAGGGCGATGTCCCACTGGCCATCGATTTTCTCGCCCTGCACCGCCAGGCTCAGGTAGCTGTCGCTGGCCTTGTGCGCCTGGGCCGGGAACACGCAGGCGACGCACAGCGCCAGCACGAGCAAGGCAGCGCGCCATCATGCCTTGTCTCCCGGACGCGCCGCGAGGGAGACATCCTCGATCTTGCTGGTCTTGAGCCAGTCGCGCACGATCGCCGCCGCTTCCGGATCTTTACTCGCCGCCGCCGTTTGCGCCAGGATGCGCAGGTCGGCCGGCTCCTTCTGCACCGCCCAGTTCAGCTTGGCCAGGCGTACGGCGGCGGCCGTGTCGCCGCGCAGCGCCAGTTCGAAGCGCGCCTGTTCGCGCTGGTGCACGCTGTCGCGGCGGCGCATGGCGGCGTCGAAGCGCGCCGCCAGTTCGGCGCTGGCCTGGCTGCGCCCGGCGCGTTCGCGTTTTTCAGGGCGATGGCGTAACGCAGCAGCAGCGCGTCGGCCTGGGTCTTGTCCTTCAGGAGGGCGATCACCTCGGGCGCGCGGCCGCGCTCGAGCAGGAAATCGGCGTAGGCGCCCAGCAGGTAGCTGTCCGACGCATCCAGCGCCAGCGCTTCGCGGTAGTGGGACTCGGCCATATCGAAGCGGCCGAGGCGGGCGGCCATTTCGCCGAGCAGGGTTGCAACCCAGGTGCGCAGTGCGGGCGGACTGTCGGAGCGGGCGATATAGGTCTGGCGCAGGCGCTCGTAACTGGCGGCGGCCTGGCCGCTGACGCTGCCCACGCTCGACAGGCAGGCTTGCACCACCAGCTCGGGCGCGCGCGAATACAGGCGCATGCAGCTGGCGCGCGCGCCGGCGAAATCGCCCGTGATCGCTTGCACGGTGGCGCGCGTGAGCCAGGCCTGGCTGTTGCCGCTGTCGCGTTTGAGCACGGCATCGAGGTCGGTCAGGGCCGCGCCGAATTGGTGGGTACTCTGGCGCAGCGTGGCGCGCAGCACGAGTACGGGCGAGGGTGGCTGCGGCTGGCTCCACCAGGGGGCGAGGGCCGCCTGGGCATAGCCGAGATAGCGCGGGTCGCCGTCGCGCCGGCTTTGTTCGATATAGCGCTGGGCCAGCGTGGTCGCCAGCGTCAGGTCGCCCGGTTTGGCGGCGAGCGCCGCGCGCAGGCCTTGCAGCTCGCGCCGCGCCGGGGCGAGGCCGCCGGGCAGGCGTTCGAGCACCTGGGTGCCGCTGGCCGGAATATGGGGGGCCGCGCCGGCAGTCGCAAGGACGCAGGCGCAGGCAAACAACACAATGATCTTGCCGAACATGGGTACTCCGTGGAACGCGGGACGGCGAACCGTCCCGCGCTGTTCAAACGCCGGTCAGCTGACCGGTTCCGGCTCGGTGTTGTCCGGCTTGCTCTTCGGTCAGGCCATCGATCGCCGCCGGTTCCTCGTTGTCGAGCATGGCGTTCGACGCGGGCCAGGACGTAGTCGAAGAACGAGTCGCTCGCTACCGGTGTTGTCGGCGGCGGGGTTCCGCTGGTGGGCGGCGTGCTGACGTCCGACGAGTTGTTGTCGCTGCCGCCGCAGGCGCTCAAGGCAAGCGCCGCGCAGATCGCCGCCGCGGCGAGCGGCAGGCGGGGAAGGTGAGATAGGAACATGGTCGCTCTCCTCGCTTACTGGTTGCCCGGCAGCGGCGTGTTCAGGTAAGGGAAGGCCGCCTTGAAGCTGTTCGCATCCTTGCGCACGCCATCGGTCAGCGGCAGGCCGCCGGCCGGTGCATCGGCATGGTTTGCAGCCGACGCCGAGCGCATCGTTGGCGCCGGTCAGCGACGCACAGGGCGCCCATCGCCACGCGCAGCGAAACGTCGACGATATCGTCGGCCGGACGGCGTCCGTTCGGGAAGCCGGCATTGTCGCCGGCGGCCACGCCCAGCGGGTTCTGCGAGGCCTGCGCGGTCGGTGCGATCGACGTATTCAGGCGCAGCATTTCCGAGGCCACGACGTTCTTCGGCTGGTTCACGCCCGGGATACCCTTCAGGAAGGCGGTGACCAGGTCGGTACGCGGGAAGTTGGTCGGCGCCTTGGCCGATGGGAACAGGGTCTCGACGACCGCCGGCAGCACCGGATTGGTCACGTAGGTCGCGAACTGGGCGTCATCCTTCGGCTTCGAGCTGTTGAAGCGGTCCTTGTCGTCCATGCCGATGATGACTTCGTTCACCAGCGGCATGCCGACGCGCGAGACCTGGGTCCAGGCGCCGCCTTCCTTGACGGCGTTGTTGATGCCGGAAGCCGGGGTCGGATTGACCAGGCGCGCCTGGCGCACGCTGGCCGTGGCGTAGGCGCCGATCACCGGGTCGGCGGCGGTCGCCAGGCATTCGACCGGGATTTCGAGTGCGATCGAGCTGACGTTCTTGTTTTCCAGGTCGTTCTTGTTGCCGCCCGATTCAGCCCCGAGCGGATTCAGGTTGAACAGGTCGAAGATCTTGCCGACCGCGATATAGAAGGGCTCCTTGCGCTGGCCGACGAAGACGCGGCCGGTGCCGCAGCCAGGAATCGCGACGTCGTAGATGTGCTGGTTGGCGTAGGTTTCATAGCCGCCGGCGCCGCCGAAGACCTTGTCGCCGATGTTGTCGACTGGCTTGTCGAATTCGGTGGCGCCGTTCGGCTGCGGCCAGGCGCGTGCGGGTGCCGCCGCGGCGGTCGCCCTTGACCATGTCGATCGTATAGGTCTCGCGCACGTTGAGCGAGGCTGGATTGACGCCGCTGATGGTCGACGAATTGATCAGCGGGATCAGGACCTGCTTGCCGCCGATGTTCAGTGCGGTGCGCTTCGAGGTGTTCTTGAACTTGATCTGGAAGGTGATGTCTTCCTTGGCGTCGCCGTTGTTGTCGACGTGGATTTCGTACAGCGCGTTCTGGTCGAACTGGTAGAAGTTCGGGCCGCCCTGCGGATCCTGGAAGGGAATGAAGTTCGCAATCATGGTCACGAAGCCGCTGCGGCCCGGTGCATAGCTGCGGAACATGTAGAAGTCGGTGCCGTCGACTTTCGGTGAATTCGTCAAAAACGGCGCTTCACGGTGGCTCGAAGCACTGGCCGGCACGGACACCGCCATCAGCGCCGCGCTGGCCAGGATCGTCATCGTCCATAGGGATTTTTTTTGCATTGCTCTCATCTCGCTCTCCGGTAAATAGGGATGTTTCATTTTTAGTTATGTTGCTAATTTGATGATACTGAGTATGTTGCAACACTGCCGCGCGATTGACCAGCTCGCTTCACGACCGGGCTGTAGTGACATATACGCAGCCGACAGGCTTATCGGATTCAAAATATTTTTTGTGCAATGCACAGGCTGCAAATATGGTATTTTCTCCGGCGACATGACTTCATTGACGGCAATCCATTGAGCACGGCAGCGACAGCAGCCGATCCGGCCCAGCTGCGGGCCTGGCTGCACGCGTCCGCGCGGCGCGACCGGCTGGCCTTCCGCTCGCTCTACGAAGCCAGTTCGCCGCGGCTCTACGGCCTGGCCCTGCGTATCCTGGGCCGGCGCGAATTGGCCGAAGAGGTGGTGCAGGAGAGTTTCGTGGCGATCTGGCACCACGCGGGCGAGTACGAAAGTGCGCTGTCGGCGCCGATGACCTGGATGACGACGATCGTGCGCAACCGCGCGTTCGACCTGTTGCGGCGCACCCGGCATGACGCGGGCATGGATGCCGATGCGCTCGAATCGCTGGCCGACCTGGCGGCGACGCCGGCCGACCGGCTGCAGATGAGCAGCGAAGCGCAGGCGCTGGCCGACTGCATGGCGGCGCTCGAAGAGAAGCACCGCGAGGCGGTCGGCATGGCCTTCTTCCACGACCTGTCGCACAGCGACGTCGCCCAAAAACTGGCGCTGCCGCTCGGTACCGTCAAGACCTGGATCCGGCGCAGCCTGGTGCGCCTGCATGCCTGCCTGCATCGCGCGGGGCGCCGCATGAAGCTCAAGGATAACGAACCGCTGCGCGAACGCCTGGCCGCCGAATACGTGCTCGGCACCCTGCGCGGACGCGCACGGCGCCGCTTCGAAGGCCTGATGCACGACGACGCCGCCTTGCGCCGCACGACCCGCGAATGGAACGAGCGCCTCGGCGCCATGGCCGAATTCGCGCCGCCGGTCGTGCCCGACAAGCGGGTCTGGCGCGCGATCGAGGATCGCCTCGGCATGCATGCGGCCGCCCCGGCCTGGCAGTTCTGGCGCCATGGCTCGCTGGCGCTGTGGCGCACATTGGGCGTGGCCTCGTCGGCACGTGGCCGCGCTGCTGCTGGTGACGCGTGCTGCGGCAACCGGGCGACACCGCGCGCATGAGCGACATCGCCAGCCTGACCGACGAACAGGCGCGGCCCGCACTGGTGGTGACGGCCGACCGCGCACGCGGACTGATGACGGTGAAGGTGGTGAGCGCGGTGCCGCTCACGGCGCAGCAGGCCTTGCAATTGTGGGCGGTGCCGCGCGCCGGCAAGCCGCGTTCGCTGGGGGTGCTCGGCGCGAACCGCGCCTTGACGCTGCCGCTGCCGGCCGACGCCATCGGCGCCGACGTCGCGCTGCTGGCCGTCAGTCTCGAGCCGAAGGGGGGATCGACCAATCCCGACGGGCCGAGCGGGCCGATTCTCTACAAGGGCGCCTGGGTCAGGCTGATGTAGAGCGCGGCGCTTGCAGCGTCGCGAGGATGGCGTCGAGGTTCACGGGCTTGACCAGGTAATGGTCGAACCCTGCTTCGGCCGCCAGCCTGGCGGCATCGGGCCCCATGTGGCCGGTGATCGCCACGATGAGCGCGCTGGCCGATGTGCGGCATTTTTCTCAACAGGCGTGCATAGATCGAAGCCGCTCTGGTCGGGCAGGAAGATTCGCCGTGAACACGGCATGCGGTCGGAACAGGGGCGCCCAGGCCAGGGCTTCGGTCGCCGTCGCCACCGTCCTGACTTCGTACCCCAGGCTGAGAAACAGGGCGGCGAACATATCGCGTGTTTCCTCGCTGCGGTCCACCAGAAGAACCCGCAAAGGCTGCTCCCCATGTGTCGTTGGAAGCATTTTGATTGCCTTTCGTAAACATCGATCCCCAGTATGCGCCGTATCGAGGAAAGCACAAGGCATTTGTTTTCTAACGAACGGGATATTCACGCCGAAGTGCATGCAAATACCCACAATGTTAACTAGCGACACATTGCCAACTTCCTGTACGATCCCGCCATGGTGAAAAAAGCCCTGATTGTCGACGACTTCCCTTTCGATGTTGAATTGACGCGCCGTGTACTGGAGAGCTGCACGGTCGAACATGAAGTCGTCGTGGTCGCGGACGGCGAGGAAGCCTTGCGCGAATTGCACAAGGCGCAGGACTTCGATGTCGTCCTGCTCGACCTGAAATTGCCGAAGGTCGACGGCTTCGAAGTACTCAAGGAGATCTCGTCCAAACCCTTCCTGTCCGATATCCCCGTCATCGTGCTGTCGAGCTCGCGCAACGAAGCGGACCGCGTCCGCACACGCATGCTGGGCGCCGGCGAATTCGTCGAGAAGGCGATCGATTATTCGGTGTTCAAGGCGGACCTGACGCGGGCCTTGACGCAGTTCGGGTTTGGATTCGCCTGAACTGGTTTTGTCCCGCAGAGTAGATGAAGTAGTCCGAATTCAGGCAAGCTCTCTTGTCAGAAGGTGATATTCTGCTTATCCAGATTCTCCTTCCTCCCTGCCTCGCGTCAACCCTGGGCATGCGTGTTAGTGGTGTAGCACCGTCACTTCGTCCGCATTCCGCGAACGGCTTGCCGCCTTCGAGGAAAACGTGATAAACCGGCCAGTCGCGCGCATCTACCAGTGGGGCTCCGTGGACGCCACCGGGCTTGCCCGCCAAAACACGCTCCACGCTGAAACGCAGGCGATGGGCTACAGCGTCGCCGCCACCTACGCCGAGAAGTAGCCCCGGCGCATGGGACGCGTGTCCGCAACTTCAGCAGCTATTGGCTGACCTGAACGATGGCGACACCATCATTGCCGAACACCTCGACTGTATTACCCGGCTGCCGCTGGACAAAGTCGTCGCCCTGATGGGCCTCATTTGCGCCAAGGGTGCGAAGATATCGATCCCCGGCCTGCTCGACCTGTCGCACACTGCCGCTGGACCAGCGCTCATCGTCCGCGAGGCCATGCAGGCAATGCTGCTCAAGACCATCCTGTATCAATGCCGTGCCTACTGGGAAGCCCGTCGCTAACCGCAGCGGCGTAGGGTGGAGGGGGCGCCGAGCCTCCTGACTCCACGCGGTACACGGCTTGCATAGCGATCACTCGAATCCACGGACTGGAAAGCGCGCATCGCGCTGAATCCAGTTGCGCGCCGAGTACACAGTCCGCGCATCGGTCGCGTGCAGCGTAAACGCATGGCGCGACACCGGCGACCGGTTCGGCGCGCTGTAGTGCGGCAGCAGCCCGTGAAAACAGATCAGCGTTCCGGCTTTCGCCGGCAAAGGCAGCGCCACGCTGTCGTCCGGCCAGGGCGTCGCATCCAGCTTTTCCATCCTGATCGTGTCGCCATCGCGCAGGAAGCGCTCGCGCAGCGGCCCGCGGTGTCCGCCCGGTTCGGCCCACAGGCAGCCGTTGTCGACCGTTGCGTCTTCCAGCGCGAACCAGAAGGTGGTCACGCTGATTGGATCGGTATCGAAGAAGGTCGCATCCTGGTGCCAGCGCACTTCGCCGCCGATGCCGGGCTGCTTGAAGATGTACTGCGACTGCTAAACCTGCGGCTGCGCCAGACCCAGGTCGCGCGCCACGCCGGCCAGCTTCGGATCGCGCGAAAAGGCGTCGAAGACGGGATCGAGGTCGTGCATCGCATGGCCGATCTTGTTGATCGACAGCGCTTTCGCCTGGCGCAGCTGGCCGTCCGCGCCGAAGGCTTCCTCCTCGAAGAAGCAGCGCACCGTGTTGCCCGAACCGAGGAACCAGGCGTCGCTGGCGCGTTCCTGGTCGCGCGTCGTGAAGATGGCGCGCGATTCGTTGGGGTCGAAGGCGTCGACGATGGCTTCGGCGCGTGCGCGCAAGGCGGCGATCTGCGCCGCGTCCTTGAAGTCGGGGAGGACGATGAAGCCGTCGCGATCGTATTGGGCGCGTTGTTCGGGCGTGAGCATGGGATCAGCCGGGATGAAAGGGATGCGGGAATTGTACCGAACGTTCGCTTCGACGCCCTGGCAAATCGCTCCAGCGCAGCTTTGTGCATTTCCAGGTCGGTCCGCAGGAGAGCTTCAGGTCCGGGCCGATGGACTCGAACATCTGGCTTGAGCAGCGCATCGGCGGAGGCCCACGGCACCAGGGCGCCTGCCGTCATCGCAAGGGGGATCGCAAACAGCAGCACCGGGCAGGAAATCCTGAGGAGTTGGAAAAGAAAATTGAAATACGATGTCGAGCATGGTGGACTCGATCAGGCAGGGCGGCTGATCACGGCGCAGGCTCGGCGACGCGAGCAACCGTCCAGGCCCCATCCGCATACACCCGTTCCTCGCCCAGGTACACGGCATCCGTCACCACGAACACGTCGATGTGATAGCGCGCGTCCTTGCGCTTGAAGCCCGGCTTCGGATAGACGCCGTGCTTGGCGCCGAGCGACAGGTGGATGCCGCACATGCGTTCATAGGTGCCGATGTCGTCGACCCGGCGCTCGCGCGTGAAGGCGCGGTTCATGCCGAAGCCCAGTTCGCGCACCCAGACTTCGCCTTCATCGGCGCGGATGATGTCGAGCACGCGCTGGAATTCCGGCGTCGCGTTCTCGGTCGCGACCACGCGCCCGCGCTCGACGATGATCGTCACCGGCATCGCGGGCCGGTTCGACAGGTAGGACGTGTCGCCGAACACGTGGATCTGCGCGCGGCCGTTCACCGCTTCCAGGTCGAGCGCTTCCGTAAACACTTCGCCGATCGGGAACTGGCCGCCGACGTTGTTCATCTCGCTGTAGTCGCCCACGTTCAGCTTGGCCGGCTCCAGGCGTTGAGGCGAACACGAGTTCGTCGCCGCCGCTGCAGACGCGCGCGCTGCGGCGCCGCATCGATCCGGCCCTTCAATGCGCGGCCCACGCCGCGGAAGTAGGCCGGGTCGTAGGCCAGCGCGTCGATATAGTGCTCGCCCTGGATGCCGGGCATGCGCGACAGGTGCACGTGCTCGACCACTTTCAGGCCGAGTTTGAACAGCTCGACGCGGATGCGGAAGGCCTCGAGCCGGAAATTGGTCGACTGCACCAGCACCACCAGGTCTTTCGCGCGCCAGCTGGCGGAAGCGCGCCAGCACCTCGGCCGGGTCGACGCTGTCGAAGTCGAGGAAATCGGCGTCGGGCAGGTTGCGCCGGTAGGCCTCGACCAGGGCGCGTGCCAGTCCCGTTCGCGTGTCGTAGACGACCAGTGCGCGCTGCGCCGGGCCGTGTTCGATGGCGATGGCGAGCACGTCGCGCAGGTGGGCGGCGGCGGCATCGACGGCGTGCGCGGGCAGGTCGGGCGTAGGGGGCAGGGCGGGAACTGTCATGGGGAGCATCAAGCGCGGAGGGACCGCGACATTATACGTATCTCCACCGAAATTCCCCGTAAAGGCCCGGATTCCGATCCCAACAGTGCCGCAGCGCGCTACCGGCCGAACGGCGCGCCGCAAACGGCCCGGGGCAGTTATGATTTAGACAGCAATGACCACCTCGCGGCACGTGGGTGGCATGCATATCTGAATCGACAGCGGAGCACGATGACAACTCAATGGGAAACGCCGACCAGCACCTGGCTGGAAGACGAGACGAGCGGACAGTTCGCGCTGCAGGCCACGCAAGGCCTGGGGCCGATCGACTGGCAGGCGCATGCGCGCGGCCGGTTGCCGGACGTCGCCCATCTGCTCGGCGCTTCGCTGCCCACGGCCTGCGCCTGCGCCGGCATCTATCCGGAAGGGCTTCGCCTTCTGCCCGACCTGCGGCGCGCCGCTGGAACGCCTGCAAGGCCGCGCCGGGCAGCAGCCGGACTGGTGGGGCGCCCCCAGCGACCAGGCGCTGCCGCGCCATGTGCCGCACGGCTTGCCGGTCACCTCGCTGGCGCTGGGCGACCGTCTCGAGGGGCGGGCGGCCGCGCCCTTCGTGAACCGCGCCGAGCTGGCGATGCCGGCGCCGCCGAACGCCCACTGCGTGTTCATCGCGGGCAGCTACGGCTTTCCCGAGCAGCGCCTGCTGGCCCTGGCGCCGGCGCGCGGCGTGCTGCAGTACTGGGATCCGCTGGCCCAGCTGTGGCACGTGATGGGCGCCGAAGAAGCCGGCAGCGAACTGCGCTTCAGCCAGGGCGGCTACAACTGGCTCCCAAGCGTGAACCCGGCGCGCGGCGAAGTCGGCATCGTGCCGCTCGATAGCGGCCTGTCGCGCCTGTGGATCAATCCGGTCAACGAAAGCTACAAGCTGGAAGTCCTGTTCGCCGGGCGCCTGGCCTCGAGCCCCGGCGTGATGCGGCGCCAGGTCGGCTGCCTGTACGTGGAAGACGGCGTGCTGAACCTGCTCGACGCCCAGCTCGACTTCGTCAACGGCACCACCTTCGAATGCCCGGACGCGCCCACCTCGGGCTGGATGCGCCCGATCGGCTACGACAACCGCCTGTTCTGGCTGCACGCCCAGGGCCAGCTGGTGTGGCGCCCGGGCGAAGCGCCGCGCTGGACGCCATGGCCGCGCGGCTGGACCCCGAAGCTCGATTTCGGCGGCCCGACCCAGAGCCGCGACGGCCGCCTCTGGCACATCGGCCACGACGGCCAGGCCTATTCCTTCCTCGAACTCGGGGCGGACAATCCGCAGGTCGAGCCGATCGACGGCGCCCGTCTCGGCTTCGCCAATTTCCTGTTCCGGCGCGGCCACCCGGTGCTCGATCAACCCTGGTCGGCCGAGCACATCGAAGACGCGGTGCAGGACGATTCGCTGGTGCTGCCCCTGCTGCGCAGCTTTAACAATAACCGCGCCCAGCCGAGCGGCCTGGTGCTGCGCTTTCACACCTATACCGGCCGCGCCGAGGAAGCCCTGGCCGGACGCACGATCGCGAAGACCACGATCGAATGGATCGGCAAGCGCAACGTGATCCTCGACGAAGTCGCGCGCCTGGCGCGGCCCCTCGACTGCGTGCCCTTCGTCTACGACGGCGCGCTCTGGCTGCACCATCCGGACTGGAACATGGTGCGCGGCTGGCGCCTGGAAGCCCTGTCGTGACGGCGGTCCTGCGAAAAGCGTTGTTCAGCCTTGCGCTGCTGTGCGGTGCGGGCGCCGGCCTGGGCCACGCCGCAGGTCTTCCTGGTCCAGAACTCGGGCTGGATGGAGCCGTTTTATGCCGATCCTGCGTCTCCCTTCAAGCCCCTGGTCACCGAGCTGGCGCTGGCCGTCGCGCAGCCGGGCGACGCGCTGGTGCTGGCCGCCTTCAACCAGTCGCAGCCGAACGCGCCGTCGCCGCGCGCGCTGGTGTCGACCACGGTCGACAAAGGCACCCGCGCTGCGGTCACGCGCGCGCTTGGCGGGCCTCGATACGGCGCGCAAACCCGGCGGCGCGCTGGCCGACACCGATCTCGGCGAAGCGGTGAGCGCGGCGATGACGCAGGCGCTGGGCGGCAGGGACGGCATCGTCTGGCTCGTCACGAACAACCGCAACAGCCCGAACAACGACCAGGCGACCGCACAGCGCAACCGCGAGTTCTATCAGCTGATCCACAGCGGCGACAAGATCCGCACGGCGCTCGCTTTCCCGCTGCGCATGCCGGTCAAGGGCGCGCATTACAGCGCCAACGGCTTGATGGTGTATGCCTTCGCCATCGGCGAGGGAGGCATGCGTGCGCTGGACGGCTTGCTGGCCTCCGGCGCGGTGCGCAAGATCATCACCGAGCCGCCGGCGCGCCTGAAACCGCTCGACCGCAATACCGTGCGCCTGGTGCCGAGAAAAGTCGAGAACGCGCCGGGCGTCACCTTCGCCATGGGCCAGAACGGCGTGCTGCGCGCCGACGTGGCGCCGGATGCGAACTCGCCGACGCGAAGATCGGCTGGAATCTGGAAAACACGATGTACCCGTACACGATCGTCAGCGCGAACCTGAGCGCGCGCTCGAAACTGGGCGGCGAGAACCGCACGGTCACGCTGGGCAGCACGCACGTCGCTGCGCTGGCGCCGAACAAGCCGCAGCCGCTGGGCTCGACCCTGCAGCTGCCGGTGGCGCAGCTGCCCGGCAAATGGTCGATGCAAGCCTTGAAGTCGGCCGGCTCGGCCTATGTGCTGCCGGGGACGATCGAAGTCCACCTGGCGGACCAGAAGCTGGCGTTATCGAGCGGCTTCCGCGAGCGCATGACGGAACTGTTCCCGGGCGACCCGCTGCCCGACATTTTTACGCCGCCCGCGCCAGGTGCAGGCCTCGACCGCCGTGCTGCCGATCGAAGTGCGCGTGCATTACGGCAGCGGCCCGCTGATGGCCGCGGGCGCCGGCTTGCTGGCGCTGCTGGCCGCCGGCATCGGCGCGGCCTATGGCTGGATGCGCCCGCGCCGCGCTTTGGTCACGGTCGAAGACGAACAGCGCACCATGCATGCGCGTACCGGCACCGTGCAACCGATTTACGACAAGGCGGGCATCGAAGTGGCCCGCCTGAAGACCACCCTGTTCGGCCACCAGTTGATTGACCTGCGCGAAGGCGCGCAGGTTCGTCTTGGCCGCTGAATTTTAAGGAAAACAAGGAAACCCATGCAAGCCCAAAACAACAGCGCCCAGACCGACCCAGGCTTCAAACTCCCGGCCGACAAAACCACGCCCGACGACCCGCTGCCGAAAACGACGCCCGAAACGGCCACCGGCCCGGTCGAAGTGGTCCCAGGCGCAAAAGCGCCGCTGACCGACACCTCCACGCGCGACGTCGCCATCGGCAGCGGCGTGTTCCTGGTGCTGCTGGTCGTCTACTTCTTCGTTCGCAACGCCTTCGTGCACCACCTGGTCGTGCGCCGCGTGGCGCCGTCGAGCGCGGGCAGCGCCGGCTGGCTGCTGTTCGTCGGCCTGGCCTTCCTGTCGGCGGCCGTGGTGCTGGCGATGGTCAATGCCGGCAAATACCTCACCTTCGGGGTCACCGCGCCGCTGGTCGTCGTGGGCCTGGTCGCGCTGATCGCGGCCTTGTTCACCGGCCGCCGCTAAAGCTTCAATAGAAAGAACCACCATGGCAGATATCCCGACGCTGGACCAAATGAACCGCAAGTCCGAACTCAAGGTCGACCTGCGCCCGACGCTGTTCATCGGCGCCGGCGGCACCGGCATGGAAGTGATGATGCGCATCCGCCGGCGCATCCTGTCGGCGGTCTGGAACCGCCATCACCCGACCCGCGTCGAATCGATCGCGGACTTCCCGGTGGCGCGCTTCCTGCACTTCGACCTCGACTCGAATTCCATCATCGACGAGGGAAAATCGCAGCGCACCGATCCCTGGTACGAACTCGTCAAACTGACCGACGAGGAACGCCTGGTCGAGCCGCTCGACCTGCCGCAGTACCACGAGTCCGACGACAGCCTGTCGCGCTTCCCGCTGATCGAAAAGTGGATGCCGCTGCGCCCGAAAAAACTGCGCTCGCTCGGCATCGACCCCTCGAAAGGGGCGGGCCAGATCCGCGCCGTGGCGCGGCTCTACCTGTTCGACAAATACCCGAAGCTGCGCGGCCGCATCAAGGGCGCGCTGAACTACCTGGGCAGCAATGCCGGCATCGAGCGCAAGGAGAACTACCAGCGCCTCGGCCTGCAAGTCGATACCTCGAAGTTCCGCATCGTCGTCATCGCCTCGAATGCGGGCGGCACCGGCGCCGGCAGCGCGATCGACCTGGGCTGGATGGCGAAAGCCATCGCGCGCCAGGAAGTGGCCGACAGCCAGGTCGACCTCATCATGTTCATGCCGTCCGGCTTCGCCAAGGCGAACAAGGAGCGCACCGAGGCCAACGCCTACGCCACCATGATGGAGCTGGAAACGACCATGCGCGACATGAACGCGCAGGTGAAGTGGATGGACCCGGACAGCATCACCGGGCGCGGCGCGCCTTTCGATGACGTGTACTTCGTCGACACCGCGAACCTCGCCAACAAGGCCACGCAGGACGTCAAGGACGTCTACCAGATGGTGGCCGACACCCTGTTCGAGGATTTCGCCTCGGCCGACTTCGCCAACCGCAAGCGCTCGGTCGCGGTGAACCAGCAGCAGCACAAGCTCGGGCCCTACAACCCGCGCGTGCCGGAAGGCCGCTTCGGCGACATGCGCCTGTCCTATTCGAAGGTGTATTCGGCCTTCGGGCAGTCGGTGCTCGACACCCAGCAAAGCCTGCGCGACGACATCCGCGCCTACGAATTGTCGGCGCTGATGGTCAAGGAATTCTTCGGCCTGGTCGGCCGCGATGGCGCCTCGGCGCAAGCGTGCCGGCGACCAGGAGCGCGACGGCTTCATGCGCGAACACATGGACATGCGCGAGCTGCCCTTCGACGAATTCCCCGACTTTAAAAAGGGAACCGTGGACGTGGCGCCCTTCCAGGAATACGCGCTCACGGGCTTGCTCCTGCGCGACAAGGAAGGGCGCTCGCTGCTGGAACGCGTCGAGAGCAAGGTGCAGCTCGAGATGGACCGCATCATGGCCGCCTTCGACGTGCCGCAGTGGCGCGAACGCGTGGCCGAGCTGCTGCCGAATCTCGAGCGCGACGCGATCCGCGAAGCCGGCGCCAGCGCCGAGACCAGCGAAGACCGCATCAAGCGCCACACGGTCGAATTGACAGGCCGCCTGAAAACGCGGGTGCGCGAGCGCCTGTACGCGCTGCTCGACGACCGCAAGCAGGGCGGGCTCGAATTCGTACTTGTCCCTGCTGGAGCAGGTGAAAGCGCGCCTGCAGCAGCGCGACCTGGCCAACGCCGAGCGCAACGGGCGCCGCTACCGCGACATCCGCGATGCGCTGCGCACGCGGCAAGTCGAGGAATCGCTGAACAACCTGTCGCAAGCCTCCAGCCGCCTGTTCGGCAAGGATGCGCAGGCGCGCGAAGTCATGGCGCATTTAAAACGCGACATCGCCGACTACCTGCGCTTCCACATGCTGGCGGTGGCCGCCGGCCAGTCGATCGAAGTCATGCGCGGCATGTCGACCTGGCTGGGCGAGCCGCAGTCGACCGACGAGCAGGGCAATGCCCAGTGGAGCGGCATCGCCGGCGAATTCCAGGAAGGCCGGCGACATGTGCAGGAAATCCTGCGCGCGGTCGACGGCCGCATCAGCCAGCTGCGCGCCGACGCGCGCCAGGAGCACGCCACCTACATCAAGCTGGCCGGCGACATGCAGCCGGCGCCGGTGCGCTTGACGAGCGACGTGAGCGCCTGGAGCGAAGAAGTGCTGCTCGAATTCGGCGGCTCCGGCAAGCTGTTCCCGCAGCTGGGCGACGAGCGCACCCGGGCCGAGCTGCTCCTCAAATTGTTCCGCCGTGCGCAGACCCAATTGTCGAACAGCGAACTGGAGGGAGAACCGGTCGACCCGCTGCTGGAACGCCTGAACGCGATGACGCCCCAGGAACGCCAGCGCATCTTCGCCGAATGGATCCGCAGCGCCATGCCATGGGTGAACGCGCGCTTCTCGGCCGAGTTCACGCCGAATGCGGACCAATTCAAATGTTTTATCGGGGTGGGCGACGTCGCTGCCTGGCGCAAGATGGAGGCCGAGATCCGCGCCTCGGTGCCGACCGGGTACTTCCACGGCGACCTGGTCTCGGTCGTGAATACCGGCATTCCGGGCCGCGCCACCTGCTATATCGAGCTGTCGGGCTTCCCGATGACGATCCTGCGCGGCCTGCCGACCTGGCGCGCCTCGTACCAGATCGAGAACCCGAAAATCCCGACCCATTTGCATTTCGATTCGACGCGCTTCCGCCATCCGATCTCGCCCTCGATGGACGAACTCAATCGCCTGGCCGACGACTTCGAGTGGTTCCTGCAGGCGATCGCGCTCGGCGTCATCCGGCGCAAGCTGGACGCGGGCGACCGCGAGGCCGCCTTCCAGCCGCGCGGACAATACCTGTTCGAGGTCGAGCCGGGTTCCGGCGAATGGCTGCAGATCGGGAACGAGTATGCGATCCGCTCGAACGGCCTGCCGCCGTATTACCGCGAACAGGTGATCGCGGCCGTGCGCAATCGCCAGACCTCGCTCGGGCCGCACCAGTTGCTGCTGCTCGCTGCCCTGATGCGCCACTACCAGCAGCGCGTCTACGAGCCGCGCCTGGAGATGGACGAAACCGGCGCCCAGCTGCCGTCGCCGTCGCTGCCGAACATCACGGCGCGCCGCCTGTACGAATTCTGGCTGCGGCGCGCGCTGGCTACCGATCCGTACCTTGTCGAATGCGGCGGTGGACGCCGCACTGGCCGCGATCGCCGCCTGGACCGACACGGTGCCCGATTCGGCCATGGACGCCTACAGCTGGGAAGTCGAGCGCCCGATCGACAAGCGCATCATCAAGCCGGAAATCCTCGCGAGCGAGGCGCGTGCCGCGGCGGCGCTGGAGGTGCGCGGACTCGGTTCCGTGGCGGCTGCGATTCCCGATCCGGCCCCTGCAGCCGAGGCGGCGCGCTATAAACTGTTCGTGGGCGGCGCCCAGCGCGGACCGTTCGCGCTCGAGGAAGTGGCGCAGCAGCTGGCGCGCGGCGAGATCGACCTCGCCACGCGCGCCTGGAACATGGCGCAGGATCCGAAGTCCGGCAAGTGGGGCGCGGTGGCCGACATTCCGGGCATCGCGCAGCCGTCATCCATTCCCGATCCGGACGACGGCGTCCCGGATCCGCAATAACAGGACGGCTGTGCAAGACAACTCATGATCCGCTGCATCCACGCCGCGTGCGGGCACGCACTGCCGCGCCGCGTGAATTTTTGTCCGTATTGCGGCACCGCGCAGGGAGAGGCCGGGAGCACGCCGCCGCAGCGCCGCCCGTGCCGGAAGCAGCGCCGGTCGTCGCGGCGCCGGCACGCGTCTCGCTGGAGCGGCCGGTGCGCGCGCCGGTCGTGGCTGCGGCAGCCGCCACTCCCGAGGTGCATATTGCAACGCCGCCACCGGTGGCGGTTCCGCGGCCCGAGCCGGCGCCGCCCGCTGCCGCCTCGCCGCGTGCGCAAACGATCCCGCCGCGCGTGCATGTCGATGCGGCGCCGGGCGCGCCGCCCAAGCGCGAGCCGGTGCGCCTGCGCTGGTGGCTGCTGGCGCTGGCGGCACTGTGGGCGATCTGGCTGATCGCCAAACCGTCGAACCGGCGCATCGAAGCGCAGATGGACAAGGCGATCGCGCTGGCCACCGAGTGCAAGCCGCGCGAAGCCCAGAGCGAACTGATCGCCCTGCGCGCGACCAAGGCCACGCCCGAGCAGTTGCAGCGCGTGCAGAAGTCCCTCAACGAAGCGAGCGCCGACCTGCACCCGCAAGCGCCAGCGCGACAAGGCCTGGCGCGAGACCAAGGCCGGGGTCGATGCGGCGCTGGCCGGCTCCGCGGTCGAGCGTGCCCGTTCGCGCCTGCGCGCCTTTACCAGGCGCTGGGGCGAGGACGACGCCACGCGCGCCGCGAAGGAAGAGATCGACGCACGCCAGCCGGAACATCGGCGTGCGGACGAGGTCGAAGAAGGAATGATGCGTTGACGTGCACCACTCACAAAGGTGTATGCTTCAGGAAACACAATCACGGGAGCACAGCATGAAAACGATGACCATGGTGGGTACGTTGCTGGTCTTGCCCTGGCCGCCGGCTGCTCGCCCAAGAACGACGGCATCGGCCCGGCGCAAAAGGCCGGCAAGGCGGTCGACGAGGCCGGCGACAGGGTCGCGCAAGGACTGCGCGCGCCGCTGGAAAAGGCGGACGAGGCGGCGAAAAAGCTGGCGGCACGCGCCGAGGAAGAGCGGCGCCAGATCGGCGAGCGCACCGAGGAAGCGCGCGAGAAGATCAAGGACGCGACCCAGGAAGCCGGGCGCGGCCTGGAAAAGGCGACCGGCAAGGTCGGCGAGAAGGTCGAGCGCGCGGGAGAGAAGATGCAGGAAGCGGCCACGCTGATCGCTGAACGGGCAGCCTTACGCGCTGGCCCGCAAATCCGGATACCCACCCGTCACGATCGCCATATCCACGAACCCCGCGCGCCAGGCCTGCTCGAGGTTCTGCTCGACTTCCTCCATCGAGGTCCGCGCGAAGTTGGCGAATCCGCGCACGCCATACGCGCGGTTGCGGCCGTGGCCCTTGGCCATGTACAGCGCCATGTCGACCAGGTTGACGGCCCGCTCCCACGGCAGGGCGACGCCGTCCGGCGCCAGCGGGTAGGGCGCGTAGCCGATCGACACGTTGACCGACAGCGTCGTGCCCTGGAACTCGATGCTGGTCTCGCTGATGCCGTTCAGCAGGCGGCGCGCCACCTCGTCCAGCCCGTTGCGCGGGATCGCCGGCAGGAAGGCCAGGAATTCCTCGCCGCCCCAGCGCACGATCATGTCGGTCTCGCGCAGGATCTCGCGCAGGCTTTCCGACATCTTGATCAGCACCGCGTCGCCCGCGCCATGGCCCCAGGTATCGTTGATGTGCTTGAAGTGGTCGACGTCCAGCAGGAACAGCGCGCTCACCATCTCTTCGCCCGAGGTGCCGGCGCCGCGTTTTTCGTCCACGCGGTGCGCCGCGCATGAAGTCCTGGAAGTGGCGGCGGTTGTACAGGCCGGTCAGCGGATCGCGCACGCTCTGCTGCTTGAGTTCCTGGTTCTTCAGGAACAGCAGCGCGTTCGCATGGCGCACCTTGCGGTACAGGAGGCCGACCACGACCGAGGCCAGCGCGAACACGACCGCCAGCAGCCACCAGACGCGCTGCTGCAGCGGCGGTTGTCGATCTCGACCGATTTCACCTGGTTCTCGCGTTCGAGCAGGACGATCTGGCGCTGCTTTTTATCGGCGTCGTATTTTTCCTGCAGCTCGAGCATCGCTTTCTGGCGCTGCTTCTCGAACAATTCGTTCGAGAGCGTGCGCTCGCGGTGATAGGCGACGCACCGCGCCCTCGTAGTCGCCCGCGCGCTCGAGCGCCTCGCCGTATTCGGACAGCACGACCTGCAGCTCGCGGTTTGTCGCCGGTTTGCTGGAAGACGTCCAGGCCGGCCTCGAAACTGCGCTTGCCCTCGACCAGACTCCCGGTCGACAGGTAAGTCTGGCCCAGGTTCACGCGCGCCGTCGCCAGCGCGACATGATCGTAGATGCGCTGCGCGGCCTCGATCGCCTGCAGCGAATACGGCTTCGCATTGCGGTAGTCGCGCATCTTGAGGTAGCAGTCGGACATGTTCACCAGCGAACGCACGACCAGCGACTGCGCGCCGATCTTGCGCTGCAGTTCGAGCGCCATGCGACTGCGCCTTCAGCGCGCGCGGCAGCTGGTTGGTATCGACCGCAAGGCCGTACTCGGTGGCTTTGAGCGTGGCCATGCGGCCGGGCGAATTGGTTTTTCGCGCGGCCTCGGTGGCTTCCGCGAGCGCCTCGAAACCCTTGTCGTACTCGCGCATCTGGCCATACAGGCGCGCCAGCGAATTGAGGACGATGACGAGGTGGACCGGCGTCGCCGTGCTGGCGCGTGTAGGCCAGGGTGGCCTGGGCCTTCTCCAGCGCGCGCGGAAAATTGCCGTCCTCGGAAAACGATTCGGACGAGGAGACGCCGGCGCGCACGCGCAGTTCGACGTCGTTCGTCGTCTCGGCCAGGCGTTCGGCTTCCCAGATCAGCGCGTGCGACAGGGCCAGCTCTTTCTGCTTGTACTTGATATAGCCCTTGCGCAGCAGGCCCTTGGCCAGGGCGCCGTTGTCGTTCGCCTGGCGGCCGAATTCGATCAGCTCCTCGCAGGTGGCGAGCGCCTTGTCCAGCTGGCCGACGCCCATCTGGGCGACGCACAGCTGCGCCAGCATTTCGCCCTTGTCCTCGACCGAGGCCGCACGCGCCTCGCGCTCGATCGCGAGCAGCATCGGCAGCGCGCGTTCCGGAATGAAGCGGTTGATTTCGCGGATCTCGGCCAGGCGTTCGCCCAGCGGCAGGGCCTGTCCCCAGGCGCAGGAAGCGGCCAGCAATAACGAGGCCAGCAGCGTCGCGCTGCGACGGCCTGGCTGTCTGGTCTTGCGTGCTGCCGGCATAGATGGTCTCTCGGTGGAGTGGTCGGAACCGCGTACGTCCGCGCGCCCATCTGTCATTATATTCTTGTTGCAGAACAGAAATATCGTTTTTTTCGTGCAGGTATCGCAAAAATACGACGCCGGAATGGCAACATTGGCAGCCAGCCAAGCGCTCCGCGCCCGCGTGTTAAGCTGTCCGCCTATATAAAAAGGGCAAGACGATGAACGGATTGGTACAGACCGGCATTACCGGCCTCGACGAAGTACTGCATGGCGGCATCCCACGCAATAACAACCTGATCGTCGAGGGGCCGCCGGGCTCCGGCAAGACCACGCTCGGACTGGGCTTCATCTATCACGGCGCGCTCGATTACGACGAGCCGGGCGCGATCGTCTCGTTCGAACTCGACCCGGCCAAGCTGCTGCGCGACGCGGCCGGCTTCAACTGGGACCTGCAGGGCATGATCGACCAGGGCAAGATCAAGATCATCCAGACCAGCCCGGCCGTGCTGCTGAGCGAATTTCGCAGCGCCGACGGCGCCTTCGCCGCCTCGCTGGTGGCGATGGGCGCCAAGCGCCTGCTGATCGACGGCCTGACGCCGCTGCGCCTGTACGCCGAAGTGCAACGACATGCCCTTCCGCGAGGACGTGCACCTGCTGATCGAAGGCCTGACGCGCCTGGGCGTGACCACCATGGTCACCGCCGAAAAGGACGAGTCGCTCGGCGGCGTGCTGGCGCATGAGCGCTTTGTCTTCGACACCATCATTTCGCTCACGCGCGAAGAAACCCGGCGCCGCGTGCAGCGCCGCCTGACGGTGATGAAGTCGCGCGGCCAGGATTTCATCGGCGGCAGCCACACGATGCGCATCGAGGCCGGCACCGGGCGTGCACGTCTACCGCCGCGCCCAGTCGCGCCCGCTCACGCAGCAGATCCAGCCGACCTCGGAAGAGCGCCTGTCGACCGGCTCGCCCGCCATCGACAAGATGATGGACGGCGGCATCTACAAGGGCTCGGTCACGCTGGTGAGCGGCATTTCGGGCACCGGCAAGACGGTGCTGAGCGTGCAGTTCCTGACCAATGCGATCAAGGAAGGCCACAAGACGCTGCTGGTCAGCCTGGACGAGCACCAGGCCCAGCTCACGCGCAACGCCAAGTCGCTCGGCTTCGACCTGCAGGCCGCGGTCGATGCGGGCGACTTGTTCATCCATTACGAGTCGCCGCTGGAACTCGAACTCGACGTCCACTTCGACCGCATCGTCAAGCTGGTCGAAGAGCACGGCATCGACTGCGTGGTGTTCGACTCGATCGCCGTGTACGAGATGACCAGCCGCAGCGAAGTGGCCGACTACCTGTACGCGCTGGCGACCTATTTCAAGAACCGGCTGGCGACGACGCTGTTCAACTACGAAAGCCCGGAACTGCTGGGCGTGTCGCAGATCAGCGAAGAGCTCAAGGGCTCGCACCTGGTCGACAACATCATCCTGCTCAACTACGTCGAAGTGTCGACCGTCCTGCGGCGCGCGATCGCCGTGCCGAAGGTGCGCGGCAGCCGCAACCTGCAAATCACGCGCGAATACACCATCGGCGTGGGCGGCCTGCTCCTGCTCGACGAAAGCGACAACGAGCAATCGGGCGCCGTACCGCAACTGCCGTTCTCCTCGTATTACGGCTTGCTGTCGCGTTCACCGTCGCGCCAGAGTCCCCTGATCGAGGAAGCCGTCGCCAAGGGCGACGCCGATGCCCGAATCGGCGGACCATGCCGACCGAAAAGCCGCAGTGATCACAGTCAATCTGCCGGCCAGTTCGCCCGTCGACTGGCTCGACTGGGACACGCCGCTGCAGCAGTTTACCGAGGCGACGGGTCTCGTGACCTCCGCGTTACGATACGACTGGCGTGCGCCGCATCGGGCCGAAGACCGGCTCGCGCCTGGCCGATTTGCTGGCCGGGTCCAGCCTGTGGGCCGAGGAGGGCGTCGGCACGGCGCTCGAGCGCACGCTGGTGGCGATCCTGCTGCGCCGACGGCAAGCCCGCCTCGGCCCAGCTGGGCGGCCTGCGCGTGTGCGCGCTGCCGCTGCTGCTGCGCGGCGAGGTGTATGGCGTCGCTGGTGTTCGGCTGGCGCTTTGCCGATTTCAGTTCGCCGCTCGAGTGCGAGCGCATCGCCAAGCAGATCGGCCTGTCCGGGCACATCTCTGTGGAACGAGGTGCGGCTCGACGCGCCGGTCTCGGAGCAGCGCATGGCCACCTATGCGGCGCTGCTGGGCACGCTGGCCAGCACGCTCGACCGCCAGCGCGAAACGATCGACGACCTGACGCGCGTGAACCGCACGCGCGAACTGTTCCTGGCGACGGTCTCGCACGAAATGCGCACGCCGCTGTCGGCGCTGTCGATGCGCATCGAACTGATGCTGCGCACGATTCCCGACCTGCCGGCCAAGGCGGTCAGCGGACTCGAATCGATGCGCGTGCACGTGCGCCAGGAAGCGGCCATGGTCGACGACCTGATCGACGCCGCGCGCACGCTGACCGGCCAGATGTCGATCACGCGTGCGCAGGTCAACCTGGGCCAGGTCGTGCGCGACGCCATCTCGACCGTGGAGACCTTCGCCCACACCAAGCACATCCGGATGCTGGTCACGCCCAGCGATTACGGCGACCATATCCGCCTCGAGGCGGACGGGCGCCGCTTGCAGCAGGTGATCTGGAATCTGCTGTTCAACGCCACCAAGTTCACGCCCGAGGGCGGCGTGATCCGCATCACGATCGGGCGCGAGCACGACATGGTCGCGATCGACATCGCCGACTCCGGCCAGGGCATCGAGCCGGACGACCTGCCGCACGTGTTCGGCGCCTTCACGCTCCAGCAGGACAACAACGCCACCGGGCTCGGGCTCGGGCTGTATATCGCGCGCCGCATCGTCGAGCTGCACGAGGGGACGCTCAGCGTCAGCAGTGCGGGACGCGGGCAAGGCGCTACTTTCTCGATCCGCCTGCCTGTGTAACGGCTGGGGTCAGGTCTGACATTCGGACACGAGCTCTGCGGTAAATCACTGCTTGGCACTCGCTTGCCGGAATGAATGCCGACAAGCCGACGCTCACCGACTAATGTACGGCTGAGGTCGTGTCCGAATGTCAGACCTGACCCCAGCCTTTTCACACCGCCAGCTGCTGCAACAAATACAAGCGCTGATACAAGCCGCCCTCGATGCGCATCAGCTCCTCATGCGCGCCCGCTTCGGTGATGCGCCCATGATTGAGCACCACGATCCGGTCCGCATCGCGAATCGTCGACAGCCGGTGCGCGATCGCGATGATGGTCACGTGGCCGCGCAGCTCGTCCAGCGCTTCCTGCACGATCTGCTCGGTCGCGCTGTCGATGCGCGAGGTCGCTTCGTCGAGCAGCAGGATGCGCGGCTCGCCGGCCAGGGCGCGGGCGATCGCGATCAGCTGCTTCTGGCCCGACGATAAACGCGAGCCGCCTTCGCCGAGCGAGGTGTCGTAGCCTTCTTCCAGCGCCGTGATGAAGTCGTGCGCATGCGCCGCGCGCGCCGCCGCTTCGATGCGCTCGAGCGACAGCCCGCGCCCCATGTCGATGTTCTCGCGCGCCGACGCCGCCAGGATGAAGGGGTCCTGCGGCACCAGGCCGACTTCGTTGCGGAAGTGTTCGTTGTCGATGCCGGCGATCGGTTCGCCGCAGATCTCGATGCGGCCGTTCTCGGCCGGGTAGTAGCGCAGCAGCAGCGACAGCAAGGTCGACTTGCCGCTGCCGGTGTGGCCGACGATGCCGAAGAAGGCGCCTTGCGGGATGTCGAGCGTGATGTCGTGCAGGACGTTCTGGCCCGGCACGTAGGCGAAACTCAGGTCGCGCACGCGCACGGCCGGTGCGTCGGGCCGCGCTTCGAGGCGCGTACCAAGCGCGCGGCCGACAGCATGTTCGGCCGCGCCGGCTTCGTCGAGCAGGCTTGATACGCGCGCCGTCGCCACCACCGCCTGCTGCAGGCCGCTGAACTGCATCGTGATCTGGATGAGCGGCTCGACCACGCGCGCGATATAGCTGATGAAGGCGTACAGCACGCCCACTTCGACGGCGCCGATCTCGCGCTGGCCGAAGCTGAAGATGACGACCGCCAGCAGGATCACGTTGAGCAGGTCCAGCGCGGGGCGCAGCAGGAAGGCGTTGGCCTTCAGTTCGGCCAGGCGCGCGTGATAGTGCTTGTCGTTGGTGGCGGCGAAGCGCTCGCCGAAGCGGCCCGCCGCATTGCTCGCCTGGAGCACCGGCATGCCGCCGATCGATTCGGCCATCTGGCCGTTGATGTCGCTGCGCAGGCCGCGCGCGCGCGTCACCGCCGGGGCGGACAGGCGCTGGTACAGCCAGACGATCACCAGCACCGCCGGCAGCAGCGCGAGCACGATCAGCATCAGGCGCCAGTCGAGCCAGGCCATGGCCATCATGGTGCCGACCAGGACGATGCTCGAATCGAGCAGGACGAACAGCACCTGGATGTACAGGGTCTTGACGGCCTCGGTGTCGTTCGTCACGCGGCTGACCAGCTGGCCGGTGATGGCGCGGTCGAAAAAGGCCATCGGCAGGCGCATCACGTGCCCGTACACCCATTCGCGCAGGCGCCGCACCGAGCGCATCGCCATGCCGGATAAACGGATCAGCTGCAGGTAGCGCAGCCAGGACGCGGCCCAGCCGGAGAGCAGCACGCCGCCCAGCAGCAGGCCCATGCGCGTCCAGTCCGCGTTGCGCGGCAACAGGTGGTCGTCGATCAGGGCCTTGCCGAGGATCGGGCCGATCACTTCCAGGCCGGCGGAGAGCATCAGCCACAGGGTCGCCAGCATCAGCTGGCGCCGGTCCGGCCAGGCGGCGCGGCGCAGCAGGGATGCCGCTTGCGCGAGCTGGGCGCGGCCGGCTTTTTCGATCGTACTAGCTTGCGTCAAGGCTGGCCTCCAGTTGTTGGTAGCGCCACTGGCTGGCATACCAGCCATCCAGCAGCAGCAGTTGTTCGTGGTCGCCCGATTCGACGATGCGGCCATCCTTCAGCACCACGATCTGGTCGGCGTTCACGACGGCCGACAGGCGGTGGCTGGCGATGATCGCCGACAGCTCCGGCCTGGCGGCGCGCAGCTCGGCCAGGTGTTCGAGGATGCGCGTCTCGGTGCCGGTATCGACCGCCGACAAGGCGTCGTCCAGCAGCAGCAGCGAACTCTCGGCCAGCAGCGAGCGCGCGATCGCCACGCGCTGGCGCTGGCCGCCCGAGAGCGTGATGCCTTTTTCGCCGACCGGCGTGTCGTAGCCTTGCGGGAAGCGCAGGATGTCCTCGTGGATGGCGGCCATGCTCGCTGCCTGTTCGATCTCGCGGCGGCTGGCGCCGGGGCGGGCCAGCGCGATGTTCTCGGCGATGCTGGCCGAGAACAGGAAGGACTCCTGCGGCACCCAGCTGGTCGCCGCGCGCAGGGCGTCGAGTTTATACGCCTCGAGCGGGTGGCCGCCCCAGGTGACGGCGCCGCTTTGCGGCGTGGCCTGGCGCAGCAGCACGCGCAGCAAGGTCGATTTGCCGGCGCCGGTCGGGCCGACCAGGCCGAGCGTCATGCCGGGGCGCAGCGCGACCGAGACGCCGTCGAGCGCCGGCCGGTCAACGCTGCCGTAGGCGAAGCGCACGTCGCGCAGCAGCAGCGGGCCGTCTTCGATGCTGTGTGAGCTTGCCTTCGTCGACGACCGTCAGCGGCGCGTCCAGCATCGGCTGCAGGCGCGCCAGGCCGGCGCGGCCCCGTTCGATCAGGGACAGCACCCAGCCGGCCGCGAACATCGGCCAGATCAGCTGGCCGAGGTACATGGTAAAACTGGTCAGCGCGCCGATGGTCAGCTGGTGGTTCCAGACCAGGTAGCCGCCCAGGCCCAGGGTCAGGGTGCTCGCGGCGGTGAGGGTCAGGCCGACCGCCGGCTCGTAGGCCGCTTCCCATTTCTGGGCCGTCAGGCTGGCGTCGGCCGCCTTGCCGGCCAGTTCCGAGAACTGGCTGGCGCTGCGCGTTTCCAGGCCGAGGGCGCGCAGGGTGCGCACGCCGGACAGCGACTCCTGCACATGGTCGTTCAGCGCCGAGAAGCGTTTCAGCGAATCCGTTTCGGCCGTGTGGATGTGGCGCGAGATGTACCAGAACGCCAGTCCCATGAGCGGGAACGGCAGCAGCGCGATCAGGGCCAGGCGCCAGTCGACGCCGAGCAGCATCACGCCCAGCACCATCACGCAGCGTGAGGGTGCCGTCGAAGCCGGCCAGCATCGCTTCGCCGGCGGCCATCTCGATGGCGTCGATGTCGTTGGTGGCCAGCGCCATCAGGTCGCCGGTGCGCTGCTTCTGGTAGAAGGCCGGGCCTTGCGCGGACAGGCGCGCGTACAGGCGCGTGCGCAGCTCGACGCCGAGGCGGTAGGCGGCCGAATACAGGCGGATGCGCCAGCTCACGCGCAGCACGTAGATGGCCACGCCCAGCGCCAGCAGCTGCATGATGCCGACGGCGAGGTCGTGGCTGGACAGGCGGTGCGCGGCCAGGCCGTCGATCAGGGCGCCGACCGTGCGCGGCACCCAGACCGTGCACACGGCCACGCCGACCAGCATCACGCCCGACGAGGCATAGGCCTTCCAGTGGCGGCGCACGAAGCTGCCGACCAGGCTTGCTAAACTCATGTCTTTCCTTGCATTGGCGCCCGCCGCAGAAATAAAAAAGCGGGCCGAAGCCCGCTAGTTTACTTAGTTTACCCGTCAGGCGCAGCGCGCCTCGGTAACTGGATCAGTTCTGCTTGCGGCGACCCTTGGTGCCGCGAATTTCCGTGACCTTGGTGGTGGTCGTGGTATTCGCGACGGGCGGGGCGGCATCGACCGGCTCGACCTTCGGCAGCTCGATCTCGACCGAGACTTCGACCGGCACGCTGGCGGCGACCGGGTGCGGCGGCGCGACCGGCAGGTCGGTCATTTCGCTGGCGGCCTGGGCGATCGCGGTCGGCGCGGCTGCCCGGCTCGACGTCGGAGGTGACGACCGAGAGGCAGGGGCGCTCTCCGGTTCGGCCACGTGGCGCTATCGCCGGCGCTTCGGCGCAGCCGGCGCGAACGCGGCGGCGGCCGCTGCCACGGTCTGCTTGGCCGCGGCGGCATTCGCCGTCGTGATGGCATTCAGGGCATCGGCGCTGTAGCTGCGCAGCGGCGTGAATTTGGCGCCGGCGACGATCGAAAACAGCTCGCTGCCGAAGTCGAAGAGCGACTTCAGCTGCTGCTGGGATTGCGGCGCCGAGCGCGAGCAGGTCGCGTGGATCGCGGGCGGCCAGCAACTGGCGCGCGGCGGCGGTGGATTGTTCGATGGCGGCGCGCGAAGCGTTGAGCTGGAGCGCGATCACGCGGCTGGTCTGGTCGAGCGCCTGGTTGCTGAAGCTTCGCACCAGGTTGAATCCATTGTCGAGCTGGGTCTGGCGAGCTGCGGAGAACTGTTCTGGAAGTGAAGTCATCGTGATTCCTTATTCGTTCGGCTAGTTAGCTGGTTATGGCGCACTGCAACATAACAAGTGTAGCCCCGATGCTGAGCGCTGCAAAGCGAAATTTATCACTGTGTCATCAACGCAATATTGCGCCGCAGCATCGTTACAAATAGAAACGCTAAACGGCATCGAAAACCGTGCGAAATCGCTACAATTGACGTTCTGAACAGGAGCGCCCATGGATCTCGTCATACGCAATGCCAGCCTGCCCGATGGCCGCCGCGACGTCGATATCGGCGTGCGCGCGGATCGCATCGTCGCCGTCGAAGCAGGCCTGTCGGCGCAGGGCGCACGCGAAATCGACGCGGCCGGCGACCTGGTCACGCCGCCCTTCGTCGACGCCCATTTCCACATGGATGCGACGCTCAGCTATGGCCTGCCGCGCGTCAACGAATCGGGAACCTTGCTCGAAGGCATCGCGCTGTGGGGCGAGCTGAAGCCGCAACTGGCGCAGGAGGCGCATCATCGAACGGGCGTTGCATTATTGCGACTGGGCGGTGGCGCGCGGCCTGCTGGCGATCCGCACCCACGTCGATATCTGCGACGACCGCCTGCTGGCCGTCGAGGCCCTGCTCGAGGTCAAGCGCCGCGTCGCCCCCTATATCGACATGCAGCTGGTCGCCTTCCCGCAGGACGGCCTGCTGCGCAGTCCCGGCGCTCTTCGACAACCTGAAGCGCGCGATCGCGATGGGCGTGGACGTGGTCGGCGGCATTCCGCACTTCGAGCGCACGATGGCGCAGGGCGCGGAGTCGGTGAAACTGCTGTGCGAATTCGCCGCCGAGCGCGGCCTGCGCGTGGACATGCATTGCGACGAGACCGACGACCCGCTGTCGCGCCACATCGAAACCCTGGCCTACGAGACCTGGCGCCTCGGGCTGCAGGGCAGGGTGGCGGGCTCGCACCTGACCTCGATGCATTCGATGGACAATTATTACGTGAGCAAGCTGCTGCCGCTGATGAAGGAATCCGGCGTGGCGGCGATCGCGAATCCGCTAATTAATATTACGCTGCAGGGCCGCCACGACACCTACCCGAAGCGGCGCGGCATGACGCGCGTGCCGGAACTGCTGGCGGCCGGCATCGATGTCGCCTTCGGCCACGACTGCGTGATGGACCCGTGGTACGGGCTCGGTTCGGGCGACATGCTGGAAGTGGCGCACATGGGCCTGCACGTGGCCCAGATGACGGGGCAGGAAGCCATGCGCCAGTGCTTCCTGGCCGTGACCGAAACGCCGGCGCGCATCCTCGGGCTCGAGGGCTATGGCATCGCGCCGGGCTGCAAGGCCGACTTCGTGCTGCTCGACGCCGCCGGCCCGGTCGAAGCGATCCGCCTGCGCGCCGCGCGCCGCGCCGTGGTGCGCCGCGGCGTGGTGGTCGCCGAAGCGCCGCGCGCCCGCGCGACCCTGCATCTGGACGGGCGTCCGGGGGCGGTCGACTTCCGTATCGGACGCTGACTTCGCCGACCCGGATGCTAGAATCGCCAGCCCATTCAGCACTATGACAAGTATTCCGCGCCGTGAAAGACATCCAGATCCGTCCCGCCACCAGCGCCGATTTCGACGCCATGTGGCACATCTTCAGCGCCCACGTGGCGGCCGGCGAGACCTATCCCTTCGGGCCGGAGACGACGCGCGAGGTGGTCCAGGCCTACTGGTTCGGCATTGGGGTGACCAGCCGCGTGGCGGTGCTGGGCGAGCGCGTGCTGGGCATGTACCGCGTGGTGCCGAACCAGCTCGGGCGCGGGCGCCACGTCGCCAATGCCTCCTACATGGTCAGCCCGACGGCGCAGGGCGTGGGCGTGGGCCGCCTGCTGGGCGAACACAGCCTGCTCGAAGCGCGCGGCCAGGGCTATCTGGCGATGCAGTTCAACTACGTGGTCAGCACCAATACCGCCGCCGTCATGCTCTGGAAAAAACTCGGCTTCTCGATCGTCGGCACGCTGCCCAAGGCGTTCCGCCACAAACGCCTCGGGTACGTGGACGCCTACGTCATGTACCAGCTTTTGCAAGACCCGGATCACTGGCCGACGGCCGACGAATAACCGGGCTGGCCGAACTACGGAAAAATGGATATTTGTGGGCACTTGTGCCCACGCCGTGGTACCCATGTACACCCCACCACCTACTCGATCAACATATCTGCGATCCCCACCGACCCACCCCAATCCCTGGCATACATGCCCTCTCTGCACATACCGGTGAAACGTCGAATGCGGCCAATCCACAACTTGCTGCACATACCCATGCTTCACCGGATTGAAATGAATGTAATCCATGTGCCGCTCGAAATCGTCTTCGTCCCGTATCTCATGCTCCCAAAAATGCCTCTGCCAGATCGTCGATTCGCGCTTCTTCTGGCGTGATGGGCTCGATAGCGCTGCATCGTGCAGTGCCCGTGCGCAGTTGCTCGACACGTAGCGTTTGATGGTCGCCCAACGGGTCGAATAGTCCGTGTCGCCCTCCGGCAGCGTCCAGATGCAATGCATGTGATCAGGCAATAGAATCCACGCATCGATTGAAAATGGCCGAATATCGCGGACAAACCGGATTGCTTGCGAAAGCGTCGACCGTATGGCCGGGTTGCAGAATCAGGGGGCGCCGGCGGTGCGTGACGACAGTGAAGAAATAGGTGGAACCAGTGAGTGAGCGGCGGTAGCGGGACATGGTGCGGCATCGTAGTTCGGCGCCGTGCGATTCAGGATGTGTTGTGTCAATCGGAACGCATACGCTGCGTACCCGGGGGGCGGTATGGTTTGCATGAGGTCGGACGGCGTGGGCACGAGTGCCCACCCTACCAGTCGTGCTCCGCCAAAACAGGCGGCGGTGATAGGATGAACGTTGTCAGTTCGATCACCCATGAAAGCAGCCCCCCTCTCCATGCCACTTGTCGAACCCGGTCCGAACGCGGCCTTTTATGTCGTCATGAATGCCGGCTCCGGTCATGCCGAAACGGCGCTGCGCGAGTCGACCATCCGCGACGTACTCGCCGCTGCCGGCCGTACCTGCCACCTCGAGCTGGTCGACGATCCGTCCGAGCTGTGCGAGATCGCGCGCCGGATGGCGGCGCTGGCCAAGGAAAACGAGGGCGTCGTGGTCGCCGCGGGCGGCGACGGCACCATCAATACGGTCGCGCACGAAGCGGTGCGCCAGGGCTGCCTGTTCGGGGTGCTGCCGCAGGGGACCTTCAATTATTTCGGCCGCACCCACGGCATTCCCGAAGACCTGACCGAGGCCGTGCGCGCGCTGCTCGACGCCCGCGTGACCGCCGGTCCAGATCGGCATGGTCAACGACCGCATCTTCCTCGTCAACGCCAGCGTCGGCCTGTATCCGCAGCTGCTCGAAGCGCGCGAGCAGGACAAGCGCCAGTACGGACGCAGCCGCGTAGTCGCCATCTTCTCGGCGCTGAAGACCGCGCTCGGGCGCCACCGGCCGCTGCGCATCGCGCTCGACAGCGAAGGCATCACGCGCAAGCTGCGCACGCCGACCCTGTTCGTCGGGAACAACCGGCTGCAGATGGAGCAGGTCGGGATGGCGCCCATGGGCATGGCGCTCGAGGAGGGCGAACTGGCGGCGATCGCACCGCGCCCGGTCGGCAAGCTCGGCATGCTCGGCCTGATGCTGCGCGGCGCGCTCGGACGCCTGGGCGACGCCGACAACGTGGTCGCCTTCTCCTTCAAGCGCCTGACGGTCAAGCATGCCGCGCTGTCGCCGCGCCGGCGCATCAAGGTCGCCACCGACGGCGAGGTGACGAAGATGGCGATGCCGCTCGAGTTTCGCGTGGTCGAGGGACGGCTGATGCTGCTGAAACCATCGGCGCCGGCCGGAATCGGCCGCCGATGCATCGGCGCGCGCCGGCGTCGGCCGGTCTGCCCGAGCCAGCGTTAGCGCACCCGCTGCACCCGCACGCCGAACAGGTCGAAGCGGTTCGACGGCCCGCCCGTGCCGCCGGCGCCGCTGAAACTGGCATTGCTCTCCAGGTAGCTCATGTTATAAAAATCGCCGAGCCCCACGCGGTAGGCGCCCGGCTGCAGGCGCGCGGCCAGCGGCGTCGACAAGGCCGGGCCGATCGCCGGCCGTGGTGTGCGGCAGCTGGACCACGCCTTGCGCCACCGTGCGCCCGGCCGCGTCTTCGATCGACAGCCATTTCACGCCGCCGCTGATGCCCAGGTTGATCTGGTTCGCCTCGTTCCGGTAGCGCAGCTGGACCGCGTAGTCGCCGGCGGCGTCGATGCGCAGCGCGGGCAAATCGAGCGCTGTCGTGCGCGGCCAGCTCGGTGACGGCGCCAACGCAGCGCGGCATGCTGTGGTGGCTGCGGTTGCCCGAGGCCGGCATAGGCCGCCTCGATCGCGTAGCAGGCCTGCGGGTGCGCCTCGCGGTCGACCCAGGCGCCGGCCGCCAGCTCGGCGGCCACCTGCTTGCCGTCGCGGTAGACGTGGTACACGACGCCCTTGTCCTTGCCGCCGAAGCGCAGGCGCGCGTGGCCGCCGGCATCGCGTCGATGGCCTCGATGACCGGATCGCGCGGGCCGAACACTGTCGGACGATTCGACATACGGATCGGCGTTCACGCGCCTGATCGTGCTGTCGCCTTGCAACGACGCCGCCGAGCGCGATCTCGATGACGTCGCCCTCGCGCAGGCGCGCCCAGGGAATGCGTGGCGTCGACCTGGCGCGCCGTTGAGCAGCACCTTGCTCGACCTTGTGATAGCCCTGGAGAGCCGACACCGGCGGCAGCAGCAGGCGCACCGTGATGCGCGCACCGCGCAGCGCAACTCGTGCAGCGTCGCCTGATTGGTGCCGGCGAACACCTCGCGCCGCAACTTGGCGTCACGAAAGGCCGCAGGCGCGACGCCATCGTCCAGCGCCGTCACGCCGAACACGTTTTCCGACCACCATGCCGAGATAGGCGCCGACCGACCACAGCTGGCGCCGCGAATTGATGACCGGGCCGATCAGCGCCGGGTGCTGTCTCGTCGAGCAGCAGCGGCTGGCCGGACAGCCATTCGAGGTTCTCCATGTTCGAGATGTTCAGCGCCGCGCCGCGCATCAGCGACTCGTAGGCCGCGTCGGCCACCGCCGCATTGCCGGCCTGGGCCGCGGCCTTCAGGCCGTAGCCGGTGACGAAGGGCCAGATCGCGCGGTTGTGGTAGACCGGCATGCCCGGCTGCTGCGGCCAGATCACCGGCGGGCCCATCGGGCCGTGCGGGTAGCGCGCCAGGATGCTGCGCGCCTGTTCGTCGCTGGCGATGCCGGTGAGGATGGCCAGCGACTGCCCCAGCCAGTCGAATTTGTGCAGCGGCGCCTTGTCGAAATGGGCGGCGGTGAGGCTGCTGTACATGCCGGCGTCGGGCAGCCAGAGGCGCGCGTTGACGGCCAGCTTGAGCTTCGATGCCCAGCCTTCGTAACGCGCCGCGCGCGCGGCGTCGCCGCTTTCCCGCGCCAGGCGCGCCGTGAGCGTCAGCGCCTGGTAGTGGGCGGCGTTGGTCGAGACCGATTTGGCGCTTGCCATCGAGGCCAGGTCGTCGACGATCCAGGACGCGTAGCTCTGGTCGCGCCAGTCGAGGAAGGACTGTTCGCCGGTGTACAGGCCGTCCTCCGCGTCGAAGGCGGCGAGGCGGTCGTTCTCGATCGTGTTGGTCAGCGCAGCCAGTGCGCGCGCGGCGAAGGCGGCGCGCTCCCGGGCGGGCAGGGTGCGCAGGGTTTCCTCGGCCGCAAAGGCCCAGGTGACGCGGTCGGTGCTGACCGGCCAGCTGCCGCCGCTGCCGGTGTCCTGCACGATCTGCAGGCCGTCGGCGGTGCCCGCGACCTGCGGCGCCTTCGCCAGGCCAGGCGCGAAACTTCGCCAGCTTGAAGTCGAGCGAATTGCGCACCCGCGCCGGATCGAACAGCGCCAGGCCGAGGTCGGCCGCGTACGACAGGTCGCGCGTCCAGACGTAATGCCATTTCTCGCCGGTCTCGAAGCAGTCGCAGGGGATGGCGGCGCCGCCGTTGTAATTGCCGTCGCGGATCTCGCTGACCGCATCCTGGCGCATCTCGGCTTGCCGCCAGCGCGAACAGGGCGTCGAAGGCCAGGTTCCCGCTGCGGAGATACGGCAGGTCGGCGCGCTCGGCATAGCTCGCGTGCTGCGGCACCGGGTCGCGCAGCTGCATGCTGGTCGAATGGGTATAGCTGCGCAGCTGGCGATTCCGCATCCTGCAGCGAAAAGCGCGCGCGTCTCCTGCTTGCCGTCCCAGGTGGCAAAGGCGAGCGTGGCGACGCGCGCGTGGCCGGCGTGCGGGTCCGGCGCGGGGCCGCTCTTGCGCTCGGCCAGGCGCGTGATGCGCAGGCGCGGGGCGGCCGGCTGGCTGGCGTCGAGCGTGAAGCGGTAGGTCGCCGTGCTGCGCACGAACAGCGTTGTCTTCCGGCCCGGCGCTGGTCGCCAGCGGGATCGACTGGTCGGGCTTGACGGCGACGCTGGCGTCGCGGCTCGGCGCCCATTCGCGGCCCCAGTCGCGCGTGCCCAGCTTGAAGCCGTGGTTGCCGGGGCTGACCAGGATCTCGGTTTCGTAGATGCCCTTGCCCTTGTGCTGCAGGGCGTTGTCCAGGCCCCAGCCATTGAAGCCGCCGCGCAGGAAGAAGGTTTCGCGCAGCGGGCCGGGGTCGGTCTCGACGGCGGCCGCAGGGACCGCCGCGAGGGCGAGGGAGCAGTGCAAGCAGGGAGCTGTGCATCACGCCCCCGGCAGTTCGATCATCAGCGTCGCCTTCGGCGGCAAACGCAGCTCGCGCGACAGGTCGATCGTCTTGCCGCTCAGGATATCGACGCCGGACGCCGTCCCCTTCAGCATTTCCTGGAAGCGGGCGGTCGGCAGCACCATCTCCTTCGCGTTGTTGTTCATCGCGACCATGATGCGTTTGTTGTCGTTGTAGCGGAAGTAGACCCAGGTGTTGTTCTCGGGGCCGAAGTGCATCAGGCGGCCGCTATGGATCACCGGCTCGCCCTTGCGCCAGGTGGCCAGCTTGCGCACCAGCGCCTGCGCTTCGCGCTGGCGAGGCGGTGAGGCCGGCGCCCTTGAAGGCATCGACCTTGTCGCCGGCCCAGCCGCCGGGGAAGTCGACGCGGTAGCTGGCGTCGTCGCGGTTCTTCGTCGCGCTGGTCATGAGGAGCTCGTCGCCGGTGTAGAACTGCGGGATGCGCGGCATCGTCATCAGGAACACCATGTTCATGCGGTAGCGGTCGAAGTCTTCGCCGACGACGCTGTACATGCGCGCCATGTCGTGGTTGCCGCCAAACAGGACAAGATTGCCCGGTTCCGGATACAGGTAGTCGAGCGAGAGCGTTTCGTAGACGTCGGTGAAGCCCTTGCCCGGTTCGGCGAGGGCGCCGCGCATGGCGTCCACCATCGGGAAGTCCATCAGGCTCGGGAGCGAGGAGGTATAGCCGTCGAAGTTCACCTTGCCGCGCTGCCAGCGCGCCACCACCGGCGGCAGCGAGCTCCATTCCTCGCCCACCATGTTCAGGTTCGGGTATTCGCTCATCAGGCGCTTGGTGTACTCGGCTCAGGAAGGCGCCGTCGGAATAGCTGTAGGTGTCGATGCGCAGGCCGGACAGGCCGGCGTACTCGATCCACCAGATGTTGTTCTGGATGAGGTAATTCGCCACCAGCGGATTGGTCTGGTTCAGGTCGGGCATGCTCTCGACGAACCAGCCGGCGGTGAAGTTGCGGCTGTCGGCCTTCGATGCGTACTTGTCCTGCACCGCGACGCGGTGGTGCGCGGTCGGGACGAACTTGCCGCCGAAGTTGATCCAGTCCGGCGTCGGCAAGTCCTTCATCCACCAGTGGTTCTTGCCGATGTGCGACAGCACCACGTCCTGGATCAGGCCGATGCCGCGCCGCTTCGCTTCTTTCGAGAGGCGCACGAAGTCCTCGTTGCTGCCGTAACGCGGATCGATCCGGTAGTGGTTCGTGGCCGCATAGCCGTGGTACGAATAAGCCGGCATGTTGTTCTCGACCAGCGGCGTCGGCCACAGCTGGGTGAAGCCGAGCGCGGCGATGTAGTCGAGGCGGTCGATCGCGCCCTGGATGTCGCCGCCATGGCGTCCGCCCGGATTCTTGCGGTCGGCCTTTTCCAGCATGCCGGGCACGCTGTCGTTGCCCGGGTCGCCGTTGGCGAAGCGGTCCGGCATGATCTGGTAGATGGCGTCGCTGCTGTTGAAGCCCTGGCGCTGCGCCGAGCCCGGTTCGCGCGCGCGCAGCTGGTACGGCTGGCGCAGCACGCCGGCGGGGCCGTCGAAGACGATCTCGAAGCTGCCGGGTTGCGCACCCGGGTCGATCTCGAGATCGATGAACAGGTAGTTCTTGTTCGGCACCCGCGTACTGGCGGCGATGCGCACGCCCGGATAGTCGACCGTCGGCTGCGTGTTGCCGATGTCCGCGCCATGCACCATCAGCTGCACGCCCTTGTCCCGCATGCCGGTCCACCAGAAGGGCGGCTCCAGATGCTCGATGGCCGGTGCGGCCAGCGCCGGGTGGAGGAAGGCGGCGAGGAAAAGTGTTGCAAAAGAGCGTCGCATGGCGGGACTCGGCTGAAAAAGGTGGATAAAGAAAACTGTCGACAAACGAATAGGTAGTCTGGCTACATCGTCGGTGAGCGTGAATTGCCGAAAATGGTGAGTTTTTCACTCTATGACCGGGCGAGAATACTATACAAACTGGTTGCGCATCAATTCATCAATGTTGCTAGTTTAGGTACATACGCGATGCGTGGCGCTGCCGTCCGAGCGGCACTCGGCGCGCCTCGTTTCAAGCGGCGAGCCAACGATAATTTGGCCATTTTCAAATGACATCGATACCATTTTCGATATTGCACCAAGTCGGTGCATTTACGCACTCACTTGGTGAAATTCAATCAATATGTAGTCGGACTACACGTGCATACAGGCACTGTTGTAGCTGCGATACAACGCTGGGACGTTTCACTCTATATAAGAGCGGGGAAAAGACGAAGATGGCGTAGTAGAAATGAACTCCCGTTGACAGTGCATCTAGTTTTAATACAGAATTCTTGTCGGAACGTCTAAAGAGACGTTGATTCTGGATCCCGTGCCGTGGCTGTTGCTGTCTTTCGGGAAATTACATAGTTTGATCTGAGGGGACACATGAAATTCTTCGCAAACAAGCGCGCCGCGAACACGGCCCGCCTTGCATTCCCGCTGAGCCCGGTCGCGGCCGGCTGCACCATCTTCCTGATGGCCCTGGGCAGCGCCCAGGCGCAACAGGCCACCACCACCGACGTCGCCCCGAACACGGCTGTCGCCACCGGCGAGACCGCGACCGTCAGCACCGACCGCGACCCCGGTCGCGACCGTCCAGGTCACCGGTATCCGCAAGGGTATCGAAGCGGCGATCTCGATCAAGAAGAATTCCAGCTCGATCGTCGAAGCCATCTCGGCCGAAGACATCGGCAAGCTGCCGGACCAGAGCGTCGCCGAGTCGATCTCGCGCCTGCCGGGCGTGTCCGCCCAGCGCGGCCGCAGCTCGGGCAAAGCCGCCGACATCTCGGTGCGCGGCCTGGCGCCTAGCTTCAACGGCAACCTGCTCAACGGCCGCGAAATGGCCTCGACCGGCAACGCGCGCTCGCCTGAGTTCGACCTGTTCCCGGCCGAACTGATGGGTTCCGTCGTCATCTACAAAACGCCTGACGCTTCCGTCATCGGCCAGGGCCTGGCGTCGACCATCGACCTGCGCACCGTGCAGCCGCTCGACTTCGGCAAGCGCACCGTCGCTGTCAGCTACAAGAAGAGCCGCCTCGGCGTGAAGCAGCGCGACGGCCTGCCTGAAGGCGACGGCGACCGCTACACCCTGTCCTACATCGACCAGTTCGCGAACCGCACCTTCGGCGTGGCTATCGGCCTGACCCGCTACGAAGAACTCGGCGGCGGCCAGTCGAAGTTCAATTCGTGGGGCACGGCGACCATGAAGTACAACGGCGCCGATGTCAAAACCCCTGGCGGCTTTGGCTACGACACCGAACAGAACTCGCACAACCGCGACGGCGCCTTCGCCTCGCTGCAGTTCCGTCCTAACAAGAACTTCAAGTCGACCTTCGACCTGTTCTACTCGGCAGGCGAAACCGGCCTGAAGAAGACCGGCTTCGAAGGCGGCGTGGCCTACAACGGCGGCGGCGCCTACGAGCTGCCGCACGTCCTGAGCCAGGCCACCGTGGCCAATGGCGTCGCCACCAGCGGCACCATCACCAACTGGAAGGGCGTCGTCCGTAACCACTACGAAGGCGCGAAAGACGACCTGAAGACCATCGGCTGGAACAACGAGCTGAAAATCGGCGACTGGACCACCGCGGCCGACCTGACCTGGTCGAAGGCCACCAAGCTCGGTTCGCGCTACGAAACCACGGCCGGCACCGTCGCCAGCCAGCAGGACTTCCTGAAGTACACCGGCTTCGACGGCGCCAACGTCACCCAGGTGAAGTACACCCCGGGCCTGAACTACGCCGACCGCAGCGTCGCGCGCCTGACCGACGTCATGGGCTGGTCCGGCGGCGCAGCGTCGCCGCAGGCCGGCTACCTCGGCCAGCCGTACGTCGAGGACGAACGTCAAGGCGATCCGCCTGACCGCCAAGAAGGCCGTCGAGTGGGGCCCGGTCGTCGACACGACCTATGGCTTCAACCACACCATGCGCGACAAGGCGCGTAGCGGCCAGGATGGCCGCCTGATGATCAAGGGCGGCGGTCCGTTCGCTGCCGCCGACATGCCGGGCAGCGACGTGGCGCAGGCCGGCGCTTCGGGCTTCAACGTCGCATCGTGGGATCCGCGCGACTCGCTCGGTTCGATCTACGAACTGGCGCCGAAGGTCGACGCCGACATCTACGGCAAGTTCTGGGACGTCAAGGAACGCATCACGACCGCCTATTTCATGGGTGGCCTGGACGGTAAGCTGTTCGGCCTGCCGTACCGCGGCAACGTCGGCGTGCAGGCTGTGCACACCGACCAGACGGGCGGCGGCTATGTCGTCGACAAGGCGCGTTGCGTCGGCAATACCGCCGCAGACCTGCCCGGCGCAGCGCGTGACCGACGGCGACAAGTTCTGGGATGTCCTGCCAAGCCTGAACCTGTCGTTCGACCTGGAGTAACGAGCAGTTCCTGCGCTTCGGCGCCGCCAAGGTGCGTCTCGCGCGCCAACCTGGACGACCTGCGCGCCGGCCAGAACTTCGGCCTCGCCACCAGCGGCCTGTCGATCCTGACCGGCAGCGGCGGCAACCCGCAACTGAAGCCGTTCCGCGCCAAGTCGCTCGACCTGTCGTACGAGAAGTACTTCGGCAACAAGGGCTATGTGAGTGCCGCCGCCTTCTACAAGAAGCTCGACACCTACATCTACCGTGCACCGCGCGCCTTCGACTACGCGCCGTTCATCACGTCGACCACGGCGCTGCCGCTGACCGGTCCATTCGCAGGTTCGACGCAGGGCCTGTTCACCCAGCCGACCAACGGCGACGGCGGCAACCTGTACGGCTACGAGCTGGCGGCCAACCTGCCGTTCTCGATGATCACGCCTTACCTCGACGGTTTCGGCGTGATGGTCAACCACTCGGACACCAAGAGCGGCATCGAACTGCCGGAAATCGGCTTCGCCAACGTGAACGGCGACAAGGTCAGCATCCCGCTGCCGGGCCTGTCGCGCAAGGTGACCAACCTGCGCCTGTACTACGAAAAGGCCGGCTTCCAGATCGCCGCCGCAGCGCGCAAGCGTTCGAGCTTCCTGGGCCAGGTGTCGGACTACCAGGACAACGCGCAGCTCACCTTCATCAAGGGCGAGACCATCGTCGACCTGCAGGCGTCGTATGAAATCCAGAGCGGCTGGCTGAAGGGCACGAGCCTGTTCGCCCAGGCGCAGAACTGGAACAACGCACCGTTCCTGGAGTTCACCGACGGACGAGAACAACCCGACCAACCGCGTCGACTACGGCCGTACCTACCACTTCGGCGCCAGCTATCGCTTCTAAGCTAGCCTGAACTGCGGTACAGTAACGACCCCTGCCAGGCCCGCGCCTGCCAGGGGTTGTTTTTTTGACCCCCCGGGTGAAACCACATGCACAACGAACCAATCAAGGACATCGTCATCGTCGGCGGCGGCACCGCCGGCTGGATGACCGCCGCGGCGCTCGCCACCATCCTCAGCGGCCGCTACAACATCCGCCTCGTCGAGTCGGACGAGATCGGCATCGTCGGCGTCGGCGAAGCGACCATCCCGATGATCCAGCGCTTCAACCGCGTGCTCGGCATCGACGAGGCCGAATTCATGCGCGAGACCCAGGGCAGCTTCAAGCTCGGCGTCGAGTTCGTGAACTGGGGCCGCCTGGGCGAGCGCTACATGCACGGCTTCGGGCGCCTCGGCCAGGACCTGGCCACCGTCCCCTTCGAACAGTACTGGTACAAGATGCGCCGCATGGGCAAGGCCGCGCCGCTGGAACAGTATTCGATCACGCGCATGGCCGCGAAAGCGGGCAAGTTCATGCCGCCGCGTTTCGACGTCGCCAATTCGCCGCTGGGCGACATCGCCTACGCCTACCACTTCGACGCCAGCCTGTATGCGCGCTACCTGCGCAAGCTCTCGGAGTCGCGCGGCGTCACCCGCATCGAGGGCAAGATCGTGCGCGCCATCCAGCGCGAAGGCGACGGCTTCATCGAGTCGGTCGAACTGGAAAACGGCACCAAGGTGGGCGGTGAACTCTTCATCGACTGCTCGGGCTTCCGCGGCATCCTGATCGAACAGGCGCTGCAGACCGGCTACGAGGACTGGACCGGCTGGCTGCCGGCCGACCGCGCGCTGGCCGTGCCCTGCGAATCGAGCCCCGCGCATGACGCCGTACACGCGCGCCACGGCGCACAAATCGGGCTGGCAGTGGCGCATCCCGCTGCAGCACCGCACCGGCAACGGCCACGTCTACTGCAGCCGCTTCATCAGCGACGACGAGGCCGCAGCGACCCTGCTGGCCAATCTCGACGGCCAGGCGCTGGCCGAGCCGCGCCTGATCAAGTTCCAGACCGGGATGCGCAAGCAGGCCTGGAACCGCAACGTGGTCGCCATCGGTCTCGCCGGCGGCTTCCTCGAGCCGATCGAATCGACCAGCATCCATCTGATCCAGTCGGCGATCCAGCGCCTGGTCGACTTCTTCCCGGACCGCGGCTTCAACGAGATCGAGCGCAACGAGTACAACCGCCAGTCGCGCTTCGAGTACGAGCGCATCCGCGACTTCATCGTGCTGCACTACAAGCTGAACCAGCGCACCGATTCGGCCTACTGGACGGAATGCGCCAACATGGCCATTCCCGAGACGCTGCAACAGAAGATGGACCTGTACCGCGCCAGCGGGCGCGTGGTCCGGGTCGACAACGAGCTGTTCTCGGAAGTCGGCTGGACCCAGGTGTTCGAAGGGCAGAACCTGGCGGTCGAGCGTTATCACCCGCTGGTCGACGTGCAGTCGGAGGCCGAGATCGCCGAGTATCTCGACAGCGTGCGCGGCGTGATCGCCAAGTGCGTGGACGTGATGCCGACCCACGACGAGTACATCAAGCGCCACTGCGCAGCGCGCAAGATTTAAACCGTATTTCCTTCAAGCAGCCCCATGCGTCAAATGGCGCATGGGGCTGCGTTTTTTTTGCTGCATTTCAAATTGTGCCCGCCCGTTCCCGACGAGGGAGTAAACTAGCGGTTTAGTATCGTTTTTCGAAAGTCACCCATGTCCGACACCCCCACTCCCATCGTTTTCCGACCTGAACATCCCGGCGCCCATCCTGAAGGCGTTGAAGGACGTCGGCTACGAAACGCCGTCGCCGATCCAGGCCGCCACCATTCCCCTGTTGATGGAAGGCCGCGACGTGCTGGGACAGGCGCAGACGGGTACCGGCAAGACCGCGGCCTTCGCGCTGCCGGTCCTGGCGCGCATCGACACCAAACAGTCCGCGCCGCAAGCGCTGGTGCTGGCGCCGACGCGCGAACTCGCGATCCAGGTCGCCGAAGCCTTCCAGAGCTACGCCGCCCACATGAAGAACTTCGCCGTGCTGCCGATCTACGGCGGCCAGAGCTACGGCCCGCAGCTGCAGGCGCTGCGCCGCGGCGTGCACGTCATCGTCGGCACGCCCGGGCCGCGTGATCGACCACATGCGAGAAAGGCTCGCTCGACCTGTCGCAGCTGAAGACCCTGGTGCTCGACGAAGCCGACGAAATGCTGCGCATGGGCTTCATCGACGACGTCGAGCAGATCCTCAAGCAGATCCCGGCAGAGCGCCAGATCGCGCTGTTCTCGGCCACCATGCCGTCGGCGATCAAGCGCATCGCCAAGACCTACCTGCGCGACCCGCAGCGAAGTCACGGTCGCCGCCAAGACCGGCACCGCCGACAACATCACCCAGCGCTACTGGCTGGTGTCGGGCATGCAGAAGCTCGAAGCGCTGACCCGCATCCTGGAAGCCGAGCCGTTCGACGGCATGATCATCTTCGCCCGCACCAAGCTCGGTACCGAAGAACTGGCGACCAAGCTGCAGGCGCGCGGTTTCGCCGCCGTCGCCATCAACGGCGACATGGCCCAGCAGGCAGCGCGAACGCACCATCGAGCAGCTCAAGAACGGCAAGATCGACATCCTGGTCGCCACCGACGTCGCCGCGCGCGGCCTGGACGTCGAGCGCATCAGCCACGTCATCAACTACGACGTGCCGTCGGACCCGGAAAGCTACACCCACCGCATCGGCCGTACCGGCCGCGCCGGCCGCAGCGGCGACGCGATCCTGTTCATCACGCCGCGCGAGCGCAGCCTGCTGCAAAGCGATCGAGCGCGCCACGCGCCAGACTGTGTCGCAGCTGACCCTGCCGACCATCAAGGCCGTCAACGACGTGCGCATCGCCAAGTTCAAGGAACAGATCTCGGCGACCCTGGCCGCCGGCGGCCTGGACCAGTTCCGTTCCCTGATCGAGGAATTCGAGCAGGAGCAGAACGTGCCGGCGGTCGACATCGCCGCCGCGCTGGCCAAGCTGGGCCGCGGCGACGTGCCGCTGCTGCTGGAAAAGCAGGACCGCGAGCCGAAGGCGTCGACCTGGGAAGAGCGTCCGGCACGCACCGACTTCGTCGAGCGCCTGCCGCGTGCGCCGCGCGACGACGGTCCGCGCGCACCGCGCGACGGCTTCAAGAAGGAGCGCATCGCCCGCGCACCGGACGAAGGCATGGCGACCTTCCGCATCGAAGTCGGCCACGCCAACGGCGTCAAGCCGGGCAACATCGTCGGCGCCATCGCCAACGAAGCCAACATCGACGCCAAGCACATCGGCCGCATCGAAATCTACGACGATTTCAGTACGCTCGACCTGCCGGCCGACATGCCGCCGGACCTGATCGACCACCTGAAAACCGTGTGGGTGGCCGGCCAGCAGCTCAACATCACGCGCGACGGCGAAACGCCGCCGCCGAAGAAGGCAGCTGCGCTTTCAAGAAGCCTGGGTTCAAGTCGGACAAGCCGCCGTTCAAGAAGGCGAAGCCGAAGGCGTAATGGTTGCGGCGCACGCCGCAATAGGATGAAAAACGGGGAACGGTCCAGTGGATCGATTCCCCGTTTTTCGAGGTGGGCACCTGAGCCACGCGGTAACGGTCGAGCATTCGCGCCGCGTTTCGACATGCATCGGCCGCACCGCGTGGGCACGAGTGCCCACCCTACGAAGGTCAGCTACCCGGCTTGAACATCCACAGCAGCGCCTCGCGCAACTCGCCGCTCCAGAACCCCTCGTTGTGCTTCGCGCCCGGCACGATCTTGAGTACCGTGCCGTCCGCCGGATGGCCGCTGGTGCGCACCACGCCCGCCATGCGCTCCACGTCCGGCACCATCGAATCGCCTTCCTTCTCGCCCATCAGCAGGTAGACCCGCGCATCCTTCGGCAGCGGGTGGGTGCCGACGAAGTCGAAGGAGGCCGGCGCCGTCCAGTAGGCGGGCGAAAACACGCCGGCCTTGCTGAACACCTGCGGGTACTGCGCGATCGCATAGTGCGAGGCCAGTCCGCCCATCGAGCTGCCCATGATGGCGGTGTTGGCGCGGTCGGGCAGGGTGCGGTACTGGCTGTCGATCATGCGGCTTCAAGGTCTTGACGACGAAGTCGGTGTATTGCTTGCCCTCGGCCTGCCCGAAGCGCGCGCTGTCCCAGGCGTTCAGTTCCGTCATGCGCTTGTCGCCGCCGTTGTCGATGCCGACCACGATCAGTTCCAGCTTGCCTTCTTTACTCAGCGCGTCCAGCGTTTCGTCGACCTTCCACTCGCCGGCGTAGGCCGTGGCGTCGTCGAACAGGTTCTGGGCGTCGTGCATGTACAGCACCGGATAGCGCTTGCCGGAGGTGGCGTAACCCGGCGGCAGGTACAGGCGCACCTGGCGCTTGCGGTTCAGGCCGGGAATCTCGAGCTGCTCCGGCAGCAGGCGCACGCCGGGCAGGGCGGTCGACGGTTTCGTCGCGGGCGCGACGTCGGCCGCGAGGACTGGCGCGGCCAGCAGGGCGGTCAGGAGGAAGAGGGGGCGGATCGATGGCATGGTGAAGGTCTCTTTGTTATTAGTGTGAAGCGGCGAGTGCCGGCGTGGCGCTTGGTGCGGCCTTGCTGTCGCGCACCAGCAGCCACAGCACGCTCGACACGGCCAGGCAGCCGCCGCAGATCAGGAACAGGACGCTTTTGTCCGCCGCGCCATTGAGCACGAAGCCGACGACGGTCGTGGCCAGCTGCGGCAGCACCACCGACAGGTTGAACAGGCCCATGAAATAACCCATGCGGCTCTTGTCGACCTTTTCGCTCATGATCGCGAACGGCAGGCTGACCACCGCCGCCCAGCCGATGCCGACCACGCCCATCAGCACGTACAGCGTGCCTGGCGTGCGCGCGAACAGGGCGATCGCGAAATAGGCCAGCGCCATGATGCCGATGCAGGCCGCCTGCGTGCGCACGCGCCCGAAGCGCGTCACCAGCGGCGCCAGCACCAGCGCCGGCAGCAGGAAGCCGACCACGTTCATGACGGCGAACGAAATCGCGATCACATGGCCCGACTGCGCCGCCGCCTGTTCGACGCTGGCGCCGGGCGTGACCACGTGCTGCTGGATGAAGGAGATGATGTAGACGAACATCGCCTGCACCCCGAACCAGGTGAAGGCGTGCGCCGCCCACAGGCGCCACAGCTGCGGCCAGTCGGTGCGCGGTGGCGGCCTCCCGCGTCGATGGCGCCAGCGTCGCGCGGCTCTTCGATCAGCAGCACCGGCAGGATCGAGAACACCAGCACCAGCAGCACGCCCACCGAAATGAGCGTGTAGTTGTCGATGAAGGCGCCGATCAAATAGGCCATCACGCCCCAGAAGCCGGAGATGGTCTGCATCCAGGTGTAGCCGCGGGTGCGGGCGTCGCCGTCCGGGGTGACGTCGGCGATGATCGAGCGCGTCGGGTTGAAGCCGATATTGATCGACAGGTCGAGCGTCAGCGCGATGATGACGGCGACGATCAACAGGTTGCCGATGCCGAGCAGGCCGGCGACGATCTCGATGCGCGGCAGCAGGAACACGGACAAGGCCGCCAGCACGCCGCCGATCAGGATGAAGGGCCGCCGCCGTCCGCCCCAGAACCAGGTCTTGTCGCTGATGAAGCCGATGATCACCTGGCCGAGGATGCCGGCCAGGGGACCGGCGGCCCAGACGATGCCGATCTCGTGGATGTCGAGGTGGTACTTGGTGCTCAGCAGCCAGCTGAGCGCCGAAATCTGGATGCACAGGGCGAAGCCCATGGCCGTGGCCGGCAGGCTGGTCAGGGCGTAAAAGGAATTGCTCAGCCGGCGCTGCATGTCGAGCATGGTTGTCTCCGTCTCGTTATATGTTATTTGACTACAAAGCCCGTCGCTGAACCCGGCAGGCGTGGCGATTTTACTACGCCTCATTCGAATTGACACTCGGAAAACGCCATGTTATTTTGCTACAAATTCACCCTGTAACAGCCCGTCCTCATGGCCTTCGGACGGGAACGCTCCCCAGCTACTTTCTCCAGCCCCGCATCCCTGCGCGGCATCGACGGCGGCACGTGGCGCGTTCGCCACACATACTAGAGCCCGATTGCAACCCGGGCCATTGGGGACACACAGATGGACATGCATACCAAGGCGCTCAACAAACCGCGCCTGTCGTTCTGGCAGTTATGGAACATGAGCTTCGGCTTCTTCGGCATCCAGTTCGGCTTCGCGCTGCAGAACGCCAACACCAGCCGCATCTTCTCGACGCTCGGCGCCAACCCCGACGACCTGGCCCTGTTCTGGCTCGCCGCGCCCGTCACGGGCCTGCTGGTGCAGCCGATCATCGGCTACATGAGCGACAACACCTGGCACCCGAAATGGGGCCGCCGCCGTCCCTTCTTCTTCGTCGGCGCGCTGCTGGCGATGATCGCCATGTTCCTGATGCCGAATTCCTCGGCGCTGTGGATGGCCGTGGCCGTGCTGTGGATGATGGACGCGGCGATCAACGTCTCGATGGAGCCGTTCCGCGCCTTCGTCGGCGACAAGCTCGACGTCTCGCAGCAGACCGCCGGCTATGCGATGCAGACCTTCTTCATCGGCTGCGGCGCGGTGATCGCCTCGCTGCTGCCGACCATCTTCACCAGCATGGGCGTGTCGAACGTGCCGGTCGACGGCAGCATTCCCGACACCGTGCGCTATTCGTTCTATGCCGGCGCGCTGGTCTTCATGGGCGCCGTCAGCTGGACCGTGTTCAGCGCCGACGAACTGCCGCCGCCCGACATGGCCGCCTTCAACAGCGAGCGCAAACACGCGCGCAACCTCGGCGTCGCCTTCGCCGAGATCCTGAGCGGCTTCGCCAAGATGCCGAAGACGATGGTGCAGCTGGCCTTCGTCCAGTTCTTCACCTGGATCGCGCTGTTCGCGATGTGGATCTATACCGGCAGCGCGATCGCCGACTCGGTCTACGGCACCAGCGACGCCCAGTCGGCCGCCTTCCAGGATGCCGGCAACTGGGTCGGCATCATGTTCGCGGTGTACAGCGGCGTCTCGGCGCTGGCCGCCTTCATCCTGCCGGTCTTCGCCCGCGCCACCAGCCGCAAGATCGTGCACGCGACCTGCCTGGCGATCGGCGGCATCAGCCTGGCCAGCATCGTCGCCATCGACAGCAAGGAAATGCTGATGCTGCCGATGGTCGGCGTCGGCATCGCCTGGGCCAGCATCCTGACGATGCCGTATGCGATCCTGGCGGGCGCGCTGCCGGCCAAGCGCATGGGTTATTTCATGGGCCTGTTTAACTTCTTCGTCGTGATCCCGCAAATCGTCAGCGGCCTGCTGCTCGGTTTCGTCACGCGCGAGTTCTTCCATGGCCACACGGTGCAAACCCTGGCGCTGGGCGGCGGCTGCATGCTGCTGGCCGCCGTATTGACGCTCGCGGTGACCGACAAAGCCGCCAACTAAAACGGCGACATCATTTTCGCTCCTGAAGTATCGTAACGTTTTATCAACAAACGACAACGCATTCATCGGGAGCGAAGCATGACGATTCAGACCGTGGCAACGACGCCATTTGCCGGCCAGCGTCCGGGAACCTCGGGCCTGCGCAAGAAGGTGACCGAGTTCCAGCAGCCGGGCTACCTCGAGAATTTTGTCGAAGCGATTTTCCTGACGCTGGGCGACTGCAGCGGCCGCACCCTGGTGGTCGGCGGCGACGGCCGCTACTTCAACCGCGAGGCGATCCAGACGATCCTGCACATGGCCGCCGCCCACGGCGTGGCGCGCATGCTGGTCGGGCGGGCGGCATCCTCTCGACGCCGGCGGTGAGCTGCGTGATCCGCAAGCACGGCGCCTTTGGCGGCATCGTGCTCTCGGCCAGCCACAATCCGGGCGGCCCGGACGGCGACTTCGGCATCAAGTACAACATCGACAACGGCGGCCCGGCGCCCGAAAAAATCACCGACGCGATCTACGCGCAGACGCAGACGCTGGCGTCACTACCGCATCAGCGATGCGCCGCCCGTCGACCTCGACGCGCATCGGCGCCACGCACGCTCGGACGGCATGCAGGTCGAGGTCATCGACCCGGTCGCCGACTACGCCGAACTGATGGAACGCCTGTTCGACTTCGACGCGATCCGCGCGCTGTTCGCAGGGCGGCTTCCGCATGAGATTCGACGGCATGTGCGCCGTCTCCGGCCCCTATGCCAAGGCGATCATCGAAGGCGTGCTCGGCGCGCCCGCCGGCACCGTCATCAACGGCGAGCCGCTGGAAGACTTCGGCGGCCACCATCCCGACCCGAACCCGGTCAACGCCGCCGAACTGATCGCGCTGATGAATGGCCCGGATGCGCCCGACTTCGGCGCCGCGTCGGACGGCGACGGCGACCGCAACATGATCGTCGGCCGCGGCCTCGCCGTCACGCCGTCCGACAGCCTGGCCATCATCGCCGCCAACGCGCACGCTGGCGCCGGGCTACGCGGCCGGCATCAAGGGCATCGCCCGCTCGATGCCGACCTCGATGGCCGCCGACCGCGTGGCCGAAGCGCTCGGCATCGCATGCTTCGAGACGCCCGACCGGCTGGAAGTACTTCGGCAACCTGATGGATGCCGGCATGGTCACGCTGTGCGGCGAAGAGAGCTACGGCACCGGCTCCGACCACGTGCGCGAAAAGGACGGCCTGTGGGCCGTGCTGTTCTGGCTGAACATGCTGGCCGCGACCGGCAAATCGGTCGAGCAGCTGGTGCGGCGAACACTGGGCGCGCTTCGGCCGCAACTACTATTCGCGCCACGATTACGAAGCGGTCGACGCCGCGGCGGCCGACGCCATGATGACGGCCTTGCGCGCCAAGCTGCCCGACGCTGGCCGGCCAGACGCTGGGCGAGTACCAGCGTCGCGCTGGCCGACGATTTCGTCTACACCGACCCGGTCGACGGCTCGGTCGCCACGAAGCAGGGCGTGCGCATCATCATGAGCGACGGCTCGCGCATCGTGTTCCGCCTGTCCGGCACCGGCACCGAAGGCGCCACCATCCGCCTCTACCTCGAACGCTACGAGGCCGACCCGGCCGCCACGGCCTCGACACGCAGGCACGCCTTGTCAGGCCTGGTCGCCATCGCCGATGAGCCTCTCCGAACTGCGCCAGCGCACCGGCCGCGAGCAGCCGAGCGTCGTCACCTGATCCACCTTTCACCAGGAACCCCGCATGAAACTACCCGTACTTGCCGTCTCCCTGCTGTTCGCGTTTGGCACTGCCCACGCCGCACCCGCGCCCTGGGCGGCGCCCGCCAAACCCTTCGTCTGGGAGAACGCGACCGTCTATTTCCTGCTGACGGACCGTTTTAATAATGGCAATCCGGGTAACGACCACGCCTACGGCCGCAAGGACGACGCGGCCAAGCTGCGCGGTTTCATGGGCGGCGACTTCGCCGGCATCACGGCGAAGATCAAGGAGGGCTATTTCAAGGAGCTGGGCGTGACCGCGATCTGGATCACGCCGCCGGTCGAGCAGATCCACGCCGGCACCGACGAAGGCACCGGCAAGAGCTATGGCTTCCACGGCTACTGGGCGCGCGATTTCACGGCGATCGACGCCAACCTCGGCACCGAGGAGGAACTGCGCACGCTGGTCGACACCGCCCATGCCAACGGCCTGCGCGTGCTGCTCGACGTGGTGATGAACCATACCGGTCCGGTCACCGCAAGCGACCCGGTGTGGCCGGCGGACTGGGTGCGCACCGGCCCCACCTGCACCTACAAAGATGCGCGCACGACGATGGACTGCACGCTGGTGAAGAACCTGCCCGACTTCCTGACCGGCAGCGACAAGCCGGTCGCGCTGCCGCCCGCAGCTGGTGGCCGAAGTGGAAGAAGGAAGGGCGCTACGAGCGCGAAGTCAAGGAGCTCGACGCCTTCTTCAAGCGCACCGGCTACCCGCGCGCGCCGCGCTACTACCTGATGAAATGGCATGCCGACTGGGTGCGCAAGTACGGCTTCGACGGCTTCCGCGCCGACACCGTCAAGCACACCGAGCCCGGCGTGTGGAAGGAGCTGAAGAAGGTGGCGAGCGGCGCCTTCGAGGACTGGAAGAAGGCCAATCCGGCGAAGAAGCTGGACGACACGCCGTTCTACATGACGGCCGAGGTGTATAACTACGGCATCCGGCACGGCCGCGCTTTCGACCTGGGCGGCTTGACGGCCGACTACCCGGCCGAGGGCTTCGACAGCCTGATCAACTTCACGATGAAGACCGATGCGGCCGAAGGCTTCGAGAAGCTGTTCAGCGAGTATTCGCAGGCGCTGCAGGGGCCGATGAAGGGCTATTCGGTGCTGAACTACCTCAGCTCGCACGACGACGGCCAGCCCTACGATGCGCTGCGCCAGCGTCCCTACGACACTGCCAACAAGCTGCTGCTCGCGCCGGGCGCGGCACAGATCTACTATGGCGACGAAACCGCGCGCCTGCTGAAGATCGAGGGCGCCGAGGGCGACGCCACGCTGCGCTCCTTCATGAACTGGGACGAGCTGGCATCGAACGCCCAGCGCGGCGTGAACCGCGTGCGCGACGTGCGCGAGCACTGGGCCCGGCTCGGCCGCTTCCGCGAGGCCCATCCGGCCGTCGGCGCCGGCGTGCACCGCATGATCCAGAGCTATCCCTACACCTTCAAGCGCACCTGGGAGCATGGCGACGTGACCGACCGCGTGGTGGTCGCGCTCGGCCTGCCCACCGACAAGCCGACCGCGGTGCCGGTATCGGGCGTGTTCATGGATGGCCAGACCGTGCGCGACTGGTATTCGGGAACGACCGCCATCGTCAAGGACGGCAAGGTGCAGTTCGAGGCGCGCAATCCGGTGGTGCTGATCGGCCAGTAAGGCCGTTGGCGATCAGCCGCCTGGCGCTGCGGCCAGCGGCAGTTCGACACGGAACACGCTTCCCGTACCCAGGCCGCTGCTGGGCGCGCCGATGGTCCCGTCGTGCAGCTGCACCAGGCCTTTTGCAATCGACAAGCCCAGTCCCAGGCCGCCCTGGGCGCGGTCGATCGTGGTCGGCCCTTGTGTCAGCGAGTCGAAGATGAAAGGCAAGACTTCCGGCTCGATGCCCGCGCCCGTATCGACGACCTCGATCACCACCATGCTCCCGGCGATGGTGTTGCCGACGCTGATCGTGCCGCCGGGCGCCGTATATTTCATCGCATTCGTCAGGAGGTTGTCGAAGACCTGCTCGAGCCGGGTGCGGTCGCCCAGGACCCACGCCTCCTGCGTGGCGACCGACCAGGTATGCTGGCCGGTATCCGACATCATCCGCGACTGGCAGCACAAGCCCAGGATCTCGCCGACGTTGACGGGCAGGCGTTGCAGCGTGACCTTGCCGGTCATGACGCGCCGGACGTCGAGCAGGTCGTCCAGGATATGGGTCAGGTGGCGCAGCTGGCGGTCGACGATTTCCCACGCTTTTTCCTTGCGGGCGGGCGCCAGGTTCGGCAAGCGCACGACCGACGCGGCCCCGCTGATGGCCGCCAGCGGATTGCGCAGCTCGTGGCTGAGCATGGAAACGAAATGGTCCTTCGCTTCGCTCTGCGCTTCCGCCTGCTGCCTGGCCGCGCGTTCGTTGGCCAGCAGTTTTTCGCGTTCCGCTTCGAGCGCGAGCCGGGCCGCGTTTTCCCGCGTGAGCGCGAGGCCCGTGCCATGCAACACCGCCAGCAGCGCATTGACTTCCTTTAAACGCGAGGGCGCCAGCGGCACCATCTTGTCGTGCGCCAGCGCTTGCGCCGCCGAGGTGGCCTCGCGCAGCGAGTTGTCGATGCGGCGGCCGAAAAATACCGCGATGCCGACCGCGGCGCCCAGCACGCTCAGCAAGGACAGCGCGGCGTAGAAGGTGGTGACCCGCGCCGCCTGCTCGACTTCCTCCACCGGCATGCCGATCGCCACCGTCCAGCCGGTCAGCTCGGAGCGCACGAAGACGTCGTAGACGTCGATGCCATCGCGCGTCGTGTGCCGCAGCATGCCGGCCTCCTGGCGCGAGGCGGCGTACAGGACAGGATTGACCTTGCTGCCGACCAGCCTGGCCGCATTCACGTTGCGCGCGATCGAGATGCCGTTGGTATCGAACACGCCGATGATCCAGCCGGCCTGCAGGGTATTTTTGTGAAAAATCTTGTCGAAATACCGGGGGTCGAAAATCTGCGTGACCACATATTTCTTCCCGAGCGCCGCCGGGACCGGCACGTTGACCGAGACCACGCCGCGTTTCGACGTCGCGCCCAGGAAGTAGCCGCCGACCTGCGTTGCCTGGGCATCGTAGACCTTGGCCGCCCACGGTCCCGACTTGACGGCCAGGGGCGTGCCGTAGGGGACGAGCGTATTCATCATGCCGCTGCCGGCGTAGTCCGCAATCAGGGTCCAGCTCAAGGGCGAGGTGCGCGTCGCCGACAGCAGCCGGTGCAGCCCGGCGAAGTCTTCGGCCTGCATGCCGGGCGAGTTCGCCACGTTCGGATCGATGCCTCGGCCGCCATGATTTCGCTGTCGATCAGCAGGGACGTGGAATGGGCGATCTCGGCGACGCGCTGGATGCGCGACTCGCGCTCCGACTCCAGCAGCATGTACAGGCCCGAAAACGACAGGAAGGCGACCGGGATGAGGATCGCCGCCAGCATCAGGAGTAGGTAGGTTCGGGTCTTCATTGGCCGCCATCGTATCACTCAACCATGGCGCCAATCCGCCATCGGCAACGAAGATTCGCCGTTCAGAGCTTTGGTAGCAATCAAACAATGCTATCCTGTTCGCCTTCAGACCTCATCCCGGCCGTGCAAAGCACGATGATCACTGAACCAGACACCGAACAAAAATCCAGCCGTGCCTCCTACGCCGACGGCCCGCGCCTGCTGGCCGATATCGGCGCCACCCATGCCCGCTTCACGCTCGAGACGGCGCCCGGCGTGTTCCGCCAGACCGCGGTCCTCAAGTGCGACGACTACAGCGGCATCGTGCAGCTGCTGAACACCTACCTCGCCGAGCAGAAGGGCGAGCGCATCACGCATGCGGCCTTCGCCATGGCCAATCCGGTCAGCGGCGACCTGGTGCGCATGACGAACCGCGACTGGCAGTTCTCGACCGACGAAGTGCGGCGCACGATGGGCTGGTCGACGCTGGTCGTGGTCAACGACTTCACGGCGCTGGCCATGGCGCTGCCGGGACTGGGCGCGGCCGACCTGCTGCAGATCGGCGGCGGCAAGCCGGCGCCGCATGCGGTGTCGGGCGTGCTCGGCGCCGGCACCGGTCTTGGCGTGTCGGGCGTGATCCCGACCGCCGACGGTTTCGTCACCCTCGGCAGCGAAGGCGGCCACGTCAACTTCGCGCCGAGCGACGAGCGCGAGTTCGCGATCCTGCAGTACGCCTGGCGCGAGTGGCCGCACGTGTCGAACGAACGCATCCTGTCCGGCCCCGGCATGGAACTGGTGTACCGCGCGCTGGCCGAACGCAACGGCGTGCAGGCCCCGGCGCGCACGGCCGCCGAGATCGTCGCCTGCGCCTTCGAGCGAGCACGATGCGCTCTGCCTGGAAGTGCTCGAATGCTTCGCCGGCATGCTGGGCAGCGCGGCGGCCAACCTGGCGCTGACGCTGGGCGCCTTCGGCGGCATTTTCATCGGCGGCGGCATCGTGCCGCGCATCGCGCAGTGGTTCGCCACGTCGCCGTTCCGCGCGCGCTTCGAAGCCAAAGGGCGCTTTACGGACTACCTGGCGCAGATCCCGACCTATGTGATCATGACGCCGAATCCCGCCCTGCGCGGCGTGTCGACGATTTTGTCCGAACACCTGCGCGGGCGCAGCGGCGCCAACACGCTGATGGAGCGCGTCCAGCACCTGCAGCACGAACTCTCGCCGGCCGAGCAGCGCGTCGCCGCGCTGGTGCTCGAGCATCCGCGCAAAGTGCTGTCCGAGCCGATCGCCGAGATCGCGCGCCTGGCCGACGTCAGCCAGCCGACCGTGATCCGCTTCTGCCGCTCGCTCGGCTTCCAGGGCCTGGCCGAATTCAAGCTGAAATTCGCCGGCAGCCTGACCGGCTCGATCCCCGTGCGCCACAGCCAGGTGCGCATGAGCGACAGCACCCACGACCTGTCGGCCAAGGTGATCGACAACACGGTGTCGGCCATCCTGAAATTCCGCGACAGCCTCGACGTGCACGCGATCGACCGCGCCATCGCCATGCTGCGCAGCGCCGGCAAGGTCGAGTTCTACGCGATGGGCAATGCCCGCGTCGTCGCGCTCGACGGCCAGCACAAGTTCTTCCGCTTCCGCATTCCCACCACCGCCCACGGCGACGCCCACCTGTTCCAGCTGGCCGCCGAACTGCTCAAACCGAACGACGTCGTGATCGCGATTTCGACGGCGGGGCAGGCGCCCGAACTGCTGGCGGCGGTGGACGCCGCACGCCGCGTCGGCGCCAGCGTGATCGCCATCACCAGCAGCAAGTCGGCGCTGGCGAAGAAGGCCGACGTCTGCCTCGCCGTCGACCACGCCGAAGACAGCACCATCTTCCTGTCGATGATTTCGCGCATCCTCCAGCTGCTCCTGATCGACATCATGGCGGTCGGAATTTCGCTGGGGGCGCAGGCGGAGCAGGATGGGGATATCGAGGCGAGGAAGCTGCTCATTTCGCACCTGGATATGTGATTCAAGAGCTGACCCCAGCCTTTTCCAATGCTTGCCATGCACGAACGTTGCTGTACTCCATTGTTATGTTGTAAATATCGCATGTAGTTCGCATAATTTATAATCGTTTAAACAACGAAACCATGCGCTGCGGCGAGATTTACTTACTTTGAGAGGCAGCCAATGAAGCCCGTGATTGAACGCATTCTCACCGGGATACCCGAGCTCGACGCCGTCCTGCGCGGCGGTTTGATCCGCCAGCGCGTCCACCTGTTCGAAGGCAGGCCCGGCACGGGCAAGACCACCCTTGGCTCTGCGCTACCTGATCCACGGCGCATCGATCGGCGACAGCTGCCTCTACCTGACGCTATCGGAAAGCAAGGAAGAGCTGGAGGCGACGGCGGCCAGCCACGGCTGGTCGCTCGACGGCATCGTCATCGACGAAATCATGCCGGTGCCGCCCGATGCGAACGCATCGCAGACGATCCTGCTGCCGACCGATACCGAACTGTCGGCCCTGGTGGCGCGCATCGCCGACCGCATCGCGCACAGCGGCGCCGACCGGGTGGTGATCGATTCGATGGTCGAGGTGCGCCTGCTGGCGCGCGACAGCGCGCACTACCGGCGCCAGATCATCGACCTGCGCCAGCGCCTGGGGCAACTCAATGCCACCGTCATCCTGCTCGACGATCTCACCGCCGACGGCCGCGAATACGAATTGCAGAGCGCGGTGCATGGCGTGGTCTGACGCTCGAGCAGATCGAACGCAGTTTCGGCGCAGCGCGCCGCCGGCTGCGCGTGGTCAAGCTGCGCGGCGGCGACTTCCAGAGCGGCTGGCACGATTACGCGATCAAGAAAGACGAGATCCTGGTTTTCCCGAGCCTGATCGCGCAAGAGCACCAGTCCGACGACGATGCCATCGATATCCTGAGCAAGGTCGAGAGCCTCGACCGCCTGATCGGCGGCCCCCTGATCGCCGGCAGCTCGACCATGCTGCTCGGTCCTTCCGGCGTCGGCAAATCGACCCTGGCCCTGCAGTACGCCTTGTCGATGGTCGAGAGCGGCTACCACGTCGGCTACTTCACCTTCGACGAATCGGAAGTGATGCTGCGCTCGCGCGTGATCGAACACATGCACGAGGCCGACGCCCCCGACGAGGAGCGCCGCTTCCACCTGCGCCGCATCAATCCGTCGCGCATCTCGCCGGGCGAATTCATCTGGAAAGTACGGCGCATCGTCGAAGACCAGGGCGCGCGCCTGATCATCATCGACTGCATCAATTCCTATCTCGACGTCATCCGCGAGGAAAAGTCGCTGCTGCTGCAGATGAACGAGCTGTTTTCCTACCTGAGCAATATGAAGGTCACCTCGATCATCGTCGGCGCCCATTCCGCGCGCCTCGACACCTCGAAGGAACCGGATGCGCTGAGCATCATCACCGACAATATCCTCTCGCTGCGCTACTACGAAGAGAACAACGTCGTCTGCAAGGCGATCTGCGCCCTGAAGAAGCGCCACGGCCGCCACGAACACGACGTGCGCGTGCTGCACCTGACCGATGCCGGCATCGAGATCGGCGAGCGTGTCAGGACCAGCCTCGACGAGCCGGGAGTGGCCGCCCTTGAATTCTGACGCACCCCCGGCGGCGCAGGCCGCGGTCGCCATCGTGTTCGCGCCGGCCGGCGGCGATGAAGCCGCCTTGCGCCGCATGCTCGAGGACGAGGGCGTGGCCGTGCAGTCCTGCGCCGATGCCGATGCCTTTTATGCGGCCCTCGACGAGAACGCGTGGTGCGCCATCGTCACCGAGGAAGGGCTGGATCGCTGCTCGCTCGAGGGTCTCGACGCCGGCCTGCGGCGCCAGCCGGCCTGGTCGGACCTGCCTTTCCTGGCGCTGGCCGGGCGCGCCGCCGCCCAGGTCGACAGCAACCGCTTCGTGCGCCTGGCGCGGATCGGCAACGTCACCCTGATCGAACGCCCGACCTCGCGCGAAGTCCTGCTGATGTCGATCCGCGCGGCCTTGCGGACGCGCCGCCTGCAGTTCGCCATGCGCGAACAATGGCGCGCACTCGAACAGCATGCGGCCGGGCTGGAAGCGGCGGTGGCGGAGCGCACCCGCTCGCTGGAACGCGAAGTCGGCGAACGGCGCCGGGTCGAGCGTGCGCTGGCCGAGGCGCGCCGCCTCGAATCGCTGGGCCGCCTGACCGGCGGCGTGGCGCACGACTTCAATAACATCCTGCAGGTGATCGCCGGCTCCGAAACGCTGCTGCGCATGCTGCTGGCGAAGGAGCCCAATCCGCGCCTGGAGCGCTCGCTCGACAGCATCCGCCGCGCGGCGGGCCACGGCGCGGCCCTGACCCAGCAACTGCTGGCCTATGCGCGGCGCCAGCCCCTGAACAACGTCGTGCTGGACCTGCCCCAGTACCTGCAGGCCAGCGGCGAGATGCTGCGCGACGCGGTCGGCGCGGATATCCATCTGAGCCTGCACATGGCGCACGACCTGTGGCCGGTCTCGGTCGACCCGGCCCAGCTCGACGCGGTCCTGCTCAACCTGGCCGTGAATGCGCGCGACGCCATGCCGGACGGCGGCAACATCGCCGTATCGGCCTACGACATCGTCTTGCCCGATGCCCGCCTGCCGGAAGCGGGCGAGCTGGCGGGCGACTATGTCTGCATCGCCGTCAGCGACGACGGCGAGGGCATGAGCGAAAAGACCGCGCGCCAGGCCTTCGAGCCCTTCTTCACGACCAAGTCGGTCGGCAAGGGCACCGGGCTTGGCTTGTCGCAGGTGGATGGATTCGCCAGCCAGAGCCATGGCCTGGCCTTCATCCGCCGCGAGCAGGTCGGCACCACGGTCGGCATCCTGCTCCCGCGCAGCGCCGAGAAGGCCGAGCCGGCGCAGGCGCCTGTGCTCGAGGCGCCGCCGCAATCGCTGGCCGGCATCCGCATCCTGTGCGTGGAAGACGACCCGGTCGTCGCCGATACCATGTGCTCGCTGCTGGCGGAGCTGGGCGCGTCGATGACGCTGGTCGACAGCGCCGACGCGGCCATCGAGGCCGATTTCAGCCGGGTCGACCTGGTCCTGTCGGATGTCATGATGCCGGGCAGGCTGGACGGCATCGGACTGGTGAACTGGCTCGCCACCCACCATCCGCGCCTGCCCGTCGTGCTTACCAGCGGCTACATGGTCGATCCCGGACGCCTGCACACGCTCGCCATCGAGTTCCTGCGCAAACCCTATACCTTGAGTGCGCTGACCCATGCGATGGCGCTGGCGCTGGGACGGCAGCGGCGCGCAAGCTGACTAGCTGTCCGAGCAATCAGGAAACTGCAATATGATCCAGAACCCATCCCATTGCCGAGGATCTGATTGCATGAAGCGTTTCCCTTCGACCCTGTTGCTGGCCGCGTGTATCGCGTCGACCCTGCCCGCCCACGCCGCCGCCGCTCAAAGCAGGCTGCGCCCAAGGCGGCGCTGAAAGTGGACTTCCAGAAGTTCACGCTGCCCAACGGCCTGGAGGTGATCTTCCACATCGACCGCTCCGATCCGGTCGTCGCCGTCAACCTGACGGCGCATGTGGGCTCGAGCAGGGAGAAGGCCGGGCGCACCGGCTTCGCCCACCTGTTCGAACACCTGCTCTTCCTCGAATCGGAAAACCTCGGCAAGGGCGGCCTCGACAAGATGACGGCGCGCATCGGCGGCTCCGGCGCCAACGGCTCGACCTCGCAGGACCGCACCAATTACCTGCAGACGGTGCCCAAGGACGCGCTGGAGAAAATGATCTGGGCCGAAGCCGATAAACTCGGCTGGTTCATCAACACCGTCACCGATCCGGTGCTGGCCAAGGAAAAGCAGGTCGTCAAGAACGAGAAGCGCCAGGGCGTCGACAACGCGCCCTACGGCCACACCCGCTACGTCATCAACAAGGCCCTGTACCCGGCTGACCATCCGTACAACTGGCAAGTCATCGGCTCGCTGGAAGACCTGCAGAATGCGCAGCTCGACGACGTGAAGGAATTCTTCCGCCTGTGGTACGTGCCGAACAATGTGACCCTGGTGCTGGCGGGCGACTTCGATCCGGTGCAGGCGCGCAAATGGGTCGAAAAATATTTTTCCGAGATCAAGCGCGGCGAGCCGATCAAGGCCATGGCCAAGCGTCCCGGCGTCGTGAAACAAACCGTCAAGCTGGCCCACGAAGACAATTTCGCGAAATTGCCCGAGCTGACCATGGCCTGGCCGACGGTCGAGGACTTGCACCCGGATTCGTACGCGCTCGAAGTGCTGGCCGAATACCTGTCCCAGACCAAGCGCGCGCCGTTCTACAAGGTGCTGGTGGAAGACAGCAAGCTCGCGCCGAACGTCCAGATCGGCAACCAGACCGCCGAACTGGCGGGCCAGTTCATGCTGCGCATCCGCGCCTTCGAAGGCAAACCGCTGGACGAGGTGGCCGCCGCGGTCGACAAGGCCTTCGCCAAGTTCGAAGCGGAAGGCATTCCCGAGAAAGACCTGAACCGGATCAAGGCCGGCCTCGAGACCCGTTTCTATAACTCGGTGTCCAGCGTGCTCGGCAAATCGGCGCTGCTGGCCGAATACAACTACCTGAACGGCAATCCAGGCTACGTGTCCGAGGGCGTCAGGAAGACGCTGGCCGTCATCGGCGGCCGACGTGCGGCGCGTGTACGACACCTATATCAAGGGCAAGCCGTTTGTGGCGACCAGTTTTGTCCCGAAAGGCAAGCTGGCGCTGGCCTTGAGCGGATCGAGCAAGGCCGAAGTCGTCGAAGAAAAAGTGGTGCAGGGCGCGGAGAATGCGGTCGACACGAGCGCGAACGCGGCCTATACCAAGACCCCGTCCGCGTTCGACCGCAGCAAGGAGCCAGGCTACGGCGCCACGCCGGAAGTCAAGGTGCCGCAGGTGTGGGACACGACGCTGGCCAACGGCATGCGCGTGGTCGGCATCGAGAACCGCGAAGTGCCGCTGGTGCAGTTCGATATCGCGATCGATGGCGGCCTGCTGCTCGACCGGCTCGACAAGGTCGGCGTGGCCAACCTGATGGCGCGCATGATGACCCAGGGTACCGCCACGAAAACCCCGCAAGAGCTGGAAGAAGCGATCCTGCAACTGGGCGCGACGATCAACGTAGCGGCGCGTACCGAGGACGTGCGCATCAGCGTGACCACCCTGGCGCGCAACTATGACGCGACCCTGGCCCTGGTCGAGGAAATCCTGCTGCAGCCGCGCTGGGACGAGAAGGAATTCGCGCTGATCAAACAAAGCGTGCTGAGCCAGATTCGCCAGCAGGACGCCGAGCCGAACGCGCTGGCCAGCAGGAATTTCAACAAGCTGATCTACGCCAAGGACGATCTGCGTTCGCGCAACATCCTCGGCACGGCCGAGACCGTGAACGCGATCACCATCGACGACCTGAAGGCAGTACTACCGCGCCAACCTGTCGCCCTCGGTCGCGCGCATGCAGGTGGTCGGCGCCTTGCCGAAAGCGGCGATTGCGCGCTCGCTTGCCGGGCCTCAACGCGCAATTGGAAGGCGAAGGACGTCACGCTGCCGGCGGCCTCCAGCGCGAGCGACCAGGCGCCGGCCAAGGTCTATTTTGTCGACGTGCCGGATGCGAAGCAATCGGTGCTGCAGGTCGGCTACCGCGCGCTGGCCGTCACCGATCCGGATTATTACCCGGCGACCGTGATGAACTACATCCTGGGCGGCGGCGGTTTCGCGTCGCGCCTGACCCAGCAATTGCGCGAAGGGCAGGGCTACACCTACGGCATCAATTCGAATTTCTCGGGCAGCAAGAGCGCCGGGCCGTTCACCATCGCCAGCGGCGTGCGCAGCAACGTCACGCTCGAGTCGACCCAGCTGGTGAAACAGATCCTGCAGGACTATCCCGCCGACCTACACGGCCGCCGACCTGGAAACCACCAAGAACTTCCTGGTCAAGAGCAATGCGCGCGCCTTCGAGACGTCCGCGGCCAAGCTGGCCATGCTCGACAACATCAGCAAGTACGGCTGGCGCGCCGACTACGTCAAGGAGCGCGAGCAGATCGTCAAGGCCATGACGCTGCCGCAGGTCCAGGCCTTGTCGCAGAAATACCTCGATCCGTCGAAGATGGTCTGGCTCGTCGTCGGCGATGGCAAGACCCAGCTGCCGCGGATGAAGGCGCTGGGCTACGATGAGCCGGTCGTGATCGGCAAGTAATATGAAGAACGGTTCGAACAGCGGCCTGGTCTATTCCACCGAAGCCGGGCGCATGTGCCCCGACTGCCGGCAACCCACTGCGCAATGCCTGTGCAAGGCCAGGGCCGTGCCCGCAGGAGATGGCGTCGTGCGCGTTCTCGCCAGACCAAGGGCCGGGGCGGCAAGAGCGTCACCCTGGTCAAGGGGCTGGCGCTCGATGCCGCCGCGCTGGCCGTGCTGGGCAAGCAGTTGCGCACGGCATGCGGTTCGGGCGGGACGGTGAAAGATGGGGTGATCGAGGTGCAGGGCGACCATTGCGAGCTGGTGATGGAAACGCTCAAAAAACTTGGTCATGATCCGAAGAAGAGTGGTGGCTGAAGCGGCGTGTTGAATATCGACCAGGGAGAAACAACATGATTCACCGTGAACGCCTGACTGCCAGCATCGACGGCGACTTTGTCGTGTTCCTGATCGGCATGCGCCTGAACCAGCCCTGGAAGGTGCACAAGTGGTGGCCAGCCGCCGCCGCCATGCCGCGCATGATCAGCGAACTGCAGCGCCAGCCCGAACTGGGCCTGCTGCATGCGGAGACGTGGTTTTCAAGGACGCTGGTCATGGTCCAGTACTGGCGTTCGATGGACCAGTTGATGGCCTACGCTACCAGCAAGCAGGCGCAGCACCTGCCGGCGTGGAAGGCCTTCAATCAGTCGGTCGGCACCGACGGCTCGGTCGGCATCTGGCACGAAACCTTTGCCGTCAAGGCCGGGGCCTACGAAAGCGTCTACGTCAACATGCCTGCGTTCGGCCTGGGCCGCGCGGGCACGCTGGAACCGGCGACCGGGCGCAAGCATTCAGCCGCCGACCGGCTCGGGCGCGGCGGCTAGCCGCCTTACTTCGCGAACACCTGGCCGATATCCCCGAAGGCCTTGAATTCGAGCGCATTGCCCGACGGGTCGAGGAAGAACATCGTCGCCTGCTCGCCGACCTGGCCCTTGAAGCGCACGTGCGGCTCGATGACGAAACGGGTGCCGGCCGCGCGCAGCTTGTCGGCCAGGGCTTCCCAGTCGGCCATGGGCAGGATCGCGCCGAAGTGGCGCACCGGCACGTTATCGCCATCGACTTCGTTGGTCGACGCGTTGCCGCATTCGTCGGGCGCCAGGTGGGCGACCACCTGGTGGCCGTGGAAGTTGAAGTCGACCCATTCGTTGGAGCTGCGGCCTTCGGGGCAGCCGAGCAGGTCGCCGTAAAAGCGGCGCGCCTCGGCGATGTCGCGGACCGGGAAAGCGAGGTGGAACAGGGCAGTCGATTGCATGGTGATCTCCAGATAAAAGTCGTGGTCGGGCGTGACTTTGGTCAGCGGTAAGGGTACAGATGCGTTTGCGCATCGAGTTCGTTCAGGTGATTAATGCCCAGCATCGCCATGTTGCGCGATACCTCCTGCTGCAGGAGGCCGATCGCGTGTCCCACCCCGGCCTCGGCCGCCGACCGCGGCGGCATACGCGAAGGGGCGGCCGACGAACACGAACTTCGCGCCCAGCGCCAGCGCCTTGAGGACGTCGGCGCCGCGCCGGATGCCGCTGTCCATCATCACCGGGATGTCGGGACAGGCCGCGACGATGCCCGGCAACACGCGCAGCGGCGCGACCGCGCCGTCGAGCTGGCGGCCGCCGTGGTTCGAGACGATGATGCCGTCGGCGCCCATGTCGCGCGCGATGCGGGCGTCGTCGCGGTGCAGGATGCCTTTGACCACGATCCTGCCGGGCCAGTTCTTGCGGATCAGCGCGAAGTGTTCCCAGTTCAGGTGGCCGCGGTCGGCAAAATCGCGCGTGACCGATTTCGACAGGATCGGCGCGCCGCGCCGCGCATAATTGTTTTCGAAGTGCGGCATGCCGTGGCGCGCGATCGTCTTCAGGAAGGTGCCGAACAGCCAGCGCGGATGCGACAGGCCTTGCCAGGCCAGGCTCGCAGCTCGGCCGCAGGGGCGACGTGAAACCGGCGCGCGCGAAGGTCTCGCGGATTGGGCGTGACCGGCGTGTCCACCGTCAGCACCAGGGTCTGGAAGCCGGCCTTGCCGATCCGCTCGACCAGCGCCGTGATGTTCGGGACATCCCCGGGCAGGTAGGCCTGGAACCAGGCGCCCGGCTGTTCCTGCGCCACTTCTTCGAGCCGGATCAGCGAAGAGCCGCTCATGATCATCGGGATGCCGGCGCGGGCCGCGGCGCGCGCCAGCACCAGGTCGCCGCGGTAGGCCGAGAGCGCGCTGATGCCCATCGGGGCGATGCCGAACGGCGCCGCGTACTCGCGGCCGAACAGGGTGGCGGCCGTGGTGCGCCGCGAGACGTCGTTCAGGATGCGGGTAACGAAACCATAGTCGTCGAAGCATTCGCGGTTGCCGTGCTGGCTGCGCCGGGTCTCCGCCGCCATGGCGATATAGCCGAACACGGGGCGCGGCAGGTGGCGCCGTGCGGCCTCCTCGAAATCGTCGAGACAGCGCAGCGCGCGCAGGCGCGAAGGCAGCGCCGGCGGCGCGTTGCGGCCGGCGGAGTGAGGACGCTAGTGGATGCGATGGCGGTCGTCATGGATGCCTATTGTGCTTCAGGTGGGAACAAAGGACAATTTCATCTTCGAATGTTCAGAGTGAAGAGGAAGTTCATCATGGAGACGCGTTTCCTCGACAGTTTTGTGACCATTGCCGAATGCGATTCGATGGCCGAAGCGGCGCGCCGCCTGAACGTGACGCCCACCGCGCTGGCGCAGCGCGTGCACGTGCTCGAGGACGAACTGGGCGTCAAGCTGATCGAGCGCTCGGGCCGGACGGTCCAGCTGACCGAGGGCGGCGCCCGGGTGCTGGCGCGTGCGCGCCACTTCCAGCGCGAAGTACGGGAACTGAAGGCGGCCGCCTCCGAGGCAGCGTTTGCCGGGGAGCTCAGGCTGGGCACGATTTCGACGGCGCTGACCGGCATGCTGCCGGCGATCCTGGCCACGCTGGCCGAGCGCCATCCGAAGGTCGACGTGTACATCGTGGCCGAAGTCTCGCGCCTGCTGTACCACCAGGTGATCAGCGAAGCGCTCGACGCGGCCCTGATCATCGCGCCCCAGTTCGCGGTCCCGAAGTCGCTGGTCTGGCGCGAGCTGCGTTCCGAGCCGCTGGTGGTGCTGGCGCCAAGCGCGCTGGCGCACCTGCCGGCACTCGAACTGCTGGCCACCCAGCCCCTGATCCGCTACGACAGGAACAACTGGGGCGGCCAGCTGGCCGACCAGTATTTGCAGGAACAGCAGATCTTTCCGCGCGAGCGTTTCGAGCTCGACGTGCTCGATGCGATCGCCCTGCTGGTGGAACGCGGCCTGGGCGTGTCGCTGGTGCCCGACTGGCCGCGCGCCTGGCCGCTGCCGCAGGGCGTGGCGATCGTCGCGCTGCCGGGCGTGGCGCCGGTGCGCAAGCTCGGGCTGCTGTGGCGCGCCAAATCGCCATTCAGCCGCATGTTCGAGGAGTTGCTGGAACCGCCAGGCGCCGGCTAGCGGCGCCTGCCTCGTTGCGCTTACTCGGGCTTGATGTTGGCGTTCTTCAGCAGCGTGGCCCACTTCGGCACTTCCTGCTTCATGTAGCCCTTCAGTTCGGCGGAGGTGCCGCCGACCACGGTCAATCCCTGCTGCACGAGCTTGGCGTGCACCTCGGGCGAGGCCAGGCTTTTCTTGACTTCGGCGTTCAGGCGCTCGACCACCGGCTGCGGCATGTTGGCCGGTGCGAACAGGCCGAACCAGGTCAGGGTTTCGAAGCCGGGCAGGCCCGACTCGGCCACTGTCGGAATGTCCGGCGCCACGCTGCTGCGCTGCAGGCTGCTCACCGCCAGCGCGCGCAGCTTGCCGCTCTTGATGTGCGGCAGCATCGAAGGCAGGTTGCCGAACATGACCGGTACCTGGTTGCCGAGCAGGTCGGAAATCGCGTTCGCTTCCCCTTTGTAGGGGACGTGGGTCATGTCGACCTTGGCCATCGACGCGAACAGTTCGGCCGCCACGTGCTGCGGACCGCCCTGGCCCGAGGACGCATAGGTCAGGCCGCCCTTCTGGCGCTTGGCGTAGGCGATCAGTTCCTGGACATTCTTGACCGGTATCTCGTTCCCGACCACCAGCACCATCGGCACCGATGCGATCAGCGAGATCGGCGTGAAGTCGGTCACCGGGTCGAAGCTCATCTTCGGGTAGATGCTGGGCGCCACCACCATGGTCGACTGGGTCGCCATCAGGAGCGTGTAGCCGTCCGCCGCCGCCTTGGCCGTTTGTTCGGCGGCGATGATGCCGGTCGCGCCGGGGCGGTTCTCGACGATGAAGGAAGCGCCCATGCTCTTGGCCAGGCTCTGCGACAGCAGGCGCGCCACGTTGTCGACCGCGCCGCCGGGCGAGAACCCGACCAGCATCTTGACCGGCTTGTCCGGATAGCCGGCCGCAAAAGCCACGCCGGGGAAAATGCCGGCGCACAGCGCCAACTTGACGAGGCTGCGCCGCGCGATACCGTTTTTCTTGATTGTCATGGAACTTGTCTCCGATTGAATAATTATGGGTTAAACCAGTTCTTCCACGTACGGCATGCTGAAGCCGCGTCCTTCCAGTCCCCTTTCAAGTGTCCACGCCTGTTCGGGCCCGAGTTCGACCAGCGGCGGGCGCACCGTGCGCCAGGCCTCGTCCCCGGTCTGCCAGGCGATCGCCGCCTTCATCGCGGGAATCAATGGGAATTGCTGGAACACCGCGCGCGTGGCGTCCAGGGCGCGCCTGCTGTTCGTCCGCCCCTTCCTGCTGCCAGCTTTCGTAGAGCGCGACCATCGGCGCCGGATTGACGTTGCCGGTGGCGGTGATGCAGCCGGCGCCGCCGCCGCGCATGTTCGCCAGCAGGAAGGTCTCGCTGCCGGCAAAGACGTCGAAGCCGTCCGGCTGGAAGTGCTTCAGCATCGCCTCGGTGTTGCTCCAGTCGCCGCGAGCTGTCCTTCATGCCGGCGATGGTGCCGGGGTAGGCCTTGAGCAGGCGCTCGATCAGCGCCAGGCTGATCGGCACCTGGGTCACCGGGGGAATATGGTAGAGGTAGATCTGCAGGCGTGCGTCGGCGACCGCGCTCGATCACCTCGGCGAAGCTGCGGAACAGGCCTTCGTCGCTCACGCCCTTGTAATAGAACGGCGGCAGCATCAGCACGCCGCGCGCAGCCGGCTTGCACCGCATGGCGCGTCAGTTCGACCGTGTCGCTCAGCGCGCAGGCGCCGGTGCCCGGCATCATGCGCGCGGCGGGCAGGCCGGCGTCGAGCAGCGCGTCGAGCAGGCGTGCTTCTCCGCCAGCCGTGAGCGAGTTGGCTTCCGAATTGGTGCCGAAGACCGCCAGTCCGACGTTTTGCTTCAACAGCCAGTTGCAGTGCCGCGTGAAGCGCGCGACGGACGGCATGCGGTCGCTGTCGAAGGGCGTGAGAACCGGCGAGAACACGCCGCGAAGCCGAGTGGTGGTCATGAGGATCCCGAAGATGGAGGCGTGCGAAGCCCGACCAGTCCATTCTAGAGAGCATGCCCATCAACAAAAACAGCATTCTTGACTGTTCAGAGTCAAGTAAAAGTGGATAGTTGAATGCCCGCACCCGGGGCGATTCACAGGGCGCAGGTGCGAAAGCCGGCGAAGAGGTCGTCGCGCTCGGGCGCATAAAAATTCGCGGAAATGCGGCGAGCGCAGGCGCGGCGGCGTGGCGAACGACGCGCCGCGCAGAACCTGGCAGCTGCCGAAGGAGGGCGCCGAGTACTCCAGGTAGCGGTCGGCGGCAAAGCCCGGGTAGGGCAGGAAGCGCGACGCCGTCCATTCCCACAACTCGCCCCAGCTGAACCCCGGGTGGCCAGTGCTGGCGGCGAATTCCCACTCCTGTTCCAGCGGCAGGCGCCGGCCGGCCCAGCTGCAATAGGCCTCGGCCTCGTACAGGCTCACGTGGCGCACCGGTTCGTCCGGGTCCAGGCTCCGCGCCGAAGCGCAGCGTGTGCCAGCCACCCGCCATCCGCTTGCCAGTAGCGCGGCGCCCACGGCCGTGTCGCCCAGCGGCGCGTCGCCTTGCCCAGTAGCGCGGCGCCGGTGCCGCCGTCCCGCATGAAGGCGAGCCAGGCCGCATTCGATACCAGGCCGGCGTCGATCGCGAACGGGGCGACGCTGCAGGGCAGGGCCGGCTTTTCGTTGTCGAACACGAAGCCGCGCGCGGGGTCGCCGCCGCACAGCAGATTGCCGCCGGCGAAGGCGATCTCGCCCGGCGTCGCGGCCTGCACGGCCCCTGCGGCCAGCTGCGTGGGCGGCGCCGCGCCCAGGGTCTGCAAGGTGTAGAGCAGGGCTTCGCCGTGCATGTCTTCGTGCGCCAGCACCAGGCGATACGGATACAGCGCCGCGTCGTCGTCGGGCGTCTGCGCCAGGCGGGCGCGGATCTTGTCGAGCACCTCGGCGCAGTAGGATTTCAGCGCATCAGGGGCCGGCAGGTCGAGCTGCCAGCGGGTGTCATGGGCCACCATGTTCGAATCGAACAGCGCGTCGCCGCGCGCCAGCAGGGAAGGGCCGATGGCGTCGCCCGGCCGGCTGCTGCGCGCTTCGCGCAGGACGAACCATTCGGCGAACCAGGCGATGTGCCCGAGTTCCCACAGCGGCGGGTTCAGGATGGCCAGGCGCGGCACCTGCGCCGCCTGGCCATAGCCGGCGCCGGCCAGGGCGTCGAACAGGCCAAGCGTGCGGCGGCGCGCATCCTGCAATGCGGCGTCCAGCGCGCGGGGGGCCATGTGGCGAAACGATGCATTGTCGTCGGTCATGCATCTATTGTAAGGCGTGCGCGGTTCAATTCGGCGCCGCTGTGTTTCGCGCCTGTCCACTGCAGTTCGCGCCGCGTCTTGTCGTTTCGTCGCATTCATCCCACCGCAGGGCGACGCCCGGGCACACTGGCGCCACTTACTTCACCTCACGGAGCCGGCCATGCTGAACCAGATCTTCACCCACACTCCACTCTACGTCTGGGCGATCCTCGCCTTTTTGATTGTCCGCGGCGTCATTGCCCTGCGCACCCGCGAGGTCGCCATGAACAAGCTGTTCATTATCCCGATCGTGATGGCGGTCCTGTCGCTTGTCGATGTGGCGGCGAAATTCGGCCTCGGCGGCCTCGGTTTTGCGGTGTGGGCGGCCACGGCGCTGGTGACGGTGGCGCTGCTGGCCAGGTTCGGCGGCGCGCGCGTGGCGCCGACGGGCACGCCCGGGCGCGTGACTGTGCGCGGCAGTGCGTTTCCGCTGGTCCTGATGATGGCCATCTTCGTGACCAAATACGTGAGCTCGATTGCCGTCGCTGTTACAGCCGCAACTGCGCGCCGATGCCGGCTTTACCGCCGTCGTGTGCGTGCTGTTCGGCCTGTTCACCGGCTACTTCGTCGGCCGCCTGGCGCGTGACCTGCGCGCTTACCGCGGCTTCGAAGCGCCAGGCAACCTGAAAGCCGCCGCCCACGCCTGCTAACATGTGCCACATGCCCACGCCGCTCCCGTCACGCCCGCCCGGTTCCCACCCCCTGGACCTCCTGCCATTCGTCCGGCGCTGGCCGCGCACCCCGCTGCGCAGCATGGCCCTGACCTCGGTCTGGGGCATGACGATCGGCGCGGTCGTGACGCTGGTCCAGGCCGCGTTTTCCGACAACATCCACTTCGCCAATGCCGTCCTGCCGGTGATCGTGATCGGTAACACCGTCGGCTTTTCGATCCATGGCGGCCTGGTGGTCCTGAACCGCTTGTTGCGGGGCTGGCCGCTGCGCCAGGGCGGCGCCATGCGCGCCATGTTTTATGTCATTGTCGTCGCGCTGCTGTCGATTGTCGGCGTGGGACTGGGCAACGCCATCCTGAGCGGACGCAATCCCTGGCATTACGTCACGCATTTCCGCGAGCTGACCTTCGTCGTGCCATTCGCCTTCGGCATGGCGGTGCTGTTGCTGTTCATGACCAGCATGGGCCAGCGCCGCGCCGAGGCGGAAGTGCAGCGGCTGCGCCAGCGCGAAGACATGGCCGCCACCGCGCAATTGCTGGCCGAAGCGAAACTGCGTGCGCTGCAGGCGCAGATCGAGCCGCACTTCCTGTACAACACGCTGGCCAACGTGCTCGGTCTGATCGATACCCAGCCGGCGCAGGCGCGCCACATGCTCGAACGCTTCATCGACTTCCTGCGCTCCAGCTTGCACGCCAGCCGGGCCGATGCAGCCACCGTCGGCGCCGAGCTGGACCTCGCGGCCGCCTACCTGGACGTGCTGGCGGTGCGCATGGGCAAGCGGCTGCGCTACCGCGTCGAAGCCGACGATGCCGTGCGCGCCTGCGGCATTGCGCCGATGCTGATCCAGCCCTTGGTGGAAAACGCCGTCATGCACGGGCTCGAACCGAAAATCGAAGGCGGGACCATCGTCGTGCGCGCCCATGGCGACAGCGACGTCCTGCACATCCATATTGCCGACGACGGTGTCGGCATCGGCAACGCGCCCGTTCGCGCGGGCGGCGGCGTCGGCATGGCGAACGTGAAAGCGCGCGCGCTGAGCGTGCACGGCGCCGGCGCGCAACTCCAGCTGCTCGACAATCCCGGCGGCGGCGCCATCGTGCGCCTGCAGCTGCCACTTTTAAAGGTGCCATCATCGACAAGCCCACAGCCCTGATCGCGGACGACGAGCCGCACCTGCGCGACTATCTCGCCAGCCAGCTGGCCATTGCCTGGCCCGAACTGCGCATCGCGGCCAGCGCCGAAAACGGCATCGAGGCGCTGCGCCTGGTCGACGAGCTCACGCCGGACATCGTGTTCCTCGATATCCAGATGCCAGGCCTGTCCGGCCTGGACGTGGCCGCGCGCCTGGCCACCAACGAGCACGGCCCCCATATCGTGTTCGTCACCGCCTACGACCACCACGCGGTCGCGGCCTTCGAGCACGCTGCCTGCGACTACCTGCTCAAACCGGTGACGGCAGCGCGCCTGGCAAGCACCGTGACGCGCCTGCGCGCCGCCATGCAGGCCAGGCCGGCGGGCGAGGCTGCGGCACTGCGCGCATTGCTGGGCCAGCTGGGCGTGGCGGCCGTGCCGAAGCCGGCGCCGCTGCAATGGATCCGCGCCGCGCATGGCAAGGAAACGCGCCTGATTCCCATCGACGACGTGATTTATTTCCAGAGCAACGATAAATATACGAGCGTGTTTACGCGCGACGGCGAAAGCCTGATCCGCACCCCGATGCGCGAATTGCGCGACAGCCTCGACGAACAGCGCTTCTGGCAAATCCACCGCAGCGTCATTGTCGCCGCCCACGCCATCGACGCGACGCATACCGATTTCCGCGGACGGCTGATGGTCAAGCTCAAGGGCCGCAGCGAGCAGCTCGTGGTCAGCCGCAATTACACCGACCAGTTTCGCCAGATGTAATGCGGTAGAACGACAATCAGTCGATCTCGATCAGGAACTGTCCGAGCGGACGGCGCACTTTTGGCAGGTCGACCAGCCAATCCTGCTCGGCCTTGCGATAGCCCAGCGGCAGCATGACCGCGCTGCGCAGGCCGCGCTCGCTCAAGTTCAGGATGCGGTCGACAGCGGCCGGATCGAACCCTTCCATCGGCGTGCAATCGACTTCCTCGAAGGCGGCCGCGATGATCGCCGCACCGAAGCCGATGTAGGCCTGGCGTGCAGCGTGCTCGAAGTTCACCTGCGCGCCGCGGCCCGGGTAGGTCGCGAGCAGTTGCTGGCGATAGGCTTCCCAGCCTTCGTTGCGGAAACCGCGTATTTCGTTGGTCAGGTCGAACATGTGGTTGATGCGCTCGGGCGTGTAATCGTCCCAGGCAGCGAACACCAGCAAGTGCGAGGCGTCGACTACCTGCGCCTGGTTCCATGCGACGTCGCGGATCTGGGCGCGCAGCGCCGGATTGCTCACGCTCAGGATTTCATAGGGCTGCAGGCCGGACGACGTCGGCGCCAGGCGCGCGGCTTCGATGATGCGGTCGAGCTTGTCCTGTGGCACCTTGCGCGTCGGGTCCATTGCCTTGGTGGCATAGCGCCAATTCAGTTTGTCGAGCAATTCCATGGTGATGAGCTTTCGAATTAAAGAGGCTGATTATATTGTTTCACTACTGACCGTGCTCGCACGCACTTGTAATCCAGCCCAGCGAAGGCGAGCGGCTAGCGCTCCATCAGGATATCGAGCATCCGCTTCGGATTCGCGATGAAGTCGTGCATCACGCGATAGTGCTCGGTCTCCTCGTACGCCACCGGATGGATGCCGCGTTCGCCGCATTCGTAGATGGTGGCATTCGGATAGGCCATCAGGATCGGCGAATGGGTGGCGATGATGAACTGGCTGCCCAGTTCGACCAGCTGGTGCAGGCGGCTGAGCATGACGAGCTGGCGCTGCGGCGACAGGGCCGCTTCAGGCTCGTCCAGTACGAACAGGCTGCTGCCGCCGAAGCGGTTCATGAACAGGCTCAGGAAAGCCTCGCCGTGCGACTGTTCGTGCAGCGCCTTGCCGCCGTATGAAGCGATGATCTTGGCGCCGTAGGGCTCCTCGTCGAGCCGTTCGATCTCGGTCCCCACGTTGAAGAAGCTTTCCGCACGCAGGAAGAAACCGTCGCGCGCCTGCCGGATGCCGCGCGCAACACGCAGATGCGCGTGCAAATTCGAATGCGATTCGCGGGTGGCGAAGTGGAAATTGCGGCTGCCGCCTTCGGCATTGAATCCCATCGCCACCGCGATCGCTTCCAGCAGCGTCGATTTGCCGGAACCGTTTTCGCCGACAAAAAAAGTCACGTTCGGATGCATGGCGAGCCGGTCGAGCGCACGCACCACGGGCAGCGTGAAGGGAAAATCCTGCGCATAGGCCGCGGCGGAGGGCTTCAGGCTGACCTCGGACAGGTAGGGGTGGGTCTTCATGAGTTAACAGTATATTCTTTGCTACAGTGCAGTGTGCAACGAGCGAAAGGTGGCGGATATGTCTGGTTCGATGATGGTGCTGGCAGCGGCCGGCGGGTTCGTGTTGTCCCATTTCCTGCTGTCCCACCCCTTGCGCCGGCCGCTGGTGAACGCCATGGGCGAGAAGGGCTTTCTCGGGCTGTACTCGGCCGTCGCCCTGATCACGTTCGGCCTCACCGTCCGGGCCTACCAACAGGCGCCGGCGACGGCGCCGCTGTGGCAAGCCGGCGATGGGCTGTGGGCCTTCGTGACCGTCGCCATGCTGGCCGCTTCCATCCTGCTGCTTGGGTCCTTCGTGCGCAATCCCGCCTTGCCGGGCGCCGCCGCCAGCGCCGCCAAGGCCGAGGCGCGCGGTGTGTATGGCATCACGCGCCACCCGATGATGTGGGCCTTCGCGATCTGGGGCGCCTGCCACATCCTGGTGTATCCGGTGGAGAAGAACATCATCCTGGCCGGCGCCATCATCGTGCTGGCGCTGGTCGGGGCGGCGCTGCAGGACCGCAAGAAGGCGGCGCAGGATCCGCAGGGCTGGATCGCCTGGGAGAGCCGGACCAGCTACTGGCCGTTCGCGGCCATCGCCCAGGGCAGGGCGCAGTTCGGCGGCTTCGGCGGGCATGCCATCGGCGGCGGCATCGTGGTCTGGCTGCTGGCTACCTGGGCGCACATTCCATTGGCCGGCTGGGCGGCGGGCATCTGGCGCTGGCTGACCTGAGCGTCCAGCTCCGCACCCTCTGCCATTAGCTCAGCCCTGCATCTGAAACGCCCATAACAGGCCGAGGAATTTGCCGGCAACTGCGGCGGCGGGCGACGAGAGGCAATTGATCAGGTCGGAGGAACAAGCCATGACCTTCGTGTAGCCGTGTGTGAGGATGCTCATAATTGTTGCTTTCTTCTTATTGTGGCGTCATGCGGCAGGAAGGCGGGAGGGCGCTTTTGTTGCCCAGCGCTTGCTTCCTTGACACCACTATCGCCTGTTGAACCGCGCGGCTCCGTTCGGAACCGCGCATAGCGATCAGAGAATTTCAGCCTTGTTGCATTTTGGTTGCTGCTCAGGCGCGACGACGCCGGCGCAGCGCGGCCGCGGCGCACAGGCCGAGCCCGAACAAGGCCAGCGTCGCCGGTTCCGCGACCTCGCCCGGCGGCAGGGCGGCTCACGCCGAAACCGCTGTAGCCGGCGCTCCCGAAGTCGCCGGCCAGGCCCGTGGGCGACCAGGCATTGCAGTCGTTCGACAGCGTATTGCCGATCATCGTGACCGTCGTCGCCAGCGCCCGGCCGCAACCGATGCTGGCGGCCGCGCCGAAGCTCACGCTTTGCTGGGCCAGGATATTCCCCGCGAAGACAGAACCCGCGCCCAGCGTGGCGGCGCTGCCGACCTGGAAGTAGATGCCGTTGCTGCTGGTGCCGTTGATCACGTTCACGATCGAACTTGCCGCGGTCGTGAGCGTGCTGCCGATCTGGAAGACGACGACGCCGGTCGGGTCGTTGGCGAAATCGATCGTCAGGGCGCCGGTGAGGGCCGCCGAGGAAGCGAAGCGGTACATGCCGGCCGACAGGCTGCCGACGCCGCCCAGGTCCTGGCCGCTCAGGTCGATGGCGCCGCCCAGGGCCGCCAGCCGGTCGTAGGCAGCGCGTGCGTCGGACCATCCCTGGCTGGCGACGGCATCGCCCTCATGCATCGCGCCGCCTGCGACGAAGCTGATGCCGTTCGTGCCGGTGATCGCCGTGCCCGACGCAATGCCGAGGTCGCCGTGCAGGGTGGACGCGCCCGCATTCGTGACCGCGTCCGCGCCGAGAACGACGAATTGCTGCGCCCCGCCGAGGAAGGGGATGACATCGGCATGCGCGCAGCCGCCGGACAGGGCCAGCATCAGGGGCAGGGCCAGCTTCATGGTCTTCATAGCGTCTCTCAGGCAGTTCATTGTCGTCAATGCACAGTACGACACATGCTGCCGGGGCGGCATCTGAAGCGTGTTACATCATGAATAACGAGCTTAACATTGCAAGGCCTGCGCACGGCTTACGGTTAACAATATGTTCATATAACTGCCCAGTGTTCGGTTCCGTACGGAACGATTGTAAAGGGTAGCGCATGCTGAGTTCACTTTCCGCTACCGTCCCGCCCGCGTCGAACCCGACCCCGGCGTCACCCCCCGGCCCACCCGCTTCTCAACCGCCACGCGGAACGCCTGCCCGACGCCGTCGAGCCGTCCAGCCTGATGCGGCGCACTGCCCCACCTAAGGATTTCATCATGAAACATTCCCTGATCTTGCTCGCCCTGGCCGCTACCGTCTCCCTGTCCGCCTGCCAGAAGGATGCGCCGCCGCCGGTGGTGCAAGTGATTGCTGGACCTGCCGGCGCTCCGGGTGCTACCGGCGCCACCGGCGCCACTGGCGCCGACGCGCAAGCCGGCGCGACCGGGGCAACTGGCGCCACGGGCGCGGCGGGTGACACCGGCGCGAGAGGTACAACCGGCACGACCGGCGCCACCGGCGCGCAAGGCTATGACGGCGCCAAGGGTGAAGTCGGCGCCGTCGGCGACGAAGGCGCCAAGGGCGACGCGGGTGCGACCGGTGCGCCTGGCTACGACGGCGCAAAAGGCGACAAGGGCCGCACCGGCGACACGGTCGTCGTGCTGCCGCAGCGCTGATCCCGGGCTGGCGGCCATGCCGCCAGCCAGCAAACAATAAAAACGATGCCGCACAGAGGAGAGAAAAATGATTTTAATCGTAGACGACGACCCGGATCTTGCAGAGAACTGTTCGATGATATTGGCGTGCCATGGCTATGAGGCCAGCGTCGTGTCGAGCGCCGAAGAAGCCCTGGCGCGCGTTGCGCAGGAGCGGCCGGCGCTGCTCATTTCCGATTGCTGCATGCCCGGAATGGGCGGGCTCGAACTGAGCAAGCAATTGAAAGGCCGACCCGCAGACGAGCAGTTCCCGATCGTGCTGATGAGTGGCTCGCTGCAGTGCGAGGAGGCCGGCGGACCGGGTTATGACGGGTTTCTGAGAAAACCGTTCATGGCTGACGAATTACTGGGCAAAGTGCGCGCACTGCTCGACCAGCACGCCGCAGCGCCGGACCGGGGACCGCTGGCCGCTCACTGATCCTGCAAGGCGCGCCACTGCACCTTGCCGGTCGCCGACTTCGGCAGCGCATCGCGAAACTCGACGATGCGCGGGCTTTTGTAGGCCGCCATGTTCTGGTGCGCCCAGTCGACGATGTCGCCCTCGCTCACCTGGCCGGCATACCCGTCCTTCAGCACGACCACCGCCTTCACGGTCTCGCCGCGGCGCGGGTCGTTGCTGGCGACGACGCACACTTCGCGGATCGCCGGATGCCGGTACATCAGCGCTTCCACTTCGGCCGGCCAGACCTTGTAGCCCGAGGCGTTGATCATGCGCTTGAGGCGGTCGACCATGAAGAAATAGCCGTCCTCGTCGACCCGGCCGATGTCGCCGGTGCGCAGGAAGCGCTTGCCGTCGATCTCGACAAAGGCGTCCGCGGTCGCCTCCGGATTGTTCCAGTAGCCGAGCATGACCTGCGGCCCGTGCACGACGATCTCGCCCACTTCGCCCATGCCCAGGGGGCGCATGTCGGGATCGACCACGCGCGCATCGACGTCCTGGATCGGAATGCCGAGGCACTGCTTCTTCGTGCGCTCCGGCGGATTGATGTGGGTCGGCGCGATGGTTTCCGACATGCCGTAGCCCTCGACGTAATCGATGCCGAGCAGGTCGTGCATCTTCTGCGCGATCGCGTCCGGCATCGCCGCGCCGCCGCCCGAGATGCGCGTGATGCTCGACAGGTCGTACTCGTCGATGCGCGGGCTGGACAGCAGGTCGATCACCATCGTCGAAATCAGCTGGGTCGCGTTGGCGCGGTGGCGCCGGATGCATTCGGCCGCCGTGTCGCGGTCCCAGCGCGCCATCAGGACGATGGTGCCGCCGATGAAGATCGGCCCGTTCATGCCGCCCTGCATGCCGGTCACGTGGAACAGCGGCAGCACGCTCAAGGCGATCGAATCCTGCTGCGCGCCGAACCACTGCACGCCGGCCACGGCGTTGTACATGACGCTGCGGTGGGTGTGCATGCAGCCCTTGGGCAGGCCGGTGGTGCCGGAGGTGTAGGGCATGGCGCACAGGTCGTCCGGCCCGGCGGTGAGCGGGCCGGGTCGGCAGCCGCGCGCCAGCATGTCGCCCCACAGCACCACGCCTTCGCCCTCGATGCTGGCGGCGCGGCGCGGCGACGAACTCCGGGACGTTCAGGTCGGTGGGCCGCGTCATGTAGTCGGCATAGGCCGCCACCAGCACGTGCCGCAGTTCCGGCCCGACCAGCGGCGCGACCTGCTTGTACAGATCCTGCGGCACGAAGATGGTCGAGGCCCCGGTGTCGCTGACGTAGTGGCGCAGTTCCTCGGTCAGGTTCATCGGGTTGACCGGCACCACGACGGCATTCGCGCGCAGGATGGCGTAGTAGGCGATGATGAACTGCGGGCTGTTCTGCATGTAGAGCAGCACGCGGTCGCCGCGCTGCACGCCGCATTCGGACTGCAGGAAGCCGGCCACGCAGTTCGGCCTCCTGTTTGAGGTCGGCGTAGGTGAGGGGCGTGTCGTAGAAAATGACGGCCGGCTTGTCGGGGTAGCGCGCGGCCGAGACCTCGAGGTTGAAGAACAGGTTGGTCTGGGGGATGCGTCAGGTGGCGCGGCAGGGTGCGCGGCCAGAAATCGGCGGGGCGTTCGGACATATTGCGGTGTCTCCTCAATTATCGACGAAGGTGCCCGCTTTTCTGGCGAAAGCGTGGCACGTTCAATCATACAGAAGATCGACTTGACCGATCAGTCCTCGACGAATACCACCGCCGTGCGTGGCGGGATGCTGAAGCCGCCCGTCGCCGCATCGAAGCGCGCCTCTGCCGCCCGCTTGTCGCCCGCCGCCGCCGCGCCGTGCACCGGATGCAGGCGCAGCGTTCTTGCCGCGCGCCGCATCGTCAAGCACGACGTGCGCCGCCTTGTCGACGTTGATGAAGTAGCGGATGCCCGTGAAACCGGCGCCGGCATAGCCGCGTCCATCGAGGTGGGCGGCGATCACCGTCGGCTCCTGCTGCGGGCCGACGTTGAAGAAGCGCAGGCGGCGCGCCACCTCGTCGGCCGTGCGCAGCCGGAACAGGGTCGAGCTGGCGCGGATCGCCAGCAGGTCGCGGAAGGCGTCGCGGGCAAAGGCGATGTCCGCCGGCTGCGGGCGCAGCGCGGCATTCGCCAGCAGCGGCTGGAACAGCGGCCAGTCCTTGGCGTTGTCCGGCGCGGGCGGCAGGCCGGTGCCGAAGAAGTTGGTGCTGATAGGTCCAGTCGATGCGGTTGAACCAGTCGCCCGAATTGAAGCTGTTGCGGTCCAGCGACTTGGAACGCAGGATGTCGGAGCCCGCGTGGAAATAGGCCACGCCCTGGCTGAAGGCGTTGATCGCCAGGCCCAGCACCTGCACGCGCGCGCGGTCGGCGGTCGACGTCGCCAGCGGCAGCTTGAGGGCGTTGGCGTCGTACAGGGTCTGGTTGTCGTGGTTCTCGACATAGTTCACGGTTTCGCCCGGCGCGCTGGCGTAGCCGGCCGGCTGGCCGCCGTACTGCATGTCCTCGAGCTTGCGCGTCATCCCGTCCGCGTTGACGAAGGCGTAGTTGCGCACGGTGCCGGCCAGGCCGACGCGGATCATGTCGGCCGCCTGCAGCAGGTCCGCGCGCGGGCGTGCATCCGCCTTGGCGTTGGCGTCGTAGACCAGGCCATTGATATAGCCCTGCTGCTTGATCACCGCTCGCCCGCGTCGCCGGCGCTGCCGCCGCGCGCCGCATCGCGGGCGCGGTCGCTGAAGGTGCCGATGCCGCTGCCGTTCAGCGACAGCTGCGAGGCCTGCACGAAGCGCGCGCCGTTTTCCACCTCGCCGAAATTCCAGCCTTCGCCGATCAGCTGCACGTCGCGGCCGGTCGCCATGTTCACCGCCGACTGCAGGCGCTCCATCGCCGCGCGCGGCTGGTGGCCCATCAGGTCGAAGCGGAAGGAATCCATGCGGTAGTGCTTCGCCCACAGCACCGCCGAGTCGACCATCAACTTGGCCATCATCGCGTTCTCGGTCGCGGTGTTGTCGCAGCAGGTCGACTGGGTGACGGCGCCCGCCGCATCGAGGCGGTGGTAGTAGCCGGGCACGACGCGGTCGAGCACCGACTTTTCCTTCTGGCCGGAGGCGAAGGTGTGGTTGTAGACGACGTCCATGCCGACCCGCAGGCCGGCGCGGTGCAGGTTCATCACCATCTCGCGCAGTTCGACGATGCGGCGCGCGCCGTCCTGGGCGTCGCTGGCATAGCTGCCTTCGGGCGCGTTGTAGTGGAAGGGGTCGTAGCCCCAGTTGTAGCAGTCGCTGTGCGGCCGTCTTCATGACCAGCGCCTGCTGGTCCTGGCTGTCGGCTGCGCCTTTGGGCGCCGGCCTGGCGCAGGCCTTCTCGGGCACGCTGGCGATGTCGTAGACGGGCAGCAGGTGGATGTCGGTCAGGCCGGCTTGGCCAGCGCCTTCAAATGGCGCATGCCGTTCGAATTGGTCTCGCCGAAGGCCGTGTACTTGCCGCGCTTTTTCTCCGGGACGCTGGTGTCGTCGCGCGAAAAGTCGCGCACGTGCAGTTCGTAGACGCTCATGTCGGCCTGCGCCTTGACGGTGTCGGGCGCGCGCTGCGCATCCCAGCCCGCCGGCTTCAGGGCAGGGGCGTCGAGGTCGGCGATGTAGCTGCGCTTCGAATCGGTGGTGAGGCTGACCGAATACGGGTCGGTGACGAGGTTGCGCACCAGGCCGGCGCCGTCGGCGACCACGTCCACCGCATAGGTGTAGTAGCGGCCCGACAGCTTGCCTGGCACCTGCGCGCGCCAGGCGCCGGTGCGTGCATCGAAGGCCAGCGGGTGGATGGCGCTGGCGCGGCCGGCGCCCTTGTTGTAGACGCAGACGGCGGCCTGCTGCGCGGTCGGCGCCCAGAGCGTGAAGCTCGGTGTCGCGCTTGCGCGGCGTGGCGCCGAGGTCGGGCAGGGATTGCGCGGCGGCGTACAGGTCGTCGAGGGCGCCGGCGCCTTGCAGGCGCGTCGCGGCCAGCACGATGCCGTTCGCGTCTTCGCGCACCAGCACCAGCTGCTCGCGGTGCAGCTGGGCGATGCGCGGCAGGTCGGCCTCGTTCAGGGCCAGTACCGGTCCCGCCGCCAGGTACTTGAAGCGCTGCGCGGTGTGCGCGGGAATGGCGCCGCCATGCAGCGTCAGCTCGAGCGAGCCGGCCGCGCCTTGCACCTTGGCGCCCGCCGTCGCATCGATCGCACCGAGCGGCGAGTGGTAGAGGCGGAAGCGCCCCTCGCTTGCCATGCCGGGCCATTGTGCGAGGCGGCGGTCGAGCCAGACGGCGCGCGCTTCGAGCTTGCCTGGGCGCGGCGTGCAGGACGGTGGCGAAGGCGGGAGCTATCGCAGGCTTGCAGGGAGATGGCGGCGTGGGCCGGGAGAGGCGAGGGCGACAGCCGCGGCGAGCGCGGCGGGGCGGAAGTAATGGGTCATAAAAGCGCGTGAATTCTCGTAATTTAGCTACGGCGACGGGAGTGTAGCCCGGAAGGATAGCGTGAATTGGTGCTGTAATCGATGTAATTTTACTAGTGCGCCCTGCAGACGGATGACGCGGCGCCCGGGCCATGCGCCGCGACATGTCGGGGCCCCGGTATAGTGCCAGCCCTGGAAACGACTGATGGGAGCAGGGATGCGCACGACCTTGATATTCGGAGCAATCGCGCTGTTGAGCGCATGTACCGAGAACCGGCGACCCGGCGCAGCCGGCGGCGCCCCGCAAGGGCCCGCATGCGCAAAGTCGCCGCCGTGCGACCGCCCTGAGTGCCGCGGGCGTGGGCGGCATCCGCTTCGGCATGACGCTCGCCCAGGCGGAGCAGGCCGCCGGCGCCAAGGCCAGCTTGCCGGCGCCGTTCGATCCGGCCTGCAGCATGGTGCGTTTCCCGACCCTGCCGAAACTGCGCTTCATGGTCGAACAGGGCGTCGTGACGCGCGCCGATGCCGAGGCCGGCGTCGAGAATGCGCTCGGCCTGGCGGTCGGCGATACGGTGGCGCAGGTCCGCGCCGCGCATCCCGCAGCCCAGTTCACGGCGCACAAGTACGATCAGCAGGGTCAGTACGGCACTTTCCCCAGCGCCGACGGCCGCGCCGCCGTCATCCTGGAAGCGTCCGGGGGCAAGGTGACGAAAATACGCGCG
>CAVSPL010000016.1:0-76248 GCA_963729765.1 uncultured beta proteobacterium | reverse complement strand
GCTCCGGGGCGGATTTCTTCCGCTGGCGGATCGACCGGCTGAGGGCCGTTTGATGGCTGGTTCACAATGCCGACGAAGCGAAGCCCCTTGCGTGGAATTGTCCGGATCAGCTTCTGGTTCCTGCCGCTATCGCCGATCGCCATTCGCGCGGAGTTGATGCGGCTGGTGAAGCCGTCCCAATTTTGGAAACGCTTCGGCCACCCCAGACCGAAGCGATCAGATCCTCCCTGCTGACGACGTGGTCGCGGTTCTGCACCAGATAGACCAGCAGGTCGAATACCTGTGGTTCCACGGCAATCCGCTCGCTGGCCTTGATCGGCCTGGGCCTGGCGGGGTTTGCCGCACGCCGTCGCCGTAAATCGTAATCCGGGACATGATCGGCAGGCCCGATGTGCGGCCTGCCCCATCCGCACTACGCCTGCATCGGCCGCCCTCCGGCCAAAAATGAAAATCCCCGTCGCACTTCTGCAAGTACCGGCCAGCCTCTCTTCCTTATAATGACCAGGTTCGGCGCCCGTGTCCCGGCGCGCCAGTCACCAACATTGGATGAGGAAAAAGTCATGAACGCAAAGCTTGATTCGGGTGTCACAACGCGGCCTGTCACTCGGCAGACCTTCGATGAAGTCCTCGTTCCGACCTACGCCCCGGCTGCGATGGTGCCGGTGCGCGCGTCGGGCCTGGACGTGTGGGACCAGGAAGACAAGCATTACCTCGACTTCACCTCCGGCATCGCCGTCTCGAGCCTGGGCCACTGCAACCCGGTGCTGGTCGACGCGGCTGACGCGCCAGATCAACACCCTCTGGCACCTCGGTAACGGCTACACCAACGAGCCGGTGCTGCGCCTGGGTTCGGCCATGGTCGAAGCGACTTTCGCCGACCGCGCCTTCTTCTGCAACTCGGGCGCGGAAGCGAACGAAGCGGCCCTGAAACTGGCCCGTAAATACGCGCACACCAAGTTCGGCCCGCATAAATCGCGCATCATTTCCTGCCTGTCGTCCTTCCACGGCCGCACGCTGTTCACCGTGTCCGTCGGCGGCCAGCCGAAGTACACCGAAGGTTTCGAGCCGCTGCCGCAGGAAATCAACCACGTCCCGTACAACGACATCGAGGCGGCGCGCGCCGCCATCCTCGACGACGTCGCGGCCGTGATCGTCGAGCCGATCCAGGGCGAGGGCGGCGTCATTCCGGGTCACGCCGACTACCTGAAGGCGCTGCGCGAGTTCTGCGACAAGACCGGCGCGCTGCTGATCTTCGACGAAGTGCAGTCGGGCGTGGGCCGTACCGGTTCCTTCTACGCCTACATGGACACCCCGGTCGTCCCCGACATCCTCACCAGCGCCAAGGCGCTCGGCAACGGCTACCCGATCGGCGCGATGCTCACCACCGAGGAAATCGCCCAGCACTTCAACGTCGGCTCGCACGGCACCACCTACGGCGGCAATCCGCTGGCCGCGACCGTGGCGCTGAACGTGGTCGAGATGATCAACCAGCCGGCCTTCCTGGCGCGTGTAAAGGAAGCCAGCGCCAAGATCTTCGGCAACCTGGAAAAGCTGACCGCCGACTATCCGCAGCTGTTCGGCAAGGCGCGCGGCCTGGGCCTCTTGATCGGCCTCCCGCTGGCCGAAGGTTTCAAGGGGCGCGCCAAGGACGTCACCAAGATCGCCGAGAAGATGGGCCTGATGCTGCTGATCGCCGGTCCGGACGTGATCCGTTTTGCGCCGGCGCTGATCGTGTCGGACGCGCAGATTCTTGAGGCGGACCGCATCCTGCGCGCCGCGGTCGACGAGTTCCTCGCCACCGCTTAAGCGCTCGCGCTTGCACCAAGTCCCGGCCCGCGCGGCCGGGCATTCGTTTGCATTGACCCTTTCAAGGGAGACCACATGTTTGTTGTCCGTCCGGTAGAACTTGCCGATGTCGACGCGCTGGAGCACCTGGCCGCCGTCATGACGCCCGGCGTGCACACGCTGCCGCGCACGCGCGACACGATCGCCGCGTTCGTCGAGCGTTCGATCGCCTCGTTCGGCGCGCAGGTCGATATCCCGAGCGAGGAGTCCTACCTGTTCGTGCTGGAAGACAGTGCCAGCGGCGAGGTCGTCGGCACCGCCGCCGTGCACGCGTCGGCCGGCTCGAACGGCACCTATTTCGCGTTCCGCAACGACGTCATCCAGCAAGTCTCGCGCGACCTGAACATCTCGCACAGCGTGCACGCGCTGACGCTGTGCTCCGAACTGACGGCCTGCTCGCAGCTGGCCGGTTTTCATTTGCGCGACCGCGAGCATGCCGGCATCGAAGCGGCCCTGCTGTCGCGTGCGCGCCTGCTGTACGCGGTGCTGGCGCCGCACCGCTTCGGCGACCGCTTCTTCGTGCCGCTGGCCGGCGTGACCGATGCCGGCCGGCGAGTCGCCGTTCTGGAATGCGCTGGGCCGCAAATTCTTCAAGATGGATTTCCTCGACGCCGAGCGCGTCATCGGCGGTTCGCGCAACCGCACCATGATCGTCGAGCTGATGCCGCACTATCCGGTCTACGTGCCGCTGCTGCCGGGCGACGCCCAGGCGGCGATGGGACAGATCCACCCGAACGGCCAGCTGGCCTTCGACCTGCTCACGGCCGAGGGCTTCGAAGCGGACGAATATGTCGACATCTTCGACGGCGGCCCGATCCTGGCGGCCCACAAGACTGTCGCTGCGCTCGTTCTCCGGCTCGCAGCAGCGCCGCGTCGACACTGCTCCCGATGCCATGCCCGAGAACCTCGTCACCTATGCGGTGGCGACGAATGCCGAGCGCTTCCGCGCCATTACCGTGGCCTGTCCGCCTTGCGACACCTCCGACGCCGTGTTGCTGCCCCTGGCGGCGCAGCAGGCGCTGGGCGTGAAGCCGGGCGACAGCGTCGTCTGCGTCAGAATCTGAGAGAGGCACCATGCTCGTCATTCGCTCCATTGCCGCATCGGACCTCGACCCGCTCATTGAGATGGCGCGCGAAGTCGGCGGCGGCATGACCACCCTGAAGCCGGACCGCCAGATGCTGGGCGACCGCGTCGCCTGCGCCGTGGCCTCGTTCCAGGAAACCATCCCGCCCGAAGAACGCGACTACATGTTCGTGATGGAAGACACCGAGACCGGCCAGATGGCCGGCGTGTGCGCCATCAAGGCCGCGGTCGGGCTGAACGAACCGTTCTATAACTACCGCATCGGCACCCTGGTGCACTCCAGCCGCGAACTGAACGTGTTTACGCGCATGGAGACCCTGTACCTGTCGAACGACCTGACCGGTGCGACCGAACTGTGCTCGCTGTTCCTGAAGCCCGACTACCGCAAGGGCTACAACGGCAAGTGGCTCTCGAAAAGCCGTTTTCTTTTCATCGCCCAGTTCCAGCAGCTGTTCACCGAAAAGATCATCGCCGAGATGCGCGGCTACCTCACCGAGGACGGCACCAGCCCCTTCTACGAGGGACTGGGACGCCACTTCTTCAAGATGGATTTCAACCACGTCGACGGCCTGACCGCGATGGGCAAGAAATCCTTCATCGCCGAACTGATGCCGCGCCAGCCCTTGTATGTCGAATACCTGCCCGATTCGGCGCGCGAAGTCATCGGCCAGGTGCACCGCTCGACGCTGCCGGCGCGCAAGCTGCTGGAGCAGGAAGGCATGCACTACGAGGGCTATGTCGACATCTTCGACGCCGGCCCGGTGCTGCAGGGGCGCGTGAAGGAATTGCGTTCGGTGCGCGACAGCGTGCTGCGCGTGGCCGTCGAAGGCCGGGCCAGCGGCGAGACCGAATGCCTGCTGGTGTCGAACACGAAGCTGGACAATTTCAGGATGGTGCTGGCGCAGGCCACGATCGACGGCGCCGAGATTGCGCTGTCGGCCCAGGAACTGGCGCTGCTGCAGGTCCAGGCGGGCGACCCGGTGCGCACGCTGTCACTCAACGTAAGGAAGAACAATGGCTAACCTGTCGAACTACATCAATGGCGAGTGGATCGCCGGCAGTGGCGCGGAACTGGTGACGATCGACCCGTCCAGCGGCCGCCAGACCTGGTCCAGCAACGAGTCCACCGCGGACGACGTCGCCCGCGCAGCCCAGGCCGCGCACGACGCCTTCGAAGCCTGGGCCTTGACCCCGCTGGAAGAGCGCATCGCCATCTGCACGCGTTTTCGCGACCTGCTGAAGGAAAACGCGGAAGAGCTGGCGGCCATCATCGCCGAGGAAGTCGGCAAGCCCCTGTGGGAAGCGCGCACCGAAGCGACGACCATGGCGAATAAAGTCGACATCTCGGTCCAGGCCTATGGCGCGCGTACCGGCGAAACCGCAGCCAAGGTCGCCGACGGCAATGCCGTGCTGCGCCACCGCCCGCATGGCGTGTTCGCCGTCTTCGGCCCGTATAACTTCCCCGGCCACCTGCCGAACGGGCATATCGTGCCGGCCCTGATCGCGGGGAACACCCTGGTCTTCAAGCCGAGCGAATACGCGCCGCGCACCGCCGTCAAGACCGTGCAGCTGTGGGAGCAGGCCGGCTTGCCTGCCGGCGTATTGAATCTCGTGAATGGCGGCCGCGACACGGGTATCGCGCTGGGCCAGAACGCGCTGATCGACGGCGTGCTGTTCACCGGCAGCAGCCAGACCGGCGCCGCGCTGCATAAGCAGTTCGGCGGCCAGCCGGGCAAGATGCTGGCGCTGGAAATGGGCGGGAACAATCCGCTCGTCGTGTGGGATGTGCAGAATATCGACGCCGCCGTGCACCACGCCGTGATGTCGGCCTTTATTTCGGCCGGCCAGCGCTGCACCTGCGCGCGCCGCCTGGTGGTGCAGGACAACGAAGCAGGGCCAGGCTTTCATCGCGCGCCTGGTCGAAGTCGCCGCCAAACTGCAGGTCGGCGCATCGAATGCCGAGCCGCAGCCCTTCATGGGTCCCGTCGTCTCCGCCGCTGTCGCCGCGCGCCTGGTGCAGGCGCAGGCCGAGATGGCCGCCAAGGGCGGCAAGGTGCTGCTGCAGATGCGCCAGCTCGACCCGAACGCGGGCTTCGTCACGGCCGGCATCGTCGACGTGACCGATGCGCAGGGCATTCCGGACGAAGAGTGGTTCGGGCCGCTGCTGCAGGTGATCCGCGTGAAGACTTTCGACGAGGCGCTGCGCGCGGCGAACGCCACCGAATTCGGCCTGGCCGCCGCGCTGCTGTCGCCATCGGAAGAACTGTGGAAGCGCTTTGCCGTGCGCGCGCGCGCCGGCATCGTCAACTGGAACCGTCCGACCACGGGCGCGGCCAGTTCGGCGCCGTTCGGCGGCGTCGGCAAATCGGGCAATCATCGTCCAAGCGCGTATTATGCAGCCGATTACTGCGCCTACCCGGTCGCCTCGATCGAGACGGCCGAACTCGAAATGCCGGCCAAGCTGTCGCCGGGACTGGTGTTCTAACTTATGCGTAACGCTCGCGAATACAATTTCGATGGCCTCGTCGGCCCGTCGCACAACTACGCCGGCCTCTCGTTCGGCAACGTCGCCTCGTTCAGCAATGTGCGCAGCGCCTCGAACCCGCGCCTGGCCGCGCTGCAGGGCCTGGCCAAGATGCGCGACCTGGCCGCGCGCGGCTTCGCGCAAGCCGTGATGCCGCCGCAGGCGCGTCCCAACTTCCGCCTGCTGCGCAGCCTCGGCTTCTCGGGCACCGATGCCGACGTGCTGGCGCAAGCCTGGCGCGAAGCCCCGGTGATCCTGTCCTGCGCCTGGTCGGCCGCGCCGATGTGGACCGCGAATGCCGCCACCGTCAGCCCCTCGGCCGACACGCGCGACGGCCGCGTGCACTTCACCGCCGCGAACCTGAACAATAAACTGCACCGCTCGGAAGAGCATGCGCAGGCCACGCGCACGCTGCGCGCGATCTTCGGCAACCACGATCACTTCGTCGTGCACGACCCGCTGCCGCCGACGCCGGCCTTTGGCGACGAAGGCGCGGCCAACCACACGCGCTTCGCGGCCAACCACGGCGCGGCCGGTGTCGAGTTCTTCGTGTATGGCCGCGTCGAGTTCGACCCGTCGGCGCCGTTCCCGAAAAAATACCCGGCGCGCCAGACCCTGGAAGCCTCGCAGGCGGTCGCGCGCCTGCACGGCCTGGATCCGGCGCGCACCGTCTTTGCGGCGCAGAACCCGGACGTCATCGACCAGGGCGTGTTCCACAACGACGTCATCGCAGTCGGCAACGGCAACGTCTTGTTCTATCATGAGGAAGCGTTTGCCGACGAGGCCGCGACGCATCGACGCGCTGCGCCGTTCGGTGGCCGGCGTCGGCGCCGAGTTTCGTACCGGTGCGGGTGGCGGGCGCCATGGTGCCGGTGGCCGACGCCGTGGCCAGCTACCTGTTCAACAGCCAGTTGCTGAGCAAGCCGGATGGCAAGATGGCGCTGCTGGTGCCGCACGAGTGCCGCGAGAACGCGGCGGTGGCCGGCTACCTGGCGGGCCTGGTCGCCAGCGGCGGCCCGATCGACGAGCTGCTCGAATTCGACCTGCGCCAGAGCATGCGCAACGGCGGCGGCCCCGCCTGCCTGCGCCTGCGCGTGGCGCTGACCGACGACCAGGCGGCGGCGATGCACCAGGGCGTGATCATGACCGAAGCGCTGTATGCGCAGCTGGTGGCGTGGGTGGAACCGCATTACCGCGATCACGTCGAGCCGAAGGATCTGGCGGATCCGCAGTTGGCGATCGAATGCACGACGGCGCTGGAAGCATTGGAGCGCATTCTGGGATTGCCGGGGTTGTACGATTTCGGATATCAAAGGTGCACCGCCTGTAGGGTGGGCATCTCGAGCCCACGCGGTACAGCAGTAAAACAGCAGCAAAGCCCGAGCCTGGCGCACATCGCGCCGGCTCGATACAGAACGAGTTACACGCTTCCGGGACAAGGAAGCCAAGGACCTGGGCGGGACAACCCTGCCCACCAAACGCCGGTTCGCGCAAAGCCACAAGCCGCAGCGCGAACGGGCGACAACATTAGCTTTGGAGAAGCAACAATGAAAGACATGCCGCAAGATTTGCGTACCCAGACCCTGGACCTGGTGACCAGCCAACCAGCGCCCGGCGCGACCGAACAGGTGCGCGCCCTGATCAGCGCCTGGCTCGGATCGCTCGACGAAGAAGATCTGGCCGGTACCGCGCCGCAAGCGCTGGCCCCCGTGCTGTGGGACGGCTTCATGCAAGCCGCCCAGCGCACCGGCCAAGGCTGCCAGATCGCGCAACTGCGCTACACCGATACCAAGGGCGGCATGGCCACGGCGCTGCTGATCCTGAACGACGACATGCCTTACCTGGTCGACTCCTTCGTCATGGCCCTGCGCAAGGAGCGCGTCCTGGCCGCCGGCGTGATGAACGCCGTGCTGCCGGTCCAGCGCGATGCGAGCGGCGTCGTCACCGCCGTCAACCAGCCGGGCGCACCGCTCGAATCCTACGTGCTGGTGCTGCTGAACGACGAACTGGCCTTCGAAGAACTCGACAAGCTGACCGCGCGCATCCGCATGGTCGCCAACGACGCCGCCGTCGTGCACCGCGATGCCGTCGCCATGGGCGACCGCATGACCGAAGTCGCCGCCGCCGCAAGCGCCAGCAACACCCCGGCCGGCCAGGAAGTGGCCGCCTTCCTCGAATGGGCGAAGAACGAAGGTTTCGAACCCTTCGGCTACGCCTACTACGTCGTCCAGCCCGGCCAGACCGAGCTGGCGCGCGACATCCCGAGCCGCATCGGCGTCCTGAAGGACACCGCGCATCCGGTCTACGGCACCTGCCTGGCGAATATCCCGGGCGAACTCAATACCCTGGCCGGCCGCAGCGAGACGCTGTCGATCGTCAAGGCCGACGTCGAAGGCACGCTGCACCGCGACCAGCCGCTCGACTTCATCGGCGTGCGCAACACCGACGCCCAGGGCAACATCCTCGGCGAGCACTGCTTCGTCGGCCTGTTCACCCGCGCCGCCACCTCGACCCCGCTGGCGCGCCTGCCGTTCGCGCGTGGCCGCGTGGCCAAGGTGCTGAGCCTGGCCGGTGTGCGCCAGGAAGGCTTCCGCGCCGAGAAATTCCTCGAGATCCTCGAATCCCTGCCGCGCACCGAAGCGCTCGAAGCCGATCCGGAATGGCTGGCGCAAGTCTGCAGCTCGGTCGTGTCGCTGTACAAGCAGCCGCGTCCAAAAGTCTTCGCCCGCCGCGACGTGTATGGCCGTCACCTGAACACCCTGGTCTACCTGCCGCGCGAGCGCTACAGCGCCGCGGTCGCGTCCGAGCCTGGCGCAAGCCCTGAAGGAAAGCTCGGGCGCGCGTGACGTGCGCGTGCAGACCCTGGTCGCCGACGGCCCGCTGGCGCGCGTCTACCTGATCGCCCATGCCGCGCGCTATCCGCTCGACCTGGAAACCGATATCCAGCAGCCGCTGCTGGCCGTGCTCGATGGCTGGCATGACCGCTTCGCCACCATGACCAATAGCGTGGAAGACCATGCGCAGCGCAGCAACCTGCGCAAACTCGGCGCCAACCTGCCGGTGTCGTTCGTCACCGCGACCGCGCCGGACGTCGCCTTCCGCGACCTGCAGGCCATGCTGAACATCGGCCAGACCGACCGCGTCGCCGTGCGCATCGAACCAGGCACCGGCGCCGGCAACGAAGCCCACGACGCCTCGATCCGCCTGTACTCGGGCGAGAACGTGCTGTCGCTGTCGCGCATCCTGCCGGCGCTGGCGAACGCCGGCATCGCCGTCGACCGCGAGCAGACCTGGTCGATCACGACCGCCGACGGCGTGCGCCACCACGTCACCGCGCTGGCGGTGGACGACGAGAGCGGCGACAAATTGGTCAAAGCCGGCATCGCGCCGGTGGCCGAAGAGCTGTTCACGGCGCTGTTCAACAACGAAGCCGAAGACGGCCGCATGAACGGTCTGACCATCGAAGGCGGCCTGTCGATGCGCGAAGTGCAGCTGGTGCGCGGCTACATCAGCTACTGGCGCCAGCTCGGCTCGAAGTTCTCGGTGCGCTACATGGCCGAGACGCTGCGCGCGCAGCCGGCCCTGGTCAAGCAATTCGTCACCGGCTTCGTCCAGCGCTTCGACCCGGCGCTGAGCGCCTCCGAGCGTGAAGGCGGCACCGCGAAACTGGCCTCGCTGAAAGCCGGCCTGTCGAGCGTGAACCACGCCGACACCGAAGAAATCATGGCCGCCCTGGTCGAGCTGGCGCTGGCGACCGTGCGCACCAACTACTTCCAGAACGCGGGCGAAAAGATCATCTTCAAGTTCGACACCAGCAACCTGTCGCTGGCGCCGGAACCGCGTCCTTACCGCGAAATCTACGTGTTCTCGCGCCGCTTCGAAGGCGTGCACCTGCGCGGCGGCCCGGTCGCCCGCGGCGGCCTGCGCTGGTCGGACCGCATGGAAGACTACCGCACCGAGGTGCTGGGCCTGGTCAAAGCACAGATGGTCAAGAACGCCGTCATCGTGCCGGCCGGCTCGAAGGGCGGTTTCGTCTGCAAGCAGATGCCGAAAGACGCCGTGCGCGAAACCATCGCGCAGGAAGGCGAATCGGTGTACCGCCTGTTCATCGCCAGCCTGCTGGAAGTGACCGACAACCGCGTGCGCGGCGCCATCGTCGCGCCGGAGAACACCGTGCGCTACGACCAGGACGACCCGTACCTGGTGGTCGCCGCCGACAAGGGCACCGCGACCTTCTCCGACATCGCCAACAGCATCGCCGTCCAGCGCGGCTTCTGGCTGGGCGACGCCTTCGCATCGGGCGGCTCGAACGGCTACGACCACAAGAAGATGGGCATCACCGCCAAGGGCGCCTTCGAAGCCGTCAAGCGCCACTTCTACGAAATCGGCCACGACATGAGCACCACCCCGATCACCATGGTCGGCGTGGGCGACATGTCGGGCGACGTGTTCGGCAACGGCGTGCTGCTGTCGCGCCAGCTGAAGGTGCTGGCCGCGTTCGACCACCGCCACATCTTCCTCGATCCGGCGCCGGACGTCGCGGTCTCGTTCGCCGAGCGCCAGCGCATGTTCGCGCTGCCGCGCTCGTCGTGGGAAGACTACGACAAGAGCCTGATCTCGGCGGGCGGCGGCGTGTTCCCGCGTAATGCCCGTTCGATCGAACTCACGCCGCAAGTACGCGCAGCGCTCGACATCGAAGAGACCTCGCTGGCGCCGGAAGAGCTGATGCACCGCATCCTGCTGGCGCCGGTCGACCTGTTCTACAACGGCGGTATCGGTACCTATATCAAGGCTTCGACCGAGACCCACGCCCAGGTGAAAGACCGCGCCAACGACAACATCCGCGTCAACGGCAATGAGCTGCGCTGCAAGGTCGTCTCCGAAGGCGGCAACCTGGGCGCGACCCAGGCCGGCCGTATCGAATTCGCGCTGGCTGGCGGCCGCATCTTCACCGATGCGATCGACAACTCGGCCGGCGTGGATTGCTCGGACCACGAAGTCAACATCAAGATCTGGCTCGACACCGAAGTCAACGCCGGCAAGCTGCCGGAAGCCGACCGCAATCGCGTCCTGAACGAGATGACCGGCGACGTCGAAGAGCTGGTCCTGCGCGACAACATGCAGCAGACCCATTTGCTGACGCGCGAAGTGCAGGCGCAAGCCAACGGCTCGGTCGTCGACAGCTACGCCGCGCTGATCACCAGCCTGGAAGCTCGAGGGCGCCGTCTCGCGCGAACTGGAACAGCTGCCGCTGGACGCCGAACTGCAGCGCCGCAAGGCGCACGGCGCCGGCCTCACCGCGCCGGAACTGGCGGTGGTGGTTGCCAACGTCAAGAACCGCTTCAAGCGCCTGCTGGCCGCGCTGCCGCTGACCGACGAACCGTGGGCGGAAACCGTGCTGCGTCCGTACTTCCCGGCGCAGCTGGTCGCCACCCGCGATCCGCTGGATCACCCGCTGGCGAACGCCATCCTGGCCACCGTGCTGGCGAACGAAGCGGTCAACCGTTGCGGTCCGCTGATGATCCGCGACCTGGCTGCCGAACACCGCATCGACGAAACCGAAGTGGTGAAAGCCTGGGGCCGCGCCTGGTCGGCGCTGAACCTGGCGCCGGTGTTCGACGCGCTCGACGCCGATGCGCTGGCCGTGCCGCGTGAAGTCTCGATCGCGGTCGACACCCGCACCCGTGCGCTGCTGCGCGCCTTGATCGAAGGCGTGCTGTCGCTGCCGCAGGGCGCCGACGGCATGGCGGAACTGTCGCAACTGTTCGCCAACAGCGACCAGGTGCGCCAGCTGATGCCGGCCAAGTCGGAAGCCGACGGCCACGCCGGCCTGAACGCGGGCTTCGTGCAAGCCTGGAAGCTGGTCGAGACCATCGAGTCGCTGGCCACCTTCCTGTTCGCCGCGGTCTCGGTGCAGCGTCCAGCGGGCATGTCGCTGGCCCAGTTCCTGCAGGTCGGCATGGCGTTGCGCGAGCGCGCCGGCATCGACACGCTCGAGCGCGGCCTGAAGCTGCCGCCGCAGACCAAGTCGCAGGAACAGCTGCGCAACTACGCGATGCAGGCACTGCGCCGCACCCAGCAGCGCCTGCTGCTGCAGGTGATCGGGCGTGCCGGCAGCGGCGACGCGCTGGCGGCGGTCGATGCCGTCACCCGCGACATGGGCCTCACCGGCTACGCACCCGCCCTCGACCTCGAACAGGCAATGCTGAACGTCTGGTCGCTGTCGGAAGGTTCGAACCCGGAACGCCTGGCGGCATAAGCGATGAGCGCACCCTTGACTCCTGTGGTGCCCGACGCGGTGCGCGCGCTGGCCGAAGCCGATTTCGGCACGGTCGCGCAGCGCTTCCGTGACGCCGGCTTTGTCGTCGGCATGCCTGCGAAGGGCATCCTGACGGTCAAGGGCGCGCAGCGCCGTGACCCGGCCGGCGGTGCTGCTGTCGGTCGGCGTGCATGGCGACGAGACCGGGCCGATCGAAATGGTCGCGCACGTGATCGAAGCCTTGTCGCGTGCGCCGCAGGCGCTGGCGGTGGACCTGATGCTCTGCGTCGGCAACATCGAGGCCATCGCCGCCGGCAAGCGTTTCCTCGACGCCGACTTGAACCGCATGTTCAAGGCGCGACCGCGGCGCGCTGGCCGGCACCGCGGAAGCGGCGCGCGCCGACACGCTGATCGCCGCCACCGATGCCTTTTATGCCGGCACCGGGCCGGTGCGCTGGCACCTCGACCTGCACACGGCGATCCGCGCGTCGCACTATCCGATGTTCGCGATCGTGCCGGACCTGATCGCCGACCACGCCAAGGAAGCGCTGATCGACTGGCTGGGACAGGCGGCCATCGGCGCCATCGTCATGAACCCGAAGTCGGCCGGCACCTACAGTTATTATTCGGCCGAGCACCACGGCGCGGCGGGCAGCACCGTGGAGCTGGGGAGAGTGGGCACGCTGGGGCAGAACAACCTGGCCCAGTTTGTCGATGCGTCGACAGGCGCTCGATGCGCTGCTGCGCGGCGAGCAGGTCGAGGCGAAGACCGAACCGCACGTGTTCAAGGTGGCGCAGGAGATCGTCAAGCTGTCCGACGATTTCAAGATGGGTTTCAGTCGCGAGACCCCGAATTTCGCGTCGCTCAAGCGCGGCGACACCATCGCCACCGATGGGGAGACCGTGTATTCGGTGTTCCATGAGGAGGAGATGGTGGTGTTTCCGAATCCGGATGTGCGGGTTGGCTTGCGCGCCGGCCTCATGGTCGTGCGTGTGAATTGAAACGAAGCCGCGGACTCCGCGGCTTTTTTCATGGCGGCGCCTGCAGGATCAGCGCCGTGCGCGCTAGACTGAGTCCGAATCGATCACTCCGGAGTCCGCATGAGCAAGCTCTTCACCCCCTACACGCTGGGGCCGTTGGAACTGTCCAACCGCATCGCCATCGCCCCCATGTGCCAGTACTCGGCCGACGAAGGCCGCGCCACCGACTGGCACATGATCCACCTCGGCCAGCTGGCCCTGTCCGGCGCCGCACTGTTGATCATCGAGGCCACCGCCGTGACGGAGGAAGGCCGCATCTCGGCCGGCGACCTGGGCCTGTGGTCCGATGCCCACCGCGAGGCCCTGCGGCCGGTGATCGCCGCGATCCGCCGCCACTCGCCGATCAAGGTCGCCATCCAGCTGGCGCATGCCGGCCGCAAGGCCTCGAGCGCCGTGCCCTGGGAAGGCGGCGCGAACATCGCACCGGACGAAGCCGCACGGCTGGCAAACGGTCGCCCCGTCGGCGCTGCCGCACGCCGACGGCGAAGCGGTGCCGCTGGCGCTGGACAGCGAAGGCCTGCAGCGCATCAAGCAGGGTTTTGTGGACGCCGCGCTGCGCGCGCAGGCGCTCGGCCTGGACGCCATCGAGCTGCACGGCGCCCACGGCTACCTGCTGCACCAGTTCCTGTCGCCGCTGGCCAACCGGCGCGACGGACGACTACGGCGGCTCGCTGGAAAACCGCATGCGCTTCCCGCTCGAGGTCGTTCGCAGGCGGTGCGCGCGGCGGTGCCGGCGATGTGCGTCGGCATGCGCATTTCGGCGTCCGACTGGGTCGAGGGCGGCTGGGACATCGAGCAGAGCGTGCGCTTCGCCCATGCACTCGAACAGCTGGGCGCCCACTTCATCCACGTGTCGAGCGGCGGCGTGTCGCCGCTGCAGAAGATCCCGGTCGGCGCCGGCTACCAGATCGCCTTCGCCGAACGGATCAAGCGCGAGACGACGCTGCCGACCATCGGCGTCGGCCTGATCACCGAGCCGCAGCAGGCCGAGCACATCCTGCAGTCGGGCCAGGCCGACATGGTGGCGCTGGCGCGCGCGATGCTGTACGACCCGCGCTGGCCATGGCATGCGGCGGCCGAACTGGGCGCCCAGGTGGCCGCGCCGCCGCAGTACTGGCGCTCGCAGCCGCGCCAGTACAAGACGCTGTTCGGCGAGACGCGCCTCGGCCAGCGTTGATGCGGGAGATGCTTACAGCAGGTGGTCGAGCAAATCCGGCCCGAACACTTCGCGATGCAGGCGCGCAGCCGGCACGCCCGCGTCCAGCAAGGCCAGCCACTGCGCCTGCATGAATTTCAATGGGCCGCACAGCCAGACATCGGTCGTCTCCAGATCCCATTCCGGCAGGCGCGCCACGTCCATGCGCCCGGCCAGCACGCCGGCCGCATCGCCCACTTCTTCGTAGAACGTCACCACATCCAGGTTCGGCATGATTGCCTGCGCGGCCGCCACGTCGGCTTGCAGCGGATGGTGCGCCGCATTGCGTGCGGCGTGCGCGAAGATCACGCGGCGCTGCGGGTGCGACCATGGCGATGCGGTTCAGGCCGACACCATGGCGTGATGCCGACGCCGGCCGACAGCAGCACGATCGGCGCTTCCGACTCGGTATCCGGGGTGAATTCGCCGAACGGATGCGTCACCTGCAGCACGCTGCCGACTTGCACGTTGGCGTGGATCCAGTTCGACACTTCGCCGGCCGGCGCGGCTTCCAACGCGTCTTCACGCTTGACGGAAATGCGCAGGCTGTCCTTGCCGACGGCATCCGACAGGCTGTACTGGCGCAGCTGGTGGCGTCCGTCCGGCAGGTCGACGGCCACGCTGACGTACTGGCCGGCGTGGAAGGGCGGCAGCGGCTTGTCGTCGGCGGCAGTAAAACGGATCGACAGCACGTTGTCGCTCTCGCGCGTTACTTCAGTCACGCGCATCGGGCGCGTTTCGCCCGGTTCGATGCCGGCGGTGCTGTACATCTCGGCTTCGGCGCCGATCAGCAGATTGGCCAGCGAACCGTAGGCTTCGGCCCAGGCGTCGAGCAGCGGCTGGGTGGCGGCGTCGCCCAGGGTCTGCGAAATGGCGGCCAGCAGGTGGCGGCCGACGATCGGGTAGTGCTCGGCGCGGATGCCGATCGAGACGTGTTTATGGACGATGCGTTTCACGACCGGGCCGAGCGCTTCGGGCGTGCCGATATTCGCCGCATAGGCGAACACGGCCGAGGCGAGCGACTGCTGCTGCGCGCCGCTGGCCTGGTTGCCCATGTTGAACAGGCGCGTCAATTGCGGGTATTCGGCAAACAGGTTCTTGTAGAACAGGGTCGTGATGGCGAGGCCATGTTCGCGCAGGACGGGGACGCTGGCATCGATGTAGGGACGGGAAGCGGCGGAAATCATTGTGTATTCCTCATTTCATGCATTCAGACATGCATATTTAAGTGTCAAAAAAATGCCCGCACGGCGGGCGCGATCCAAGCCGGAGCTCAGGCAGTTCCAGCGGTCGTTCCACTCCAAAACATCTTGTGCATCTGGACGATCTGCTCGCCGGTGCTGCCGCCGGTGATGCTGGCCAGCGTGTGGCGGTCCATCTCCTGGTAAAAGGCGCGCATGCCCGCTTTCAGGATGCCGCGCAGCTGGCAGTCGAGGCTCAGCACGCAGCGGGTCGCTTCGCAGTCGACGAGTTCGTCGTCGCCTTCGAGTTCGCGCAGGACCTGGCCGACCGTCAGCAGCTGCGGATCGGCCGCCAGGCGCAGGCCGCCATTGCGTCCGCGCAGCGCGCGCACCCAGCCGGCGCGCGCCAGGTGGCCGACGACTTTCACCATGTGGTTGTGCGGGATGGAGAACTGCGAAGCGATCTCGGCAGCCGTCACCGGATGCGGGCGTTCGCCGGCGCGCTCGAGGTAAATCAGCACGCGCAAACCGATGTCGGAAAAGCGGGTCAGGCGCATAAGATGTCGTTAGGAAAGAACGACCATTATTCTAGCGCAGAAAACCAGGCATTGAAAATGCATATTTAAGAAAAACTATTTTCTCAACAGTCTGCGAACGGCCCTATAATCGCGAACTTTGGCGGCGTTTCGAGCTCAGCCATTTCTCTATTTTAGAGCGTCTAACAAAACCTGCAGGGCAAGGCGCACCGTCGAAGACAGTACGATAGTACGGCGAGACCAGTGCAACGCCGCCATGCGGGTTTTGTTAGGCGCTCAGCGACAAAGGAAACATCTGTGAATCTAACACTGGGCCAGAAGCTGATTCGTACCAAAACAGCCGAGCGCGCGCACGAAGACAGCCAGGCCGCCCATGGCGGCGGCCTGAACCGCACCCTGGGCCTGTTCCCGCTGACCATGATCGGCGTCGGCGCCACGGTCGGCACCGGCATCTTCTTCACGATGGTCGAAGCGGTGCCGAAGGCCGGCCCGGCCGTCATCCTGTCCTTCCTGATCGCCGCCATCACCGCCGGCCTGACCGCCCTGTGCTACGCCGAACTGGCGGGCCGCGTGCCGGCCTCCGGCTCGTCCTACTCGTTCGCCTACGCCACCGTCGGCGAATTCGCCGCCTTCATCGTGGCCGCCTGCCTGCTGCTCGAATACGGCCTGGCGGGGAGTGCGGTGGCGATCGGCTGGTCGGATTACCTGAACAACTTCCTGCAAAACGCGTTTGGCTGGGAAATCCCGGCCCATTTGCGCTCGCCCATGTTCGTCTCCGACCACAGCAACCTCACTGTCCAGTCCGGGCAACTTCAATTTGCCGCCGGTGCTGCTGGTGATCATGTGCTGCATCCTGCTGATCCGCGGCACCAAGGAATCGGCGACGACCAATGCGATCATGGTGCGTCATCAAACTGGCGATCCTGGCCTTCTTCTCGGTGATCGCGTTTTCCGGTTTCGACGTCAACAACTTCCACCCCTTCTTCAATACCGACAACAGCAAGGGTTTTGCGGGCATGGCCGGCGTCACCGCCGCCGCCGGCACCGTGTTCTTCTCCTTCATTGGCCTGGACACCATCGCCACCGCCGGCGAAGAAGTGCAGCGACCCGCGCCGCAACGTACCGATCGGCATCCTGGCCGCGCTGGTCATCGTCACCGTGTTCTACCTGCTCGTCGCCCTGGCCGCGATGGGCGCGCAGCCGGCGCACCTGTTCGAAGGCCAGCAGGCCGGCCTGTCGGTGATCCTGCAGAACGTGACCGGCAAAGCCTGGCCGGCGCTGGTGCTGTCGGCCGGCGCCGTGGTGTCGGTGTTCTCGGTGACCCTGGTGACGATCTACGGCCAGACGCGCATCCTGTATGCGATCAGCCGCGACGGCCTGATCCCGGCCACCTTCCAGAAGGTGAACCCGCGCACCGGCGCCCCGGTGTCGAATACGCTGATCGTCTGCCTGGTGGTGGGCCTGGTGGCCGGCCTGGTCGACTCGACCTTCTTGTGGGACATGGTCAGCATGGGCACGCTGACGGCCTTCATCGTGGTCTCGATCGCGGTGCCGGTGATCCGCGCCAAGCAGGGCCCGGGCGCCGAAGTCGGTTTCAAGGTGCCGTTCGGCCCGTATGTGGTGCCGGGCCTGTCGATCCTGGCCTGCCTGTACATCATGAAGGACCTGCCGGCGGCGACCTTCCGCGTGTTCTTCATCTGGATGGCGGCGGCGATCGCGACCTATTTCCTGTACAGCGTGCGGCATAGCCGGCTGAACAAGAAGGGCTGACTCGTCTGGACTGAATAAAATGCCGCGCTCGACGCGGCGTTTTTTTGCGAGGAACTATGGATGAGTACCTTATTTGCAGGACAAGGAAAATGTCATCCTGTTCGACGGCGTTTGCAAGCTCTGCAATGCGTGGAGCAATTTTATTATTCGCCATGACCATGGCGCGCAGGTTCCGGCTCGCCAGTGTGCAGTCCACCGAAGGCCAGGCGATCCTCGCGCATTTCGGTTACCCGACCGATTATTACGACACCATGCTGGTGGTGCGCGGCGCGGCCTGCTTCGAAAAGAGCGATGCGTTTTTCGTGGTGATGGGCGAACTCGGCTTTCCCTGGAAAGCGGCGCTGGTATTCAAGCCGCTGCCGAAACGGCTGAGGAACTGGCTGTACGACCGGATTGCGCTCAACCGTTACCGGATCTTCGGGAAATACGATGTCTGTTTGTTGCCGACGCCGGATCATGCGGGAAGGTTTCTAGGTGGAAGCTAAACTCGCGCGCATCCATACCGGTGCACGGGCAGTGCTCGCCTTTGTCTTCATCTACCACGGACTGGTGCCGAAGATTCTCTGGCTGAGTACCACCGAGACGGCGTTGGCCGCGGCGCATGGGCTGTATGCGCCCATCATTTCGCCGATTGCCGGGGTGGGGGAGATCCTGCTGGGCGGGCACTGCTGTTCTTGAGACGAACGCTGCTTCCGGTATATGCGGCGATTGCCGCGCTGGTCGTGCTGCTGCTCGACGTGATGATCATGATGCCGGCGCTGCTGAGCGAAGCATTCAATCCGGTCACGCTGAATCTGGCGGTGATTTTTATCGGGTATGTCGTGATCGTGACGCAGGCGCGTAAATAAAAAAAGCCACGCGCCTTCCGGCAGCGTGGCTTTTCATTCTACAGAGGCGCCGGGCACCTCACCGCCTTACAGCGCGTTCATTTCCTTGAGCAGGTTATCCGCCTTGTCGACATGCTTCATGTTCCACAGGATGTAGCGGATATCGACCTGGATGTCGCGGGTATTGGCCGCATTGAAGTCCCAGTCCGAAATGATCGAGTCCAGCGTGCCGTCGAAGGCCAGGCCGATCAGTTCGCCACGCTTGTTCAGCGCTGCCGAACCCGAGTTGCCGCCGGTGATGTCCAGCGTCGCCAGGTAGTTCACCGGCACCGTTTTCAGCGCCGGGTCGACGTACTTGCCGAAGTCCTTGCCCTTGATGGCAGCGAGCTGGGCGGTTGGGGCGTTGAACTCGCCTTCGCCGGTGTGCTTCGCGACCACGCCCTTGACGGTGGTGAACGCGGTCCACGAACCGGTGCCGTCGGCGCCATGGTCGCGGCCGGCGATCTTGCCGAAGGTCACGCGCAGGGTGCCGTTGGCGTCCGGATAGACGGCCTGGCCCTTGCTGTTCATGTAGGCGATTTTCGCCTTCATGTAGGCGGCGTAGGACTTCTGGATCTTGCCGGCGAGCTCTTCTTCCTTGGCTTCGTCCTTCATGTCCGATTCATACATGGCAACGGCGGCCTTGATGAAGCTGTCGTCGCTGGCCTTGAAGTCGGCCGGGGTCTTCTTCAACCACGCGGTGCGCTCTTCCTTGCTGGCCAGTTTCGAACCGGCATAGGCCTTGTCCAATGCCGCCTTCAGTTCGTCCTGGCTCATGCCGGCGCGGATGCCGAGGGCCTTGTTGAAGTCGCTGTCCTGCTCTTTGGCAGGCTGGGCCAGGTACTTGGTCAGGAAGTGCATGACCAGCGCCTTGTCGACTTTTTCGTCGTAGGTGCGGTCCTGGCCGGTGATGACCGAGGTCATGCGCGCCATGTCGCGTTCCTGGTAGCCCGATTTACGTGCCGCATCCGGCTTGGTGCGCTCGTTGGCCAGGCGGTACAGGCTGCGTGCCGAGGACAGGAAGCGTGGCTGGGCGTAACCCAGGTAGAAGCCTTCCTTGGTGTGGCTGTCGCGTTCGGCGATCAGCTTTTCGACGGCGTCGATGTCGCCGGCAAATTGCTTTTTACGGGCGCCGTCGGCGTTGACCCAGGCCTTCATCGCATTGTGCTCGGCCGTCTTGCGCGCCAGGAAATCGCTGTCGCCGTAGGAGGTCAGCATGCCCTTGCGGTTCTTGTAGTAATTGTTGACGTTCGCGATCTGGCCGGCGTACTTCAGCTTGGCTGCCGGATCGTTTTTCGTCTCGCGCTCGATGATGGACAGCACGTCGCCCGAGGCTGCCACGAAGGCAGGGTAGTTCCAGTCGAAGGTGTACTGCACTTCCGACGGCAGGCGGTGGCGGTTGGTGCGGCCAGGGTAGCCGACGACCATGATGAAATCGCCTTCTTTCGAGCCTTCGCTCGCGATTTTCAGGTGGTGCTTCGGCACGTAGGGCACGTTGTCGGCGGCGAAGTCGGCGGCCTTGCCGTCCTTGCTCACATACGCGCGATAAAAGCCGTAGTCGCCGGTGTGGCGCGGCCACATCCAGTTGTCGGTGTCGCCACCGAATTTACCCACGCCCGACGGCGGCGCGTGCACCAGGCGCACGTCGCGAATTTCCAGTTGCTTCAGGCGGTAGAACTCGAGGCCGCCGTAGTAGCTGGCCACGGTGCAGCGGTAGCCCGGCGTTTTTTCGCAGGCGGCAACCATTTCCTTCTGATTCTTTTCGATCGCGGCGATGCGCGCCTTGCCGGTCAGCTTGGCCACTTTGGCGTCGATGATCTGGTCGCTGACGTTCGCCACTTCCTCGGTCACGAACACGCGGCTGCCTGGCGCGGCCGGGACTTCCTCGGCCAGGGTCTTGGCCAGGAAACCGTTGGCCAGCAGGTCGCGCTGCGGCGTCGAATTGACGGCGACGCTGTTGTAGACGCAGTGGTGGTTGGTGACGATCAGGCCTTGCGGCGAGACGAACGAGGCCGAGCAGCCGCCCAGGCTCACGACCGCGCCCATCGGGAATTCGGTCAGTTTGGTCAGCGTTGCAGGGTCGAGCTCGAGGCCGGCGGCTTTCAGTTGCTGGGCTACTTGTGGCAGCTGCTGCGGCATCCACATGCCTTCGTCCGCTTGTGCGGCGAAGCTGGTGAGGATGGCCAGCGAGAGGAGAGTCTTTTTCATTCGCGATCGATCAGGAAGGTTGGGGGATACAGATACATATACTCTGTGAAGCACCCGAGAGTATCCGTAATCCCCCGCCAGCTCGTCAACCGATATTTCCGGCGCTGGCAGCGGTATTTACAGCTGCGAGCCGATCAGCGCCGCGAATTCGCCGGCGATTTTTTCGCTCCACGAACGGTTCTGCCAAGCCGTATAGGTCATGCGCCGCGCCAGTTTCCAGTCGGCGTTGAAGACGTCGACCTGGGCGCGCGCGAAATCGGGATCGAGCACGTTCAGGTTCGCCTCGTCATTGATACTGAACGAGCGGTTGTCGAAGTTGGTCGAGCCGACCGAGACCATCAGCGAATCGACGATCAGCGCCTTCACGTGGTACATGGTCGGCTGGTATTCGGCGATCTCGACGCCGGCTTTCAGCATGTCGCCCCAGCGCTCGCGCGAGGCCAGGCGCACCAGGCCGGCATCGATTTCCTTGCCCGGCACGATGATGCGCACCTTGACGCCCCGTTTGGCGGCGGCCGACAGGGCGCGCAAGGTCAGGTCGTCGGGCACGAAATACGAGGCCGACATGTCGATCGAGCTACGCGCGGCGGTGATCGCCATCAGGTACATCAGGTGCATGCTTTCGCTGCCGCCGGTCGGCGAGCTGGAGAACATCTGGGCCGGCATGCTGCCCGCCGCCTGCAGGGGCGGGAAGTAGAGCGGGCCATCGAGCACGACGCCGGTGGCCTTGATCCAGTTATCGGTGAACACGGCCTGCATCTGGCCGACGACCGGGCCTTCGACGCGGAAATGGGTATCGCGCCAGTGCTTGTCGTCCTGCGCATTGCCGCGCCACTGGTCGGCCATGCCGACGCCGCCCGTGAAGCCGACCATGCCGTCGACGATCAGGAGTTTGCGGTGGGTGCGGTTGTTCAGGCGCGCCAGCTTCCACCAGGCCGGCTTGTGATAGCGCTGCAGCTTGCACGCCGGCGTCGCGCATCTTTTGCATGGCCTCGTCGTTCATCTTCATGCTGCCGATGAAGTCGAGCATCACGTGGACTTTGACGCCGGCGCGCGCGCGCTCGATGAGGGCTGCGGAAAATTCTTCGCCGATCGTTTCCGACCAGTAGATATAGGTCTCGAAGGTAATCGTCTTTTGGGCGCCGCGGATGGCCGCGAGCATGGCCGGGAAAATCTGGTCGCCGTTGACCAGGGTCTCGACCTTGTTGCCTTCGATGATGGGGGGCCCCAGCAGCACGCCCATCGAGCGCCGGAACTGGCCGTCGTGGATATCGTACTGGCGCGTGAGCTGGGTTTCGATCTGCTTCTCGCTCGGCATGAAATTGAGTGCCAGAAAGCCGACGACCAGCGTCAGGATGCAGGTGATGACTGATACGCCGACTTTATTTGTGCTCATAGTATTTCTCAGGCGAAAAAAAACCAACGCGTGGAAGCGTTGGTTATGTTGGGCATGCCACTTATTAACGTGCCCGGCCGCGACGCAGCAGGTTGACGATAGCCAGCAGGATGACAGCACCCAGGAACGACACCAGCAGCGACGACACGCTGAAGTCATCCGAATTGATCGTGCCCGAACCGAACAGTGGGGAAAGCAACCAGCCGCCCAGGAAGGCGCCGACGATACCAACCACGACGTTCAGAATCATGCCTTGCTCAGCATCCGTCTTCATGACCATGCTTGCCAGCCAACCCAGGATACCACCGACGACGATCCAGATAATAAATAGCATTTTCATTCCTCCTCATAGTAATAGAAACCTACCCGAGGCCAATTGACTGCGTTGACCATGTAAAAAAGTCTACAGATCGTCGACACGCCAAGTCGGTGCGGCAACGAACGTTAGACGACGAATCTGTAAATCGCGTTCCGCCGGCCGATTTTTTTTTGCGATGTAGTTGCCGCTTTGGAATGTCCTGAAGTGAGTGCGTCAGCGTACAGAAGAGTGTTGTCACGACGCCTATTGTTCGATCACTGGCAACACAACGTTGCAAGACCTGACCGCACTACAGATACCTTTGAAAGGGATACATCATGAGCTACGACACCAATAAGCAAAATTCGCGCATGGTCACCGGCCTGTTCCCGGACCGCGCCAGCGCAGAGCGTGCATACAACTCGGTTTCGGACCGTGGCTATAGCAAGGACGACGTCAACCTGATGATGTCGGATTCGACCCGCACCACCCATTTCGCCGACACCGATACTGAACTCGGCAGCAAAGCCGCTGAAGGCGCCGGCATTGGCGCAGGTATCGGCGGCACCATTGGCGCCGTCCTGGCAGGCATCGCCGCCGTCGGCACCACCCTCGTCCTTCCAGGCCTGGGCCTGGTCGTGGCCGGCCCACTGGCAGCGGCACTGGCCGGCGCCGGCGCCGGCGGCCTGACCGGCGGCCTGATCGGCGCGCTGATCGGCGCAGGCATCCCTGAAGAACGCGCAGCACACTACGAAGAAGGCATCAAGCAGGGCGGCATCCTGATGGGCGTGAATGCCCGTTCGGATGAAGATGCTGCCCACATCGAACGTTCGTGGACCGACAGCGGCGGTTCGCACGTGATCGGTACCGGCGTTGGCGCCGGCGCTGGTGCACTGGCTGGCGCCGCCATCGGCTCCGTCGCCGGTCCGATCGGTACCGTCGCTGGCGCCGCCATCGGTGGTATCGCCGGCGGCATCGCTGGTAAAGGTGCAGGCGAAGTCGTCAATCCTAAAGCGGGTGACGACCTGTCGGAACACCACCTGGCCAAAGGCACCGGCGCAACCGCTGGTGCAGCAACCGGCGCCGCACTCGGCGCCGTCGGCGGCCCGATCGGCATGGCCGCAGGCGCCGTTGTCGGCGGCCTGGCAGGCGGCGCAGCCGGCCGTGGCGCTGGCGAAGTCGTCAACCCGACCCCGGGCGACGAACTGCGCGACCATAACCTGGCGCAAGGCGTCGGCGGCGCCGGCGGTGCGGTTGCCGGTGCAACCATCGGTGCCGTTGGCGGCCCGATCGGCATGGCAGCTGGCGCCGTGATCGGCGGCCTGGCTGGCGGCGCAACCGGTAAAGGCGCTGGCGAAGTCGTCAACGCGAAGCCGGGCGACAACCTGCACGAGCATAACCTGGCCCAAGGCGTTGGCGCAGGCGGCGGCGCAGCAGCTGGCGCAGCGGTCGGCGCCGTTGGCGGCCCGATCGGCATGGCAGTCGGTGCAGGCGTCGGCGCAGTGGTCGGCGGCATGGCAGGCAAGGGCGTCGGCGGCGTGGTCAACCCAGCCGAGGAAGATGCTTACTGGCGCAATTCGTACCAGACCGAAGCTGGCTACACCCCGGGCTACACCTACGACGACTACGCGCCAGCGTATGCACTGGGCTATAACGGCAAGAGCCGTTATCCAGGCAGCTACGACCAGAACGAATCGTACCTGGCGGACGAATGGAACACCACCAAGGGCAATTCGCGCCTGTCGTGGGACCAGGCCAAGTCGGCCAGCCGCGCCGCATGGCACAAAGTCGAGCGCGCCATTCCGGGCGACTTCGATCGTGACGGCCGTTAATCGTCACGATTAACGCTGTAACGTAAAAAAGCCCCGCTGCCGAAAGGTAGCGGGGCTTTTCTTATTGAGACGAATCGATTACTGCTTGACGGCTTCGACCTGGATCGCCAGGCGCACTTCCGGCGAGAAGTTCGGCATGCCGAAGGTGACGCCGAAATCGCTGCGCTGGAAGATGGCGTGCGCGTCGGCGCCGCAGACTTCGCGTTTCAGCATCGGATGCTGGATGCACTTGAACTTGGCGATGTTCAGGGTCAGCGGTTTTGTCACGCCATGCAGGGTGAAGTCGCCCATCACGGCCACCAGGTTCTCGCCTTCGAAGCGGAATTTGTTGCCTTTGAAAGTAGCGGTCGGGTATTGGGCGACGTCGAAAATGTCCGGCTTCTTCGCGTGCGCATTCATTTTTTCGTGGCCGAAATCGATGCTGTTCATGTCGATGGTGATGTCGACAGTGCCGGTTTTGGCGGCGCGGTCGAGCGTGATCGTGCCGTCGGTCTTGGTGAACTTGCCGCGCCAGACCGAAATGCCCATGTGGTCGGCTTCGAAGCTCGGGTAGGTGTGGTTCGGCTCGATTTTATAGGTATCGACTGCGGCGCAGGCGAGGCCGGCGCTGGTAGCGAGGGTGGCGGCGATCAGAAGCTTGAGTTTCATGCAGTATCCTTGGTAGTTAATGTAATTATTTTCCCGCGCTGACGCGGAATTTGATGACAACTTCGTCGGCGACCATGCTGGTGTCTTTCCACTCGCCTTCGCCGATATTAAAAGCGAGCCGATGAATAGGCAACTGTCCTTCGAACACCTGTTTGCCGGCTTCGGTTTTCACGCTCAACGGAAAATTCACGTCGGCCGTCTTGCCCTTGATCGTCAGCTTGCCGGCCACGTTCAGTTTGCCGGCGCCGGCGGGCTTGATCGAGGTCGACACAAAGGTCGCCTTCGGGAACTGCGCCGTATTGAACCACTCCTTCTTGGCAACCTCGCGATTGTATTCGGCATCGCCCAGATCCATGCTGGCGGTGGCGATGTCGACCGAGGCCTTCGCCGCTTCCGGCTTGGCGGCGTCGTAATCGATCTGCGCCGTAAACGTCTTGAATTTGGCTTCGACCGGCACGTTCATCTGTTTGAAGACGGCGGCGACGCTGCTTTTGGCGGGATCGGTTTTCAGTACGGCGGCGCCGGCGAAGGCGCTGGCGAACAGCGAGGCGAGCAATGAGGGCACGGACAGGTTTCATCGGAATTCCTTGTGATTGGTTCGGAAAGGCAGCATGCGGCCCATGATGCCGTCGCGGTCGAACAGCGCATGCTTGAGCGCGGCCAGCACGTGCACCGCCACCAGGGCGGCGAGCAGCATGTTGAGCCAGTAGTGCAGGGCGCCGAGCACGGGTTTCAGGGCCGGGTCGGCGTCGATCAGGACCGGCAGCGGGAACAGGCCGAAATAGACCACCGGCACGCCGGCGGCCAGGCTGTAGAAATAACCGGACAGGGGAACGGCGAACATCAGCACGTACAGCAAGCCGTGCAAGCCATGCGCGACGCGGCTTTGCCAGGCGGGCATGTTGCCGGGATACGCCGGCGGACGTGCGGCGCAGGCGCCACAGCAGGCGCAGCGTGGCCAGCGCCAGCACCGTCACGCCCGCCCATTTGTGCCAGGAAAAATAGCGCAGCTTGGTCGGTGTCAGGCCGGGAATGTCGGTCATCACCAGGCCGAGGGTGAAGGTGCCGATGATGAGGAGGGCGATCAGCCAGTGCAGGATGATCGCGGGAAGGGAGTAGCGCTGCATAGGGAATCTTAGTACTGATCAGAACTAAACTATAGCAAGAAAGGGGAACGGGCCGCTCGCCGCTGAATGTTTCTTTTCTGAAACTAGCATGGATTGCTAAACGTGCACAGCAGCAGCGCGTGTGAATGTAAAATTGTAAACAACAAGTATTCACATAAACGCGGGCCATTTCTCCGTCGAGGAGTCGTATGTACAATTGTTCCATAAGCCGGCCGAGGCTGCGCGCGTCGGGTCTTGCTGATCGCCGCCGCGCTGGCCGGCCAACGCCCAGGCCGCCGATCCGCCAGACGGCCGACTTCGCCGACCTGTCGATCGAGGAACTGGCGAATATCCAGGTGACCTCGGTATCGAAGAAGCCGGAGCGCCTGCTCGATGCGCCGGCCTCGGTGTTCGTCATCACCGCCGACGACATCCGCCGCGCCGGCGCCGCAGCATTCCCGACGCGCTGCGCCTGGCGCCGAACCTGCACGTCGGCGCAGGTCAGCAGCTACGCGTATTCGATCAGCGCGCGCGGCCTGAACGGCAGCAACAACAGCGGCCCGAACAAACTGCTGGTGATGATCGACGGCCGCTCGGTGTATGCGCCGCTGTTTTCCGGCGTGTTCTGGGACATGCAGGACGTGATGCTGGAAGACATCGAGCGCATCGAGGTCATCAGCGGACCGGGCGGCACGCATGTGGGGCGTGAACGCCGTCAATGGCGTCATCAACATCACGACGCGCTCGGCGCACGCGACCCAGGGCAGCCTGGCGGTGCTGCACGGCGGCAGCGACGGCGGCGATGTCGCCTTCCGCCAGGGCGGCCGCAGCGGCGACGCCAGCTGGCGCGTGTATGGCAAGGCGCTCGACCGTTCGCACAGCGAAACGCGGCGGGCGGGCGCGTGAACGACGACTGGCACCAGGCGCAGGTGGGCATTGCGCGCCGACTGGGAGCGCGGCGCCGATGCTGTTCAGCGTCAACGGCAATGTGTACCGCGGCGACGCTGGAGCAGCCCGAGCCGGGCGAGATCTCCGTCGACCGGCACCGACCTGCGCCTGGGCACGATCGACACCGACGGCGCCAACCTCACCGGGCGCTGGGAGCGCGCGCTCGACGGCGGCGGCAGCCTCAGCGTGCAGGCCTACCTCGACCACACGCGGCGCGAAGTGCCGCCGACCTTTACCGAATCGCTGCAACATCGCCGACCTGCAGTTCCAGCACTCGCTGCCGGCCTGGGGCGCGCACAGCCTGGTGTGGGGCGCGAACTACCGCGCACAGCTGGGACCGCGTCACCAACAGCGAGGTCATCGCCTTCCTGCCGGCGCGAGGTCGAGCAGACCTGGGCCAGCGTGTTCGCCCAGGACGAAATCGCGCTGCGTCCCGACCTGTCGCCTGACGCTGGGCGCGCGCATCGAGCGCAACGACTACACCGGCAACGAATTGCTGCCGACGGCGCGCCTGTCGTGGCGCCTGGCGCCGCGCCATGCGCTGTGGGCGGCGGCTCTCGCGCACGGTGCGCGCGCCGACCCGGCTCGACGTCGACGCCTTCATTCCCGGGACGCCCGCCGTTCCTGCTGCGCGGCGGGCCAGACGGTGCGCGCGGAAGTGGCGCAGCGTGTTCGAACTCGGCTACCGCGGCCAGCCGCTGCCGCGGCTTGTCGTATTCGGCGACGCTGTTCCATCAACGACTACGACCACCTGCGCACCCAGGAAATCGACCCGACCTGCACCTTCCTCACCTTCGGCAGCCTGATGGAAGGGCAAGCCACCGGCATCGAGATGTGGGGCAGCTACCAGCTGAGCCGAGCCTGGCGCATGTCGGCCGGCTATCACGGCGCTGCACGAGCGCCTGCGCCTGAAAGCCGGCAGCAACGACCTGGCCGGGCCGGGCACTGCCGGCAAGGATCCGGAGCACACCCTGCAGCTGCGCTCGAACTACAGCCTCGACGAGCGCGCGAACTCGAACTGGGGCTGCGCAAGGTGGCGGCGCTGGACAATCCGCGCGGTGCCCGGCTACTGGGCGCTGGACGCGCGCTTCGGCTGGCGCCTGCGGCCGCGACCTGGAATTGTCGGTCGTGGGGCGCAACCTGAATGGCAGCCACGGGGAATACGGGCCGCTCGCCACGCGGGCCGAACTGGGCCGCGAAGTGGGGGTGAAGCTGGTCTGGCAGAATTGATGCGCCGAAAAAAAAGCCCGCACCATCTCTGGTGCGGGCTTTTTGTGAATGCGACAGCGCTTAAATCGCTTTGCGCCAGCTGCGCCGCCAGGCCGGTGTAATTCGCCGGCGTCATCGCCAGCATCAAGTCCTTGGCTTCCTGCGGCACCGCCAGCGTGCCGATGAATTCGCGCAGGGCTTCCTTGGTGATGCCTTTGCCGCGCGTCAGTTCCTTCAGCTGCTCGTACGGATTTTCGATGCCGTAGCGGCGCATCACGGTCTGCACCGGCTCGGCCAGCACTTCCCAGTTCGCATCCAGGTCCGCTTCCAGCTTGGCCGCATTGACTTCCAGCTTGTTCAGGCCGCGCAGGCAGCTGTCGTAGGCCAGCAGCGTGTAGCCGAAGGCGACGCCGATATTGCGCAGCACCGTCGAATCGGTCAGGTCGCGCTGCATGCGCGAGACCGGCAGCTTTTCCGCCATGTGGCGCAGCACGGCGTTGGCCAGGCCCAGGTTGCCTTCCGAATTCTCGAAGTCGATCGGGTTGACTTTATGCGGCATGGTCGACGAACCGATTTCGCCGGCTTTCAGCTTCTGCTTGAAATAACCCAGCGAGACATAGGTCCAGATATCGCGGTTCAAATCGAGCAGGATGGTGTTGGCGCGCGCAATCGCGTCGAACATTTCGGCCATGTAGTCGTGCGGCTCGATCTGGATCGTGTACGGGTTGAAGGTCAAACCGAGGCGCGATTCGATCACGTCCTTCGAGAAGGCCGGCCAGTCGAAGCCCGGATAGGCCGACAGGTGCGCGTTGTAATTGCCGACGGCGCCGTTCATCTTGCCCAGGATCTCGACGTCCGCGATGCGCTTGGCCGCGCGCTGCAGGCGCGCGACGACGTTGGCGAATTCCTTGCCGAGGGTGGTCGGGCTGGCCGTCTGGCCGTGGGTGCGCGAGAGCATCGGCAGCGCCGCGTTGGTGTGGGCGATCTCGGTCAGCTTGGCGATGATGGCCTTGCAGCGAAGGCAGCATCACCGTGTCGCGCGCGGCTTTGAGCATCATGCCGTGCGCAGGTGTTGTTGATGTCTTCCGAGGTGCAGCCGAAGTGGATGAATTCGGAGGCCAGCACCAGTTCCGGCACGTCCTTGACCTGTTCCTTGAGCCAGTACTCGACCGCTTTCACGTCGTGGTTGGTGACCGCTTCGATTTCCTTGATGCGGGCCGCGTCCGCTTCGTCGAAGCCGGCGGCGATGCCGTCGAGGTGAGCGCTCGCTTCGGCGGAGAAGGGCTTGATCTCGTCGAAGCCCGCCTGCGCCAGCGCCTGCAGCCAGGCGATCTCGACCATGACGCGGTGGTGCATGAAGCCGGCTTCGGACAGGATCGGACGCAGCTTGTCGGTCTTGGATGCGTAACGGCCATCGAGCGGCGACAGGGCCGACAGGGAAGAAAGTGGGGCGGTAGCGGTCATGGCGGGCGGTCCGTGCAAAAACGCGGATTTTACCACCGCGAGCGTTTGCCAGCCTTGTTGCGGCCATAGCGAAAGGCGCGCCGGGCGCCGTTTTTGGCAGCCGGCCCGATGTTATACTCATACCAAATTCCTCTTTCCGAGCATCTATGAAACTCATCGGTTCGAACACCAGTCCCTATGTGCGCAAGGTCCGCGTCGTGATGGCGGAAAAGAAGCTCGACTACTCGTTCGAGCTCGACAACGTGTGGGCCGCCGAGACGCAGGTGCACCTGTCCAACCCGCTGGGCAAGGTGCCTTGCCTGGTCATGGAAGACGGCAGCGCCCTGTACGACTCGCGCGTGATCGCCGAATACCTCGATACCCTCACGCCCGTGTGCAAGCTGCTGCCGGCCAACGGCAACGGACGCGACCGCGCCGACGTCAAGGTCTGGGAAGCGCTGGCCGACGGCGTGCTCGATGCGGCCGTGCTGGTGCGCCTGGAAAAGACGCTGCGCCCGCAAGAGCAGCAGAGCCCGCAGTGGATCGCGCGCCAGATGGGCAAGGTCACTGCGGGCCTGGCCGTCATGTCCGACAAGCTCGGCGAGCAGCCTTTCTGCATGGGCAAGGCCTATACGCTGGCGGACGTGGCCGTCGGCTGCGCGCTCGGCTGGCTGAGCTTCCGCTTCCCCGACATCGACTGGCGCGGCGACCATCCGAACCTGGCGAAGCTGTTCGATAAACTCAGCGAGCGCCCATCGTTCCGCGACACGGCGCCGTTCGAGGCATGAGCGGCCGCGAACAGCAGCGCCACCATCGTCTTCGGCGAAGCCCTGGTCGACGACTTCGCCACCGAGCAGGTCGTCGGCGGCGCGCCCTTCAACGTCGCGCGCCACCTGGCCGCCTTCATGGCGCCGCAACTGATGATCACGCGCGTCGGCGACGACCAGAACGGCGCCACCATCCAGGCCGAGTTCGAGCGCTTCGCGATGTCGCAGGCCGGCCTGCAGCGCGACGCGATCGAGGAAACCGGCCGCGTGATCGTCGAACGCGGCCCCAAGGGCCACCGTTTCGTCATCGTCCCGAACCAGGCCTACGACTACATCGCGCGCGAAGAAGCGCTGGCCGCCGCCAAAACGGTCGATGCCGGCGCCTTCTATTTCGGCACCCTGGCCCAGCGCGGCGAGCGTTCGCGCGGCACCCTGAAGGCGCTGCTGGCAGCGACGCGACGGGCACGCGCTTCCTTGACGTGAACATGCGCGACGGCCAGGTCGACGAGCGCACCATCTCCGACTCGCTGCACGCGGCCGACATCGCCAAGGTCAACGAAGACGAGCTGCAGGCGCTGTTCGGCTGGTACTTCCAGCTCGGCCCGAACGACGCGCCGATGGCCGCCGACGAAACCCGCTCGGCCTGCGGCGCGCTGCTGCAGATGTTCGGCTTGCAGGCGCTGATCGTCACGCTGGGGCACCGCGGTTCGGTGTATTTCGGCGCCGGCGGCGTCACGATCGACACGCGCGACACGCCGGCGCCGCCCTTCGTCATCGACACGGTCGGGGCAGGGGATGCGTTCTCGGCGATCTTCCTGCTGGGCCGCGCACGCGGCTGGCCGCTGGAACTCACGCTGGCGCGCGCCAACGAATTCGCCGGCGCGATCTGCGCGATTCCCGGCGCCGTGCCGCGCGACCTGGGGTTCTACGACAAGTGGATGACGCGCTGGCGCTAACATTTTCACGTTGACGGTCGCGTGCAGCGTAGGGTGCGGCTCAAGACGCCCACGCTACGTCCAACTCGCATTTAAAACCCGTAGCCTTCACCAACGCCCATCAGCGTCGCCATCCCCAGGGCCATGAAAATGACCGCCGCGATCCCGTGCACCAGCCCGAGCGGGATCTTGTTCGCGATCCGCTCGCCAAACAGCACCGCCGGCACGTTCGCGATCATCATGCCCAGCGTGGTCCCGGCAACGACGGCGACCACCTCCGTATAGCGCGCGGCCAGGGCCACGGTCGCCACCTGCGTCTTGTCGCCCATCTCGGCCAGGAAGAAGGCCAGCAGGGTGGTGAGAAAAACGCCGAGCTTCGGCAGCGCGGCATCGGTCTCGTCGATGTGATCCGGGATCATGGTCCAGATGGCCATGGCGAGGAAGGACAGGCCGAGCACCCAGCGCATCACCGTGGGGCCCAGCAGTTCGCTCACCAGCGCGCCGACGGCGGCGGCAAAGGCGTGATTCAGCAGGGTGGCGACCAGGATGCCGAGGATGATCGGCAGCGGGCGGCGGAAACGGGCGGCGAGCAGGAAGGCGAGGAGCTGCGTCTTGTCGCCGATTTCGGCGAGGGCGACGATGCCGGTTGCGACAAGAAAGGCATCCATAGGGAGCAGCGGACAACGCGGATGAAAGCAGAGCGCGGATCATAGCAGAGTCGACGCGGCGGCAGCGCGTCAATACGCGCAAGGCCCGCAGGTAAAGGCGCGCTTTCGCCCGGCCTTTCGGCGTTAAGTGCTATTCTTCTCGCGCCCTCCGCTCAGCCTTCATCACACGCATGCACACACCTTCTCTCCTGCGCGCCACCGCGTGCGCCATCCTCGGCCTGCACGGCGCCGCCGCTTTTGCACTCGACCCGCTCAGCTATGCGAACTATGACCAGGTCAAGACGCGCGCCCTGCACCTCGACCTGAAAGCCGATTTCACGAAGAAGACGCTGGCCGGCCACGCCGAGCTGACGCTCGACTGGCTGGACAAGGACGCGCGCCGCCTCGACCTCGACACGCGCGAACTGACCATCTCGAAGATCGAAGCGATCGATGCGCGCGGGCGCTGGTCGCCCGTCAAATACACGCTCGACAAATTCGACGAAGAGAAGGGCCAGGCCCTGCACATCGACCTGCCGCGCCAGGCGCCGAAGGTGCGCATTTACTATCGCACCGCGCCCACCGCCAGCGCCCTGCAGTGGCTCACGCCCGCGCAGACCCTGTCCGGCAAGCGCCCCTTCATGTTCAGCCAGTCGGAAACGATCAACGCCCGCTCCTGGGCGCCGGTGCAGGACACGCCCTCGGTGCGCTTCACCTACACGGCGCGCATCGAAGCGCCCGCCGGCCTGCGCGTGGTGATGAGCGCCGATAACGACCCGAAGGCGACCGGGAAAGGGCGGCTGGAAGTTCAACATGCCGCAGCCGATCCCCTCGTACTTGCTGGCGATCGGCATCGGCGAACTCGAAGCGCGCACGCTGGGCGGACGCACCGGCGTCTACGCCGAACCGAAGCGCATCGACGCGGCCGCCTACGAACTGGCCGACACCGAGAAGATGGTGGAAGCGGCCGAATCGCTCTACGGCCCGTATCGCTGGGGACGTTACGACATGCTGGTGCTGCCGCCCTCGTTCCCGATCGGCGGCATGGAGAACCCGCGCCTGACCTTCCTGACGCCCACCATGATCGCGGGCGACCGCAGCCTGGTCGACCTGATCGCCCACGAACTGGCGCACAGCTGGTCGGGCAACCTGGTCACCAACGCCTCCTGGAAGCACTGGTGGCTGAACGAAGGGTTCACCACCTATGTGACCACGCGCATCCTGGAGAAGCTGTACGGCGAAGAAGTCGCGCTCATGAACCTGCAGCTCGAGCAGGAAGAAGCGATCGAGTCCCTGAAGGACATCCCGCAAGAGAAGCAGGCGCTGCTCACGCGCGACCCGGATACCTCGTCGACCAACTACACCGACGAAGGCCTGGCCTATCCGAAGGGCGCCTGGCTGCTGCGCACCCTGGAAGAGCGCGCCGGACGCGCCGTGTTCGATCCCTTCCTGCGCGGCTGGTTCGACGGCCACGCCTTCCAGAGCGTGACCACCGGCCAGTTCGTCGCCTACCTGCGTTCCAACCTGCTGGCAAAACACCCGCAGGTGATGAGCGACGCGGAGCTCGACGAATGGCTGTACGGCGCCGGCATCCCGGCCAGCGCGAAGCACGCCAAGTCGCAACGCCTCGATGCGCTCGACGCCACCACCGCCGCCTGGATCAAGGGCGAACTGTCCACCGCAAAGCTCGACACCAAGGGACTGGACCGCGCTCGAGTGGATGAAGTTCCTGAACGACATCGACAACAAGGCCGACGCCGCGCGCCTGAAGGAACTCGACGCCGCCTTCGGCCTGGCCAAGACCGGCAACAACGAAGTCGCCTTCCGCTTCTACCGCGCGGCGGCGCACGCCGGCTACCGCGACATTCGCCCGCAGATGCAGGCCTTCCTGATGAGCGTGGGCCGCAAGAAGTTCGTGGTGCCGCTGTACGCGGCGCTGCGCGCCAATCCCGACGACCGCGCCTGGGCCGAAGCCACCTACAAGGCGGCGCGCAAGCGCTACCACCCCGAGACCCAGGTCGGGGTCGACAAGGCGATGCAGGCCAACTAAACCGTATCAGCAAAGGAACCGAAGAGTGCACCACATGAAACGCATTGCAGCCGCGATCCTGGTCGCGTTTTCCGCCGCCTCCGTCCAGGCGCAGACGGCCGTCGCGCCAGCGGCCGCCCCCGCGGCCATCCAGGCCTTCGACCTGGAACAGGACGTCAACCGCGTCATGAAAGCCTTCGACGTGCCCGGCATCGCGATCGCCGTCGTCAAGGATGGCAAGGTCGTGGCCGCGCGCGGCTTCGGCGTGCGCAAACTCGGCGCGCCGGCCAAAGTCGACGGCCAGACCCTGTTCGAGATCGCCTCGAACTCGAAAGCGTTCACGGCCGCCGCGCTGGCGATGCTGGTCGACGAGGGCAAGCTGAAATGGGACGACCCGGTGGTAAAACACCTGCCGGACTTCCAGATGTACGACGCCTACGTGACGCGCGAGATGACGGTGCGCGACCTGCTGACCCACCGCAGCGGCCTGGGTCTGGGCGCAGGCGACCTGCTGTGGTGGCCGACGACGAACTTCAGCACCGACGAAATCATCGAGCGCCTGCGCTACGTGAAGCCGGCGACGAGCTTCCGCAGCGCCTACGCCTACGACAACCTGCTGTACATCGTGGCCGGCAAGATCATCGCCCAGAAGTCCGGCAAATCCTGGGGCGACACGGTGCGCGAGCGCATCCTGACCCCGGTCGGGATGAACACGACCACCACCAGTCTGGCGGAGAACGCGGGCAACCCGAACACCTCGAACGCGCACAGCAAGATCAACGACAAGATCGCCGCCGTCAAGTCGATGCCGGTGAATAACGCGGTCGGCGCCGTCGGCATCAACACGAATGCCGAGGACATCGCGCGCTGGATGAAGGTGCTGCTCGATGGCGGCCGCGTCGAAGGCGCGAAGGGCGCGGACGGCAAGGAGCTGCGCCTGTTCAGCGAGGCGCAGTCGCGCGAGATGTGGACCGCGCAGACGCCGATGAAGGTCGGCATGCCGAAGGGGCCGCTGGCCCCGACGAAAGCGAATTTCGCCGCCTACGGCCTGGGCTTCCAGCTGCGCGACTACAAGGGGCAGATGGTGGCCATGCACGGCGGCGCGCTGCAGGGCTTTTATTCGCGCGTGCTGCTGGTGCCGGAATCGAAGCTGGGCGTGGCCATCCTCACCAATGCCGAGAGCGGCGGGGCGCTCAACGCGCTGCAATACCGCCTGCTCGACCAGTACATGACGGGCAGCGCGCCGACCGACTGGATCAAGCTGATCGCCGACGACGAAGACCGCAAGCACACGGAAGAACTGGCGCGCCTGAAGAAAACCTCGGGCGCCCGTGTCGCGGCCTCGAAGCCGTCGCTGGCCCTGGCCGACTACGAAGGCCAGTACAGCGACCCGTGGTACGGCGCCATGACCATCAAGCGCGATGGCAAGAAGCTGCTCATGTCCTTCTCGCGCACGCCGGACCTGACGGGCGAGATGGAGCACTTCCAGCACGACACCTTCATCGTGCGCTGGAAGGAGCGTAACTTCAATGCCGACTCCTACGTCACCTTCGCGCTGGACCATGACGGCAGCATCGAGCATGTGAAGATGAAGGCGGTGTCGACCGAGACCGACTTCAGCTACGACTTCCATGATCTGCTGTTCACGCCGGTGAAGCAGCCGAAAGCGAAGCTGTAAAGAAAACGGGGCCGTTCGAAACGGCCCCGTTCCTCTTGCTGCGTACCCGGCGAAACGCGCGTCGCCGCTTACTGCTTCACGAACTTGAAGGTCATCCGGTCGCTCTCGCCGATCGCCATATACTTCTCGCGGTCCTTGTCCTTGTTCGCCAGCACCGGCGGCAGCGTCCACACGCCCTTCTCGTGATCCGCCTTGTCCTTCGGATTGGCGTTCACTTCCGATTTGCCGGCCAGTTTGAAGCCCGCGTTCTCGGCCAGCTTGATGACATACGCCTCGTGCACATAGCCGCTCGAGGCCTTCTCGTCCTGCTTCATCGCCACCGGCAAACGGTGGTCGACCAGGCCCAGCACGCCGCCCGGTTTCAGCACCTTGTGGATTTCCTTGAAGGTCGTCGCCAGCGCGTCGTCGCCGTTGCCGACCCAGTTGTGCAGGTTGCGGAAGGTGAGCACCATGTCGACGCTGCCCGCCGGGGCGATCTCGTAGCGGCTCGGCGGCTCGAACACGCTCGTCGACGGCCTTGCCGTACAGCGCCGGATTGGCATCGAGCTTGGCGCGGAAGGCCATGCCGCCCTTCTTGTCGGGCGCCTGCGCCGGCGCCGATGTACTTGCCCTTGTCGCGCAGGTAGGGCGCCAGGATCTCGGTGTACCAGCCGCCGCCCGGCACCAGTTCCACCACCGTCATGGTCGGCTTGATGCCGAAGAAGCTCAAGGTCTCGTAGGGATGGCGCGCGTTGTCGCGGGCGGCGTTGGCGGTCGCGGTGCTCGCCGGCGATGACGGCTTTCAGGGCGTCGTCGGCCTGCACGGCGCCGGCGGCGCCGATGCGTGCCAGCAGGGCGGCCAGGATCAATCGTTTCATGGGTGGGTCTCCGTTGATGGTGTCGCGCCGATGATCGAACAAGCAACCCGCGCACGTCAAGCGAATCCGGCACAGCTGTCCCGCGCTTGACCTGTCCGCCGGGTGTCCGGGCCGGACAGCCGGACAGCCGTCCGGACGGCATGCGCGCACCCGAAAGTGCGCACCACGAGCACGGTTCGCGACACTTTGCGGCTTGGTATAAAGATTGCCTATTCAAAACGCTTAAGTTGCTGCTAATGTTTGACGGTTTGCCATTCGGCTGGCTCGGGATGGCATCAGGAACTGACCATATACATATGCGGCCGCGCCGCCCCGAAGCAGGTTGAATTCAGGAGACACAATGGAACGTCGTACCTTTCTCAACATCAGCACCCTGGCCTTTGGCTCGATGATCATTCCCGTCGCCGGGCGTGCGATCGCGGCCGAGGAATTGATGAACCCGATGGCCGTCGCGGCCAAGAAGGCGCTGGCCGACACCGCGCTGAACGCCGCCACCAAGGCCGGCGCATCGTATTGCGACGTGCGCATCGGGCGCTACCTGAACCAGTTCGTCACCACGCGTGACCTGAATGTCGAGAACGTCGTCAACACCGAATCGGCCGGCGTCGGCGTGCGCGTGATCTGCAACGGCGCCTACGGCTTCGCCGCCACCTCCGACATGACGCCGGACGGCATCGCCAACGCGGCGCGCCAGGCCGTCGCCATCGCCAAGGCGAATGCCAAGCTGCAGACCGAACCGGTGCAGCTGGCGCCAGTCAAGGGCGTGGGCGAAGTGGCGTGGGCCACGCCATTCAAAAAGGACTGGCGCACGGTGCCGATCAAGGACAAGGCCGAGCTGCTGATCGCCGCCAACAAGGCCGGCATGGACAACGGCGCCAACTTCATGCAGTCGATGCTGTTCCAGGTGAACCAGCAAAAGTATTTCGCATCGACCGACGGCTCCTACATCGACCAGGACCTGCACCGCCTGTGGGCGCCGTTCAACGCCACCGCCGTCGACAAGGCGAGCGGCAAATTCCGCTCGCGTAACGGCCTCGGTGCGCCGGTCGGCATGGGCTACGAATACCTGGACGCGCGTCCCGAGCACAAGATCAAGGCCGCCGGCGGCGTCGCCACGCTCTACACGCATTCCTACGACATGATCGAGGACGCGCGCGCCGCCGGCCGCGACGCCAAGCGCAAACTGACCGCGAAATCGGTCACGCCGGGCAAATACGACCTGATGCTCTCGCCGGAACACCTGTTCCTGACCATCCACGAATCGGTCGGCCACCCGACGGAACTCGACCGCGTGCTCGGCTACGAAGCCAACTACGCCGGCACCAGTTTCGCCACGCTCGACAAATGGCAGTCGAAGACCTTCAAGTACGGCTCGCCCGTGGTGAACATCGTCGCCGACAAGACCACGCCGGGTTCGCTCGGCGCGGTCGGCTACGACGACGAAGGCGTGCGCTGCAAGCAGTGGGACATCATCAAGGACGGCATCCTGGTCAACTACCAGGCCACGCGCGACCAGGCCCACATCATCGGCGAGAAGGAATCGCACGGCTGCTCGTATGCCGACTCGTGGAGCAACGTGCAGTTCCAGCGCATGCCGAACGTCTCGCTGGCGGCGGGCAAGCAGAAGATGAGCCCGGACGAGATGGTCAAGGGGATCAAGAAGGGCATTTATATCGTCGGCGACGGTTCGTTCTCGATCGACCAGCAGCGCTACAACTTCCAGTTCGGCGGCCAGCTGTTCTACGAAATCAAGGACGGCAAGATCGGCGCAAATGCTGGAAGACGTGGCCTACCAGGCCAACACCCAGGAATTCTGGAGCGCCTGCGCCGGCATCTGCGACGAGCGCGACTGGCGCATGGGCGGTTCCTTCTTCGACGGCAAAGGACAGCCGCCGCAGATCAGCATCGTCTCGCACGGTTCCTCGACCGCGCGCTTCAACGGCATCAACGTGATCAACACCGCCCGCAAGATCGGCTAAGGACCCGTCATGACCATCCTGACCCAGGAACAAACGAAACGCATCTGCGACCGCGTGCTGTCGCTGCTCGAAAGCCGACGAATGCATCGTCAGCGTCAACGGCAAGCGCAACGGGAACATCCGCTTCGCGCGCAACGCCGTCTCCACCGCCGGCCTGATCGACGACACCAGCATCACCGTGCGCGTCGCCTTCGGCAAGCGCCAGGGCACGGCCACCATCAACGAGTTCGACGACAAGTCGCTCGAAAAAGTCGTGCGCCGCGCCGAAGACCTGGCGCGCCTGGCGCCGGAAAATCCGGAATTCATGCCGGCCGTGGCCAAGGCCGCAGTTCAGGGAATCGAACACCTTCGTCAAGAAGACCGCCGACATCGATCCCGAGATCCGCGCCCAGGCCGCCGCCTACAGCATCGAGGCCTGCCGCAAGAAGGGCCTGGTCGCCGCCGGCTTCCTGACCGACTCGACCTCGTTCGAGACCATCGCCAATTCGAACGGCGTGTTCGGCCACCAGGCCCTGACCTCGCTCGATTTCACCTGCACCATCCGCACCGAAGACGGCCGCGGTTCGGGCTGGGTCAAGCGCTCGGCGCGCGACCTGGCGCGCTTCGATGCGCGCGAAGCGGCCGACGTCGCCATCGAAAAGGCGCTGCGCTCGGTCGACGCGAAAGCGCTGGAGCCGGGCCGCTACACCGTCATCCTCGAGCCGGCCGCCACCAGCGACCTGCTGGCCTTCATGATGAACGCTTCGACGCGCGCCGCGCCGACGAAGGCCGCAGCTTCCTGTCGAAAGCCGGCGGCAAGAACCGCCTGGGCGACAAGCTGTTCGACCAGCAGGTGAATATCTGGGCCGACCCGTGGAACCCGGACGTGCCGGTGCTGCCCTGGGACGACACCATGCTGCCGCGCGAACGCCAGGACCTGATCAAGGACGGCCGCATCGCTGCGCTCGACTACTCGCTGTTCTGGGCCAAGCAGAAGGGCGTGCGTCGCGGTCGGCAGCCCGGGCAACATCATCATGGCCGGCACGAACAAAACGACGGCCGAGCTGATCGCCAACACCAAGAAGGGCGTGCTCGTCACGCGCACCTGGTACATCCGCATGGTCGACCCGCAATCGGTGGCGCTGACGGGCCTGACGCGCGACGGCACCTTCTATGTCGAGAACGGCAAGATCAAGCACCCGATCAAGAACTTCCGCTTCAACGAGAGCCCGGTCACGATGCTCAACAATATCGAAGAGATCGGCAAGCCGGTCGTGATCGGCGGCGACGAGGGGCCGAACCCGATGGTGATTCCGGCGATGAAGGTGCGCGATTTTAATTTCACGTCGCTGTCGGACGCGGTCTAAGAACCGTGGCTGGCGCGTCATTGCGCGCCATTGCGGGAACGCGTGACAGGCGCCACGCGGCGCAAACGCAACGGAGACACAATGGAACGACGTACCTTCCTCAACATCTGCGCCGGCACGGCGGGCGCCATGCTCGTGCCGGTCTACGGCAACGCGATCGCCGCCGAAGAGCTGCTCAACCCGATGGCCGTCGCCTTCAAGAAGGCCCTGGCCGACGCCGCCCTGAACGCGGCCACGCAAGCCGGCGCTTCCTACTGCGACGTGCGCATCGGCCGCTACCTGAACCAGTTCATCACGACGCGCGACCTGAACGTCGAGAACATCACCAACACCGAATCGACCGGCATCGGCATCCGCGTGATCGCCGGCGGCGCCTACGGCTTTGCCGCCACCAACACGATGAACCCGGACGCCGTGGCCGCCGCCGCGCGCCAGGCGGTCGCCATCGCCAAGGCCAACGCCAAGCTGCAAACCGAGCCGGTGCAGCTGGCGCCGGTGAAGGGCGTGGGCGAAGTCGCCTGGGCCACGCCGATCAAGAAAGACTGGCGCGCCGTCCCGGTGAAGGACAAGGCCGAGATGCTGATCGCCGCGAACAAAGCCGGCCTGGAAGCGGGCGCCAGCTTCATGACGGCGAACCTGTTCCAGATCAACCAGCAAAAGTATTTCGCCTCGACCGACGGCTCCTACATCGACCAGGACATCCACCGCCTGTGGGCGCCGATCACGGCCACCGCCGTCGACAAGGCGAGCGGCAAATTCCGCTCGCGCGCCGGCCTCGGCGCCCCGGTCAGCATGGGCTACGAATACTTCGACGTGCGCGCCCAGGACAAGGTGCAAAGCCGCCGGCGGCGTCACCACGCTGTACACGAAATCGTACGACGTGATCGAAGACGCGCGCCTGGCCGGCAAGCAGGCGCGCGAAAAGCTCTCCGCCAAATCGGTCGAGCCGGGCAAGTACGACCTGGTGCTGGCGCCCGAACACCTGTTCCTGACCATCCACGAAGCCGTCGGCCACCCGACGGAACTGGACCGCGTGCTCGGCTACGAAGCCAACTACGCCGGCACCAGTTTCGCCACGCCTCGACAAGTGGCAGTCGAAGAATTTCAAGTTCGGCTCCGAGCGCGTGAATTTCATCGCCGACCGCACCACGCCGGGCTCGCTCGGCCTGATCGGCTACGACGACGAAGGCGTGCGCGCGAAGGAGTGGAACATCATCAAGGACGGCGTGCTGGTGAATTACCAGGCCACGCGCGACCAGGCCCACATCATCGGCGAGAAGGAATCGCACGGCTGCTCGTATGCCGACTCGTGGAGCAGCGTGCAGTTCCAGCGCATGCCGAACGTGTCGCTCGCGGCCGGCAAGGCGCGCCTCACGCCGGACGAGATGGTCAAGGACGTCAAGAAGGGCATCTACATCGTCGGCCGCGGTTCGTACTCGATCGACCAGCAGCGCTACAACTTCCAGTTCGGCGGCACCGCTGTTCTACGAAATCAAGAACGGCAAGATCACGAACCCGCTGGAAGACGTGGCCTACCAGTCGAACACCCAGGAATTCTGGAATGCCTGCAGCGCCATCTGCGACGAGCGCGACTGGCGCATGGGCGGCTCCTTCTTCGACGGCAAGGGCCAGCCGAGCCAGGTCAGCGCGGTCTCGCATGGCTCGAGCACGGCGCGCTTCAACGGCATCAATGTGATCAACACCGCACGCAAGATCGCTTAGGGCATACACGGGGAAAAACATGAAACAGCTGAACCAGGAAGAAGCAAAACGCATCAGCGACCGCGTCCTCAAATTCTCGAAGGCCGACGAGTGCAGCGTCTCGATCGAAGGCAAGCGCGAGGGCAACGTGCGCTTCGCGCGCAACAGCATCTCGACCGCGGGCCTGAACGAAGACATGCACCTTGACGGTGCGCGTCGCCTTCGGCAAGAAGGCCGGCATCGCGCGCTTGAACGAGTTCGACGACAAGTCGCTGGAAAAGGCGGTGCGCCGCGCCGAAGAACTGGCGCGCCTGGCGCCGGAAAACCCGGAATTCATGCCGGCCGTCGGCAAGCAGGAATTCAAGGCCACGCCGACCTTTGTGCGCGCCACCGCCGACATCGATCCCGAATACCGCGCCCAGGTCGCGGCCTACAGCATCGAAGCGGCGAAGAAGGCCGGGCTGGTCGCGGCCGGCTTCTTCAACGACGGCAAGCGCTTCGAGGCGATCGCCAATTCGAACGGCGTGTTCGGCTTCCAGGAGATGACCGACCTGGCCTACACCTGCACCGTGCGCACCGAAGACGGGCGCGGTTCGGGCTGGGTCACGCGCTCGGCGAGCGACGCGAACCGCTTCGACGCGCGCGAAGCGGCCGGCGTGGCGATCGAAAAGGCGCTGCGCTCGGTCGAGGCGAAAGCGCTGGAGCCGGGCCGTTACACGGTGATCCTGGAGCCGGCCGCCACCTCCGAGGTGCTGGGCAATATGTTCAGCGCGTTCGATGCGCGCGATGCCGACGAGGGCCGCAGTTTCCTCACCAAGGCCGGCGGCAAGAACCGCCTGGGCGACAAGCTGTTCGACGAGAAGATCAACGTCTGGGCCGACCCCTGGAATCCGGACGTGCCGGTCGCGCCCTGGGATGGCCAGACCATGCAGGCGCGCCAGCGCACCGACATCATCAAGAACGGCCGCATCGCCTCGCTCGACTATTCGCGCTACTGGGCGCAGAAGAAGGGCGTGCAAGGCCACCGCGGGCCACGGCAACATGATCATGGCCGGCGGCAGCAAATCGCTGGAAGAGCTGATCGCATCGACCAAGAAGGGCGTGGTCGTCACCCGCACCTGGTACATCCGCATGGTCGATCCGCAGTCGCTGCTGCTGACGGGCCTGACGCGCGACGGCACCTTCTATGTCGAGAACGGCAAGATCAAGTACCCGATCAAGAACTTCCGCTTCAACGAAAGCCCGGTCACGATCCTGAACAACGTCGACGAACTCGGCAAGCCGACCGTGATCGGCGGCGACGAAGTGCCGTACCAGATGGTGCTGCCGCCGATGAAGGTGCGCGATTTCAACTTCACGTCCTTGTCCGACGCGGTGTAGATGGCGCCGCGTTATGACTTTTACTTCACCCGGCTGCTGTACGAGTCGGGCGACTGGGATGTGGATGTGCGCATGCCCAGCAACGTGCTCAATTCGCTCGTCGAGTACACGACCTTGCGCGTGGACCCGGCCGAGCGCATGATCGCGCTGTCCGACCCGAAGGTGCTGGAAGCGCCGTTCTGCTACCTGGCCGGCCACAAGCTGGTGCAGTTCACCCCGGCCGAGCGCAAGAACTTCGAGCGCTATGTGCGCGGCGGCGGCTTTGTGTTCGTCGACGACTGCAACCACGACATCGACGGCCTGTTCGCCAAATCCTTCGAGGCCGAGATGGCGAAGATCTTCGGCGGCTCGGCGCTGCGAAAAATCCCGAACAACCACCCGGTGTATTCGAGCTTCTTCAAATTCGACGGCCCGCCGAACACCTCGGTGGAACTCAACGGCTGGGGCGACGACCTGGTGCACGAATATCTGAAGGCGATCGAGATCGGCGGGCGCGTGCGCGTGCTGTACTCGAACAAGGATTACGGTTGCGAGTGGGACTACGATTTTCGAAACAAGCGTTTTCTGGCAGTGGACAATACCCGCTTTGCGGTGAACATCATTCAATACGCGTTGGGAGCATGAAGTGGCAGAGCAGTGAGTAGCGATGCGTGGACTGGAGCGAGTCGGAAGTAGCCGACCTGGTGGCAAAAGTAGGCGGCGCTGAAAACCAGCATGGCGCGCGTGATCATCGGCCAGGAAGAAGTCGTCGATCTGCTCGTCACCTGCCTGCTGGCCGGCGGCCACGCGCTGGTCGAAGGCGTGCCGGGCCTCGGTAAAACCCTGCTCGTGAAATCGCTGGCGCAAGCCACCGACATGCAGTTCAGGCGCGTGCAGTTCACGCCCGACCTGATGCCCTCCGATATCGTCGGCACCGAGATCCTGGAAGAAGACGCGGCCACGCGCCAGCGTTCCTTCCGCTTCCAGCCGGGCCCCGTGTTCACGCAAGTGCTGCTGGCCGACGAGATCAACCGCGCGCCGCCGAAGACGCAATCGGCGCTGCTCGAGGCCATGCAGGAACGCTCGGTCACCTTTGCCGGCCACACCCACATGCTGCCGCGCCCCTTCTTCGTGCTGGCGACGCAGAACCCGATCGAGCAGGCCGGCACCTATCCGCTGCCCGAAGCCCAACTCGACCGCTTCCTGCTGCGCATCGACGTCGTCTATCCGACCGAAGACGAAGAAGTCATGATGGTCTCGAAGACCACCCACGCCGGCCTGGGCGACGCCGAACCGGTGATGGACCTGAAAAGTCTGTTGCGCCTGCAGCAGCTGGTGCGCGACATCGCGATTGGCGAACACCTGCTGCGCTACGCCACGCGCCTGGTGCGCGCGACGCGGCCGCAAGAGAGCACGGTCGCCGCGGTCAAGAAGCACGTCGGCTGGGGCGCCGGTCCGCGCGCCGGCCAGGCGCTGGTGCTGGCGGCCAAGGCGCGTGCGCTGATGGCGGGACGCCTGGCGGTCACGCGCGAGGATATCGCGGCCATGCTGCTGCCGGTGCTGGCGCACCGCGTGCTGCGCAATTTCGAGGCCGAAGCCGATGGCGTGGCGATGGCCGACATCCTGCAGGCGATCCGCGCCGAGATCCGGGTCGATTAATTGGCACTGGTTAGATTTGGCAACTTCGGCGCTGCTCGCGCACACCACCGACCTCGAACTCGTCATCCGCCACGTGCTGGCGGGACTGGGGCAGGGCGTGCACGCCGGCCGCGAGCGCGGCGCCGGCGTCGAGTTCTCCGAGTACCGGGCCTATGCGCCGGGCGACGAGTGGCGCCGCGTCGACTGGAAGCTGCTGGCGCGCGCCGACCGATATTATGTGCGCGAGGCCGAGCGCGACAGCCATGTGGCGGTCTGGCTGCTGCTCGACGCCAGCGCCTCGATGGCGGAACCGAGCCGCAGCATCCAGGGTCTCGATAAACTGGGCTATGCGCGCACGCTGCTGGCCTGCATTGCCGCGATCGCGCAGCGCCAGGGCGACGCTTTTGGTTTGGCCGTGTTGTCGGCTGGCCGTGTCCAGTTCTTGCCCGCCGCGCGCGGGCCGCGCCAGCTGCAGCGCGTGCTGGCGAAACTGAAGCAGGTGCAGGCCGAGGGCGAGTTGCCGGATGCCGACGTGCTGCGCACCGGGCCTGCGTTTCACTGCGTCCCCTTCACTCATCTTTGCGGCGACCGATTTCCTCGACTGGCCGTCCTCGCTGTCGGACGCACTGATCCGCCTGCGCCACATGCGCCATGACGTGCGCGCCGTCTGCCTGCAGACCGAGGCCGAATGCGAAGGCAGTTTCGACAGCGGACCCGCCTACCGCGATCCCGAACGCGGACACGCGCCGTGTTCCGCTTCGGCGCCGACCTGCGCGAGGGCTATTTGCGCAACCGTGAAGCGCATTTCGCGACCGTGACCGCCAGCCTGCGCGCGAACGACGTGCTGCAAGTGGCCGCCCGCATCGAGCAGGCGCCGGGCGAGGTGCTGCGCCAGTGGCTGCGCCAGGGAGGCCGCCGATGACCAGCCTGTGGTGGCTCGCGCTGCCGACCCTGCTGCTGCCGATCTGGTGGCACCGAAAAAAACGCGTGCAAGTCAAGGCCGAGCCCCTGGCCAGCGCGCGCTTCCTGCCGCGTACCGAGCCGCGCCAGATGCGCGTGTGGCGCTGGTCCGATATCGTCTTGCTGATCGTGCGCTGCCTGCTGCTGGCCTGCGCGATCGCCTGGCTGGCCGACCCGGTCTTCCCGTGGCGCGGCGATACCGTCGTCGTGGCGCAGGGGACCGATGCGCAGTGGGTCGAGCGCGAAGTGAAGGCCGCAGGCTTACGGCAGAAGCGGCGCGCCTGCCGCTGCCGGCCGCGGAGGCGCTGGCCTGGATCCGCGCCCACGAACGCGAGTTCAAGCCGGAGGCGCGCCTGCTGGTGCTGGGCGATATTCCGATGCCGGCGACCGTGCCGCAGTTCCGCCGCCCGGTCGTGCTGCGTACGCTCGGCAAGCCGGTGCCGCGCACCGAATCGCACGTGGCCATCGTCAGCACCCGGCCGCAGGAATGGCAGCGCATGTTCGCCGCGCTCGACGGCCCCTTGCGCGTCGTGCTCGACAAGACGCCGGGGCCGACAACGGAATTGATCGTCTGGGACGCGCCGGATGCACCGCCCGCCGCGATGCGCGCGCCGCTCTGGTGGACCAGCGAGGCCGGCGCCTTTACGGAACTGGCGCAATCGAAGGCGCTCGGCGGCATCCGCTACGCCGACGGCGCCCGCGGCCGCGTCTGGGCGTCGAACGCCTGGCCGCCGAGCGACCCAGGCAGCGCGCGCGCATTGCTCGAAACCTGGCGCGAGCTGCACTACGCGCCTGTTCCCCATACCGCGCCGTCCATGGCTTTCGCGCCGACGAATGCGCCGGCCGTCGACTACGCCAGCGGTGCGCTGCGCGATTTCCTGATGCTGGCGCTGGTTGCCCTGTTTGCTATCGAGAGGATCCTGACCCATGCACGGCGACGCTGACATCGTGCGGCGCCTGTGGCGTGCGGCCTGGCTGCGGCGCCTGCCGCTGTGGGTGCTGGGGGCCTTGCCCTGGCTGGCGCTGCGCACTGCTGCCCGGCTTGCTGGCCTGGATCGCCTGGTGCATGTGGGATGCGGTGCGCCTGCGCCAGAAGGTCGCGCACGGCTGGGCGAGCTGGCTTGACGCCGCCGTGCCGGGCATGGAAGACAGCAGCGCACTGCTGGTCGAGGCGGACACGCCGCTGGCGCAGATGCAGCGCCGGCGCCTGCTGGCGCGCCTGGATGCGGCGCTGGATGGGCCGAGCGTGCGCCGTGTCGTGCGTCCCCATATCGGCACCGGCCTGGCCTGGCTGCTGCCCTGGCTGGCGCTGGCGGCCAGCGTCTGGTTCTTCGGCCAGAAGCCCGCCGCCACTGTGCAAGCCGCCGCACCGGCCGCCGCGGCTGCCGCGAAGGCGCCGATCGTGCCGCAACTGATCGTGACTGCGACGCCGCCGGCCTATACGGGCGCCGCGCGCACGGTCGGCGCGCCGCGCGACATCGGCTTGCCCGAAGGCGGCCTCGTGACCTGGTGCCTGAAGAATCCCGAAGCGGTGGAAACCACGCTGGAGCTGAGCGACGGCCGCACGCTGAAGGTCGGCGACAAATGCGCGACGCTGACGGCGACCGAATCGCTGTTCTGGCGCTGGCGCGGCGCGCGCTACACGATCAAGGTCACGCCGGACGCGCCGCCCGTCATCACCATCGCGCAACCGGCGCAGATGATCCAGGAACTGAAAACCGGCGCCGCCACGGCGGCGATGGCGCTCTCGGTGCAGGACGACTACCGGGTGCAGCGCGCCACCCTGCACCTGACGCTGGCGCGCGGCAGCGGAGAAAACATCAAGTTCACCGACCGCGAAATGCCGCTGCCCGCCTCGAGCAATCCGCGCCTGCGCAACTGGGCCAAGACCTGGACCCTGGCGGAACTGGGCATGGAGCCGGGCGACGAGCTGTATTTCTTTGTGCGCGCCGTCGACAACGCGGCGCGTCCGCACACGGTGCAGTCGCCGACCTACACGCTGCGCCTGCCGGCGCCGGAAGTCGAGGACGAGGAAGAAACCTCGGCCATGCCGATGCTGGTGAAACCGCAAAGCCTGCGCAGCCAGCGCCAGATCATCATCGACACCGAGCAGCTGATCGCCGACATGAAGTCGACCCGCATGAGCGCCGGACACGGTGCGCGAGCGCAGCGAGACCATCGCCGGCGACCAGGGCCAGCTGCGCCGCCGCTACGGCCAGTTCCTGGGCGAGGAGTCGAGCCTGTTCGGCGGCGAGGAGCACGACGAACACGAAGCCAAGGACGGCAAGATGGACGTGCTGCACCAGTTCGGCCACGCCCACGACGAAGCGGAGAACGCGACGCTGTACGACGAGGGCACCAAGAAAATCCTGCGCCGCGCCTTGACGGCGATGTGGGAAGCCGAAAAGGCGCTGCGCGCGATCACGCCGAAGACGGCGCTCGCGCCCGAATTGAAAGCGCTGGTTGCGATCAAGGAGCTGCAGCAGGCCGACCGCATCTATCTGCACAAGACGGCCTTCGTGCCGCCGCCGATCAAGGAAGAGATCCGCATGACGGGCGACGTCGTCGGCGCCGCCAGCTATGCGCGCGCGCAGGGGGAAAGCGCGGACGCGATCCCCGCGCAGCTGCGCGAACTGGTGGCCGCGCTCTCTGGCGAGGGGGCGCTGCCGGCCCTGTGGACGCGTACCGCCCACGACTGGGTGCGCGAGCGCCTGAAGGATGACGAACAGCGCCTGGCCGCCCAGCGCGCGGTCCAGGACGTAGCTCGACGGCTGCCTGCGCTGCCGTCCCGCGCTGCGCGCCTGGCTGCGCGCCGGCGTTCAGCAGGCGCCGGTGCTGCTGCAGGCGCAACCGGTGACGACGACGCCGTTCACGCGCGCCTGGCGCGAAGGAGCGAACAAATGATCATCGCCATTGCCTGATCGGCGCGGCCAGCGTGCTGCTCTACCTGTGGCGGCGGCGCTGGTTCGAGGCGCTGCTGGCGCTGGCCGCCACGGCGGCGCTGGCGCTGCTTGCGCTGAATCTGACAATGCCGGGCGAATCCGGCACGACCCTGGCGATCGATGCGCGCAATCCTCCGGCCTCGCTCGAGGGCGTGCGCAGCCTGAGCCTGAAGGGCGACGGCCTGCGCGCCGCCCAGTGGCAGGATTTACCCGCGCGTCCGCTGGCCTGGACCGCGCCGGAGTCCGACGTGCTGCGCCTGGACTTCCCGCGCCAGCTGGCGCTCGGCCGCCTGTTCGCACTCACCGTGCGCCGCGGCGACACTGCGCCCGCACGCCTGCAGCTGCTGGCCGAAAACGGGCAAGTGCTGGCCGAGACGCGCGGCAGCGGCGATCTCACCGTTTCCTGGCTGCCGCCGCTGGCCGAGACCCTGGTACTCAAGGCGCGCCTGCTGAACGAAAAGAACGCGCGTGCTGGCCGAAGGTCCGGTTCCCGTCATCGTCAGCGAGACGCGTCCGCTGTCCGTGCGCGGACGCTTCAGCGCGCCCTCGTTCGACATCCGCGTGCTGAACGATGTGCTGGCGCAGAGCCGCGCCCTGGTCGACTGGCAGGTCACGCTCGGCAAAACCGTCACCCGCAGCGAGAGCGCGCGCGAGAAGGTCGGCCAGCCCGATCTGCTGGTGGTCGACGCCGCCTGGTTCGAGCGCGCGGCGGCGCCGGCACGCGCCGCCTTGCTGGAACAGGTGAAGCAGGGCGCTTCCCTGCTGGTGCTGGCTGCGAACGCCAACGATGCCGGCATCTGGTCGCGCAGCCTGCAGTTGCCGCTGCAGGCGCAAGCCGCCGACAAGCTGACGAATGGCCCGCTGCCGCTGCCGGTCGCACCGCTGACCCCCGCCACGCGGATAGCCGGCGCCTGGACCGGCCAGGACAACGCCGTCTGGGCGCGCCAATGGGGCAAGGGCCGCATCGGCTGGCTGGGCGCCGCCGACTGGCACCGCCTGGCGATCACCGAGCCGCGCGCGCTGGCCTTGTGGTGGCAGGGCGTGCTCGACACGCGTGCGCGTCGAACGCACGGAAGAAGTCCAGTGGCTGGCGCCGCGCGAGATGCCGCTGCCCGGCCAGCGCCTGGAAGTCTGCGCCCTCGGCGTGCGCGGCAAGCTGCGCTTCCCCGACCTGAATCAGACGCTCGACTGGCAGCGCCGCCCGCGACCGCGTGGATGCCTCCTGCGCCGCCGTGTATCCGCGCACAGCGGGCTGGCTGAGGATGGAAACGCAGGGAACAAAGCCGGTAAGCAGCCAGCTGTATGTGTACGCGCCCGAGGATTGGCCGCTGTGGCAAGCCGCCGAGCGCCGCGACGCCACCGCGCGCTACGCGGCGCGCACGCCGGTAGCGGCTTCACAGACGCAGCGCACGCTGCCGCAATGGCCGTTCGCGGTGCTGTTCGCGCTGGCCATGCTGGCGCTTGTGGTGGCGCGAACGGCGCTGAAAAAGCCCCTGGGGTCAGGTCTGACATTCGGACACAAGCTCAACCATGCTCTCAGCCGCCGAGTTAGCTGCCGGACTAGTAGCACTGCTGTTTGCGGAACGCCGAAGATTGCTGCGACTACGGCACGGAGTCGTCGGGCCGTGTCCGAATGTCAGACCTGACCCCAGCTCTTGTTCAGCGCGGGCTTTGCCGCGCCGGCTCCGGCCCGCCGTCCCGCCCACGATCGCAACCGGCGCATCGAACTGGAAACCGCTCGCCTCGTGCACCTTCCACGCGCCTTCGCCCATCAACTGCAGCACATGGGTATGGTGGCGCAGCACCGCGGGGCGGTGGGCGATGCTGATGATCGTCGTGCCGTTTTCGCGCAGGGCCGCATACAGGGACGATTCGTTGCCGCTGTCGAGCGCGCTGGTCGCTTCGTCGAGGATCACGATGCTCGGCTGGTGCACCAGCACGCGGCCGAAGGCCAGGCGCTGCTGCTCGCCGACCGACAGCAGCTTTTCCCAGTCCTGCACCGCGTCCAGGCCGCCGACGCGCCCGGCCAGGTGCGGCAGGTGCACCTGCTGCAGGATGTCGAGCAGCTGTTCGTCTTTCAATTCCGACTTCGCGCTCGGATAAATCAGCTGGCTGCGCAGCGTGCCGTGCTGCAGGTAGGGCTGCTGCGGCAGGAAGAAGAAATCTTCCATCGGCGGATGATGAATCACGCCGCTGCCGGTGTGCCACAGGCCCGCGATCGCCCGCAGCAGCGAGCTCTTGCCGCAGCCGCTTTCGCCGGTGATGAGCAGGGCTTCGCCCGGCTTCAGCGTCAGGCTCAGCTCCTTGATCAGCACCCGCTCGGATTGCGGCGGATGCAGCGTCACCGATTCCAGCGCCAGGTGCGCGCCGGCACGCTTCTCGATGCGCGGGTGCTGGTCGATGGCGGCGGTGTCAGGCTCGGTGTCGGGCAGCACGAGCCTCGACAGTCCATGCAAACGGTCGATGCCCGCCACGAAGCGGCTCAGGCTTTCGAAATTATCGACGATCACGCCCACGGCGCCGAGCACGGCGGTAAACGCGCCGGCCGCCTGCACCGCCCGGCCCACTTCCAGGCGGCCCGACAGGACGCCTTCGGCCAGGATCATGAACGGCAGCACCAGGGTCAGTTGGCTGAAGGTGCGCTGGAACAGGTTGAGCGAACGCTGCTTCTTGATCAGCTTGGCAAAGTTATTGATCACCTTGTTGAACTTGCTGTCGATGTGGGCGCGCTCCTGCGCTTCGCCGCGGTAGAAGGCGATCGATTCGGCGTTTTCGCGCAGGCGCATCAGGCTGAAACGGAAATCGGCCTCGCGCCGCAGCTGCCAGAAATTCAGGTGGATCAGCGGGTTGCCGAAGACCCAGAGGGCGACCACGGTGCCCACCAGCGCATACACCGCCAGCACCCCGACCAGGGGATGCGAAATCTTCCACAGCACGGCGCTGAAGGCCACCAGCTGCATGAGCGAACCGAGGAAGATCAGCAGGAAGTTGATCGAGCGCCCGGTAAAGGTGTTGATGTCTTCGCTGATGCGCTGGTCGGGGTTGTCGATCTCGCTGTTGGAGCCGAGCTCATAGTATTTGCGTCCCTTCAGGTAGCTGTCGAGGAAACGGCTGGTGAGCCAGCGCCGCCACTGATTCGCGAACTGGTCGCGCATGTAGTAATAGAAAGCGTAGATCGGCACCGCGAAGGCGAGCACGAACAGGCAGGCGCGCACCGAGGTCCAGAAGCGGTCGCCACTTTTTGCGGCCAGCGCCGAGGTCATTTCGCCGGCCTGGTCGTTGAGCATGACGGCGAACTTGGTTTCGGCCAGCATCAGCACGATCAGCAGCGTCAGCAGGAGCCAGGCCCGCTTTCTTTCTTCTTCCAGCCAGTAGGGTTTCGCGACATTGACGAATTGTTTCCATGCAGCGAGGGACAGGGGAGCGGCCCGGCGTCTCTTTTTTGGCGCCGGCGTATCATCGGGCACGGCGTCGGTGGGGGTGGAGCGGGGCGTTTTCATGATGAATCAAGGCGAAGGTTCACACTCAGGGGCCTGAGTTACACCTTGAGCATACGACCGGGCACGGAATCGTTCCGTGCGAAAACGGACATAGCAATGATGACCGTTGTTGAACGATCACGGACTCGCTGTTCGGCGCCGCCAGCCGCCGCGCGGCCTGCCGCGGCGGCGTATCGCCCAGCGGCAGGAATGCGACGGCGCGCGCCAGCGCACGCACGATTGTCGCTTCGCCGGCGCGCAGGCCGCGTCCGCGCAACTGCGGCAGCGAGCGCAGCGGCGCCGGGACGATCTCGACGGCGGCGCGCACCAGCAGCCGCTGCAGGGGACGCAGCGGCGCGGGCAGCGAGCGGGGCGGTGTCCATGATCGGTCAGGAAATCGGACAGGATGTGCGAACCCTCCAGGCTGGGCGCGGTCCTGGCCAGCAGCGCTTCCCACGCGGCCCAGGACTGCGGCACGCCGGTCGCGCCATACAGGCGGGCCGCCGGCTGGCTTTCGGCGAAGGCGGCATCCTTCTCGAACGGCGACAGCGGCTGGACATAGCGGTGGTAGGCCTCGCTGAACCCGAACACGGCGGTCGCCTGCACCCAGTCGAGCAGGCGCGGATCGTTGGCGGAATACGGCAGGCCGTCCGGCGTACTGCCGCGCACATGGTCGTGCACCTGCACCACGTGCGCGATCAGTTTTTCGGCGGCCGAGCGCGGGCCGTAGACCGTCATCATGGCGGCAAAGCCGGTGCGGCGCAGGCGCAATCCCGGATCGCGCTGGAAACCGCCCCCGTTCCACACGCCCGAGCGTACCGATGGTTCGGCCAGTTCGAGCAGCTACCGCCGCCACCCCGCCGACGAACAGCGCAACCGGATTGGCGAACACGCGCCAGGCGACGCCGTTCAGAGGCGCCAGCGCCGGCTCGCCGGGCGGCTGGCTGAAGTCGAAGGCCATGCCCGGCGGCGGCTGCATCAGCGCGCGTAGGCGTTTTCAGCATGGCCGGACCGGGCGCCTAGAGCTGGCAGAGACGCCCGCCGTCGACCAGCAAGGACGCGCCCTGGATAAACGCCGCTTCGCCGGAGGCAAGGAAGGCAATCGCCGCGGCAACGTCCTGCGGCTTCCCCACCTCAGCGGCATCGATGTGCTCCGCGCCCGATTTCACTTGCGGGTTGGTCCACAACATGGGCGTATCGATGGCGCCGGGGAGAATGGCGTTGACGCGGATCCCCTTGGGAATGCCCTCCAGCGCCGCCGAGCGGGTCAGCGACAGCAGGGCCGCCTTGGCGGCGGCATACGGCGCGACGTTCGGTTCCGTTTCCAGCGCATGCACGCTCGAGACGTTGACGATGGCGCCGCCCGGGCCGCATGTGCAGGAAGGCCTGCTTGATGAAGAAGAAGGCGCCCAGCAGGTCGACCTGCAGCACGTGCAGCCAGTCGGCGCCGGTGAGTTGTTCGATGGGTTTGAAGATCATCAGGCCGGCATTGTTGACGACGACGTCGAGCCGCCCGAAGCGCGCCATGACCTGTTCGACGGCAGCGCTGACGTCCTGCTCGACGCCGACGTCGCACACCACTTCCATCGTCTCGCCGCCTCCCTGTTCGCGCAGTTTGGCGCGGCGCCGCCGGCAGGGCGGCCGCATCGCGGTCGACCAGCACGACGCTGGCGCCCTCGGCGGCAAAACGCAGCGCCGCGCCAAGGCCGATGCCGCTGGCGGCGCCTGTGACGAGCACGACTTTATTCGAAAACCGCATGGATCCCCTTGTTTATTCCGTGTTTTTGGGCGCGCTCGTGGCCTCGGTGGACTCGGTGACCAGATGCGGCGGTGGGATGTAGAGGTCCGGGTAATCCTGGCTGAGCGCCACGGGCACCTGCAGGCACATGCTTTGCGTGGGCAGGACTTCGGTCCAGTCCCGGATCAGGTCGCGGTAGGCATGGCCGACCAGGCGCAGGTTGCGGTCGAGGTCGGCCAGTCCGAGGGCGTTGACGTTGCCATTGTTTTCGCGCAGGGCCGTGTCCCAGTCCACCTGGTCGGTCAGGGAATACCAGGTGAAGCCGACGATGGGCACGCCGTTGTTGCGTACCCGCAGCACGTTCGCCCATTCCTTGCGCAGCCAGCGCACCGCTTCGTCACGATTCGGGCCCTGGCAGAGGTTGGTCTCGGTATGCATGACCGGCAGGCGGTAGCGGTTGTAGTACTGGTGGGTAATGACCGCGTAGCCGAAGATTTCGCCGGACGGCCCCGTCGAGCCATCGGGCGACACATGGTGCTCGTTGGTCTGGTAATAATCGTTCCCCATGATGCAGTGATGCTTCAGGTTGTTATCCAGGAAAAAATGGTATTCATCGCGCGTCATCCCGTTGTCGAGCAGGTACTCGTACATGGTGGAGTCCACGCGCCGGCCATAGTTCAGGTCGAGCGACAGGAAACGGCGCGCGTTCATCGTCTCCGCCGGGCCGATCGCGGCCGGCGACTTGGCGTGAAAATATTCCGAGGATTCGCTCTGGATGAAGAGGGCATCCGGGCGTACTTCCAGGATCGCGCGCATGGCGAGCAGATTGGCCTTCACCAGGTGTTTCAAGGCGGTGACGAAGGCCCTGTCGCTGCGCATCTGCTCGTTCCACCAGCCGTACAGGGCGGAAAAGAGCGCGCAGATCGACATCTCGTTGACCGGCGTGTACAGCTGGATCCAGGGATAGCGCCGTGCGAACGCCCGCGCATACTCGGCGAAAATGGCGGGAAAGTCCGGATTCTGGAAGTTGCCGAGAAAGTCGGGCAAGCCGAAATGGCAGAGGTCGACAATCGCGACGATGCCGCGCCGTCGCAGGTCGAGAAAGGTCTCGTCGGCAAATGACCAGTCATAGCGCTCCGCGCCAAGCAGGGTCGTGTGCAGCGGCGGGCCATAGCGCAGGTAGCGGATGCCGATTTCCTGCACCAGGTCGAAGTCGCGCCGCCAGTACTTGTAGTGCCCGCATTTTTCCATCTCATCCATGCGGACCCTGCCGCCATCGATGGTCGGGAATGCTGTTTTCGATACCGGTTGCAAAGATGAATCCAGGTTGGTCCGATGCCATGTGCTGTCCTGTTCGCCGAGCGGCGTCACCGAAAGCAACAGTATAGGACTGGCCGCCTTTTGGGGCCGCCATGCACAACCTGGAACGCTTAGGAATCGCTTAAAACGCGTACGTCGCCCGCGCATACATCGTGCGCCCGTTGATCCCGAACGGGCAAGTTTCCCAGCAGTGGGTGAAGCCCAGCTGCGGGAAGGGCGCGGCGCGCGTCGTGTCCCAGCGCGTCGGGTAGCGGTCGAACGCGTTGTCGACGCCGGCCGTCAAACTCAGGCTGCGCGTGAACGCGTAGCGCAGCGCCAGGTCGATCAGCCATTTTCCTTCCCAGGTCTGGACGATAGGGCGCCGTAAAGCCCTGGCCCTGCACCTGGCCGTAGTAATTCGCGCGCACATTCGCGCCCCAGTCGCCGCGCGTGTAGTCGGCCGCCACCACGTGGTGCTGGCGCGGCTGGCCGCGTTCGATCAGCGTGACCTGGGCGTCGTCGAACAGCTGGGTCCCGCTCAGCACCGGCGAGGACGAGCGGCGCGCCTTGACGTGGGTGCGGTTCAGGCCCAGCTGCCCGGACAGCACCAGCGTTCCCGCGGCCAGGCTGCGCGTCCTGTGCTCGGCGACGATATCCAGGCCCACCGTTTCGGTATCGATCGCATTCGTGAAGAACTGCGCCTGGCCCACGCGCAGCGGATCGAGGATGGCGCGGATCGGGCAGCTTGCCGCGGTGGGGCAGGCGCCGCTTTCGGGCGCCACCGTGCTGGAGAACACGATGCGGTCGTCGATGTCGGTGCGGTAGAGGTCCGCCGTCACCGAAAAATTCGAGACCGGACGCAGCACCATGCCAACGCTGGCGCTGCGCGAAGTCTCATCCTTGAGCGGGGCGATGCCGAAGGCCCGGGTGACGGCGCTGCCTTCGCGCGCGGTCAGGGTTTCGGTCAGCACGCCCGCATTGTTCAAATTGGTCGATACCGAGCTGTAGAACTTCTGCTGCACCGACGGCGCGCGAAAGCCCGTCGAGGCGCTGGCGCGCACACCAAAAGCGCGGGTCGGGTCGAAGCGGGCAATCAGCTTGCCGGTGGTCGTATTGCCGAAGTCGGAATAGCGCTCGCGGCGCAGGGCCGAGCCGAGCGTCAGCTGCTCGCTCCATTTGTGTTCGGCGTCGATATAGAAGGCGGTGTTGTGGCGTCCCGCATAGACCTGCGTGGCCGGCGTATAGCCAGGAAAACCCTGGATCCCGGCCTGGGCGATGCCGCCCAACTGGTCGTGGATGACGATGGCCGGATTGTTGGTGCGGCCATACTGGTAAGAGACCGGTTCGCCCGCCTCGATGCGGTAGCTGTCGCGCCGGTACTCGAAGCCGGCGCCGATGAAGATCGGCTGGCCGAGGAAGCTGAGCTGGCCCTTGAGGTCGAGGTTGAAGGTCGATTGCTGGAAGCCGAGCGTGCCGGTATAGGCCTCGAAGGGAGAAGCGCAGGCGCAGGGGTTCTCGTACCAGTAGCTGACGTTGATCGAATTGCGCTCGTTGAATACCAGCTCGCTGCGGCCGTGGTTGAAGCTGGCGTCGTATTTCCAGCCGCCGTTGATGTCGCCGCGGTAGCCGAAGGCGAGCGAGGCGTCGCGCACCTCGGTGCGGATATTCGGCAGGAAGCCGTTCGGATACACCGCGGGCACGTTGCGCGCGTCGTCCTTCGGACGGAAGAAGCCGGCGGCGTCCCCGCTGCGCTTCGAGGCGCCGCCGAACAGGTAGAGCTCGCCGCCGCCCAGCGGCAGCACCGCATTGGTCCAGAGATAGGCGTCGCGCGCCAGGCTGTCGCCGATGCGCTGGGTGACGCGCGGCGGATTCACGCGCAGGGTGTCGACGCCGGCGCGGTTGGTTTCGCCGCGGCGCCGGCCCTCCACCGCCAGGCTCACGAAGCCGCCCCGCCCGCCGAGCGCGAAACCGCGGTATGCGCTGGCGCCATAGGTATCGCCGTCGCCTTCGGCGGTGGTGCCGGCGCTGATGCTGGCCAGTCCCTTGCCGGCGCCTTCCTTCAAGACGATGTTGATGACGCCGGCGATCGCGTCCGACCCGTACTGGGCGGCGGCGCCGTCGCGCAAGACTTCGATATGGTCGATCGCCGACATCGGGATCGCATTCATGTCGGTGCCGGCCGCGCCGCGTCCGACCGTCTGCTGGACGTTGACCAGGGCTTGCTGGTGGCGGCGCTTGCCGTTGACCAGCACCAGCAGCTGGTCGGGCCCGAGCCCGCGCAGGGTGGCGGGGCGGATGATGTCGGTGCCGTCGCTGATGAACGTCGTGGTGAAGTTGAACGAGGGATCGAGCTCCTGCAGGGCCTTGCCCAGTTCCAGGCTGCCGGTCGAGGCCAGGTCCCTGGCGTTGACCAGGCCCACCGGCACCGCCGTGTCGAGCGCCGAGCGGGCGGCGCCGCGCGAGCCCACCACCACCACCTTCTGGGCCGCTTCCTCGTCCGGCGTTTGCGCCTGGGCGCGTGGGAAAGCCGCCACCAGCGCGGCGCAGAGCAAGGTCAATTGCAGCTTCTTGTGCATGATCGAAGGTCCTTGTTGAAGAGTGTCAGTGACTGACGAATCTTGCCTTCGGTAACTCTTGCGGACTTGCGCTAAGTCAAGACTGCCGGGATGACCCGAGCACATGTATCGAGTCGGCAACACCTAGCCGAGATGATGGTATGTTTCCCACAAACAATAAGATATAGTTGTCGTATTGAAATAACAAAACAATAATGAACGGGGAAGTCATGGATTTGGTTTACAAGAACGAAAAGACCTTGTTCGGGCTGATGCTCGTCCTTTCGCTGCTGGCCTGGGCGGCACTGGTGGCCGGCATGGGGTGGACGGTGCTCGGCTATGCGCTGATGTTTTTCCTGTTTTACTGTTTCGCGCAGTCGGCCCTGATTTCGTATATCAAGGGCACCGGCGTGCGCATCACGCACGAACAATTCCCCGACCTCGAGCGCCAGATCGGCCAATGCTGCGCCAAGCTGGGCCTGGCGCGCGAGCCGGAAGCCTACCTGCTGCAAATGGGCGGCGCACTGAATGCCTTCGCCACCCGCTTCCTGGGGCGCGATTTCCTGGTGCTGTACTCGGACGTGGTCGATGGCCTGCACGACAACCCGGATGCGCTGAATTTTTATATCGGCCACGAGATCGGCCACATCAAGCGCAAGCACCTGAACTGGTCCACCGTGCTGCTGCCGGCCTCCTTGCTGCCGCTGCTGGGCGCGGCCTATGCGCGGGCCCGCGAATACACCTGCGACCGCCACGGCCTGGCCGCCTGCGAGCAGCCGCTGAATGCCGAATTCGGCCTCGCCGCACTGGCTGCCGGCGGGCGCCGCTGGCGCACGATGAATAAAAGCGCCTTCATCGAGCAGGCGCGCGAAACCGAGGGCTTCTGGATGTCCTTCCACGAACTGGTCGGCGACTATCCGTGGCTGGTCAAGCGCATGGGGACGGTGCGGGCGCTGGCGGCCGGGCGCGAGCCGGATCACCCGCGCCGCCATCTGCTGGCGACGCTGCTGGCGCTGTTCGTGCCGCGCCTCGGGGTGGCCGGCGGTGGCGGCGGCGTGGTGGTGACGCTGGCGATGATCGGGATCCTGGCCGCCGTCGCCATCCCCGCCTACCAGGGCTATCAACAGAAAGCCGCCGTTGCCGGCGCTTATACGGCGGGCGTCGATGCCAGCGCAAAAGTGGAGCACTACCTGTCCGAACAAGGCAAGATCCCGACGCTGGCGCAGGCCGGCGTGAGCAGCGGGCGCCAGCGGCGTGCGGCGCATGACGATCGATCCGGAAACCGCCGTGCTGCGCGTGGTGACCGCCGCCTCGGGCCCGCAGGGCGAGGGCATGCTGGTGTTCGAGCCGTCGATGGATGCGGACAAGAAGATTGCGTGGGCGTGCACGGCGGAGGGGATTTTGCCGCAGCGGTGCCGCAGGGGTGTCATTAAGCCGGCCGCTTCACGCGCTCCGGCGGCGCTCCCACATCGCGCCCAGGGCCGCCAGCAGATGCCCGGCAAAGCGCGGCGCATCGCACAGGGGAGAATGCTCCAGGCGGCTGCGCAGGCCTGCGCGCAGCAGCGCCAGCGCCGCGGGATCGGCGGCGTAACGCGCCGCGCGCGCCACGAAGTCGTCGCCATCGTCCGCAATCCACTCCTGCAGATCCCAGGTTGCCCAGGATCGACGCGCCCTGCCGGCCCAGCGCCCGCCTGCCGGCCAGGCTCAGTACCGGCACGCCCATCCACAGGCCTTCGACACTGGTGGTGCCGCCCGGGTAGGGGAAGGGATCGAGTGCGATGTCGACCCGGTGGTAGGCGGCGAGATAGTCGGCCCGCGGCGAACTGCCTTCGAGCAGCAGGCGCCCAGCGTCGATGCCGTGCGCGCGAAATTGTTCGGTGATCGTAAAACGGTTCGAGGGCGCGTCGAGTTGCGGCGCCTTCAGGAACAGGCGGCTGTCGGGCACGGCGGCGAGCACGCGCGACCAGAGCGCGATCACGGACGCATTGACTTTGCTGAGATTGTTGAACGAGCCAAAGGTGATGCGCCCGTCCGCCGCCAGCGCGGGCAGCGGCTGGACGTCGATCGCCAGCTCGGGCGGCGTGAAGCACAGGAAGGTGTCGGGGAGGCGCCAGAGGTGTTCGACATACTGCGCCTCGCGTACCCGGCGGCGCGACCCATGGATCGGTCAGCACGTGGTCGATCTCGGCCATGCCGGTACTGGCGCAATAGCCCAGCCACGACACTTGCACCGGCGCCGGCCGCCACGCGAACAGCGGCAAGCGGTTGTTGGCGGTATGGCCGGCGAGGTCGATGAGGATGTCGATGCCGTCGGCATGCACTTGCGCAGCCGCTGTTTCGTCATCGATGCCGTCGATGCTGCGCCAGGCCTGGCAGCAGGCCTGGATGCGGCGCGTCACCGCGTCGTCGGCGCTGGCATTGGCATACACGAAAAGTTCGACCTGGCCCGCAGCGATGTCCGCCAGCGCAGCGAGCACGCTCTGTGCAAAATAGCCGACCGGATGTTCGCGCAGGTCGCCCGAGACCAGGCCGACGCGCAAGGCGGTGCGTGCGCCGCGCGGCCAGGCGGCATAGGGGCGCGCCCTGGCGGCCGCCAGGGCGCCGAATGCGCGCGCGTCGTCCAGCAGGGCGGCGTCGCTGCGGCAATCCATGTAGTTCTGCACGAAGAGCAGGTCGCTGCGCGCGGCGAGATCATCCGGGTCCGCCGCCAGCACCTGGCGGAACTGGTCCAGCGCTTCGTCGAAGCGGCCCAGCTGTTTCAAGGCGCGCGCCAGGTTGTGGCGCGCCTCGGTATCCGCGGGCTCCAGCACGATGGCGCGCCGGTACTGGGCCAGCGCCTCTTCCGGCTGGCCGGCGCGCAGGAGCGCATTACCCAGGGTATTGAGGATGGCGGGGGCGCCGGGGTCGAGGGCGAGCGCCTGGCGCAGGGAGGCGATCGCCGCCTCGCCCTGTCCCGACTGCTGCAAGGCCGCACCGAGGTTGAAGTGCCATTCGGGTACGCCGGGTTTCAGCATCAGCGCGCGCCGGTAGCTGCGGACAGCGCGCGTCGAACTGTCCCAGCTGCTGTTCGCACGCGGCCAGGCTCGCATGGGCTTGCGCGTCGTCCTCCTGCAAGGCCAGCGCCAGCCGGTAGCTGGCGGCGGCGTCCTCGATGCGTCCCAGGTCGCGCAAGGCGTTGCCGTGGCCGCGGCGCGCCTGGGCAAAGGCGGGGCGCAGGGCCAGTGCGCGCTCGTAATGCGGCAGCGCCTCGCCTGGGCGTTCCAGTCCCATCAGGGCGTTGGCCAGGTTGTTGTGCGCTTCGGCGAAGGCGGGCTTGAGCTGCAAGGCCCGCTGCAGGCTGGCGACCGCGTCGGCGTAACGGCCCAGGCGCGTCAGCGCCACGCCCAGGTTGCCGTGGGCATCGGCGAAGTCGGGCTGGATGGCGAGCGCGCGGCGGTAGCTGTCGATGGCTTCTTCCAGGCGCCCGGCGTCGCTCAGCAGGGCGCCCAGGTTGCTGGGCAGTTCGGCGTCGCGCGGCAGCAGCGATATCGCCTGTTGCAGGGCCGGCACGGCATCCTTGCCCTGCACCTGCTGCGCCACCGACAGCGCCTTCCAGACATTGCCGTCGTTCGGAAAACGCGCCAGCAGCGCTTGCGCCAGCTGCTCCATGTCGCCGAAGCGGCGCGCGCCGTACAGGGCGAACAGCGCTTGCAGGTCCGAAGGGGCGGCGCTACGGGGTGACGTGGTCATTGGCTGTCGGTGAAGATCGCGGTCGAGGCAGCCATTGTACGGGCCTTTGCGGTACAGTTCTCGATCATCCCCTCCAGGAATCCCGACATGCGTGTACTGAACAAACTCACGGCCGCCATGCTGGCGGCAGGCCTTGCCGGCGCGGCCCACGGCGCCGCCAAAATTCCCGTCGACCTGGCGCTCACCCAGGCCACGCTGATCGACGTGGCGGCCGGTACCCGCACCCGCGGCCAGACCGTGCTCCTGCGGGGCGATACCATCGTCGCCGTGGTCAAGGATGCGGCGCTGAAGCGCTATGCGCCGCAGGCAAGCTGGTCAAGCTGCCCGGAAAATACCTGATGCCCGGCTTGTGGGACACCCACGTCCACTTCGGCGGCGGCGAGGCGCTCATCGAAGAAAACAAGCAGTTGCTGCCGCTGTACCTCGCGCATGGCATCACGACCGTGCGCGACTGCGCGGGCGACCTGTCCGATACGGTGCTCGCGTGGCGCCGCCAGATCGCCGAGGGCAAGCTGGCCGGCCCCACGATTTTCGCGTCCGGCCCCAAGCTGGAAGGTCTCAAGCCAATGTGGAAGGGTACGCTCGAAGTGGGCTCACCCGAGGAAGTCGGCAAGGCGCTCGACCAGTTGCAGGCACAGCGCGTCGATTTCGTGAAGATCACCGAAAACACGATGACGCCCGAGACCTATCTCGCCGCCTTGCGCCAGGCGAAGGCGCGCGGGATGCGCACCTCGGCCCATCTGCCGGGCCAGATACCGCTGGCCCAGGCCGTCGAGGCCGGACTGGGCACGGTCGAACACCAGGGCTACCTGCTGCGCGCCGCCACGCCGCGCGAAAACGAGCTGGCGGCGCAGGCCGCCGCGGGCAAGCTGAGCGGCCGCGAGGTCATGGCGCTGAGCCTGGACAGCTACGACGAGGCGACGCGCACGGCGCGCCTTCCGCCACATGGCCGCCCATGGCACGGCGATCGTGCCGACCCTGTGGGGCTCGCGCATCACTGCTTATCTCGACCAGGAAAGCCACCATGCCGACGACTACTTGCAGTACATCGGGAAAGGCCTGCGCGCGACCTACGAATGGCGCGTGCAGCGCGCCGCGCAGGATGGGCCGCAAGCGATCGCGCAGCGCCACGCCATCTTCGAGCAATCGGCCAGGCTGCTGCCCCTGCTGGCGCAAGAGGGCGTCAGTATCATCGCCGGCACCGATGCCGGTTTCCTCAACTCGTACAACTATCCGGGGCAGGCGTTGCACGACGAGATCGGGCTCTACGTGCGCTACGGCCTGACGCCGCAGCAGGCGCTGCAAAGCGCCGTGGTCAACGGACCGCGCTTTCTCGGCAAGCTCGATCGCTACGGCAGCATCGACAGCGGCAAGGCGGCCGACCTGCTGGTGCTCGACGCCGACCCGCTGGCCGACATCCGGGCCACGCGCCGGATCCACATGGTCGTCAGCCGCGGCCAGCCTTACGACCGCGCCCGTCTCGACCGCATGCTCGACGAGGTGCGCCGCACGGTGGCCGCGCAATAGCGATGCGGGCGCGCGGCACTCAGGCTTGCTGGTCGCGCATCCATTCCTTCAAACCTTCGACCCACTTCTTGGCGGGCAGGTTCAGGCGCCGCTTGATCTCGCCCGCGCGTTCGTACAGCGTCGAAAAATCGAGCTGCGGCGCGTTCTTGAAGGCGATGACGACGATGTTCGCGTCGTACACCTCGATAAATTGGGGGAGAACATTGGTCCGTGCAATTTCCTAGGCCTACAAATCCTCAGGGAACAGCGAGACAACTGTTGCCCTTTAAATAGACGTACTGCTTACGATAGATCAGATGAACTGCTGCGAATTAGAGTAGCAATGGCACGTCTTATAGAGCGGCCACTGCTTCATGGAAAATATTTGCAGCGAATAACTACCAAGTGCATTCTACGATAGGTAGATTACAACTGTACCGACACTCCTCTACTTTTACAAAAACCTTTCCTGCGCAGTAAGCGCCTACAGCGATTCCTATTGGGGGTGTAAGTACGCTACCAGCGATGGCGCCTAAGCCGCCACATGCCACACCTCCACCGTAACCTCCAATTCTATCGCATGTGGTTTGACAGTCGGTAACAACGGTTCGGCACGTTAATAATTTGTTCTTCAAATTTTCAGCGAAGCTCGTACATTCCGCCATAAAACATGTCATCCACCATGTAATCGGCTTGAAACATAAATGCAGCTTCGTTCCAGTCGTTCCAATCCTGAAAATCGGGCGTGAGAGGAGTCATCGTAATCCATTGGGGATATCGTTCCGTCTGATGGCTTGAACGATCCGATTTTTTTCCAACCAACAAACGCTTGCAATTTTCCCCTAAGAATTTCTTAAAATACTGTGCTACTTGACGTTGCAACTTTAAATACGAATTACTATAATGGCCGGTCTGCTGCGGCCGCTTCCGAATTCGATCTTGCTTGCGCAATATAGTCACTTACACGAGCTGTCTGCTCAGTTCCATCAGCTGCTCTATAAAGAAACGAGGAAGCATACCAGATGGCGTCTGTACAACTTCAAACTTGGCACCGTTAGGAAAGGTAGCAACAATTCCCCAGTCTTCCTTCTTGAAAACTCCGGCACGGCCTAGAGCGGATCTTTAATCTTCACCTGGCTTGGTCTAGATGTCCTATTCTCATTTATTTCCGAGCTTCCTGCATCAGCTGCCAACGTAATTAGAAATAATGCCGAAACTATCAATGCACGTGCGTTTTCCTTTGACCTTCCCTATTTTAACGTGTGTGAGTGCGTAGTTTGTTTCTCATCATTCACAACTTCATATCGGATCAAGGGCAGCCATATTAATATTCCGAAAACTGCGCCGAGCGCGTAATAAAAGACTGCATCAACGATCCATTCGTGCTCGTTTGAATATATTAAAACATTGGCTAATATTAAAGCAAAAAAGAGAAAAGTCTCGCCAGCCTGCTGTTCTTTTAATTGCTGCCCCGCAGCATTTACACCGAAACACTGGCAATGTTTGGCATGACGAATGCTCGCCACAGAGGAAGGCAATTGCGGCTGCAATTCGGGCATTTGTTCATGTTGATCTCTAGGTTACACATTCTGCTGCTGTGTATATTTTAGTTTTAAATTTTCATTTTTAAAAGAAATTTTTTCAAACCGGGTTTTATGCATTTTGGGTAAAGCGCGCGAATTACCTGCGTCAGAAAGTTCGTGTCCCGTCTTTCGTCCTGAGCGTAAAATCGTTAGCCTTGCTTGAGCTTGATTTATGCGTTGAGGGTTTTCAGGTCGAAGTTTTTATTTTCGGGTGCGCTAAATTGGTATCGCTTCGAATGCGATTTGTCACCTGCACCGCATATATCTGCTCTAGCGGCGGCAACTCACTGAACATCTTGCGATGCGTCGTTGATGTCGAAACGCGCTTGAAAATAAGTCAGGCGCGTACCGCTGCTGGTCGTTAGCTACTAGACGATTGCTAGGCTGTCAGGCACGTGAAAACAGGACAAATTCTCAGTCCAGCTGATCGCGCATCCACTCCTTCAGCCCCTCGACCCACTTCTTCGCCGGCAGGTTCAGGCGCCGCTTGATCTCGCCCGCGCGTTCGTACAGCGTCGAAAAATCGAGCTGCGGCGCGTTCTTGAAGGCGATGACGACGATGTTCCCATCGTGCACCTCGGGCAGCCAGACGACGGCGTCGAACACGCCGGTCATCGCTTCGAGATTCTTGTCGTAGTTGCCGAATTCCCCGAACACGTTGGCGGTCATGATGCCGTCGGCGCGCAGGCAGTCGAAGCAGCCCTGGTAGAACTCGGGCGTGTCGAGCACGGGGCCGCGCGCTTCTTCGTCGTACAGGTCGACCTGCAGCGCGTCGACCGTGCCGTGGTTGCTTCGGATCGAGCACGAAGTCGAGCGCGTTCATTTCGCGTACGTCCAGGCGTTCGTCGTTGGGCGGCAGCTCGAACAGGGCGCGGCAGATGGCGATCACGTTCGGATTGAGTTCGGCCGCCGTGACGCGGGCGTCGGGAAAGCGGCGGTAGCAGAATTTGGTGAGCGCGGCGCTGCCCAGGCCCAGCTGGACGATGTGCTTCGGCGCGGACTGGAACAGCAGCCAGGCCATCATCATCTGCACGTATTCGAGCTCGATCGCGTCGGGGCGCGCCAGGCGCATCGCGCCTTGCTCCCACGAGGTGCCCAGGTGCAGCGAGCGCACGCCCTCGAATTCGGTGATCGTGGCCGGCGGGTGGCCGGGTGCGGAGAAGCGGGGGTCGGAAGACGGGTTATCGAGCATGGTCGGCGGCGCAGGTGAGGTGCGATCTTACCAGAGCCGCGCCGCAGCTCAAGGCACGCCGTTGGCGCACCATGCGCGGTAGCCCGGCCGTTCGGCCAGGCGCGCCAGGTAGGCCGCGACGTTCGGGTAGTCCGGGCGCGCCATCGGCGTCATCGACCAGCGGTTGAGCGAGAGGCCGATGACGATGTCGGCCAGCGTGAACTGTTCGCCCGCCACGTAGGCGCCGGTTGCGGCCAGCTGCGCGTCGAGGATGCCGACGTGGCGGTTCCAGGCTGCGACGCTGGCGGCGACCTGCGCCGGGTCGGTATGGGCGGGGCTGTTGCGCACCAGCGCCATGAAGGCGTAGCGCCAGGCGTTGTTGAGTTCCGTCGCCTGCCAGTCCATCCATTGCTCGACCCGGGCGCGGGCACGGGCGTCAAGCGGCAGCAGGGCGCCGGCGCCGTCTCGTGCGCACAGGTAGCGGCAGATCGTGTTCGACTCCCACAGCACGAAGTCGCCGTCGACCAGCACCGGCACCATCCGGTTCGGGTTCAGCGCCGCATGCTCTTCGCGCCAGTCCACGCGCGCGAAAGGCAGGCCCAGTTCGGCGCAGGTCCACAGCACCTTGCGCACGTTGATCGAGGTCGGTTTTCCGATAATGGTGAGCATGGCGGTGTCCTCAGGCCGGCGTCAGCGCCGGCAGGATCATCGTCACGGCCAGGCCGCCGCCGTCGCGGTTCGACAGCAGGATGCGCCCGCCGTGGGCTTCGGCGATTTCGCGCGCCAGCGCCAGGCCCAGGCCCGTGCCGCTGCGCTTGGTCGAGTAGAAGGGCACCAGGGCATTGGTCAGCACCGCTTCGCTCATGCCGCTGCCGCGGTCGAACACGTCGATGCGCAGCAGGTCCTGCACGCGCTGCACCTTCATTTCCACCTCGCTCGGTGCGGAACCCGATTCGTGCGCGTTTTTCAGCAAATTGAGCAGGGCCTGTTCGAGCTGGGCCTGGTCCAGCAGCGCGGGTTCCGGCGGCAGTTCGCCCTCCAGCCGGAACGGGATCTGCGAACCGAGGCGGGCGATAAAACCGTGCCAGTCGCAGCGTTCCAGGCGCGGCGTCGGGAGTTTCGCGAAGCGCGCGTAGCCGAGGATGAAACTCTCCAGGTGGCGCGTGCGCTCGCCGATGGTTTCCAGGATTTGCGGCAGGCGTTCGGTCTGGCCGCGCCGCACCAGTTCCGCGCCGGAGTGGGCCAGCGAGGCGAGCGGCGCCAGCGAATTGTTCAATTCGTGGCTGATCACGCGGATCACCTTCTTCCAGGTCTGCACTTCCTGGCGCCGCAGTTCGGCCGTCAGGTGGCGCAGCAGCAGCAGTTCGTGCTTGCGTCCGTTCAAGCTGAAGCTGCTGCGCGCCAGGTGATAGACCTGTTCCTCTTCCCCTTCGCCGGCCGTGAACAGGCCGTCGCCGCCGCGCGCCAGCGCTTCGCCCAGGGCCGGCGAGGCGTGGGCCAGCAGGTCGTCGAGGGCGTGGCCCTCGAGCTTGCGGCCCTCCGCCAGCAGCTGGCGCGCGGCGATGTTGGCGTAGACGATGGCGCCGGCGCGCTGCGGCACGTCGGCCACCAGCAGCATCGCCACCGGCGTGTTCTGCACCATCGTGTCGAGCAGCAGTTCGCGCTGCACCAGGTCGCGCCGCTGCTCGCGCAGGACGTTGCCGAGTTCATTGTGGGCGCGGATCAGGTCGGCCAGTTCGTCGTTCTGCGGCCAGTGCAGGCTGAAGGAAAAATCGCCGTCGCGGTAGCTGGTGACCGTGCCCTCGAGGGCGCGAAACAGCGACAGGATCGGCTGCACCTGCGAGCGGATGGTGATGATCGCGATCGGGATGATGCCGGCCAGGCACAGGCTTGCTGCCAGCAAGGGCCGGCCCGGCAGCAGGTGGTCGAGCCCGAGGGCGATGAGGATGCCGACCGTGAGCAGGGTGCCGACCAGGGCGGAGAAGCGGGTGACGAGAGAAAGGCGCATCGGTCGTCGACGGTCAGGCGCGTCCGATGCCGAGCCGCTCCATGCGCCTGTATAAGGCCTGGCGCGACAAGCCCAGTTCGGCCGCCGCCTGCGACACCACGCCGCCGGCACGCGCCAGCGCGGCGGCGATCGCCTCGCGGTCCGGTTCGGCATCGAGCGCTTGCGGCGGCAGCGTCGCCGCCGCCGGCAGGCCGAGGTCGAGCGCGCGGATCGTGTCGCCTTGCGCCAGCAGGTTGGCGCGCGCCATCACGTTTTTCAGTTCGCGCACGTTGCCGGGCCAGGCGTGCGCCAGCAGGGCCGCCTCGGCGCCGGGATCGAAGCCGCTTGCCGGGAGCGAGGAAATTCAGGGCCAGCGGCAGGATGTCGCCCGGGCGCGCGGCCAGCGGCGGCAGGCGCAGTTCGATCACGTTCAGGCGGTAGAACAGGTCTTCGCGGAAGGTGCCGGCGCGGATCATGCGCCGACAGGTCCGCATTCGTGGCGCTGATCACCCGCACCTTGACTTGCCGCTCGCGGTTCGAGCCGAGCCGCTCGAAGCGGCCCGTCTCCAGCACCCGCAACAGCTTCATCTGCCCGGCCGGCGGCAGGTTGCCGATCTCGTCGAGGAACAGGGTGCCGCCGTCGGCCGCCTCGAATTTGCCTTCGCGCGCGCGCGACGCGCCGGTGTAGGCGCCGGCCTCGGCCCCGAACAGCTCGGCCTCGATCAGTTCCGACGGCAGGGCGCCGCAGTTGAGCACCACGAAGGGGCCGTTCGCCACCTGCGAGTTGGCCTGGATGATCTCGGCGATGCGTTCCTTGCCGGTGCCGTTCGGGCCGGTGATCAGCACCGGGACGTCGGCGCGCGCCACCTGGCAGGCCAGCTGCAGCACGCGCTCGGTGGCGGGATCGGCCCAGACCAGGTTGCGCAGGTCGTACTGCCGTTCCAGCTCGCGCCGTTCGCGCCGCTCGCGGCCCACGCGCTGCAGCAGCGCGCGGTTGGCCTGGCCGAGTTCGACCAGGTTCGTCACCGTCGCCAGCAGGCGCTCGTCGTTCCAGGGTTTCGGCAGGTAGTCGGCGGCGCCCGCCTTGACCAGGTCGACCGCCGCATCGAGGTGGGTCCAGGCGGTGAGCAGGATCACGGGCAGGTCCGGATACAGCCCGCGGATTTCCCGGAACAGCGCCACGCCTTCCTCGCCCGAGGTCGTGTCGGCCGTGAAGTTCATGTCCTGGATGACCAGGTCGACCGGCGCGCGCGCCAGCACGGCCAGCCCTTCTTCCGGCGACGCCGCATGCAGCGCCGCGATGTCGTGCAGGGAAAACAGCACGTCGAGGGCGAGGCCGACGGCGGCGTTGTCGTCAATGATGAGTACAGTTGGCATGGGCGTCTAGGATAGCATTGCTCTCGGCAAGCGCTGCGGGTGGCCAGCGCCGGCGAAATGCTCGCCGCGCGCCAGGCCGGCCCGTAGACCGCGATCACGCCCAGCATCCAGAACACCAGGCCGCCGCCCGCCAGGTAGCCGAGCGGCAGGCGCGCCATCTCGAGTTTGCTCACCAGCAGCTGGTTCAGCGCCACCCCGAGCAGCACGCCGCCGAACACGCCGGCGCTGGTGATCATGAAGTTCTCGGTGACGAAATAGCGCAGGATGTCGGCCCGGCGCGCACCCAGCGCGCGGCGTACGCCGATCTGTTTGCGGCGCTGCGTGACCCACAGGCTGGCCATGCCGACGATGCCGCTGGCGGTAATCAGGAGCAGCAGCACGCTCACGGTCACCAGCATCCACGACAGCGCCAGGTCGGCGCGGTAGCGGTCCTTGCGGTACTTGTCGAGCGTGGTCGACTCCAGGATCACCGGCGTCGGCGAGGCCTTGCGCAATGCCGCTTCGACGTCGCGGATCACGCGCTCGCGCTGGCCCGGTTCGGCGCGGACGGTGTACAGCGCACCCGGATAATCGCCGTACATGCGCATCGGCGCGATGCTGGAGTATTCGCCGCGTGCGCTGACCTGGGCGCTCTGGGTCTGCAGGCGCTCGACCACGCCGACCACGCGCACTTCGATCGCGTCTTCGCCGGTACCGAAGTACATGGTCTTGCCGGTCGCCGGCACGCCGGGCCACATCTTGTCGGCCAGGGCCTTGGTGACGATCACGTGGCGCGGGGTGACGTTGGTGTTGGCGTCGATGTCCATGTATTCGCTGGGCAGGAAGTCGCGCCCTTCGACCAGTTTCAGGCCCCAGGTCTTGACCAGCGAATCGGGCGAAAAATAGAACGAGGACGGCGCCGTTTCGTCGACCTGCTTGCGGTCGACCGCGACGCTGTTGTTCCAGCCCGATTGCGACAGCGGGATCTGGTTGACGTTGGCCACCGCCACCACGCCCGGCACGGCGCGCATGACTTCCGCTTCGCGCTTTTGCGTGGCCAGCTGCTGCTCGGGGCCGCCGGAGGTCAGGTTGCGCACGCTGACCGCAGAACACCGATTGTTCGTCGGCCACGCCGCTCGGGCGCGCCGCCGCGCCGCGCCGTTCGCTGACGATGTGCAGCGCGTTGGCCAGGATCGCCAGGCTCAGCGCCACTTGCAGCGCGACCAGGATCGGCGCCGGTCTTGTTGCGCAGGAGCGCGGACAGGATAGGACGGATTTCCATGATGGGTCTCTCTCTATGCTTTATTGTGACTTGAGCTGGATGGCCGGCGTGACCTGGCAGGCGCGCCAGGTCGGCAGCAGCCCGGCCAGCACGGCGGCGAACACCGACATGGCGAAGGTAAAGGCGAGCATGGTCAGGTCCATGTGGGCGACCACCGCCACTTCGCTGCTTTGCATCGCGATCAGGGCCAGCGCGCCGAAGGCGAGCACCAGGCCCAGCACGCCGCCGGCCAGGCCGACCACCGCGCTCTCGATCAGGAACTGGCGGAAGATTTCGCGGCGCGAGGCGCCCAGCGCGCGGCGGATGCCGACTTCGGCGGCGCGCACCGAGAACTTCGCCAGCAACAGGCCGATCGTGTTCACCAGGCACAGCAGCAGGAAGCCGAAGGCCAGCCAGGCCGACAACTTGGTGTCCTTGCCGACGACTTCGCGCTCTTCCATCCATTCGGTCACGTTGAACAGTTTGTTCGGCGCGGCGCGCTTCATGCGGCCCGAGCTTGCGCTGCTCGGCGGCGTAGTTGTCGATATAGCTTTGCAGCTGGGCGCGCTCGCCGGCGGAGGCGGTCTCGAACCAGAACTGGAGCCAGGTGCAGTTCGAGCGCAGGATGCCCTGGAAGCCCGGGTCGCGATCGCTCGGAGCAGTTCATGCCGCCGTTGTGGGTGGTCTCGTGGCGGATCGCGCTGGCCAGCGGGATGAAGAACTCCTCGCCCTTGCCGAACTGCTCGCCGCCGACCAGCTTGTAGTAGCGCGGCTGCGGCGCCCACTTGTCGGTCACGCCGACGATGGTGAACGGGAAGCCCATCACGTTGATGCGCTGGCCGACCGGGTTGGCTTCGCCGAACAGTTTTTCGGCGATCTCGCGGCTCAGCACCACGACGTCGGCGCCGCGTTCGTCATCCTGCGCGCTCCAGGCCTGGCCGCGCAGGAAGGGCACCTCGAACATGGCGAAGAAGTCGCGCGTCGGCGCCATGCCCTGCGCCGAGAAGGCCGGCAAGTCCTTGCGCGGCGGCTCGATCGGCGCGGCGATGCCGTACAGGCCGGTGCGGCGCACGCCCTGGCCGCTTTTCAGGAGGTTCATCACGTCCGGGTAGCTCACCTGGTTTTCGTCGCAGCTTTTCGCCCGGGATTGTAGCCCTCTGACCGGGCGCACGTCGAAGATCGGCACGAACAGGCGGTCGCTCTTGTGCGGGATCGGGTCGCCCGACATCATGTGCAGGATGGTCAGCGTGGAGACGCTGGCGGCCACGCCGATGGCCAGCGTGAGCACCATCAGCGCGGTCAGCGCGGGATTGCGGCGCAGGCTGCGCAGGCCGAGTTTGAAGTAATAGCTGAACATGGCCGTCTCCCTTAGTGCCAGCGGCCGCGCTGCTGGCGGCCAGGGTCGGCCCCTTGCGCACCAGGTCCGACACCTGGCCGTCGATGATGTGCACGTTGCGGGTGGTGCGCACGGCCAGTTCCGGATCGTGGGTGACCATCAGGATGGTGGTGCCGGCGGCGTTGATCTCTTCCAGCAGCTCCATCACGCCGCGCGCCATTTGCGTATCGAGGTTGCCGGTCGGTTCGTCGGCCAGCAGCAGTTTCGGCGAGCCGGCCAGCGCGCGCGCGATCGCCACGCGCTGCTGCTGGCCGCCCGAGAGCTCGGCCGGGAAGTGCTTCATGCGCGAGGCCAGGCCGACTTTCGCCAGCGCGTCCTCGATGCGCTCCTTGCGCTCGGCCGCATTGAAGCCGCGGTAGCGCAGCGGCACGTCGACGTTGTCGAACAGGTTCAGGTCGGGGATCAGGTTGAAACCCTGGAAGATGAAGCCGAGCTTTTCGTTGCGCAGGCGCGAGCGCGCGTCGTCGTTCATGCCCTTCACGTTGACGCCGTCGAGCACGTATTCGCCGCTGGTGAATTCCTCGAGCAGGCCGGCGATGTTCAGGAAGCTGGTTTTGCCGGAACCCGAGGGGCCGGTGACGGTGACGAATTCGCCCTTGTTGACCTGGATCTCGAAGCCGCGCAGCGCGTGGGTCTCGATCATGTGGGTGCGGTACACCTTGGAGAGGTTGGTCATGCGCAGCATGGGATGTCCTTTCAGGTTGTTGTTTGTTGAGGTTCAGTTGATCGAGACGCGAGGCGCGTTCTCGAAGGTGTCGGTGCCGGCGACGACGACCTTGTCGCCGGGTTTTAATCCTGAGACGATTTCGACGGCCGAGATGCTGGTGGCGCCCAGCTGGATCGGGGTGCGCACGGCGACCCCGTCCTCGACCCGTAGGCGAAGCGTCCGCCTTCGCTTTCCACGAAGGGGCCGCGCGGCAGCATGACGACGTTCGGCTTTTCTTCGATCAGGAGGCGCGCCGTGAGGCGCTGGCTCTGGCGCAGGCCCTTCGGCTGGGCGCCGTCGAAGCGCACCCGCGCCAGCACCTGGTTTTTCACGACTTCCGGCGACAGCGCCACCAGCTTGCCGGTCGCGGTACCGGAAGGCAGGGCGATTTCGGCCGTCATGCCGATGCCCATGTCGGACACATAGGTTTCCGGTACTTCGAGTTCGACTTCCAGGCGCGACAGGTCGACCAGGGTCATCAACGGCGCATTCGCCGCGACCACCATCCGGTTCTGCACGTTCAGGGTGCCGATGAAGCCGTCGACCGGGGCGCGCACGGTCAGTTCGTCGACGCGGCGCTGGGCGTTCGCCATCGACAGGCGGGCGCGTTCCATCTCGTTGGTCTTGGTGCGGATCGCGAGGGCGACGTCGTCGCCTTCCAGGCTGGCCGCCTGCGTCGCATGCTTGGCGCGGATGCCGGCCGAGTTCAGCGCATCCTTCGCCTTCTGGTAGTCGATCTTGGCGATGATGCCGACCTGCGCCACGCTTTCGTAGCGCTCCAGCGTGCGCTGGGCCGACAGGCGGTCGATCTCGGCGACGTCGGCTTCGCGCTGGGCCAGCAGCTTCTGCTTGCGCGACAGGATCTGCTGGCGCGCGACTTCGGCCTTTAATTGTTCGTAGGTCGACTGTTCGCGTTTCAGGGCGTCGGACAGGTCGGGCGATTCGAGCACGGCGAGCACGTCGCCTTTTTTGACGGTGTCGCCGGCCGCGACTTTCAGATTGACGGTGGCGGGGGCGGTCGAGAACAGGGTCGGGCTGACGGCGGCGACCACGCGGCCGTTGACGGAAGCGTCGCGCACCAGGGTGCCGCGGCCGACTTCGGCGATGCGCAGGCGGCTGGCGCTGACGGAGTGGGCGCTGTTGCTCCAGTTCGAGAACAGCAGGGCGGCGACGGCGGCCACTGCGACGGCGCCGCCGATCGAGGAGGGCGCGGCGCTTGGTTTTTTGTCCTGGCGGGGCGGTCAGGACGGCGTCTTGTGAGGAGGTATCGCGGATCATGGTGGCTTCAATAACGACGTGGATGCTGTCGTTATTGCACGATCCGTGCCAGCGGCTAAGTGCTTGATTCGATTGGGGCGGACGCGTGTCCGGGTGTCCGAACGGGGAGGGGCGTACGTACGCGGACACGGGCGTGTCCGCGTTTTATGGGCTACACCTTACTTCTGCGGCTTCTGCTTCTGCCCATACTTCCCGACCACCTCCCCCTTGCCGATCACATGCCCCTGCATCGCCTTGAGCAAGGTATCGCGATCCGACCCGAACGGCACGTCGAGCATCGTATCGAGCGCATACATCTGGAAGTGATAATGGTGCGCCGGATCGCCCACCGGCGGCTTCGGCCCGTAATAGCCCATCGAACCGTGCGTGTTGCGGCCCTGGAGCACGCCGTCCGGATCGGTCAGGCGCGGCTGCTCCTGCAGGCCTTCGGGCAGGCTCGTCACATTGGCCGGAATGTTCCAGGCCAGCCAGTGCACGACGGGCGTGACCGGCTTCGCATCCGGATCTTCCATCACGATCGCATACGACTTCGCATTCGGCACCGCCTTCCAGCGCCAGGGCCGGCGACACCCCATCGGCGTACTCGCTGTACTTCTGGTCCATCAGCGCGTCATTTTTGAAAGCTTGGCGAGCTGACCGACAAGGCGCCGGACGACTGGGTCTCGGGCCGCTTGTTCGCCAGCGGCACGCCATTGCCCTTGTTGGCCTGCTCCTTCATCGGTCCCGCAGGCGGCATGGCCGCCGCGCCCGCCGGTGCGCTGGCGCTGCCCGTATAGGCGACGCGGTAGATCACGCCGTTCGCATCGTCCGCCATTAACAGGGAGCCATCCTTGGCGAACGCCAGGCCGACCGGGCGCGCGATATGGGTCTTGCCGCCGTCGGTCAGGAAGCCGGTGACGAAGGGCTCGATCCCCTTCGGCTGGCCATTCTCGAACCGCACGCGCACGATTTCGTAGCCGGAGGCCGGGTTGCGGTTCCACGAGCCGCGCATGGTGGCGAAGGCGTCGCCGCGGTATTCCGCCGGGAAGGCGCTTTGATTGGCGAACACGAACTGCATCGGCGCCGCGTGCGCCGTGTAACCCATGACCATCGGCGTGCTGCGGTCGCGCCATTGCTGCTTGGTGATCTCGCCCACCGGCGTGCTTTGCGGGTAGATCTCGTTGGCGCCGTAGACGTGCGGCCAGCCGTACATCTTGCCCATCTCGATCTTGTTCAGCTCTTCCTTCTGCTCGTTATCGCCGAGGAAGTCGATGCCGTGGTCCAGGCCCCAGAGTTCGCCCGTCTGCGGATGCCAGGCATAGCCGATCAGGTTGCGCAGGCCGGAAGCGAAGATGTTGCGCTTCTTGCCGTCGGGGGAAGCGCGCAGCAGCGTCGCGTTTTCCGGATTGCTCTCGTTGCAAGTGTTGCAGGTGCTGCCGACGCTAATGTAGAGCATCCCGTCGGGGCCGAAGGCGATCGTGCGGTTCGGGTGCTGGCCGGAATCGGGCAGGTCGCCGATGAGCATCTTCAGTTCGCCGAGGCGGCCGTCGGGCTTGATGTCGGCCGCGAACAATTCTTTCACGGTGATCAGATAGAGCTTGTTGTCGTGGATCGCCAGGCCGTGCGCGCCCGCGCGGTTGGCGACCGTGACCGGGGCGCCGTCGGCGCGGCCGTCGCCGTTCGTGTCGCGCAGCAGCAGCACGTCGCCCTGGTCACGCCGCGACAGGTAGACGTCGCCGTTCGGCGCCACCGCGATGATGCGCGCATTTTTCAGGCCGGTGGCGAAGGGGGTGACCGTGAAGCCGGCTGGCGCCTTGATGGCGCGCATGCGCTCCGGCGTCGCTTCGACTTTATTCGGCTTGAAGATATTGACGCCAAAGGCGACCTGGGTGCCGTCGCCTTGCTGGGCGAGTGCGCCGGAGACGGCCAAGGCCATGACGGATGCTGCGAGCGCGCGTTTCATCGTGCGTTCCTTTCTAGTCAGTGAAATAAAGTAAATGTCAGTTCGATAATCCTGACAGACAGATTCACTGCGGTATGTGAAGGAACGTACATTTCAAAACGATCCGCGCGACGATAACGGGACAGCGTTGACCTGTAGAAAGTGAAGCATTATTTTCGCGGCAGCGGCGTCCCCTTGTCGATCACCTCGCGGCAATCGCCGCGCAGCGTCGCATTGTCGTAATCGGCCCAGCCGTAACTGTCGACATAGCGTTTATGCCGCACCAGCTGGGCGCTGGCGATGCTGCGCTCGAGCGTGTCGCCCGGATAGCGGATGTCGCCCAGGTCGACCAGCGTGTGGAACATGTTTTCGGTGGAGAGCGGCGCGCCGCGGTGGGCGCGCAACTGGACGATCTTGTCCGGAAAGCGCGCGCCATACGCATCCGAATACCAGGCGAAGGCCGGGACGTGGAATTCGTACTGGGTATTGTGGCCGTGAAAAACCTGGCGGCAGGCGCCGTCGAACAGGGTCTGGCCGTGATCGGCCACGTACATCAGGGCGGCCGCCTTGTCGCCCGTTTTGAGCTTGCCGACCAGCTGGGCCAGGAACCAGTCGGTGTACAGGACCGAATTGTCGTAGCTGTTGTTGAGCTGCGGTTTGACCGCGGCGTCGGTGAGCACCGGCTTGTCCACGCCCACCAGCGACGGCTTCCACTGGTCGAAGCGCGCCGGATAGCGGTGTGCGTAATTCCAGTGGCTGCCCAGGGTGTGCAGGACGATCAGTTTTTTCTGCGCCGGGTCGGCCAGTGCGCGTGCAAACGGTTGAAAGAGAATTTCGTCGTAATTCGAATTGTCGGTAAAGCCGCCCAGGTTCAGGAATTCGACCCGGTCCGCTTCCTTGGCGAAGACGGACACCGGCGTATCGAATTTGCCGAACGAGATCTGGTTCGACAGCCAGAAGGTTTTGTAGCCCGCTTCCTTGAAGGCGGTAAGGAAGGATTTTTCGCTAAAGCCGTCCTTCAGACTTTGCATCGCCGGTTTGCGCGAAATAATCACC
>CAVSPL010000015.1:0-215603 GCA_963729765.1 uncultured beta proteobacterium | reverse complement strand
GTCCGTCGTTTCCGGATCAGAGCAGGAAACTGCCTCGCCACCATTCTCACCGCACGGCGCTCGCGCTCCGTTTCGTCCTTCAGCCACACCGGTCAGCTGCCGCCGGCGCGCCTCGGTCAGCAGGTAATGCAGCTTGTGCGCCGCCTCCTCATAGCCCAACCCCGCCGGCCGCACGTTCGAGATGCAGTTGCGGCGTTCGTCGGTCAGGCCGACGCGCGGCGCCCAGGTGATGTACAGGCCCATGCTGTCGGGCGAACTCAGGCCCGGGCGTTCGCCGATCAGCACCACGACGATCTTCGCGCCCAGCAATTCGCCGACCTCGTCGCCAACCGCGACGCGGCCCTGCTCGACGATGGCCAGCGGCGCGAATGTCCACGGTTCCGGCGCGAGCAGCGTACTGCAGCGCTGCGCAGCAAGGGCGCGGCATGCTGCGCGATGGCCAGTGCCGACAGGCCGTCGGCGATGACGATGGCCAGGTCGAACAGCGGCGTCGCCACGTGCGGCTGAAGCAGGACGCGCGAGGGCGCATCGAGCCGGCGGCCGAGATCGGGCCGCTGCAGATAGACGTTGCGGTTCTCCGCCGCGCTGTGCAGCAGCAGGGGAGCGCCGGCATCCCGGCCAGGCCGCTGCCAGCGCCTGCGCGAGGCTCGCGCTGTCGAGCGCCTGGTGCACGGCGTCGCGCGCGCGGGCATGGGCCAGCTGGAAGTCGAGCTGGGCGCCCGTCGGCTGGCTGACGCCGGTATGCCCGAGTGCGATGCGGGCTGCGGTGAACTGGCGCAAGCGCCTGCCAGGGATCGCGGTTCGTCATGGCGTGCTCGGACATGGCGCCTCCTTCAGGGTAGCTGCAGCAGCGCGTGCTGGAATGCCGCCGGCAGCGACCGCCCCAGCGTGGCCTGCGCATCGTCCGTGAAAATGCCGAGTTCGCGCAGCCAGGCATGGAATTCCGGCGCCGGCTGCAGGCCGAGCACGCGGCGCGCATACAGGGCGTCGTGGAAGGAGGTCGTCTGGTAGTTCAGCATGATGTCGTCCGCGCCGGGAATGCCCATCACGAAGTTGCAGCCGGCCGCGCCCAGCATCGTCAGCAGCACGTCCATGTCGTCCTGGTCGGCTTCGGCGTGGTTGGTGTAGCAGACGTCGACGCCCATCGGCAGCCCCAGCAGCTTGGCGCAGAAGTGGTCTTCCAGGCCGGCGCGGATGATCTGCTTGCCGTCGTACAGGTATTCCGGCCCCATGAAGCCGACCACGGAATTGACCAGCAGCGGCTTGAAGGCGCGCGCCACCGCATAGGCGCGCGCCTCGCAGGTTTGCTGGTCGAGGCCATGGTGCGCATTGCCCGACAGTGCGCTGCCCTGGCCGGTTTCGAAATACATCAGGTTCTCGCCCAGCGTGCCGCGTCTCAAGCGACAGGGCGGCGTCGCGCGCTTCGCTCCAGCAGCGCCAGGTCGATGCCGAAGCTGGCATTCGCGCCTTGGGTCCCGGCAATCGACTGGAACACGAGGTCGACCGGCGCGCCGCGCTCGATGGCGGCGATCGTGTTCGTGACGTGGGTCAGCACGCAGGACTGGGTCGGAATCGCATAGCGCCTGATGACGTCGTCGAGCATGGTGACCAGCTTGATTACCTGCGGCAGGTTGTCGGTGGCCGGATTGATGCCGATGACGGCGTCGCCGCTGCCGTACATCAGGCCGTCGAACAGGCTGGCCGCGATGCCGGACGCATCGTCGGTCGGGTGGTTCGGCTGCAGCCGGGTCGACAAGCGTGCCGGGCAGGCCGATGGTGTTGCGAAAGCGCGTCACGACACGGCACTTGCGCGCCACCAGCACCAGGTCCTGGATGCGCATGATCTTCGACACGGCGGCCGCCATCTCGGGCGTGAGGCCTGGCGCGATCCGCGGCCAGCATCGCCTCGTCCGCATCGTCGCCCAGCAGCCAGTCGCGCAAGCCGCCGACCGTCAGGTGGCCGATCGGCGCGAAGGCCGCGGCGTCGTGGCTGTCGACGATCAGGCGCGTGACCTCGTCGAGCTCGTAGGGCACCACGACCTCGTTCAGGAAGGTGCGTCAGAGGCAGGTCGGCCAGCGCCATTTGCGCCGCCACCCGTTCCTCGGCACTGCCGGCCGCGACGCCGGCCAGGTAGTCGCCCGAGCGCGCGGGCGTGGCCTTGGCCAGCAGATCGCGCAGTCCGGCGAAGGTATAGGTCCGGCTGCCGACGAGGTGGGACATCTGGGGCATGACTGGCTCGGCCTTCCAAAAGTGTAGGGACGATCCTGCCATATTTTCGATGCGAACGGCCGTCAGGGTGCAGCGAAAATCCAACATGACACATGCATATCCGATAATGCTTGCGCGACTCAAGGATCTATCACGTACCATGCAAGCACTACTTCACCACCCAGGCACGAGCGACTATGAACCCGATTCCCACCGATACGCCGCCCGACGGCGCCCTCAGTTCCCACCTCGAATTCGTCCTGCAACTGGTGCGTACCGAGACCGTCGTGATCCGCCGGCTCGACCAGGCCCTGAGCAGCTACCACGGCCTCAGCTTCAATGATTTCCTGCTGTTGCACCATCTCAGCCAGGGACCGGGCGGACGGCTGCGCCGGGTCGACCTGGCCGAGCGCCATGGCTTGACCGCGTCGGGAATCACCCGCACCTTGCTGCCGCTGGAAAAACTCGGCCTCGTCGAACGCCAGCAGGAGCCGCGCGATGCCCGCGTCGCGTATGCCGCGCTCACCGGGGCGGGCAGGGAGCTGCTGGGCAACGCCCAACTCCTTGCCGAGCAGGTCAGCAAGGACCTCCTGCGCGCGGGATCGCCCGACGATTTGCAGGCGACCAGCCAGGCGCTCGCACGTCTCGCCACAATGGCCTCGTCACGTTCCTGAGCAACGAAAGGAAGCACCATGCCTGAGCCCACAGCGCCAAGCGGCGCCCTGAAAAACGCGCCGAATTTCCGCTGGCTGTTCTGGGGCAGCATCATTTCGAACCTGGGCGACCAGCTAACCATCGTGGCGCTGCCCTGGCTGGTGCTCAAGCTCACCGGCAGTGCGCTCGCCCTCGGCCTGGTCGTCGCGCTGATGGGCATTCCGCGCGCCGTCTTCATCCTGCTCGGCGGGGCGATGGTCGACCGGCATTCCCCCAAGCGCGTACTGATGATCAGCAGATCGCCAATGCGGTACTGCTCGGGCTGGTCAGCGCATTCGTGCTCGGCGTCGAACCGGGGCGAGCTGGCAGCTCGGCCCCGCGCTCACCATCGTGATGGGACCGCGGGTGATCCTGGCCATCATTTGCGGTTTCGCGTTTTGCATCGGGCTGGCCCAGGCATTCGGCATTCCGTCCGGCACGGCCATGATGCCCCACGCGCTGCCCCCGGAACACCTGCAGGCCGCCAACGGCATGCTGATGGGCCTGCGCCAACTGTCGATGCTGGTCGGACCCTTGCTCGCCGGCCTTGCTGATCGCCGTGGCCGGCAACGGCGCCGGCGCGGTGGCGGACGCCCGCGGCCTGGCCTGGGCCTTCGGTCTCGATTGCCTCAGTTTCCTGGTCTCGGCGTGGACCTTGTCGAGGGTGGCGCTGCGCGTCACCGCCCGGCCCGAGGGCGACCAGCAATCGGTCCTGCGCTCGGTTGGCGCCGGCCTGCGCATGGTGTGGGACGACGTGGCGCTGCGGCTGTGCTTCACCTATTGGGGCATCGTCACCTTGTTCATCGGCGGCTCGATGCAGGTGGCGCTGCCGGTGCTGGCCAACGACACGCTGCATGGCGCCTCCACGCTGGGGGTACTGCTGGGGGCGAGCGGGGCCGGCAGCCTGCTGGGCATGGCGGCAGCCGCCGCCGCCGGCAAGCGATTGCGCTTCGCCAGCTTCGGCACCATGCTGCTGCTGGCCGATGCGGTCTCCGGCCTGTTGCTGATCCCTGTCGGCAGTGTCCACACCACCTGGCTCGCGGCGTCCTTGCTGCTCCTGCTTGGCGTGCTGCAGGGCTTCCTGCAAATCACCGTGTACACCTGGATCCAGCGCCGCGTACCGACCCACATGATCGGCCGCACGATGAGCATCTTCATGTTCATCTTCATGGGCATGGCGCCGCTGTCGGCCGCGGCGACGGGCTGGCTGCTGACGCTGGTCCCGCTGGCGCAGTTGTTCATGGGCGGCGGCGCGCTGCTGGTGGGACTGGCGGCCGGCGCCTGGGTGCTGACGCCGATGCGCCACATCGAGGCGGAGGTGCAAGTGTAGGGTGGCGCCCGACTGGGCGGGGGAGGCTGTTGGCCCCGCCGCGACTTTCATGCGCCGCCGCGGGGCGCCGGCGGCTGGCACGCTTGATGCATCAGTGCTGGCGAGCGCCTGCGGCAAGCTCATTCCATCCACTTGCAAGGAGAATCACCATGAAAACCCTGGTCATCAAGGACCTGGCAGCGACCCAGGTAGCGGTACGCACCGAGGACGGCACGGTCCGTCCGCTGTCGCACGACGAAATGAAACTGGTCCACGGCGGACGCGCCATCGCCGTGCTGGTCGACGGCCGTACCCCGCGGCGTGATGGACGATTTCGAACTGGAGATGGGGATCTTCAAGGGCGATATCGGCGTCACCTACAAGTAGCAGGATGTGCCCGCGCCACAGCAGAGCCCACTTCGGTGGGCTTTTTTTTCGCGCGATCGACCCCGCGTCGTCGAAATGTGAAGCGCCGGACCAACGTATTTTCCACGTCGCGCAAAATTTTTCCCTTGACAGCAAGAAATTACGATTTTCGTGACAATCTATCGTCCTGCATACAAGCTTTCGTTCCCGATCCCACAACGGAATGCCAATTCCGCACGCCGTTACATTTCGTTAGTTTCTGTCGGTGAAGATCCATCGTCAATCGTATTCATTCAGTCATCTGAATTCCCACCAGATCCGTCTGTTGGACGCGGCAATGCCTTGCATGACCCCACATGTGAAACTTTTCTCCGTGCATTAGCAAATGACGCGACTTAATATATTGCGCAAAAGCAAATTATGCACACTATTCGGGGCGCCCCGGGCCCCGGTTGAATCAACGATCAGCAGCGAATCTCCAAGGTTCAGGTGATGAAAGACAGGAAAATCGGCCCAGCGGAATTCTTTTGGGCGCTTCAAACACTCTGTGCGATGCACCGCCGGCCTTACTCCGCCGAACTGGCACGCCAGCAGTGTCCCGCGCCGCATTCGGTCGCATCGTTCTTGCGTGCCGCCGAGGCGATTGGATTCGATAGCGGTCTGCGCAAATGCACAGCGGCCAAGCTTCTCAAAGAAACTTTCCCTCTGGTGGCCTGGCTGAGCAATCCCCTGCGGATACTGTCGCCATGGTCGTGCCCGCGCTGGTCATTACAGGCCGATGCCGCCAATGTGCTGGTCATCGAGTCGGGCGAAGGCGTCCCCGAGCACGATGGGGATCGCAGCGTTTTCGGCACGTTATTGCGGGCACGTCAGCCGCTGCACGCCGCAGCAGGATCCCGCAATCGATCAGGACAGCGATGCACAAGCGCGGCAAGCGCGCAAATTCGGCTTTTCGTGGTTCATTCCGGAACTACTGCAAGCACAAAAAGCTGTGGCAAGAAATCCTGCTGGCCTCGCTCGTGATCCAGCTGATTGCGCTGGCCACCCCGTTGTTTACCCAAGCGATCATCGACAAGGTCGTGGTACACCACACGCAAAGCACGCTTGATCGTGATCGCCATCGGCATGGCGGTGTTCATGTTGTTCTCGGCCGGCCTGTCGTGGCTGCGCCAATACCTGGTGCTGCATACCGGGAACCGCGTCGATGCAGTATTGGGTTCCTCCGTGTTCGAGCGCCTGTTCAAACTGCCGCCGATGTATTTCCAGCACCGCCCGACCGGCGTCATCGCCGCGCGCCTGCATGGGGTCGAAACCATCCGCGAATTCATCGCCAGCGCGGCGGTCACGCTGGTGCTGGACTTGCCGTTCCTGCTGATTTTCGTGGCCATCATGTTTTATTACAGTGTGACGCTGACGCTGATCGTGCTGGCGATTCTGAGCGTGATCGTCGCTCTGAGCCTGCGTCGTGGCGCCGCTGTTCCAGACCAGTTTGCAGGAACAATTCCAGCTCGGCGCACGCAACCAGGCCTTTCTGACCGAATACATCGTCGGCCTGGAAACGGTCAAGTCGCTGCAGCTGGAGCCGCAACTCAACAGCAGCTACAGCGGCTACCTGGCCAGTTATCTCAAGGCCAGCTTCGCCACCAAACAACTCGCCAATAGCTACAACACCATGGCGAACCTGCTGGAACAAGTGATGAGCCTGCTGATCCTGGCATCGGCGCCTATACCGTCATGCACGACACCGCATTCACCATCGGCATGTTGGTTGCGTTTCAGATGTTTTCCGGCAGGCTGTCGCAACCGATGTTGCGCCTGGTCGGCCTGTGGCAGCAATTCCAGCAAGCCAGCCTGTCGGTTGCCCGATTGGGCGACTTGATGAATGCGCCGGTCGAACCGTATTCGGTGATCCCGGCGCGCGACACCCAGCGAGCAGGGGCTGATCGAGATCGACAATATCGCGTTCCAATACGGCGAACATCTGCCGCTGGTGTACGAAAACCTGTCGCTGACGATTCAAGCCCGGCCAGACCATCGGCATCATGGGCCCCTCCGGCTGCGGCAAAAGCACGCTGGCCAAACTGCTGCAAGGCTTCTACCAACCCAGTGCCGGCCGTATCCTGATTGACGGCGTCGACATCCGCTATCTTTCGGCCAACGAACTGCGCAGCCACTTTGGCGTGGTACCGCAGGAAACCATGCTGTTCTCCGGCACCATCTACGACAACCTGCAGATGGCCAGCCCCAACGCCACGTTTCGAACAAATCACAGCCGCCTGCAAGCATGGCCGAAATCCACAGCGTCGATCGAGGCGCAGCCGCAAGGGCTACCAAACCGAAATCGGCGAACGCGGCGCCGGCCTGTCGGGCGGACAGAAGCAACGCATCGCGATCGCCCGCGCCTTGCTCAAGCGCCCCAGCATCCTGGTGTTTGATGAAGCCACCAGCGCCCTTGACGGACCCACCGCCGAACACTTCGCGCAGACCATCAATAGCCTGAAAGGCAAAGTCACGATGCTCTTCATTACCCATGGCTTGCCGAAGGGCTTGCAGGTCGATGCCATTTTCCGGCTTGGGCCGCAAGGCGCACAGCCAGTGGCCATGCCACATGCCGCGCGTACCGGATCAGAATCGTCAGTCCGCACGGCAAGCACCATGCCGCCTGCCAACAACAATGGGAGTCAAGCGCATGAATGACAAGAACATGACGACGCCACCATCGTCGACAAACACACACACGATGCCGCTGTAGACCCCTTTTCGGCAGCGCACACCACCGCCCAGGTGATGCCGTTACGGCCGCCAAGCCGATGGCATGACCCACTGAAACTCATCCAGGATGAAGCGCCGAGTGAACTCGGCCGCATCGTGTTGTGGTCAGTGTCGATGCTGGTCCTGGTGTTGATTATCTGGGCTGCATTCAGCAAACTCGATATCATCGCGACGACCGAGGGCAAACTCACCCCGCAAACCTTGGTCAAGATCGTACAACCGGCTGAATCAGGCGTCGTCAAACAACTGCTGGTCGAAGAAGGCGATGTGGTGAAGGCCGGCCAGGTGTTGGCCAGACTCGACACGACGGTCGCCCACGCCGAACAAGCCGGTGTCGTCGCCGACCTGGCCACACAACAAATGCAAGTGCGCCGCATCGAAGCAGAGCTAGCGAACCAGCCAATGTTGCCGAAAGCCGGAGAAGACCCACTCGCTACGCGCAGGTGCAAAGCCAATACAGCGCCCACCGAAAAGCATTCACTGACAGTCTCGACCAAGAAAAATCGATGCTGACCAAAGCCGAGCATGAAAGACGGAGTGCTCTGGAGATATTGAGCAAGCTGGAACAAACCCTGCCGACCTACAAAAAAGCCGCCGACGCGTATACCAGACTGGAAAAAGAAGGCTTCTTTGGCAACCTCGCAACTGCGGACAAACAGCGCGAAGCGATCGAAAAAACCAAAGACCGCGATGCCCAGCAATCGACGGTCGCCGCCTTGAACGCGACCATCGCTGCACAGCAAATGAAGATCAGTCAGATCCATAGCAGCTACCAGTCAGAACTGCAAAAGGAACTGGCCGATATCCGTTCAAGAATCGCACAACTGCAGCCGAACCTGGATAAAAGTAACTACAAGGAAGGCTTGATGGAGTTGAAAGCGCCGCAAGACGGTGTGATCAAGGACCTGGCGACAACTACCGTCGGCGCCGTGGTACAACCAGGCACCGTGGTGCTGACACTGGTGCCGCAAGGAGAACACTTGTTTGCCGATGTCGCAATCAAGAATGAAGATGTGGGTTTTGTACGGGTCGGCCAAACGGCGCAGATCAAACTGGCGACCTATCCGTTCCAACGCTATGGGATGCTGTCGGGCAAGGTGGTGCATATCAGTGCCGACGCCCTCGACGCCCCGCGCCAGCAGAACGCCGCGAACGGGCAGGGCGGCATGACGGCGCCCTGCCGGGCGGCACCTATAAAGCCAGGCTGCAGCTGACGCGGCAGACCCTGGTCGACGCCCAGGGCAATGCCTTGCAGACCGCGGCCGGCATGCAGGTCGTGGCCGACATCAGCCAGGGCCGGCGCACCGTGCTCGAGTACCTGCTCTCGCCGGTCCGGAAAACCGCGCAGGAAGCGGCGAGGGAGAGATAAACATGCGCATCCTGATCATCCACCAGAACTTCCCGGGCCAGTTCAGGGCCCTGGCCCAGGACCTGCTGCGCGATCCGGGCGTGTCCGTGGCCGCCATCGGCAGGCGGGGTATCCCCGGGCTGCCGGGCCTGCGCCTGCTCACCTATGCGCCGCCGCGCCCGGCGGCGCCGGCGACCCACCATTACGCCAGGCCCTTCGAGGCGGGCATCCTGTATGGCCAGGCGGTGGCGCGCCTGCTGCAGCAGCTCGCGCACGAAGGGTTCGTGCCCGACCTCGTGCTGGGCCACCCGGGCTGGGGCGAGACGCTGTTCGTCAAGGAGATTTTCCCGCGACGCGCGCCTGGTGCATTTCTGCGAGTTCTACTACCGCGCGCGGTGCGGACGCGGCTTCGACCCGGAGTTTCCGGTCACGCTCGACGACGCGCGCGCGCATCCGGGCCCGGAACGCGCTGTTTGCTGCTCAGCCTGGAGAACTGCGACGCCGCCATCGCACCGACCGACTGGCAAAAGGGCCGCATCCGGCCGCTTTCCGGCACAAGATCGCGGTGCTGCACGAGGGCATCGACACCGACGCGCATGCGCGCCGACCCCCAGGCCAGCTTCACCCTGCCCAACGGGAGTCCTGCGCCCCGGCGACCCGGTGGTGACCTATGTCGCGCGCAACCTGGAGCCGTACCGCGGCTTCCACGTTTCATGCGCGCGCTGCCGCCCTTGCTGGCGCGGCATCCCGACTGCGAGATCGTGATCGCCGGCGGCGACGGCGTCAGCTACGGCAGCCGGCCGCCCGCGCGGCCAACTGGCGCGAACGCATGCTCGGCGAACTCGAACTCGACAGCGCCCGCGTCCACTTCCTCGGCAAGATTCCCTACACCTCCTACCGCAGCCTGCTGCAGGTGTCGAAGGCGCACGTCTATCTGACCTATCCCTTCGTCCTGTCCTGGTCGGTGCTCGAAGCGATGGCTTGCGGCTGCGCGGTGGTGGCCTCGGATACCGCCCCGGTGCGCGAAGTGATCCGCGATGGCGAAAACGGCTTGCTGGTCGATTTCTTCGATGCGCAGGCGATCGCGGCCAAGGTAGGGCAACTGCTGCTGGATGCCGATGGCAGTGCCGGCATGCGCCGGCGCGCGGCGCAGTCGGTGCGCGACAAGTACGCGGCCGCGGCCGGGCTGGCCGGCTACCGCCGCTTGCTCGGCCTGGCCGGCGCACGCCAGGAGGCCGCATGATCGCGCTGCTCGTGCTGCTCTTCGTGGCGCTCTGGTTCGGGGTCGTCGTCCTGCTTGCTGTCGCCCTGGCGAAGGCCTTGCCGGTACGCTGGTGGCGCTGGCCCGTGGCCGGCGCGGCGCTGGTGGCGGCGTTGGTCGCACCGCTGGCCGACGAAATCATCGGCGGGCGCCAGTTCGCCGCGCTGTGCCAGGCCAACTCGCGCATCCACGTCGAGCGCGGGAGCGCCGCCGGCAGGCGCGTCTACGAGGCCGACGCCGCCTTCGTCGACGTCGAGGGCACGGTCTTGCCGGTTCGTTCGATACGGATCGATTTCATCGATGCCGACACGGGCGAATCCGTCGTCGGCTATCGGGAATTGAGCGCGCGCGGCGGCTGGTTGAGCCAGTGGCTGAGATTTTCCGAGACCCGCGTGCCGCTCACCTTCGAGGGCTCGTGCAGCCCAGCCGGGCGAGGCAGGCTCGCCGCACTGTTCAAAGAACGCCATATCACGCTAATTCGTCGTCCACAACAAACCGGGGAAATAAAATGACAACAATACACGACACCTACATCAACGCATTGCTGGCCGATGCGGCCTATGTGAACGATCTCGACAGTGGCGACCTGGCGAGCAGGCTGAAAGTCCGGATGTTGCCCTCGCTTGCCAATTACATTGCCGCGAACTTCACGGTCGTCACCCAGGTCCGGGCCGAGAGCAGCTTTGACGCGACCGTCTGGCGTGAAACGGCGACCGGCAAGACCTATGTCTCGATGCGCGGTACGCAAGAAGCTCCCCCGGACCTGACCACCGACCTCGACCTGGCAACCTCGGGTGTCGCATACAGCCAGTTGACCGACATGGTGAACTGGTGGATGCGCGAGACAACGCCCGCAGGGCAGCAGGCAAAGCAGATCGGGGTGCAGGTACTCAAGGTCGGCTACGGATTCTACCGCTCATTCGTCGCGGCGCCGACGGTAACGGGAACCGGCACGCTGGTCGGCATCGGCCCGATCGAAGGAGTGAATGGCCATAGCCTGGGCGGCTACCTGACCAGTTCGTTTGCGCGCATCTTCGGGCAACAGATGCCGGATGCCGCGCTGTCGACCTTCAATAGTGCCGGATTCAGCCGTCCGTTCTCGCGCAATATCGAGAGCGCATTCACGGAGATCGCTGAGCTCCTGGGGCCAGGTTTCAGCCTGGACGGTTTCTCCAGCAATCAGACCAACTACTTCGCCAGCAACGGCCTGCACCTCACCACGAATGACTGGGCGATGGGTTTCCGCCAGCAAGGCGTACGGACGGGCATTTTCCAGGAGGAGACGCCTCCGCTGACGCCGGCCAATCACTTCATGTACAAGCTCACCGACCTGCTGGCATTGGGCGATGCGCTCGCCATGCTGGACCCGACGATGAGCATGGAGAAACTCAATGCCTTGTCCATGGCAGGCAGCAACCAGATGCCGGCCTCCTACGAAGGCATGCTCGACAGTCTGAGAAAAATGCTGCTCGGACCGAACATCCCCCTGACCAAGGTGGGCGATGACAGCTCGGGTAATGTGGATCCCCAGGTCGAGTCGCGCAAGGATTTCCACAGCAAGCTCGCCGAGCTGATGGGACTGGACACGGATGGCAAGCCGACCGGCATGTTCGCCGGGCTGATGGGCAGGATGCAGATTGCGAGCTTGCCGTCCGGCCGCATCGACCGGAACGACCCGGTCGCCTATTTCAGTGCTTTGCTGGCGCTGGAAAACCTGTCGCCATTCATGCTCCTGCCGCTCGACGGCGGTGCGGCGGCCGTGCTCGAAGCGGCCAACCCGGCGCTCGTCAAGCTGGTGGCCGAAGACAAAGCGAGCCTCGAAGCCAGGCTCGGCAATACGCTGAATTTCACCGATCAGTACCTGAAGGACCGGCTCGCCTTGCTCACTGCCGTCGATGCGCGCAACAAGCTTGACGGCACCGGCTTCGTGATCAGCACGGCGCCGCCTGCCGATCGCCAGCTGGAATTCCAGTGGTATGGCGCGCCGGCCGTGCCTGGCCAATTCCCCTCCCTGCAGTCGCTCACGACCAGGCAGCCCGGCTATTCCGGCGATGCCGTCCAGCACTTCGGTTTTGGCGGGAACGAGGACAATTATTTGGGCGGTACCGATAACAAGCTGGGCGATCACCTGTACGGCGGCGGGGGCAGCGACATCCTCGCCGGCCTTGCCGGCGACGACTACCTGGAAGGCAATGCCGGCGATGACCGCCTCGACGGCGGCAGCGGCAACGATACCCTCGACGGCGGCAGCGGCAACGACATCCTGGCCGGCGGCGCCAACGACGACAACGCTGCGCGGCGGCAGCGGCAACGACATCCTCGCCGGCGGCAGCGGCAACGACGCCCTGTACGGCGGCGATGGCGACGACGACCTGAAAGGCGAGGCCGACAACGACTTCCTGAGCGGCGGCGCCGGCAACGACACGCTGTCCGGCGGCAGCGGCAACGACGTCCTGTTCGACCAGGGCGGCGCCAACTTCACGACCATGCTCGGCGACGAGGGCAACGACATCCTCGAAGTGAAAGAGGGAAGCGGCGGCACCTCGCTCAAGGGCGGCGAAGGCAACGACATCATCTCCGGCGGCGAAGGCACGAACGGCATCGACGGCGACAAGGGCAATGACCTGATCCGGGGTAACAGCGGCGTCGACATGGTCGACGGCGGGGAGGGGGCCGACAACATCGAGGGCGGCGCCGGCAACGATGCGCTCACCGGCGGCGCCGGGGCCGACTACCTGCGCGGCGGCGAAGGCGACGACAGCTATTTCTATGACGGCGGCTTCGGCACCGACCTGATCGAGGACGCGCAGGGCGCCAACGAATTGTCCGGATCGAGCTCGCGCATTACGAACGCCAGCTACGACGCCAGCAAGATGGCCTGGATCAGCGGCAATGGCTATGAAATCCGCCAGTACAAGATGGGCAGCGCGACCACGCTCGCCATCAACAGCGCCGGCGACACCCAGAACACGATCTTCATCCACAACTGGACGGCGGGCCAGTTCGGCATCGTGCTCGCTGGTGCGGACGCGGATGCCAAGAAGCCGGAAGCCGCGCTGCAGCCGTCCCCGGCCACGCGCGCCGAAAACAACTTCGTCGACTACTTCATCAGCGACGCCGGCGACGGCGGCCAGGGCAACGACATCGTGCGCGGCACGAATGCCGCCAGCGTGCTGGCGGGCGGCGCAGGCAACGACATCCTCGACGGCCGCGGCGGCGACGACTGGCTCGAAGGCGGCGCGGGCAACGACATCATCCTGACCGGCGACGGCAAGGATGTCGCCTACGGCGGCGCCGGCGACGACATCCTGCACGCCGGCTACAGCTGGGACATGCAGCGCGGGATCTACGTCGATTCCGGCGCGCAGGCGGTGTACTACCAGGCCGGCAAAGGCCCGATCGACTGGCTGAAAACCGATGGCGTCACCACCGGCCGCTTCGCCTACATCCAGGAACAGCCGGACGGCAGCCGCCAGACCGTCTACCTCGACGCCCATCCGGAGCTGGCGCTGTTCGACTTCAGCTTCGAGCGCAAGCTGGAAGTCAACGAGAACTATACGGGCTACATGTACTGGTGGAACGTCGGCGAGACCAACGTCAGCATGGAGCCCTCGCTGAAGATCACCCTGACGCTGGGCGACAGCGAAAAAGTCTGGCCCGGTCTCGTGAAATGGGCAGACCGGCCGGACGCCAACCTCGGCAAGCCCATCTCAGTGGGTCTCGAGCTGGGCAATGCCAAGACCGTGCTCAAGGCGGGCACCGGCGAGGCCGGCGCGCGCCTGTGGGGCGGCACCGGCGACGACGTCGTCTACGGCGCCAACAACAGCGACAAACTGTACGGCGAAGCCGACAACGACCTGCTGGTCGGCTACGGCGGCGACGACGAATTGTATGGCGGCGCGGGCAAGGACGAGCTCTCCGGCGGCGATGGCCGCGACTTCCTCGATGGCGGCGAGGAGAACGATCAGCTGACCGGCGGCGCCGGCGCCGACGTCCTGTACGGCGGCGAGGGCAACGACGCCCTGAGCGGCGACGCGGTCTACCTGAAGGGCACCAACTGGTATCCGGCCGGACTCGACGAAAGCCGGATGGGCGGCGACTTCCTCGATGGCGGCGTCGGCAACGACACGCTCTGGGGCAACAACGGCGACGACTACCTGCTCGGCGGGACCGGCAACGACCAGCTGTACGGCGGCCTCGACGACGACCATGCGTTCGGCGAAGCCGGCGAGGACACGCTCGCGGGCGGCAAGGGCGGCGACTACCTCGACGGCGGCATGGAGAAGGACCTGCTGTTCGGCGAGGAGGGCGGCGACATCCTGATCGGCGGCGCCGGCGACGACCAGCTCGACGGCGGCGAGGACGACGACATCCTCGAAGGCGGCGACGACAACGACGTGCTGATCGGCGGCAGCGGCGCCGACATCCTGCGCGGCGGCGCCGGCACCGACGTGCTGTATGGCGACAGCGGTGCGGGCACGGACGGCGCCGACATCCTGGAAGGCGGCGCCGGCAACGACATGCTCAACGGCGGCGGGCGCAGCGACACCTATGTGTTCGCCGTCGGCGACGGCCAGGACACGCTCCAGGACGACGGCTCGGACGGCTCGCACAACATCATCGTCTTCAAGTTCAGTGCGAACGACCTGCGCGGCATGCGCCGCGACGGGGTCGACCTGCTGGTCGAGTACGGCTTTAACGACGCGGTGCGGGTGCAGGGCTTCTATGCCGGCAATTCCTACGGCATGGGCTACCAGGGCAGCGGCGCCGACATGATCGACCAGGGCGAGGCCCAGGCGCGGATCGGCGGCATCCAGTTCGAGGACGGCACCAGCTGGGGGCTCGACGAGATCCTCGCCATGGCCCCGGCGCCGGAGCCGGGCGACGCGCCGCCCGACCAGTTTGCCGACATGGCGCCGCTGTATTTCATCAATGCCCTGCTCAGCCGGGACGAGACCCGGGCCGCCGGCAAGAGCGAGCTCACCTTCAGTTTTGTCGGCGCCTTCACGCCCGACACTTCCGGCCCGATGCCCTTCACCGAAGACCAGAAGCAATCGGTGCGCGCCGCGCTGGCGCGCTTCTCGGCCGTGCTCGACCTGCGCTTCACCGAGATCGACGACCCGCTGGGCGGGGACGCCGACCTGGCCTTCCAGATGGACGACCTGACCTCGGTCGAGATGGGCGCCTTTGCCGGCTACGCCACCCCGGCCGACGGCAGGATCCACCTGAACAGCACCCGCTACGGCTTCCAGTTCGCCGACGAATTCGGCGCCATGAAGCCGCGCGATTCGCTGGCGCCGGGCGAAACGGGCTTCCAGACGCTGCTGCATGAGATCGGCCACGTGCTGGGCCTGAAGCACCCGTTCGAAGGGCCGCTGCTGCCGCAGCAGGAGAACAATTCGGCCAATACCGTCATGTCCTATACCCAGTCCGGCGACACCGCCGCGACCAACCTGGCGATGTTCGACATCGCCGCCCTGCAGTACCTGTACGGCGTGGCGAAGGACCACAAGACCGGCGACGACACCTATGGCTTCGGCGACCGCTATATCGAGGACGGCGGCGGCGTCGACACCTTCGACGCATCCGCCGAAACGCAGGATGTCGCGATTCGCCTGGACGGCGGCGCCTGGCTGCACAGCGGCGCGCGCGACGCCAGCATCCTGGCGCAGGGCCAGGCCTTCATCGGCTTCGGCACCGAGATCGAAAACGCGAAAGGCGGCGCCGGTAACGACACCCTGGTCGGCAACGATGGCGCCAACCTGCTCGAAGGCGGGGCGGGCAACGACACCCTGACCGGCGGCGCGGGCGACGACGCGCTGGCCGGCGGCGAAGGCGCCGACACCTATCTGTTCGCGCCTGGCAGCGGCGTGGACAGCATCACCGAGACCGGCCAGGACACGCGCCTGCTGATCGACGGCGTGTCCGCCGACGACCTGTATTACGTCGACGGCGCAATCGGGTTCGGCAGCGCCGGGGACCGCATTGCGGTCGACCTGGCCCAGGTCGGCGAAGTCGTGGTGGGCGGCGTCAGCTACAGCGGCGCGGCGATCCAGGCCCTGCTCGAATCGACGATGTCGGCATCCGACCTGGCGCTGGCGCCAGGGAAAACGCGCGGCCGCCTGCTGGGCGCGGGCGACTGGCGCATCAGCGGGAATGCGCTGGACAACCTCTTGCACGGGAATGCTGGCAACAACGCTCTCGAAGGCGGCGCCGGCGACGACAAGCTGCTCGGCGGCGCCGGCGACGACGCCCTGGCCGGCGGCGACGGCGACGATACGCTGGTGGCGCAGGCCGGGCATGACCTGCTCGAAGGCGGCGCGGGGGCCGACACCTATGTGCTGGAATCGGGCGAGGCCCTGATCCGCGACCAGGCCGGCGCCAACGTGCTGGCGATCGCCGATGCGGGCGTGGACCTGAGCGTCGGCCCGGATGACGGCGGTTCCGGCCTGTCGCTGAACCTGGTCAGCTACCCCTGGGCCGGCGGTTTTGCGGATTCGCCGAACGGCCAGGTGGCCGATGCCGCGTACCAGTTGTGGGGCGACTATGCCGAGATAACGAGCAATGGCGCCAGCGCCCTGGTGGAGGGCGGGCTCGACGCGAACTTCACGGAAGTGCGCGACAGCCACGGCAACCGTCTCGACTGGGCCCAGCTGATGCAGCAGGCGCGCTCCTGGCGCGATTACAGCATCCACGCCGAAATCAACCGGCGCTGGTACGGCTCCGACTGGGACGACTATCTCACCTCGTCGCAGTCCGGCTACACCTACGTCGGCGGCCAGGGCGGCGACTATATCCAGGCCACGGGGGGCGGCAACACCTTCCTGTTCGCCCAGGGCGACGGCCAGGACGTGCTGCGCATCGTGGATGCCGGCGCAGGCGTCGGCGGCAACACGCTGCGCTTCGGGCCCGGCATTTCGAAGGACGACATCCGGCTGGTGATCGACGGCGGCCTGGTGATCCAGCTTGGCGACGACCCATCGGACAGCATCCGGATCGAGGGCTTCAATGCGGACGACGCCTACGCCGCGCCGGCGGTGGACAGGTTCCAGTTCGTCGACGGCACGGTCCTGAGCTACGCGGAACTGGTGGCGCGCGGGTTCGAGCTGAATGGCAATGCGTGGTGGGCGCAGGACGAGCAGCTGCGCGGCACGAATGCCGTCGACCGCATCACCGGTTTCCAGGGCGACGACACCATGGCCGGCGGCGCGGGCGGCGACATCTACGTGTATGCCGCCGGCGACGGCAACGACTGGATCCGCGAAGCCGCCAGCAGCGCCGGCGAGACCGACGTGCTGCGCCTGAGCGGACTGAAGCCGGCGGACGTGGCGGTCGGCAAGGGCCGGCGCGACGTCTGGCTGCTGTTCGCCGGCGCCGACGGCGAACCCGAATCGATCCTGCTGGAAGGCCAGCTGCGCGGCGACGGGCGCGGCATCGAACGCGTCGAGTTCGACGACGGCACCGTGTGGACGGCCGAGCAGCTGATCGAACGCGCCACGCCGGGCCTGATGGCGCCGGTCAGGCTCGAAGGGACCGACGCTGCCGACGAGCTCTCGGGCCTGGATAACGGCGATACCCTGACGGGCCGCTTCGGCAACGACCTGATCGACGGCGGCGCCGGCGACGACGTCCTGTACGGCGCCCACGACTACGACGCCGCATGGGTTGGCGACGGCGACGGCGACGGCGGCGAAGGCGGCTGGTTCGCGCCCTCCGTCGCAAGCGGAAACAACGGCGGCGACGGCGGCTTCGCCGACAACGACACCATCCATGGCGGCGAGGGCGACGATATCATCGACGGCGGCTTCCGCGCCGACCAGGACACCCTGTACGGCGAAGCGGGCGACGACACCTATGTGTTCCGCTACGGCTCGGGCGCCGACACCGTGATCGAATCGGGCGAGGCCGGCAATGCCGACCGCATCGTGTTCGAAGGATTGAACCGCGCGGACGTGCGCTTCGGCCGCACCGAGCGCGACCTGTACATCAGGCTCGCCGGCAGCGCCGACACGCTGACCATCCAGGACTTCTTCGTGCGCGACGACGCGCGGGTCGAATATTTCGAGTTCCAGGACGACGCACCGATGTCGCTCGACGAGGTGCTGGTGCAGCTCCTCGAGGGCACGGAACTGGACGACCAGCTGATCGGCTACGACAGCGCCGACCGCCTGGCCGGGAATGAGGGCAACGATACGATCCTCGGCATGGGCGGCAACGACACCCTGGCCGGCGGCCTGGGCAACGACACGCTCGACGGCGGCGCGGGCAGCGACAGCTACGCCTTCAACCTGGGCGACGGCGACGACGTCATTCTCGACTCGGGCGACGCCCTGGAGCTCGACCGGATCGTGCTGGGAGCGGACGTCCTGCCGGCCGACGTGATCGTCTCGCGCGACGACGCAGGCCTGGTCCTGTATTTCCGCAACAGCGGCGAGCAGATCTCGCTGCCGGGCTGGTTCGGTCCGGGCGCGCCCTCGATCGAGCAACTGGTGTTCGACGACGGCACGGTCTGGTCGGCCGACCAGCTGACCGCAATGGCCGCCGTGGTCCAGGTGGCGACCGAAGGCGACGACTACATCGGCGGCACCATGGGCGACGACCTGCTGGCCGGCCTGGGCGGGAATGACCGCCTGTACGGCGTGGGCGGCAACGACACGCTCGACGGCGGCCTGGGCGACGACCTGCTGGCCGGCGGCGCCGGCGACGACACGTATGTGGTCCGACTGGGCGACGGCAACGACACCATCGCCGACAAGGGTGCGCTCGACAATGACGTGCTGGTCTTTGGCGAGGGCATCGACCCTGCCAGCGTGCGCGTGACCCGGAATGCCGCCAGCCTGATGCTGGTGCTGGCCAGCGGCGAAGTGCTGCTGGTCGCCGACTGGTACCGGCGCGAAGAAACGCGCCTGGGCGAAGTGCGCTTCGCCGACGGCACCGTCTGGAGCAGGAGCGAACTGGAGACGCTGGCGAACACCGGCAGCAGTGGCGACGACTGGCTGGTCGGCACGGCCGGCGCCGACGATATGTCCGGCCTGGCCGGCGACGACGTCATCGAAACCGGCGAGGGCGACGACATCCTGTCCGGCGGCGCGGGCAGCGACACGCTCGACGGCGGCGCCGGCGACGACACCTACCTGTTCGAAGCGGGCGACGGCGCCGACCGCATCGTCGACGCCGACGGTATCGACCGCCTGGTCTTCGGCGCCGGCATCGCGCCGGAAGAAGTGCAGGTGCTGCTCGACGGCGAAGGCAGGCTGGTCCTGCAGCGCTACGGCAGCGCGGACCGGATCGTGATCGATGCGCGCATCGAACGCGGCGGCTACGAAACGCCGGACCGCGTGGTCGCGGCGATCGAGGAGGTCAGCTTCGCCGATGGCACCGTCTGGAGCGCCGACGACATCGGCAGCTACGCAATGACCATGCCGACCACCGGAAGCGATTTCCTCGAGGGCAGCAATCGCGGTGAAGTCCTGGACGGACTGGGCGGCGGCGACATGCTCGAAGGGCACGGGGGCAACGACCGCTACATTTTCAATGCAGGCTACGGCTCGCTCGATATCCGCGACGAGGACTGGAACGGCGGGAATGTCGACACGCTGGAATTCGGCCCCGGCATCCGGCCGGAAGACATCGTTGTCACCCGGCGCGACGCCGACCTGGTGCTGACCATCGGCGACGGCGGCGACCGCGTCAGCATCTCCTTCTACTACGGTTCCGAAGCCAACCGGATCGAGCAGTTCCGCTTCGCCGACGGGACTACCTGGTCGAGCCATGAGGTCGAACTGCGCCAGCTGGTGGCGCAGGGCACCGACGCGGTCGACAGCATCTATGGTTCCGCCCGCGGCGAGACCATCGACGCCAGGGCCGGCAATGACTTCGTCCAGGCGATGGACGGCGACGACCTGGTCGACGGCGGCAGCGGCAGCGACTACCTGTACGGCGGCGCCGGCAACGACACCCTGACCGGCGGCAGCGGCAACGAGACCGACATCACGGTCGAGACCCAATGGGACCAGTACGGCAGCTACTACGGCCCGAACCTGAAGGATGTCCTGAACGGCGGCAGCGGCGACGATACCTTCCTGATCAACGCCGACAGCGGCTACGACCTGATCCAGGACGAAGAGGGCAATGACCGCGTCCTGCTGGGCGCCGGCCTGTCGGTGGACGATATCCTGGTCAGCGACGGCAGCTGGTACGGCCACCCGGGCCAGCTGCGGGTCGACTACGGCAAAGGCGCCTTCTATATCGAGGGCGGCACGTCGATCGAACGCATCGAATCGCTGGACGGCAAATTCGTCCTGCGCGAACAGTTCGCCGATTACCGCGTCTCGCGCATCTACGGCGCGGGCCGCATCGACGGCAGCCTGGGGCCGAATGAAATCTACGGCAGCTACGGCGACGACATCGTGCATGGCGGCGGCGGGCGCGACACGATCGCTGGCAGCGCCGGCAACGACCAGCTGTTCGGCGACGGCGGCGCCGACGCCATCACCGACAACGAGGGCGACAACCAGCTGTTCGGCGGCGACGGCAACGACACGCTGCAGGGCAGCGGCTACCTGTCCGGCGGCGCCGGCGACGATACCATCTTCAGCGGCGGGATCGCCATCGTCGACGGCGGCGCCGGCAACGACAGGCTGGGCGCAGGGGAGGGCAGCTCGATCCTGTTCGGCACCGGCAGCGGCCACGACGTGATCGACGGCGGCGGCGGCGGCTACTGGATTGCGCTGGGCGCGGGCCTGGGTGCCGCCGACATCGACATCGTCGGCGGCGAAGCCGACGGCCTGGTGGCGCCGATGACGCTCGTCATTCGCGCCAGCGGCGACACGCTGCGCGGCATCGCCGGTGCGGCCGGCCTGCGCTTCGCCGACGGCACCACCTGGACGGCGGCCGAGATCGCGGCCGCCGTCCAGTTCCCGGCTGCGGGCGGGGCGCTCGGCCAGCCGGGCAACCAGCTGCTGGTGGGCGGCGCCGGCAACGACGCCCTCGACGGCGGCACGGGCCAGGACACCATCGCCGGCGGCGCGGGCGACGACCTGCTGAACGGCGCGGCCGGCAAGGACCAGCTGCTGGGCGGCGCGGGCAGCGATGTCCTCGACGGCGGCAGCGGCGACGACACGCTCGACGGCGGCGCCGGCAACGACCGGCTCGAAGGCGGCGACGGCCGCGACGAGCTGCATGGCGGCGCGGGCGACGACACCCTCTCGGGCGGCGCCGGCGACGATACCCTGTGGGACGACGGCGGCATCAATACCTATCGCTTCGGGCGCGGCTATGGCTCCGACTACATCTACGACGAGCGCGGCGCGGCCTCGCCCAAGGCGATCATCGAACTCGTGGGCCTGAACGCGCAAGACGTCCACTTCGAGACCAACGGATTCGACCTGCAGATCGTCGTGAACGACGGCGAGGACCGCCTGAGCATGTCGAACTGGGTGGGCCAGGACACACCGGTCCAGGAACTGGTGGTGCGCTTCGCCGACGGCAGCGAGTGGGGCAACAGCGAGCTGCTGGCCGCCGCCCAGCCGCGCGCAGCGGGCTACGGCGACTTCCGCGACGACGTCCTGACCGGCGTCTCCGCATCCCACGAAAACTTCTACGGCCATGCCGGCAATGACCTGATCGACGGCGGCGCAGGCACGGACTACATGGGGGGCGGCGCCGGCGAGGATACCTTGCTGGGCGGCGTCGGCAACGACCGCCTGAACGGCGACGGCGGCAACGACCTGCTCGACGGCGGGGACGACGACGACACCCTGGAAGGCGGGCGCGGCGATGACCTGCTGCTGGGCGGCGCCGGCGACGACGACCTCGATGGCGGCTACGGCAACGATGTGATCGACGGCGGCGCCGGCGACGACAGCATCGATACCAACGACGCCTGGTACGACCCCGACGGCGACACGCTCAGCGACACCATCCGCTTCGGTTACGGCTCGGGCCAGGACACGCTGCGCGCCGACCACTTCGACCGCATCGAGCTCGGCGCCGGCATCGGCCTGCAGGACATCGACATCGTCGTTGCCAACAATGCCCTCGTCATCATGCTCAAGGCGAGCGGCGAATCCCTGACGATCCCGTCCTGGGTCTACTCCCTGGACCGCATGCACATCCTGCGCTTTGCCGATGGCAGCGAGCTCGACCTGGCCAAGCGTCCGGCCGGCCCGATCATCGGCAACGATGGCGACGACTCCCTCGGCAGTACCCAGGCCAGCCCCTTCGACGACGATGTCTTCGCCCTCGGCGGCAACGATACGCTCTTTGGCGGCCGCGGCGACGACCGCCTGCATGGCGGCAGCGGCAACGACACGCTGTACGGCGACTCCGGCAGCAACCTGTACGACGGCGGCCGGGGGGCGGACTGGTATTACCTCGGCAGCGAAAGCGATACCCTGCTGTTCGGCTTCGATTCGGACAACGACGGCTTTTCTCCCTATTATTACGGCAGCCAGGAAGTGCCGCAGAAGGTGCGCTTCGAGAACGACGTCAGCCAGAACGACGTCCTGATCCAGAACTTCACGCTGGCAGCGAACGGCACCGGTTCCTTCCAGATCGGCCTCAAGGGCTCGACTGCGACGCTCGGCTACTTCAGGGTCGCGACCGACTACCTGACCGGGGCGATCCAGGTCAAGACCGACTTCGTCTTCGGCGACGGCACCACCGTCGCCGGCGCCGACGTGCTCGACACCTTCTATCGCAATACCGGCTCCAGTCTCGCCGAAGCCCTGCTCGGGCAGGCCGGCGACGACGTCCTCGACGGCCAGGGCGGGAACGACGTCATGTTCGGCGGCGCCGGCACGGACCTGCTGCAGGGCGGCGCCGGCGACGATGTGCTCAACGGCGGTAGCGGCGACGACATCCTCGTCGGCGGCGCCGGCAACGACCAGCTCAACGGCGGCTTCGGCCACGACCTGATCCGGGCCGACCGCAGCTCGGGCGTCGACACGATCGCTCCTGGCGCGGCCGACTCGCTCGACTCGGTCGAATTCGGCGCCGGCATCCTGGCCGGCGACGTGCTGGTCGGCACCCAGTCCAACGGCTGGAATACCGACCTGACCCTCAGCGTGGCGGGCAGCGGGACGAAACTGGTCGTCACCAATGGCTGGGTACGCGGCTACGGCGACAGCGGCAGCACGGCGCTGCTGGGCGAAGTGCGCTTCGCCGACGGCACCGTCTGGACCGGGGCCGACCTTGCGCGCCGCCTGATCGGCGGCGCCAACGACAACCCCAACCAGCTCCAGGGCACCACCGGTGCCGATGCACTGGCGGGCCTGGGCGGCGACGACACGCTCTACGGCGCCGAGGGCCAGGACCTGCTCGCCGGCGACGGCGGCGACGACATGCTCTACGGCGGCGCGGGCAGCGACCGCCTGCTGGGCGGCAGCGGCAACGACCTGCTCGATGGCGGCGAAGGCAGCGACCGCTTCGATGGCGGCGCCGGCAACGACACGCTCGCCGGCGGCAACGGCAGCGACCGTTATCAGTTTGGCCTGGGCGGCGGCAAGGATGTCATCAGCGACTTCGGCGCCGATCCGCGCGACGTCGACACCCTGCAGTTCGGCCCCGGCATCACGCTCGCCGGCGTCCACCGCGAGATCGTCGACGGCAAGCTGGTGCTGAGCATCGACGGAACCGCCGACAGCGTGACCATCGCGGGACTCGGGCTGCCCTTTGTCGGCATCGAACGGATCCGCTTCGATGACGGCACCGTTGTCGACCCGGTGAGCTGGCAGCTGCGCGACCTGAGCGTCACGCTCGGCGCCGGCAGCGGGCAGCAGACCGTCGCGGCCGGAGTCCGCCTCGACACCCTGGTGCTGGACGCCTCGGTGACGCCGGCGACGCTGTCCTGCGTGCGCCAGCTGAACGACCTGGTGGTGGGCAGCGGCGCCGACGCCGTGCGCTTTGCCGGCTGGTTCGACGATACGGCGACCCAGGGCGTGCTGCAGGCGCGCTTCGCCGACGGCAGCATCTGGAGCGCGGACGAATTAAGCCGCCAGGCGGCGCGGTTCGCCGGCAGCGCAGGGGACGACGTCCTGGCTGCACCGAAAGACTTCCCGGCCACGCTCGATGGCGGCGCGGGCAACGACCGCCTCCTGGGCAGCGACGGCGACGATGCGCTGGCCGGCGGCGACGGCAACGACACGCTCGATGGCGGCGCCGGTGCCGACCGCATGGTCGGCGGCGCGGGCGACGACTTCTACGTGCTCGACAACGCGGGCGACACCGTGGTCGAACTGGCCGGCGGCGGCAGCGACACGGTCCGCATGACGGCCCTGGCCGACATCGTCGTGTCGGGCGAGATCGAGAACTACGAAGCGCTCGGCAGCGCCAGCATCAACCTGACCGGCAATGCGCGGGCCAACCGCCTGGTAGGCACGAGCGGCATCAACCGCATCGAAGGCGGCGCGGGCGACGACATCCTCGATGGCGGCGCGGGCGCCGATATCCTGGTCGGCGGCAGCGGCAACGACCGGCTGGTGATCGACAACGCGGCCGACACCCTGATCGAGAACGCGGGTGAAGGCAACGACACCGTCGCGGCCAGCATTTCGTACACCCTGCTCGCGGGCAGCAACCTCGAGAACATCACCCTGCTCGGCGAGGCCAACCTGAACGCCACCGGCGACGAGGGCGCCAACGTCCTGGTCGGCAATGGCGGACGCAATACCATCCGCGCCAATGGCGGCAACGACCTGCTCGACGGCGGCGCCGGCGCCGATGTCCTGCAGGGCGGCAGCGGCGACGACGTCTACGTCGTCGACGACAGCGGCGACAGCATCACCGAGCTGGCCGGCGAAGGGGTCGACGAAGTGCGCTCGTCGGTCAGCTTCGCGCTGGGGACGGACCTCGAGCACCTGGTCCTGACCGGCAGCGCCGCGGTCGACGGCACCGGCAACGCGCAGGACAACCGGCTCACCGGCAACGCCGCGGCGAATACGCTCAGCGGCGGCGCCGGTGACGACGTGCTCGACGGCGGCTTCGGCAACGACCTGCTCGTTGGCGGCGCCGGCAACGACACCTACCTGTTCGGCCGCGGCGCCGGCCAGGACCAGATCGACGACGCCGGCACCAGCGCGTCGGCCCTGGACAAGGTGCAGTTCGGCGCCGGTGTCCAGGCGGGCGACCTGATCCTGCGCTGGAACGGCAGCGACCTGGTGGTGTCGATCCGCGACACGTTTGACCGCCTGACCCTGAAGAACTACCGCAACGGCGGCGCGGTCGAATCCTTCCGCTTCGCCGACAACAGCGGCTGGGACCTGGCACGCATCACCGCCGAAGCGAATGCGACGGCGGCGAACACCGACCCGCTGCTGGTGGCGGCGCCGGGCGACGTCGTGGCCGCGGTCGGCGCGCCGTTCGCGCTGTCGGTCGCCGGCGCGTTCGCCGACCTCGACGGCGGCGACATGCTGGTGGTCGCGGCCACGCTCGCCAACGGCGACCCGTTGCCGCGCTGGCTCAGCTACGACGCCGCCACGCGTTCCTTCTCCGGCATGCCGCGCGAAGGCGACACCGGCACCATCTCGATCCGCCTGGCGGCGTCCGACAGCGGCAACCGCAGCGTCGCCGACGTGTTCGACCTGTCGATCCGCAACCCGAACGATACCTCGCCGGTCGTCGCCCTGCCGCTGGAAGCACAGGGCGCGCGCCAGGACACGGCCTTCGCCTACACGCTCGCAGCGGGCGCTTTCGCCGATGCGGATGCCGGCGACACGCTGAGCTACTCGGCGCTGCTGGCCGACGGCAAGCCGCTGCCGCGCTGGCTCGCGTTCGACCCGGTGCGCCAGCGCTTCAGCGGCACCCCGGGCAAGGACGACGTCGGCAGCCTGGCCATCGCGGTGACGGCGCGCGACGCACGCGGGCGCAGCGCCTCGAGCAGCTTCCTGCTGGCGATCGACGACATCAACGATGCGCCACGCGTGGCGAAGATCGTGGAAGACCGGGTCCTGGCGCAGGGCCAGGCGGTCGACCTGGTGCTGGCGGCCGACATGTTCGTCGACCGCGAAGGCGATCCGGTCACGGTCAGCCTGGGCCTGGCCAACGGCAATCCGCTGCCGGACTGGCTCAGTTACGATGCGGCGACCCGCCGCCTGCACGGCACCAGCGGCGCGACCGACGTCGGCGTGACCGCGATCCGCGTCACCGGCACCGACAGCCATGGCTTGTCCTCGAGCGACGACTTCGAGATCGTGGTAGCCGACGTCAACGACGCGCCACAGGTCGCCAACCCGATCGCGCGCCAGTTTGCGCGCGAGGGCGAACCGTTCAGCTTCAAGATCCCTGCCAACCTGTTCTCCGACCCCGACCGGGGCGACACGCTGTCCTATGACGTCTACCTGGTCGACCACCCGGTGAACATGAAGCACTTCCCGAGCTTCGATGCTGCCACCGGCACGATCGGGCTGAAGCAATACAGCGACATGTTCACCTATGGCAATCTCGACTACTGGGACGTCGGCACCTGGACCTTCCGCATCACCGCCACCGACTCCCTGGGCGCCGCGACCATCCACTACTTCGACCTCGAGGTCGAGGCGGCCGACATCAATCACATGCCGGTGTTCGCTCCCGCCGGCCAGCCATGGGCAACCGGCAACTACCGGCTCGACGCGAACGGGATGGTCGTGTGGACGAACGCGCTCGAGCCGCAAATCGTGGCATCGATGGCGAGCAGGTTCAAGGTCGCGATCCCGGTCTTTACCGACGTCGATGGGGATACGCTGAGCTACCAGGTTCGCCCGGGCGGCGACGGCATCGATGCGGCGCAGTGGATCTACGATGCGGCGACCTCCGAGATGCGCTACACCGGCAGCGGGGCGGCGCCGCGGCGCATGAGCTTCGACATCATCGCCACCGACAGCGCGGGCGCCAGCTCGATGGTGCGGCACGAGATCATCGCCAACCACGCACCGACGATCGGCGCCATTCCCGAGATCGTGGTGCGCGAAAACCAGGCGTTCTCGATCCAGCTGCCGCGCGAAGCCCTGGTCGATGCCGACGGCGACGCCATCGTTGTCAGCAGCAAGCCGGTGTACTCGTGGAATCCGCTCACCCAGCGCAACGATTACTGGGGCACGCTGGACGGCGATACCCTGGTGTTCTCGGGCGAGGCCGGCGATTTTGCGGTCGGCACCTACACGCTGCAGATCTCCGCGGAGGATGCGTTTATCGAGAACTACATGGAGCCGGACGCCGTGGCCGGGAAGTGGATCGGCAAGGCCAGCCGGCAGATCAAGGTGACGGTGCTCAACGAGTACGACGCACCGCTGCTCGCCGCACCGCTGCCGGACCAGACGGTGATGGAGGACGATAACGTCTACATCAATACCGCCTACGCCTTCCGCGAACTCGATGCGGACCAGGTGCTCACCTACACGGCCACGCTCGCCAACGGCGAGGCGCTGCCGTCCTGGATGATCTTCGACAGCCGCTACGGCACCCTGCGGGGCAAGCCGCTGTCCGACAACGTCGGCAATTACGCGATCCAGGTCACCGCCACCGACAAGGTCGGCGGCGCGGTCTCGGACGGGTTCGAGCTGAGCGTGCAGCTGGGCCCGAACAACCATGCGCCGAAAATCGTGACCCCCGTGGCCGACCAGATCTACAAGCCGAACCAGGCCTTCAGCTTCCAGGTGCCGCGTTCGAGCTTTACCGATGCCGACGGCGACCTCCTGAAGTTCCAGGCGCTGCAGGACAACGGCAATGCGCTGCCGTCCTGGATCAGCTTCAATGCGGCGACCCTGACCTTCTCGGGCGTGGTCCCGGCCGGCCAGCGCGCGCCGACCGAAATCCGCCTGCTCGCGTCCGATCCGAAAGGCCTGCAGGTGGCCGATGTGTTCTCGATCGGCATCGACGAGAAGACCGCGCCGCCGGTCGTCCAGAAGCCGCTGGCGGACCAGTCGGTATTCGAAGACCAGCCGTTTGCGTTCACGCGTCCCGGCAGACGCCTTCGTCGACGTCGAACCGAGCAGCGCCCTGGCCTTCAGCGCCAGCCTGGCCGACGGCGCCGCCTTGCCGTCCTGGCTGCGTTTCGACGCGGCGACCCGGACCTTCTCGGGCACGCCGGACAACGCCAATGTTGGTCTGCTGCGGGTGCGCGTGACGGCCAGCGAAGCCGATAGCGGCAGCGCGTCGGACATATTCGAGCTGAACGTGGTCAATACCAACGACGCACCGACCGTGACCGGTTCGGTGGCGCAGACCCTGCGCGGCACGCCGCTGGCCTTCTCGCGCGCCAGCCTGCTGGCACAGGCCAGCGACATCGACCCGACCGGCGACGTGCTGTCGGTGTCGGCGGTGGGCGCCGCGAACCGGGGCAGCGTCGTGCTGCGCCAGGACGGCAGTGTCCTCTTCACGCCGGAAGCGGGCTTCGTGGGCAGTGCCAGTTTCAGCTATACCGTCTCGGACGGGAAGGGCGGCGCCGCCACGGCGACCGTGGCGGTGGAGGTTCTCCAGGTGCAATTGGCGCCGGTGGCGCTCGATACCGCCCTGCGGATGGAAGAAGACGGGGCGTTGGTACTGGACGCCGCAAGCTTCCATTACAGCGACGAGGACGGCGGCCAGCTGGCATCGGTCACGCTGGGCGCACCGGACGCCGGGCGCCTGCTGTTCGACGGCAGCCTGGTAACCGGTTCGATCACGGTCTCGCGCGCCGACCTCGACGCCGGCAAGCTGGTGTTCGCGCCGCTGGCCGATGCCAACGGCGCCGGCTACGCGCGCTTGTCCTTCCGGGTCGAGAACGGCCTGGCCAGCAACGCCGCAACCCTGACGGTCGACGTCGCGCCGGTCAACGACGCACCGCTGGCGGCGGCGGACGCCGCATCCGCCTTCGACGGCGACTCGGCGCCGTTGACCGGCAACGTGCTCGCCAACGACCGCGACCCGGATGCCGGCACCGTGCTCGCGGTGCGCGATCCGGGCACCTTCGCCGGCGCCTGGGGCACGCTCAGCCTGCAGTCCGACGGCGGCTACGTGTACGTGATCGACAGCGCCAAGGCCCGCTCGATCGCCGAAGGCGCGGTCGTCGCGGACACATTCCGCTACGTCGCTTCCGACGGCAGCCTGGAACAGGCCAGCGAACTGGTGGTCAGCATCACCGGCCGCAACGACGCCCCTGTGGCCGGCGCGGACGCGGCGGCGGTGGCGGAAGACGGCGCCGTCACGGCCAGCGGCAACGTGCTGGCCAACGACCGCGATCCCGACGCCGGCAGCACGCTGCGGGTGGCGGCGCCGGGCAGCTTGCGCGGCCTGTATGGCAGCCTGGACCTGGCGGCCGACGGCAGCTATTGCTACAGCCTCGACAACGAGAGCGCGGCGGTGCAGGCGCTGGCCGCGGGCCAGACCATGCTCGAACGCTTCGACTACGAGGCCAGCGACGGCGTCGCGGCGACGCCGGCAAGCCTCCTGATCACGATCGCCGGCGCGAACGACGCGCCGGTTACCAACCAGGATGCGGCAGGCGTCAGGGAGGACGGCCCGCTGGCGGCCAGCGGCAACGTGCTCGCCAACGACACCGACCGCGATGCAGGCACCGTCCTGGCGGTGGCCGACGCGGGCCTGCGCAGCGGCCGGCACGGCACGCTGACGCTGCTCGCAAGCGGCGCATGGACTTATGTGCTCGACAACGCGTCGGCCGCGGTGCAGTCCCTGCGCGGGGGCCAGGTAGTGGAAGAGGTGTTCGCCTATGCCGCATCCGACGGCAGCGCCGCCACCCCCGGCACGCTGACCGTCCGCATCAGCGGCAGCAACGACGGCCCGGATGCGGCCGACGACAGCGCGGCGATCGCCGAAGACGGCCTCGCCGGCGTGACCGGCAATGTGCTGGCCAACGACAGCGATGCCGACAGCGGCACGCTGCTGCGGGTGACGACTGCCGGCACCCTGAGCGGCAGCTACGGCAGCCTTGCGCTCGCGGCCGACGGCAGCTACACCTATGTGCTGAACCAGGCGGCGGTGCAGGCGCTGGGGGCCGGACAGACCGCGTACGAACGGTTCTCGTATGCGATCGTGGACGACGATCTTGCCAGCCCGCTGACCGATACCGCCTTCCTGGGGATCGCCATTGCCGGCGCTAACGACGGCCCGGCGCTGGCCAGGGCGCTGGCGGACCAGAAAGCCGCGTCAGGTACGCGTTTCACTTACCAGTTCGACGCCGCCAGCTTCAACGATATCGACCAGGGCGACGTGCTGTCCTACAGTGCCACCCTGAGCGACGGCAAGCCCTTGCCCGCCTGGCTGCGTTTCGATGCCGCGACGCGCACCTTCGACGGCACCGTGGCGCCGGCCCAGGCCGATCTGGTGCTCGGCCTGCGCGTGACGGCAACCGATTTGTCGGGCGCCAGCGTACATGACGACTTCACACTGGACATCGCCGGCACGCCGGGCGGAAAGCGCATCGAGGGCACCTGGTGGCGCGACTACCTGGTGGGCACCGACTACAACGACACGATCGACGGCAAGGAAAGCCATGACATCATGGTCGGGGGCAAAGGCGACGACATCTATTATGTCGATGCCCAGTGCTATTACTGGCCGGGCGACTGGTGCGACAGCGACTATCGCGACGACGACCGTGGTTACCGTTCGAGAACCATGATCAACTGGTACCCGGGCTGGAACTTCGATTGCGAGGCCGACGATGTGATCGAAAAGGCCGGCGAGGGCTTCGACACGGTCTACAGCAGCGCGAGCTACACGCTGGCGGCCAACGTCGAGGCACTTCGGCTGCTGGGTTACGCCGACCTCGAAGGCGCCGGGAATGGCCTGAACAATGCCATCTTCGGAAATGCCGGCCGCAACACGCTGGGCGGCGGGGCCGGAACCGACCTGCTGTTCGGCGGCGCAGGCGCCGACACCCTGAGCGATTCGCTGGGCAACAACTTGCTCGACGGCGGCGCCGGCAACGACAGCCTGAGCGGCGGCGCAGGCAATGAATTCCTCGCCGGCGGCGCGGGCGACGACCTCATCACCACGGGCAAGGGGGCGGACGTCATCGCATTCAACCGTGGGGACGGGCGCGATACCGTGGTGGCCAGCAGCGGCAAGGACAATACGCTGTCCCTCGGTCATGGGATTACCTATGCCGACCTGAAGTTCGTGAAAAACGACAAGGACCTGGTCCTCATCACCGGCAGCAACGAGCAGCTCACGTTCAAGGACTGGTATGCCGGCAACTGGCTGTGGGGCGTGGACAACCGGAGCGTCGCGACCCTGCAGCTCTTCACCGAGGGCGGCAGCGACTACAGCGTGAACTCGACCAACAAGCTCAACAACCGCAAGATCCAGCAGTTCGATTTTGCCAGCCTGGTGGCCAAGTTCGACGCCGCGCGCAGCGCCAATCCGAGGCTGACGAACTGGAGCCTGGCGTCCTCGCTGCCGGCGGCCTACCTGGGCGGGAGCGATACCTCGGCCATCGGCGGCGAGCTGGCTTACCAGTACGCGCGCAGCGGCGACCTGCAGGCCGTGCCGATCCCGGCGGCGCAGATCGCGCTGGCAGCGGCCGAGTTCGGTGTCGCGAAACAGGCGCTGTCCGCGCCGGCGCCGCTCACCGCATGGGGCGTGACCTCGTCGGTACTGAGCTTCCACGTCGGCGCCGGCGAAGCCGCCGTGCTTGGAGGGGAAACCGCCGTGCAAGCCGGCAGCGGAGGCAGCCAGTTCATGATGGCGATGCTGTCGGGGCAGGCGGCGCCGGAGCAGGGCGCGGCGTTCTGGAGAGGAGCGCCACGCAAGCACGGCCTTGCGGATCTGTAAGGAAAGCGCTTCTGTGGGGATCGTGCCGGCCGCTCGAACGGCCGGCACGAGGCGCTCCTGATGCGCAGCCGGCCGGGCGCGATCGGCCTGAGCGACACCCTGACCAAACTGGCAGGTGCGTTTTGCGAGTTAGTGGGACACAATGGCGCTGTTGACCAGGGAGGAAGCGGATGCGTGACGCGATCATTATCGGCGGCGGCCACAACGGCCTGGTCTGCGCCTTCTACCTGGCCCGCGCCGGGTTGAAGGTGACGGTGCTCGAGGCGCGCGATGTCGTCGGCGGCGCGGCGGTGACCGAGGAATTCCATCCCGGCTTCCGCAACTCGGTCGCCAGCTACACGGTCTCCCTGCTCAACCCCAAGGTCATCGCCGACATGGACCTGGCCGCGCCACGGCCTGCGCATCGTCGAGCGCCCGATGTCGCAACTTCCTGCCGCTGGACGACGGCCGACTACCTGAAAGTCGGCGACGGGCCAGCACGCAAGCCGAGGTCGCCAAATTCTCGGCAGCGCGATGCCGGACCGGCTCGACGCCTACAGCGCCCGCCTCGACGCCGTCGCCGACGTGCTGCGCGAGCTGGTGCTGGAGACGCCGCCGAACCTGGTCGCAGGGCGGCTGGCTCGCGGCGCTGCCCGAGCTGCTCAAGGCCGGCGGCTCGGCAACCGGCTCGCGCAAGCTCGACCTGACCGCCCAGCGCGACCTGCTCGACCTGTTCACCAAGTCGGCCGGCGACTGTCTCGACGGCTGGTTCGAGAGCGAGCCGATCAAGGCGGTCTTCGGCTTCGACGGCGTCGTCGGCAACTACGCCAGCCCCTATACGCCGGGCACCGGCCTATGTGCTGCTGCACCACGTGTTCGGCGAGGTGAACGGCAAGAAGGGCGCCTGGGGCCACGCCATCGGCGGCATGGGCGCGATCACCCAGGCGATGGCGAAGGCGGCTGCACGGCGCGCGGCGTCGAGATCCGCACCGGCTGCGCCGGTCGCGAGGTGCTCGTGGAGAAGGGCCGCGCGGTCGGCGTCGTCACCGACGACGGCGAGCGGCTGCGATGCGCGCGCGGTGGTCTCGAACCTCAACCCGCAGCTGCTGTTCACGAAGCTGGTCGATCCGGCGGCGCTGCCCGGCCGACTTCCTGCGCGCGCATGCGCGCACTGGCGCTGCGGCTCCGGCACCTTCCGCATGAACGTGGCGCTGTCGGAGCTGCCGCGCTTTCACCTGCCTGCCCGGCAGGACGCGGCCGACCACCACGACCGCCGGCATCATCATCGCGCCCAGCCTTGCCTACATGGAGCGCGCCTATCGTCGACGCGCGCGCCCACGGCTGGTCGCGCGAGCCGATCGTCGAGATGCTGATCCCCTCGACCCTCGACGACAGCCTCGCGCCGCCGGGCCAGCACGTCGCCAGCCTGTTCTGCCAGCACGTGGCGCCGCAGCTGCCGGACGGCCGCAGCTGGGACGCGCACCGCGACGAGGTCGCCGACCTGATGATCGACACGGTCGACCAGCTATGCGCCGGGCTTCAAGGCCGTCGGTGCTCGGCCGCCAGATCCTGAGCCCGCTGGACCTGGAGCGCACCTTCGGCCTGGTCGGCGGCGACATCTTCCACGGCGCGCTGACCCTCGATCAGCTGTTCTCGGCGCGGCCGGTGCTGGGCCACGCCGACTATCGCGGGCCGGTGGCGGGGCTCTATATGTGCGGCTCGGGCACCCATCCGGGCGGCGGCGTCACCGGCGCGCCGGGCCACAACGCGGCGCGGGAGGTGTTGCGGGACTTTGCGAACGGCCACAAACCACGTCGCGCAGCGCCAGGCCAGGAGGCAAGGCCCTCCTGACCGCTCGCTCAGTCCACCTCGGCGCGCCCGAAATACCCGTACTGCAAACTCGCCCCGATCCGCTTCGCCACCACCATGAACTCGTCCGCCACCTCGGGCGCGAACAGTCGCCGCACGTGCGTTTCGAACAGGCCGAACCAGCGCCGGAAATGCTCCATCTCGACGCCCTGGATCTGCATGTGCTTGCCGAAGACGTTCCCCTTGAACTCGCCGCTGGCCAGCATGACCGAGCACCAGAAATCGACCATGCGCGCCAGGTGCGGTTCCCAGTTGTCGCCGATCGGCGCCATTGAAAATCGGCCCGAGCAGGCTTTCTTGCCGGATGTCGGTATAGAAATCGTTGACGAGGATGGTGATCGAGGCGCGGTTCAGTTCGGAGTACATGGTGCTGGTTTCTGCGTAGAGAGTAGTGCGAGGCACATTGTGGCAGATTCCGCCGGATGGGACCGAGCGCCATTCATTAGCCATCGGCAACGAATCTTTGCCCGCGGCTTTCTAAATTGCTATCCTCAGGGAAACTCAGCGGCAAGCAGCTGCGACAATGACCATGGGGATAGGATGAAAGGACGCGATCTGTTGGGAATGACAATGTCCGCGGCGCTGCTGCCTGCCACTGCACTGGCGAAAGGTGCGGGCAGCAAAAACGCCAGCACCCGGGCGCGTCCCGGCACAACCCGCCTGGCCCGGCGCACAGGCGTGGCAAACCCTGCGCACCCAGACCGGCGCGCGCTTGCTGGCCCTGAGTTCGCCCTTCGCGCGCGGCCAGGGCGATGCGGTACGCGCCGAAGCACTGGCCGGCCTGAAGAACCCATACTACATCGGCGACCAACCCGGCGCTGACCCAGACCAGCGGCTGGCAGGACGCCTGGACCTCGCGCGCCAGCGCCTACGCCGTCGCCGCGCAGCGATGCGCCGACGTCGCCGCCGCCGTCAACTTCGCGCGCCACCACAACCTGCGCCTGGTGGTCAAGGGCGGCGGCCACAGCTATTCGGGCACCTCGAACGCGCCCGATTCGCTGCTGGTCTGGACGCGCGCGATGAACAAGGTCGCGCTGCATCGACGCCTTCGTCGCGCAGGGCTGCGCGGCAAGGTCACGCCCAGCCGGCCGTGCACGTCGGCGCCGGCGCCATGTGGATCGACGCCTACGACGACGTGACGACCCGCGGCGGCCGCTACGTGCAGGGCGGCGGCTGCACCACGGTCGGCGTCGCGGGCCTGGTGCAGAGCGGCGGCTTCGGCAGCTTCTCGAAGGGCTTCGGCACGGCGGCCGCCAGCCTGATCGAGGCGGAAGTCGTGACCGCCGACGGCGCGGTGCGCATCGCCAACGCCTGCACCAATCCGGACCTGTTCTGGGCGCTCAAGGGCGGCGGCGGCGGCAGCTTCGGCGTGGTCACGCGGCTGACGCTGCGCACGCATGCGCTGCCGGAGTTCTTCGGCGCCGTGTTCGGCGACGATCAAGGCCGCGTCCGACGAGGCCTGGCGCGCGCTGATCGGCGCGCTTCGTCGACTTCTACCGCAGGCAGCCTGTTCAATCGCGCACTGGGGCGAGACCGTCTCGCTTCAAGGACGGCAACACGCTCGAAATCTCGATGGTGTTCCAGGGCCTGGACCAGGCGCAGGCGCAGGCCGCATGGCAGCCGTTCTTCGCCTGGGTACAGGAGCGCGAGGAATACAGCTTCGCCGAGCCGGCCGTGATGGCGATTCCGGCGCGCCATTTCTGGGATCCGCAGTTCTTCCAGAAGCATGCCCCGGCCTGATCGACGACGGACGCGCGGCCGGGCGCGCCGGCCGACCACCATTTCTGGACCGGCGACGGCGAACAGGCCGGCTGGTTCATCCACGGCTACCAGTCGGCCTGGCTGCCGGCCGTCGCTGCTGGCGCCGCAGCAGCAGGCCGCGCTGGTCGACGCGCTGTGCGCGGCAGCCGCGCAATGGGATGTGGCGCTGCACTTCAACAAGGGCATCGCCGGCGCGCCGGCGGCGGCGCTGGACGCCACGCGCGACACGGCGATGAACCCGGCGGTGCTCGACGCGTTCGCGCTGGCGATCATCGCCGGCGGCGGCGGCCCGGCCTTTCCCGGCATGCCGGGCGCGGCGGCCGACGAGGAGCGGGCGCCGGCGCGCGGCCACGCGCATCCGCGGCGCGATGGCGCCTTGCTGAAGGCCGCGCCGAACGCGGGCGCCTACGTGTCGGAAAGCGATTATTTCCAGCCGCGACTGGCAGGACGCCTACTGGGGCGGCAACTACGCACGCCTGGCGCGGATCAAGGCGACGGTCGATCCGGACGGGCTGTTCTTCGTCCACCACGGCGTCGGCAGCGAGGACTGGAGCGCCGACGGCTTCACCAGGATCAAGCCGGGCTAAACCGATGGAACAAATCTCCCGCCAGGAAGTCCCATGCATAGGGGGCTTGAGCCGAGGAGACCGTATGGCCGGGATTGTGCGCATCGACGATGAAGTCATCGACACCGATTATTTCATCCGAACCTTGAAACTCACCGGGCAGTTCGAGGGACTGGTCGAACAGCTGGTGCGCGAGAAGCTGACCGTGCATGCCGCGAAAAAGCAGGGGCTGGCGATCGCGCCTGGCGGACATCCAGGAGCGCGCCGACCAGTTCCGGCGCATCCAGGGCCTGCACCGGGCGGCCGACATGAACCATTACCTCGACGCGCTCGGCGTCAGCCTCGACGAATTCGAAGACTTCGTCACGGACGGCCTGTACCACGAAAAAATGATGGACAAGGTCTGCAGCGAGCAGGCCGTCGAACAGTATTTCAAGCTCAATTCGCCCAAGTTCGACAGCGTCGAGATCAGCCATATCGTGCTCGATTCGGAAGGCAAGGCGAAAGAGATGATGTCGGCGCTGGAAGACGATCCGGACAGCTTTGCCGAGATGGTGGAGGAGCATTCGGTCGGCGAGGCGCGCGAGAACGGCGGCGTCATCGGCAAGGTGCTGCGCGGCTCCCTGAAACCCGACCTCGAGGCGCGCGTCTTCAATGCCGCCGCCGGCGACCTGCTGGGACCGTTTCCGTCCGCCGACCGCACGCTCGTACGAAATCTTCGTCGTCAACGCCAAGTATCCGGCCACGCTCGACGAAGACACCGCGGTCGAGGTGCGCCGCCTGCTGCGCGAGGAATGGCTGGCGGCGCGGGCCCAGGAGCACATCATCTATTGGATGACGGCGGTGGCCGAAATCGTCGTGCGCGAGCGGCGCCTGATCGACCTGGCGCTCGACCCGTTCCGGAATATCGGCGGCTGAACGCGGCCGCTCGCGCCGAACGCCCCCGGCAAGCCCGCGCGCGGGCTTTTTTATTGCGCTTATGTCTTCCATTACACTGTTCTCGGAAGAACTTTTGTGCACACTGGCGCAATGAGAAACCCGTATCAAGAGGAAAGCACGATGTCGACAGCGCCGATCACGGTGGAGCAGGGCATACAGGCGGCAGGCGTCGGCAAATTCCAGTACCGCCTGTTCCTGATTTTCGGCCTGGTCTGGATGGCCGACGCCATGCAGGTGCTGTCGATCGGGTTCAGCGCGCCCTCGATTGCCGCCACCTTCGGCATCAAGGTGCCCGAGGCGCTCCAGACCGGCACGCTCTTCTTCACCGGCATGCTGCTCGGCGCCTTCGTCTTCGGGCGCCTGGCCGACCGCATCGGCCGCCGGCCGGTGCTGATGATGGCGGTGGTGATCGACGCCTGCTTCGGCGTGGCCTCGGCCTTCGCCCCCGATTTCACCTGGCTGCTGGTGCTGCGCTTCCTGACCGGCATCGGCGTCGGCGGCACGCTGCCGGTCGACTACACGATGATGGCCGAATTCCTGCCGAGCGACCGCCGCGGGCGCTGGCTGGTGCTGCTCGAATCGTTCTGGGCGGTCGGCACCATCCTGCTCGCGGTGCTGGCCCTGGTGGCCCTGCGCTGGGGCAGCGACGCCTGGCGCGTGATCTTCCTCGTCACCGGACTGCCGGCCCTGATCGGGGTCGTGCTGCGCTTCTTCATTCCCGAGTCGCCCATGTACCTGCACCGCAACGGCAAGTCGGAACAGGCGCGCGCGGTGCTGGCGCGCGTGGCGCAGGTCAATGGCCGCGACGTGACGATTCCGGTCTTGAGCCCGGAAGCGGCGGTCAAGACGACGCTGTTCACCCTGTTTTCCAGCAGGCTGCGGCGCCGCAGCCTGGCGCTGTGCGTGGCCTGGGCGCTGATCTCGATCGCCTATTACGGCGTCTTCGTCTACCTGCCCGTGAAACTGAGCGCCGAAGGCTTCGGCTTCATGCGCGGCCAGGAATTCCTGATCCTGCTGGCCGTGGTGCAGCTGCCCGGTTTCGCGCTGTCGGCCTATGGCGTCGAGCGCTGGGGGCGCAAGCCGACGCTGATCGGCTTCCTCTTGCTCAGCGCATTGGGCTGCATGCTCTACAGCCTGGGCAGCGGCACGGCGCTGGTGGTGGGCTCGACCTTGCTGATGAGCTTTGCGCTGCTCGGCACCTGGGGCGCGCTGTACGCCTTCACGCCCGAGGTCTACCCGACCGACCTGCGCGCCAGCGGCATGGGCCTGGCCGGCGCCATCGCCCGCTTCGGCGGCCTGTTCGCGCCGACCATCATCGCGCCCGTGATGGCCGCGCATTTCACGCTGGCGCTGGCGATGCTGGCCGCCTTCCTGGTCATCGGCGCCATCGCGATCGGCTGTGTCGACGTCGAGTCGCGCAACCGGGCGCTCGAGTGAGCGGGCGAGTGCGGCGCAAACGATAGGTTCACAACGGATCGGGTCGGCGCCGCTGGGAACGGCCGAGTCAATCCGGCCAATCCGACAACTTTGCCATCATTTTGCAGCAAAATAAGTAACTAACCAACATGTGAAAAACCGAAACCAAAATGCCACGGCTAGCGACTTCGACATACACAAGCAACTTGCCACCATCTCGACTACGGAAACAAAAGACGCCACCAAGGGAAGGGGGCTGGGCCTGCGCACGCGGACATCGTCGGGCCTGTCGATCGGATCGGCCGCAGCAGCGGACCCTGGCGCCGCGCGATAGGCTATCCTGTCGCCTGTTTCGAATTTCAGGCGATGTTAGGGAAGTTCATGGTAAAGAAGGATGAATCGGCGGGGCAGTCGCGCCTGCCGCCGCGGCTGACGCCGCAGGAAGCGCTCGCCAGGAAGGCCGAGCGCGAGCGCCGCGATGCCGAGATGCGCGGCGTCGCCTCGATCGACGCGATGCGCGCGGCGATCAAGGAGGCCGCACGGCAGCTGCCGCCGATCCCCGACGTGCCGCGTGCCGGCAGGATGGACGCCGCCGCCTTCCTCGAACGCGCCGCGCAAGGCTTGCCCTTCCTGATGCCGGGCCTGGCCAGGCACTGGCCGCTGGCGGCGTTCACGCCCCAGACCCTGCGCGAACGCTTTGCCGCCATGCCGGTGCGCGCCCGCGTCGGCGACTACGTCAACACCGCCTTCGCGCCTGACCGCGCGATGCAGGACATGTCGATGCTGGACTACCTCGACCTGGCCGCCGCCGGCGCCGAGGGCCTGCCGCCTTACCTCGGCAACCTCGAGCTGCGCGAACTGAACCGCTTCTGCCACTGGCCCGCCTGGTTCACCAGGCCCGGCCCGCCGCGCTTCTGGCTCGGACCGGCGGGCACGGTCACGCCGCTGCACGCCGACTACGACGACAACCTGTTTGTCCAGATCTGGGGATCGAAACGGATCTTCCTGGCGCCGCCGCACCACGACGCATTCCTGTATCCGGTCGAAGCGAACGCGCTGCTGTTCGGTTCCCCGTTCGACCCGGAAGCGCCGGACTTCGCACGCTTTCCGCTGGCGCGCCAGGCGGCGCTGCTCGAACTCGTCGTCGAGCCGGGCGACATGCTGTATGTGCCGGCCGGCTGGTATCACCAGGTGCGTTCGCTGTGCTTCTCGCTGTCGTCGAACCGCTGGTCGCGCACGCTGCCGCTGGCGCTGGCCGGCATCGCGCCTAGCGTTGCTTAGCGGTTATCCCCGCGCTCGTCCGCCTCGCGCTGGCCGCCGGTCTGTTCCGGCAGGCGCGCGCGCGGCAGGTGCCAGTCGTACCTGACCGCGACCATGCGCAGGCCGAAGCACAGCGCCGCCCCGGCCACCGCGGTGGCGGTGGTCGGCAAGTGCAGCGCGTCGCCGATCACCACCACCGCGGCGCCGGCCAGCGCCGCCACGGCATAGATGTCGGACCTGAACACGGCCGGCACGTTCGACAGCAGCACGTCGCGCGCGATGCCGCCGCCGATCCCGGTCAGCATGCCGAGCAGGGCCGCCATCACCGGTTCCAGGCCGTAGACCAGCGCCTTTTGCGCGCCCGCCACGCAGAACAGCGCGAGGCCGACGGCGTCGAAGAACAGCACCGGGCTGCGCAGGCGGTTGATGACCGGGTACCAGAAGAAGATCACGACGCCGGCCAGCATCGATACGGCGAGGTAGCGCCAGTCGCTGATGGCGGCGGGCGGCGTGGCGCCGATCAGGAGGTCGCGCACGATGCCGCCCGAGTTGGCCGCGACAAAGGAGAGCACCAGCACGCCGAAGATGTCGAGCCGGCGCCGCGCGCCGGCGGTGGCGCCGGAGAGGGCGAAGACGAAGGTGCCGACCAGGTCGAGCGTGAGCACGAGGGTCTTCATGGCGGCCCCCATGTCGAGGGAGAGGACATCGAACACGATTTACTGCCTTTGCGGGTGGAATGCTGAAAATAACCCGCAATGATATCGCTTACCGCTGGAGGACGTAAAAAAAGCCCCTGGCGACCAGGGGCTCGGTGAGCGGGTGAGGCGATCAGCCGCGCATCGACTGCGAACGGCGGCGCAGGGCTGCGGCGCCGAACAGGCCGATGCCGAACAGCGCATAGCTGGCCGGTTCCGGCACCTCGGCCTGGGCGCCGGCGTCGACCATGACCGCCAGGTCGGCGCCGGTGCTGTCGACAAACACCAGGTCGGAGAGCGAGAAGGCGCCGCGGCCGATGCCGATCGCCTCGAGCTGGATGTGGGCCAGGCTGCCGCTGCCGGAGGCGCCGGCTACCGGGCCGAGCAGGAAGTCGTAGATGTACGAGACGTTGCCGGTCGCGTTGTCGATCCCGACGTAGCCGAAATCGGTGGCGCCGGCGGTCCCCAGGAAGGCGCCTTCGCTCACGCCGATGGCGCGGAACAGGCTCGCATCGAAGTTCACCGTGAAGTTATAGCCGTACAGGTCGGCGACGTCGGAAATGCGTCACATCGAGGTCCACCACCGACCCGACTTGGGACGAGCCGGGCGTGGTGATGATCGACAGCGTCGGTGCGGCCCAGGCGTGGGAGCAGGCGGCGAGCAGGCCGGCAACGAGGGTTTTTTTCAAGTGCTTCATTTTTTTATGTCCTTGGAGTGCGTGGTATTCGGTAGTGACCGGCCGGATGAAGGCATCCGGCCGGCAGGTCTCAATGGGTCGGGATGGCGTATCAGTTGCAGACCGTCCCCTTCGGCAGGCGCTGCGACACATAGGCCAGGTCGCGCGCGTCGACCAGGCCGTCGCCGGTCAGGTCGGCGCGGGCATCGAAGCCGGCTTGGCCGGTGCGCTTGCCGATCGAGGCCTTGACGATGGCCAGGTCGGCGCAGTCGACCGCGCCGTCGCCGTTGGCGTCGCCGGCCAGCTTGATCGTGAAGTCGGCATTCGAGACGTCGAAGAAGACGTTGCTGATTGCCTCGATCTTGATGCGGGCCGGCGGTCGTGGCGAGCGCTGGCAGGGTGACGCTGGCGCTGCCGCTGTTCGGCACGCTGGCGGCCAGCACGTAAGGCCAGGTCTTGCCGCCGTCGGCCGACAGCGTGATCTTCACGTTGGCGGTGTTCACCGGCGCGACGTTGGTGTTGGCCACGCTCCAGGTCACGGTCTGCGCCGAGCCCGCGTCCAGCGTCACCGCCGTGTTGGGCGAGGTGACCAGGAAGGGACCGGCGGCCGGCGCCAGCACCAGCTGCGTGGTGGCGCTGTTGATGCCGCCACGGCCGTCGCGCGCCGTCAGCTTGAAGTTCAGCGAGGCCGGGCGCCGCGTTGACGCCGGCGAAGCCCACATACGCCGCCGTCGGCAGGTACTCCGAGAAGCACTCGATGTCGGCCGCGGTCGGCGTCGTCTGCGCGGTCGGGCAGGCGCCGGTCAGCGCGTTGGTGTTGTTCGGCCAGGATTTGCGCCATGTCGGGGAACACGCGCGTCGGGTCGCTGGTCGTGTGGTTCTCGCCCGGCGAACCGTATTCGAGCGTGCCGGCGGAGGTGACGACGGCGCGCGTGCCGAACTGGCGGAACAGCGGACCATTGAGCTTGGTGTTGCTGATCAGTCCCGTACCGGTTGCGGCGCCGCGGTCGTTCTGCTCCCACATATAGGTGATCGGGTCGCCATCGGTGTCGGTCGCGGCGCCGGTCAGGGCAAACGGCGTGCGCACCGGGATCGTGTACTGCGGCCGGCACCGTCGACGTTCGGCGCCATGTTGCCGGTCGCCGACACCGCGCCGCGGCGCGTGGTCAGGCCGCCGGCGGTGATGTCGCTGATGTAGCCGCTGCAGCCGGCGGTGCAGTTCGACCAGTTGTCAGCGTGCGCCACGTCCTGGTGCCGGCCAGCGTGCCGCCGAAAGTGACGCGTGAAGGCGGTGTCGCCCAGCGCGCTGACCGTCACCGTGCGCGCCCGCCGGCCAGCCGGCGATGCCTTCGATCGCCGCCTTGACGCCGGCGGTCGTGAAGTTCGTGCCGCGCACGATCGGCGCCGACAGGTTGCCGTTATAGCTGATGCGGAACTGCTGGCCGTTGGTGGTGAAGCCGGTCAGCGCGCCCATCTGCACTTCGTTCAGGCTCGCTTCGGCGCCCGAGGTGTAGGCGGTGATCTCGTCGAAGCTGCGCTGCGACCAGTAGGGTCGCTGTGGGTCTGCAGGTTGTCGGTGCCGCAGATGCCGGCATAGGCCATGATCGACGAGCCGCTGCCCGACTTCGACCGAGGTGCCGGCATTGCGGTTGCCGCCGCAGCAGTTGCTGATGGTGCCGTTGAAGGTGTGGTTGCCGGCGAACTGGTGGCCCAGTCTCGTGCGCCACGTAGTCGACCGCGAAGAAGTCGCCCACCGGGGTCGGGATGCCGGTGCAGCCCTGCGCCTTGCTGCAGCCGCCGACCACGCCGAGGCTGGCGATGCCGCCGCCGTTCAGGCCGAGGCGCGATGTGGCCGACGTCGAAGTTGCCGGCGCCGGCCAGCAGGCCGATCACGACGCGGTTGCGCGTCAGCGTGCCGCTGCCGCAGCTGGCCGCCTGGGCCGCGGTGTAGCAGGCGCTGCCGCCGCAGGGACCGTTGGCGCCGGTCATCTGCGGCGGCGGTGTTCAGGTTGAGCTCGTCGGTGGCGTTGATCAGCACCAGGCGGATCGAGGTTTCGTCCTCATACACCTGGGTCACGCGGTTGATCAGCGTGACTTTGGCCGCCGTGACGTTGGCGGAGCCGCCGAAGTAGGTGGCGTACGACGGATCGGTGACCAGGGCCAGGCGGTAGGTGCGCAGCTGGCCGCCGGCGACGGCGTTGGCGGCGGCCGCGGCGTCGACCACCTGGAAGGCCGCGGCGCTGCTGGTGGCGCCGTCGCTGGCGGTCACTTCGAACGAGCCCGATGGCGGCCGGGCTGCAGCGCCACCGTGATGGCGCCGTCCTTGTCGGCGGTGGCGTGACGGTCTGCAGCGCCGCGCTCTCGCCTTCGCCGCGCAGGGTCAGGTCGACGCTGGCGCCGGGCGCGAAGCCCGAACCGCGCACCTCGACCGTGTCGCCTTCCTTGTAGAAGGAGCGCGACAGGGACAGCTGCGCCTCGCCGGTGATCGCCTTCGACCAGCGGGCCGTGCTCGTTGACCAGGTCGCGCGCGGCTGTAGCTGGCGTAGACGCTGTCGTCGCCCTTGTAGTACGGATCGACATAGCAGCCGCCGCGCGGCGAGCGCACCGAGGCGTGCAGGCCGAGCGGGGTGACGTCCATGCGCAGGGTGGCGCTCGGGTCGTCGATGCCCTGGCCCTTGTAGGTCTTGATGTCGGGGTGTTTGGCGGCCAGTTCCGGCTCCATGATCGAGCGACTCGATCAGCGTGAAGCGCTGGTAGCCGCCGTCCGGGTGCGGCAGCGAGACGGTCAGCGGGCTGGCCAGCGCGCGGCTGCTGCGCTCGGCCGGCGCACCGGCCGCATGCGCGCGCATCGCGCCCAGGTCGAGCATGGCGCCGCGCAGGCGCTTGAGCCTGAGTGCAGGCGTTTTGGCGGAAGCGCCGCCGGCCGACCGGGCCGTGCTGGCGCTGGCGCCCGATTTCGCCGTAGCGGTGCTTGCGGCTTCGGCCGGCAGCACCAGGTCCTGCCAGTGCGCCGCGGCGCGCTGGTTCGGGAGCGCAGGCGTGTCGGCCTGGGCGGCGTGGGCGAGCGGCGCGGCGGCGGAAAATGCCAGTGCAATGCAGAGCGCCAGCAGGGAAGGCTGGCGCGGCGAAGTGCGAATCTGTTGCAGTCTGCCGGTATCCGGCGAGGTCGAGGCTTTGTTGCGCATGCAATGTCCTTTCGCGACTGGTTTTGGAGTTCGAGCTGGTTTTTGCGACTGTATCCGGTTTTTGTGCGGACGCGCCTCTTGCGTGCGCTTGCCCTGGCGATGCAAATAATGCAACGGCCATAGATCGATAGTATTGCTGAAATTATATTTAGCGCAAGAAATTATTTGTTATTTTGTAAATCGCAGCGGCGCAGTCGGGCATCGCGCGCACGAAAGCGGGGCGGGAGCGGGCAAAAAAGAGGGCGCGCGCGCCCCGGGATCGGGCGCGCGATGCGGTGTGGCGGGAGAGGAAGGGCGAGGAGAGGCGCGCCTGGCCGGCGGGCGGTCAGGCGGGATGGACGGTGCTTATTCGACCCAGCTGAAGCCGTCGCGCGCCAGCAGCGCGAACGATTCCGGCGGGCCCCACGAGCCGGCGGCATAGGCATGCGGCTTTTCGCCCAGCGTACCCCAGCCGTCGATGATCGGATCGGCCCAGGCCCATGCCGCTTCGAGTTCGTCGCGCCGCATGAAATGGGTCAGGCGGCCGCGCACCACGTCGATCAGCAGGCGCTCGTAGGCTTCGGCGCGGCGCTGCTGGAAGGCCGATTGCAGGTCGAGGTTCAGCGCGACCTGCTGCATGTGCATGCCGCTGCCCGGTTCCTTGGCCATGATCTGCAGCTTGATCGCTTCCTCGGGCTGCAGCTCGATCACCAGGCGGTTGGCGACGCCGCCGGGCGCGCCGGGAAACAACGGGAACGGCGGATTGGCGAATTCGATCACGATCTTCGACGAGCGGCGCGCCATGCGCTTGCCGGTGCGCAGGTAGAACGGCACCTTCGACCAGCGCCAGGTGTCGATATGGGCGCGCAGCGCGACGAAGGTCTCGGTGCTGCGAGTCCGGCGGCACGTTGTCGCTCTTCCAGGTAGCCGTCGACTTCCTGGTTGCCGCTGACGCCGTGCGCGCGTACTGGCCGCGCACCGTATCGCGCGCGATGTCGGCCAGGCTCGATGCGGCGCAGCGAGCGCAGCACCTTGAGTTTTTCGTCGCGCACGGCGTCCGGCGTCGAGCGAGGTCGGCGGCTCCATCGCGACGATGCACAGCAGTTGCAGCAGGTGGTTCTGCACCATGTCGCGCATGGCGCCGGTGCTGTCGTAGAAGCCGGCGCGGCTGCCGACGCCGACTTCCTCGGCCACCGTGATCTGCACGCTCGAGATGTTCGGCGCGCGCCAGAGCGGCTCGAGGATCGCATTGCCGAAGCGCAGCACCATCAGGTTCTGCACCGTCTCCTTGCCGAGGTAATGGTCGATGCGGTAGATCTGCGACTCGGCGAAATGCGCGCCGACCGCTTCGTTGATCTCGACCGCGCCGACGCCAGGTCGCGGCCGAGCGGCTTTTCCAGCACCACGCGCGCGTTGCGCATCGACCAGGCCGGCGCTGCGCGCAGCTTCTCGCAGATCAGCGTGAACAGGATGGGCGCGGTGGCCAGGTAGAACACGCGCTGGCGCGCCCGCGCGCGAGGCCGCGGCCAGCGCCGCGAAGTCGGGCGCCGCCTGCACGTCGAGCGCGACGTAGTCGAGCAGCTGCAGGAAGCTCTGCCAGGTGCTTGTCGTTGAAAGTTCTCGGCGCTGCGATGAAGGAGCGCGAATGCTCCTCGACGAAGGCCAGGTAGGCTTCGCGCGCCAGGGCCTGGCGGCCGGTGGACGGATGCGGGTCGACGGCGGCAGGTTGCCGTGCAGGTAAGCCATGTACAGCGCCGGCAGCAGCTTGCGCATCGCCAGGTCGCCCATGCCGCCGAAGATGATCATGTCGAGGGGGAGGGCGCTCTCGTGCGCTGTGGGCGTGCTCGATTGGTCATATCTGGGCTCAAGAAAGTAAATGTCGTCGTGCCGATAACTATAGCCTAGATCGCAGGGCGTCGATCGGCGCAGGGCCCGCAAGCGGGCCACCGTTCCCCGGCCCGTGCGGATCGGTTATCCTTGCAATGATTCGTACGACAATAAAAGGGACACCTGCAATCGACCATCCTGAACCGCCGCGACATCGACTTCCTGCTCTACGAATGGCTCGACGTCGAGTCGCTGACCGGCGCGCGAGCGCTATCGCCGACCACAGCCGCGAGACCTTCGACGCGGCGCTCGACACCTGCGCAGCAGATCGCGACCGACCTGTTCGCCCGCATAACAAGAAGAGCGACCAGCCAACGAGCCGCATTTCGACGGCGAGCGCGTCACGATGATCCCCGAGGTCAAGGCGGCGCTGGACGCCTTCTGCGCCGCGGGCCTGATGGCGGCCGGCCAGGATTACGAATGCGGCGGCATGCAGCTGCCCTGCGTGGTCGAGAAGGCGGTCTGCGCCTGGTTCCACGGCGGCGAACGTCTCGACCTCGTCCTACCCCTTCCTCACCATGGGCAACGCCAACCGCTGCTGAAATACGGCACGCCGCGCCAGGTCGAGCGCTTCGTGCGGCCCGAGCTGGCGGGCCGCTTCTTCGGCACCATGTGCCTGTCCGAGCCGCAGGCCGGCTCCAGCCTGTCCGACATCACCACCCGCGCCGAGCCCGATCCGGTCGAGGCCCGAGGGCGAGCGCATACCGCCTGCGCGGCAACAAGATGTGGATCTCGGCCGGCGAACACGAGCTGGCCGGAGAACATCGTGCACCTGGTGCTGGCCAAGATCCCCGGTCCGGACGGCAACTGATCCCGGCGTGAAGGGCATCTCGCTGTTCATCGTGCCGAAGTTCCTGGTCAACGAGGACGGCTCGCTCGGCGAGCGCAACGACGTCGCGCTGGCCGGCCTGAACCACAAGATGGGCTACCGCGGCACCACCAACAGCCTGCTCAACTTCGGCGAAGGCAAGTTCACGCCCGCAGGGCAAGGCCGGCGCGATCGGCTATCTGGTCGGCGAGCCGCACAAGGGCCTGGCCAGCATGTTCCACATGATGAACGAGGCGCGCATCGGCGTCGGCCTGGGCGCCGCGTGCTCGGCTATCACCGGCTACCTGCATGCGCTCGACTATGCGCGCAACCGGCCGCAGGGACGCCCGCCGGCCGAGAAGGACCCGGCCAAGCCGCAGGTGCGCGATCATCGAGCACGCCGACGTGCGGCGCATGCTGCTGGCGCAGAAGGCCTACGTCGAAGGCGCGCTGGCGCTGATGCCTGTACTGCGCGCGCCTGGTCGACGAACAGCGCACCGGCGACTCGCCGGAAGCGCAGGCGCGACGCCGGCATGCTGCTCGACTTGCTGACGCCGATCGCCAAGTCCTGGCCCTCGCAGTGGTGCCTCGAGGCCAACAGCCTGGCGATCCAGGTGCACGGCGGCTACGGCTACACGCGCGAATACAATGTCGAGCAGTTCTACCGCGACAACCGCCTGAACCCGATCCACGAAGGCACGCACGGCATCCAGGGGCTCGACCTGCTGGGCCGCAAGGTCGTCGATCCAGCAGGGCGCGCTGTTCAAGGCGGTGAGCGAGGAGGTGGCGGCCACCATCGCCAAGGCGCGCGCGGCGGATCACGCCGACCTGCAAGGCTACGCGGGCCAGCTCGAGCACGCTGTGGCAGCGCATCGGCGCGGTGACCGCAACGCTGTACGGCGCCGGCGACATGAACAAGACCCTGGCCAACGCCAGCCTCTACCTGGAAGCGGTCGGCCATGTGGTGATTGCCTGGATGTGGCTGGAGCAGGCGCTGGTGGCGGCAAAGCACGCCGGCTGAGGACGACTTCTACCGCGGCAAGCTGCAGGCCTGCCGCTACTTCTTCAACTGGGAATTGCCGAAGTCGGCGCAGCAGCTCGACCTGCTCGAGACCATCGACACGACCACGCTCGACATGCAGGACGCGTGGTTCTGATGGCCGATGCATTTCGACCCGATCGAGCAGCTCGACGCTCAACGATATCGAGATCGGCGCGCGCCTGGTCGAGGCGCTGGTGCACTCCGCCACCAAGCTCGATGCCGCGCCGATCGCCTGGCCGCAATCTGCTGGAGCTGGCGCCGCTTCCTCGACCCGAAAGACGCCGCGATGGCGCGCGCCGAAGTGCTGGGCATCGCGATGAAGCTGCGCTTCGTCTCCGCGTTCTGCAAGGCGAGCGGTTATCCGAACCTGGCCAGCCTCGCCGTGCACCCTGCATCGACCGATCCGGGCGACGCGGCCGAACGGCGCGCCATTGCGGCCTGCGACTGGTCGCAGGCGCCGGCAAAGCTTGCCGAGTATGTGAAGACGGCGCGCGCGGCCGTCCCGGTACGCCTGAAGCTGCGCAAGGAACGGCCGGCCGAAGTCTCCTGGTACGCGTATTTCACTGCGCACCGCGAGGCCTGCAAGGCCATCACCTCGAACGACAAGAAGGAAGTCGTCAACCTGGTGATGGCCGGGCTCGACCCGGAAACGGCGCTGCGGCGCTTCCTGGCGGCGAAGGCGGCGTTCGAGGCTAATCTTCCGGCCTGAAATCGCTGCCGACAAAGCGTTTAGCCACCACTTGACTCGCCCTCGTACAGTGGCGCAGCCGGCGCTGCGCCTGTCCGCATCGCTTGCGCGATCGATCTGCTCGCGCACCTTCGCACCCAACAAGGCCAGCGCGGCCGCCTTGTTCGCACTCTGGCTGCGCGATCCGCCGATCTTCACCGACAGGCCCGTGGCGACATGCGTTGCGCGCACGGCCGTCTCGGTCTTGTTGGCGTGCTGGCCGCCGGGTCCGGACGAACGCATGGTCTCCAGCCGGACTTCGCTGCCGAAGTCCCGTGCGGGCTCCGAAAACAACGTCACGTCCAGGTACCAGTTCTTGCGCCGGTGCTGCGGCCGCAAGGGACTCTGGCACACCCACAGGATTGTGCCGACGTAAGGTGCGGCAAACAGCCGGCAGGCCGCATCATCGCCTTCCAATGCCAGCAGTGCCGACTGCAGCAGGTTCGTTCGCGCCAACCCGCACCTCCTCGACCAGGGTGAGTGGTGAGCTTGCTGGCCGCCGCCCTGGCTTCCAGGTGCGCGAGCAGCTTGACGACGCCCAGGCAGCATTCGGCCGGGCCGGTCGTGGCCGAGATTTGCATCAAGGTCGCCATCAGCAGCACTCCCCACGCGTCTTGTAGGTGAGGACAGGCCGGAAGCTTGCCACGACCTCCACCAGGCCCGCACCCACCAGGCTGTCGATCACCGTATCGATCGGCTTGTAGGCAGCGCCGGCTTCCTCGTAGGCCAGGTCCCTGTCGTTGCAGATGATCCTGCTGCCGAGTGCCCCTTTCGAGACATCCCTGCCGTCGATGCGGCCGCCAAGTCGGGCCTTGCAGTCCGAGCGCATCCACTTGCGCCCGGCGCCGTGCGCAAGCGAACCGAGGCTCGCCTGCATCGCAGTGGACACCGGCTTGACCAGGAAGCTCAGGTGGTCGCGCGAGCCGGGAATCAGGACCAGCGCGCCGGCCATCGGCGTCGCCCCCTTGCGATGCACCCAGCCGTCGATCTCGTCGAAGCTCGCGGGTGTGACGGTGTTGTGGTTCACGTCCAGGTGCAAGCTGCCTTGCGCACCGAGGCGCACCAGCACACGCAGCGCGATCAGGCGGCGGTTCAATTCCGCAAACTGAACGGCCGCATCGTGGCGCCGCATATAGTCCGAGGGCATCCGGCATCGAGGCTTCGAGACCCTGATGCCCGAAGCGTTCGACGTGTTCGCGCAGGATCGCCGTTCCCAGGCCGCGCGAGCCGCTGTGCACGACCAGGTTCAGGTGCCTGGCGCCGACCAGGTCGGGCGCCTCATCGCGCGCGCCGATGATGTGTTCCAGGCGTTGCAATTCGCAGAAATGATTCCCGGAGCCTTGCGTTCCCAGGCTGCGCATGAAGCCGGCGTCGAGTCCTGCGTTGGCCAGTGCCAGCTCGACCTGCGCGATGTTGTGCTCGACTTCGGGGAACGCATTGGTGATGCGATCCAGTTCGTCGTCATGGAGCGGGCTGTCGATATTGCCGATGAGCCGATCGAGCTTGTCGAGCTTGACCTTCGCAGCCGGCAGCGTGGTCGTCCAGACGGAGACGCCGCAGCCGATGTCGCCCCCGACCAGCGCCGGGTAGAAGCGGCCCTCGGTGAAGAAGGCTGCCCCGATCGGATAGCCGCGGCCCGGGTGCAGGTCGGGCATGCCGACGGCACGCACCATGCCGGGCAGTTGCACTGTTTTTGCTAATTGCTGGATTGCCGCGCCTTCGATCCACAGACGTGGGGCGGCAATGACGGTCGCACGATCTGCGACCGGAGAAATGAAATTTCCCATTTAAATCCCGTATTCATTTTGTTTGAATTCCGGGAGCGGGACGCCGCGAGGCTGATGTTATGTGTTTGGCGCCTGCGCGGCGACACCGACCCAGAGATTGGAGGCTGCTGGGCTTTGTGGATAACGCATGGGTGCCTCCTGTTGGGTCGGTTGAAAGAAGCGCAATAGTATTCGATAACCAAACATCGGGGCAAGCAGCAGAAGTTGGCTTGTTGCTAAGTGACGACAGCTGCGCCGGGCGTTATCGATACTTGCCGTAAATAAACAGTGTTAATCTGATCGTTTTCTCACGGAGGCTATTCATGTTCAAGAAACTGGCGGCGGAAGCACTGGGCATCAGCGATATCGGCGTCATTGTCGGGCCTGCGGATTACAGCAAGGTCGATGCCGACGACTACCTGTTCAGCGAAGACGGCGAACAGATTTTCTTTCTCATCAAGAGCAAGAAAGACGAATACTGCTTCACCAACCTCGCGCTGATCCACGTGGATGGCGACTCCGCCGTCTCCTCCAAGCGCACCATCAAGCGCTACGATTATTCGTCGCACCAGGTGTCGGGCGTGAGCATCGAGACCGCCGGTACGCTCGATATGGACATCGAACTCAAGTTCAGGATGGACGACACGGTGTTCTCGATCGACGTCAAGAAGACCTTTATCGAACAGCTCAAGGACATCTATAAAGCCTTGATCACCATCGGCAAGCAGCAGAAACGCGATGCGGTATCGCGCGACAATGCGCTGCGTACGCTCGATGCGACGGCATCGGTGCACAAGCTGAATATCGCGCCGGGTGCGGGGAGTCTGGTGACGCAGTTTGGCGAATTGCTGGAGGCTTTGAATACGGCCATGCTGGATACGCATACCAAGCGCGATTTCAGCGACGTGTTTACGAAATACATCCATAACTAAGAAATGATTGTCTACGGGCTGACCGGACGCCAGCCGGCGACTTGCAGCGCTATATGGATGCCTGCTTCACCTAAAAGCGGACGTTAGTTTCTGTAACGTGCCGACGTCTACTGCTTGCGCAGCACTTGCTGGTTGGGCGCTTGTAAAGACCAGAAAAGCGCACGTGCCGCAGTAATTCACACAGCTTATAGCTGAAATACGTCTGCTGTTGCGGGCTGTAAGCGGCCCTACACCAGAGGGCGGTAGCGGCCGAACAGCAGACGCGAGCTAAAAATACATCGGCCGGTCTTACTGGCAGCCGCAACTAAAACCTTACTCGATCTGGCGATGAAACAGGAGCTGAGCGATGAAGTACTTGGAGCCGTCCATCACGAGCGACGCACGCTGCATGAAATAGGTGTTTTTCACCCGCTCCCAGGACACGAATGCGGGCTCAAGGAATTTTGCGGTTGAGCGAAGGATTGACACTTCAAAAGACTGCTGATGAGTTCGGCGTGCATCTGAGGCGTCGCTCGTTGGCGTCAGCGTTCGGGAAAAATACGGCTATCCGGACTGAATGATGGCCGTCATACCTGCCAGCCGACGACGTGGACGCCTGAGCAACAACAGGCCCTCGGAGAACTTACGCAATGCGAAGGCGGGACCGTTGTAACAATGCTCCGTCAGTCGCGCAAAGCCAAGACCATGCCACAGGCTGTCTTGTACTATATGCTGCTCTTCAGTGGGGAACTCAGTGGTATCGAATTCTGTGGAAACATGTCTGAATAGGCAGATAGCGCAATCATTACTCGTCTAGATCAGGTGCTGAATGGGTCCGATGGAAGCTAAAGAGTTGTCGACGCGAAAAGTTGGCATCATCACCTTTATTAAAAAGTCCCCCAAGCCCTGTAAAAGAGGGCGTTCTCATTGCAAAAGCACTTTAGATCGAGTCTCTAAAATAAATGTGCCGTTTGAGGAATACGTGCGAGCGCCATTTTTCCCCACGTAAAAGAAGCGAGGGGGCGTAGACAACACGTCGTTGATTTCACGCGGATCCTTGATAACCTCAAGGTTATGTTTTTCCGAAGGCATTCAAACCCCCGCGTTTTCCGCTCCAGTAACCCTGCAGTCCTGCCGAAACCAATGATAATCAGCTCCTGATACAACGAGGGCGATCAGGTAATGACCAGGCTTGTTTTCAACCGCGCCAATGCATTCCGTCAAGACAGATTCGCCAAATCTGCTACGAATATAATTGTCGGCCTGTACGTCAGAACGAACCGCAGCTTCGTGGACCGCACGATTTATATTTGGGTCAATGGGATTAGGCTCAACAACTCTATAAGTATCATCTCTGGTTTTATGCTTTTCGTAATAGCCGCCCGGGTCTTGCTTAGTGTCGCTGGCGTGGCCGTATCGATCGTTGCAGGCATAGGCATAGCAGTTTGTTTCATTAAATTCTGTTTTCCCCCATTTCTCTTGGTTCCCAGATAGGGTGGGATTCCGGGTCGATGACAGTGATCAAATCCCTCAAATACTGGCCCGGTGCATGAAAAATGCTGCCTGCATTTCGGCCTCAATTGGCGCACCCCGCTTGTTAAATTCTACTGGGTCGCTATCCTTCCACCTTTTGTACGCGCGCTTGACCACATCTAACGCGGCTTGGTCCCTTGCTTGGGTAAGGTTGCTAATCGCGGTAACAATAGTCTTCAAGTTGGTTGAGCGACGATGGAGATCGCTACGGTTGATTTTGAACTCGAATTCGCTTAATTTCATTGACTTCCTCCTTACATAGTAACCTCTGCCAAATCATATGCATGTCGATGCACCTACGGCCGAGGGCAGCATGATCCTGCGCCCTATCAAATCAGCTTAGTCGCTCATCCCGACGTAACACAAGTAAACCTTTTCGGCACGCTCGACGTTAAACCTGCCGGGAAGCCTCAGCACGAAAGTCAAGACCGCTTCAAACGCGAGTCCTTATCGATATTGGTCATTTTGCTTTGATCAAGTATTTCTGGCGCAGGTTCACCGTACCGAAAGGGAGAGACTTACTGGACGACGTTCAAACTCCCATGGATGGCCTCGGCAGCACGTTCACAATAGCTTTTGCCTGATTCTTGGAGCGGCGCAGGAATTGACAAGCTGTGCGATATCGACGTCGTCTCTCTGGAAGTCGCCTGATATGCGTAAGCGATGGTCTTTCGTGCGCCTGGACGGATAGGCTGGGCGGGATACGTCGCCAATCGCTGCCACTTCGACGGCACTCTGTTCGATATCGAACCGAAGCATCCGGTAGCGCAGAGTAAGGTTGTGATTTCGGCAGTGCTGGTCCATTTTCCGCGCTTCCTGGCCGGCCAATGCCCGCATTGCCATCACACTTACAAGCGGAGTTTTCATGGAACGATATAAAGCGGCAGTAGTAGGCGGGCTGATTGCAGGCGTGGTGACGACGGCCGTCATGGTGGCGGGCCGCAAAAGCGGCGTCATGACCAAGACGCTCGACCGCGATGCCGTCGACTGGATCGACGACATGACGGGCTCGCGGGCGCTGATCGGCGACACCGGCACCAGCGTCGTGGAGTTCGCGAATCACCTCGGCGCCTCGGCGGCGTTCGCGGCGGCCCTGCCGATGCTCAAGGACCTGGCGCCGTCGCTGGGGCCCGTCGCTTTGGGCACGCTGTACGGCACCGCCTTGTATGCCGTGAATATCGGCTGCATCGCTCCGCTGCTTGGCATCACCGAAGGCGAGATCGAAGCCGGTCCGCGCAAGGCGACCGAGCGCTGGGCGGTGCACGTCATCCAGGCCGTGGTGTCCGCCGTGCTGGCCGAGCGCCTCGCATCCGCTACCGAAATCGATCTGCCGTTCTGAAGAGGCTCAGTGCCCGAGCAAGGCCAGGCTGCGCTCCCATTCGTCGTGCCATGGATCGAGGAATTCGTGCGCGGAAAACGCGCGTTTCAGGCTGCGTAGCGGCACCCGGTGCACGTCGTGCAGGCCCAGCGCCAGCACGACCGGGTTCCAGACGATCTTCGATTTCGCCTTCTTGGTGCTGGCCTTGACGCGCGCGCCGTCGTCGCCGAAGATGCCGCCGGCGCTGCTCAAGGCCGCGTCGAGGTCGAGCTTCGCCAGTCCGCCAAAAGCGGCAATCACCTGCTCCTTGTAGATGCCTGCCGTCGATTCCGTCGCCGGCTTGGGTTCGGGCGGCGGCTCGGCCGCGCGCTTGAGGGTCTTGACCAGCTTTTCCACTTCCTTCTTCAGGAAGCGCAGTTCGTGCAGCTCGCGGCGGAAGCCCGGTGCGGGCAGGGTGGTCACGATCTTGTAGGCGTCCTTGGTGATCGTGATCAGCACGTCGGGGCTGCCGGCCGCCAGGCGCGCGGTGTCGCCCTCGAAAAAGATGGGCGCCGCGTAGCCGCCGTTGGCGTCGCCGAACAGGTCAGGGTAGGCCGCGTCGTAATCGAGCCAGACATAGGGCGTGAGGCCATGTTCGATCAGGCGCGCCAGGGTCCAGGGCGTTCCGGTTTGCTGTTCCAGCCAGTCGCAGGTCTGGTCGAGGGTGGCGCGGAAAGGCAGGATGGTAATCGTCATTGAGGGTCTTTCAGCCGGCGCAGTTGCGCGGCTTGGTAGGCGCCGAAGGCGTCGTTGAACAGGCAGCGGATCAAGGGGTCGTCGACCAGTTCGGCATCAAAGAGGTCAAGCTCGGTCGCGGCGTCGAAACGCATGTCGTTGATCCGCATGTACATCGAAGTGAGGGATTCGCCCAGTTCCAGCGCGGCGTACAGCTTCGCGGCCGGGATCTCGGTGGTCCAGGACAGCGGCGGCGGCGTCGCTAGCCTCGATGCTGTCGCCGTGCACGCGGTAGTGGTAGCGCGTCTCGCCGCCGTCGTGGTCGAACACGGACAGGCGCCAGACGCGCGGCTGCTCGAAATAGCTGTCCTCGGGCAGTTCCATGTCGCGGTATTTGTCGAGCAGGCCTGAGCGGCAGTAGTCGCGCACGCGTTCGGCCTGCTCAGCGGTCAAGGCCGGGAAGCGGCGCGCGATCTCGCCCGTCGGCGGCGGCGCGGCACAGCGGATCGTAGGCGTAATCGACATCCTGCTCGCCCACGGGCACGACCCAGTCCAGCGGCGCGGCCGGCGTCAAGCCATCCCGGTCGAGCCGCATCGTCACCGACGGATTCATGCGCACCACGCGCGCATGCGGCAGCGCGGCGCCGATCTCGGTCTCGAACTGGCGGTAGCTGATCGGGAAGAAGGCGTGGTTGTACCAGGACCAGGGCTCTTGCAGGAACTGGCAGGAGCTGGGCACGACGAAGCGCGGGTCCAGGGCCTGCAGCTGGTCGATCCATTCCGACGGCAGCGCCGGCGGCGCCGGCGCGGCGCGCGAAGGCGACAGTACCTCGATCTCGCGCATGGTCTGGAAAGGCCACAGCACCATGTCCCAGGGGCCGTGCGCGGCCAGCGCGGGCAGGGTGTCCGGATCGATCCAGGAGTCGACCACGTTCAGCACCTTCAGCCCGTGCGCCTCGACCTGGAACATCGAATCGACATCCTCGTCCATCGCCACGCGCGGCGTGACCGTCGAACGGCCCGACCCGCACCGGCACATCGATGCGCAGGGGCTGCACGTTGACGAAGCCGAGCGCGCGCACCATCTCGAACAGCTCCTCGAAGATGCAGTAGATGTGGATCGGCGTCGCGCGGTCGAGCAGGTCGAGGCTCTCGAGCGAGCAGTGGTCGTCGTGGAAGTGGGAGATGAAGACGGCGTCGAAGCGCAGCCGGCGGATCTTCTCGCGCTCGAAACGCACCGGCGGGAAGGCGTGGCAGTTGCGGCTGAACGGGTTCTCGAAGATCGTGTCGAAGGCGATGGTCGTTCCCTCGCATTCGAAGACGTAGCCGGCGTGCAGGATCCGGGAGATGTGAAGCGGCATAGATTCTGCAAAAAGGGTGGCGGCGCGCTATGTTAACACGCCGCCCCCGGGCTAGGCGATGTCGTCCGAGCCGCCATCGTAGTTATCGCCGGCGAAGTTGTCGGTGTCCATGCCGACGTCGTCGAGCAGCGCGTTGCCTGCCGCCGCTGCCGCTGTTATGGAAGTCCTCGATCGGCGAGGTCAGCGAGGAGAAGGCGTCGTTATTGCCCAGGAAGCCGTTGCCGTCCTGGTTGTGATGGCCCAGCAGGTTGCCCAGGCCCTGGAACAGGAAGGCGCCGGCCGCCACGCCCGCCGCGGTCGAGGCGATACTGCCGAGTGCGCCGCCCATCCCGCCGCCGCCCATGCCGCCGCGCAGGAAGTTGCTGGCGCGGCTGGCCAGCGACGGCTGCTGGTAAGTCTGCTGGCTCGCCTGCGTGTCGTAGGCTTGCGCCGGTTGGCGCTGGCCGGCGCTGTTGCCCCAGGCATTCGGATCGAGGAAGCGACCGGCCTTTGCTGCCCGCCTTGCAGCTGGCGCTGCAGGTTCGCGATTTCGGCCTTGGCATTGTCGAGCGCCTGCTGTTGCAGCAGGGCGCGCTGCACGAGCAGGTAGGCGGCATCCGGCTGGTAAGCGACGGCCTTCTGGATCATGGCGTCGGCCTCGGGATCCTTCGGCAAGCCGCGCGCCTGGATGAGCTGGTTGAGGAAGTTTTCTAAGAGCTGGGTATCTTGCGGACTCATGGTGTCGGCCTCCACATGGTTTGAATGGTCAATATGGCACCATTGTGGAGGCTTTCAAGATCCCGAGCGCGGGGTTAAAACGCGGCGATGCCCGTTTGCGCACGGCCCAGGATCAACGCGTGGATGTCGTGCGTGCCTTCATAGGTGTTCACGACTTCCAGGTTGACCATGTGGCGGATGATGCCGAACTCGTCCGAAATGCCGTTCCCGCCCAGCATGTCGCGTGCGGTGCGGGCGATGTCGAGCGACTTGCCGCACGAGTTACGCTTCATCATCGAGGTGATTTCCACCGCCGCCGTGCCTTCGTCCTTCATGCGGCCCAGGCGCAGGCAGCCCTGCAAGCCCAGGGTGATTTCGGTCTGCATGTCGGCCAGCTTCTTTTGCACCAGCTGGTTCGCCGCGAGCGGCTTGCCGAACTGCTGGCGGTCCAGCGTGTACTGGCGCGCCGTGTGCCAGCAGGCTTCGGCGGCGCCGAGCGCGCCCCAGGCGATGCCGTAGCGCGCCGAGTTCAGGCAGGTGAACGGACCTTTCAGGCCGCGCACGTCGGGGAAGGCGTTTTCTTCGGGGCAGAACACGTTGTCCATCACGATCTCGCCGGTGACGGAAGCGCGCAGGCCGAACTTGCCGTGGATGGCAGGCGCGGTCAAACCCTTCCAGTCCTTCTCGAGCACGAAGCCGCGGATCGCGCCTTCGTCGTCCTTGGCCCAGACCACGAACACGTCGGCGACCGGCGAGTTAGTGATCCACATCTTGGAGCCGGTCAGCGAATAGCCGCCGTCCACTTTACGGGCGCGGGTCACCATCGAGCCGGGATCGGAACCGTGGTTCGGTTCGGTCAAACCGAAGCAGCCGATCCATTCGCCGGTGGCCAGCTTGGGCAGGTATTTTTCTTTCGTCGCGTCGTTGCCGAACTCGTAGATCGGCACCATGACGAGGGACGACTGGACGCTGGCCATCGAGCGGTAGCCGGAGTCGACGCGTTCGATTTCGCGCGCGATCAGGCCGTACGCCACGTAGTTCAGGCCCGGGCCGCCGTATTGTTCGGGGATGGTCGGGCCGAGCAGGCCCAGTTCGCCCATCTCGCGGAAGATCGAATTGTCCATGCGCTCGTGGCGGAAGGCTTCGAGGATGCGCGGCTGCAGCTTGTCCTGGCAGTAGGCGTTTGCGGCGTCGCGGATCATGCGCTCGTCGTCGGTCAGCTGGCTGTTGAGCAGGAGTGGGTCGTCCCAGTGGAATGCGGCTTTGGTCATGATGGTCTCTATATAAAAAAGTTTAACGCGCGAAGTACAGGTCGTGCAGGTGATCGAGGCTGACTTCGGAAGCCGCCTGCGACAGCACGACTTTGCCGCTTTGCATCAGGTAGACGTGGTCCGCGACGCCGACCGCGCGCTGGGTGTTCTGTTCCACCAGCACGATGGTACGCCCGTCGCCCTTCAAGCGCGCGAGAATGTCGAACAGTTCGTTGACCATCACCGGCGCCAGGCCGAGCGAGGGCTCGTCGATGATCAGCAGCTTCGGGTCGCTCATCAGGCCGCGCGCCATCGCCAGCATCTGCGCCTCGCCGCCCGAGAGCGAACCGGCCAGCTGCTTGCGCCGTTCGCGCAGGCGCGGGAACATCACGTAGGATTTTTCGAGGTTGGCGCGCGGCGCTGGCCCGGTGCTGGGGCGCAAAAGCGCCCATCATCAGGTTTTCCTCGACCGTCATGTCGCGAAACACCATGCGGCCTTCGGGAATCATCGCCATCGAGACGTCGCTCATCTTCCAGGTCGGCGTGCCGTTCAGCGGCTTGCCGTCCAGCGTGATCGGCGCCCTGCGACACGGGAATCAGGCCCATGATCGCGCGCAGCAGCGTGGTCTTGCCGGCGCCGTTCGGGCCGATGATGGTGGTCAGCTTGCCCGGTGCGACGCTGAGCGACAGGTCCCACAGCACGTTGATCGCGCCATAGCCGGCGCGCAGGTTGGTAATCTCAAGCATGGTCGGCTCCCGTATAGCTCTTCACGACGGCCGGGTCGTTGAACACCTCGGCCGGCGTGCCTTCGGCGATCAGCTGGCCGAAGTTCAGCACCGCCACGCGCTGCGCACAGGTTGCTGATGGTTTCGATGTCGTGCTCGATGATGCAGGATCCCGACCGCGAATTTCTCGTGCAGGCCCTTGAGCATGTTCATGAAGGCGCGCTTGCCGGTGGTCTCCAGGCCCGCCAGCACTTCGTCGAGCAGCAGCAGTTTCGGGTCGGTGGCCAGCGCCTTGGCCACTTCCAGCGCCTTCAGTTCGGTCAGCGCCAGACCGGTGGAGGCGTCGCGTCCGGCCTTGGCCGTCAGGCCCGTGAAGTCGAGGATTTCGTCGATGCGGCGCTGGTCGATGCGGCCGGTGCCGAAGCGCTGCGCCACCTGCAGGTTCTGGCGCACCGTCAGCTCGTGCATCGGCTGCGGGATCTGGAAGGTGCGGCCGATGCCCATGCGCGCGCGCTGGTACATCGGCGCGCGTCAGCACGTCGGTGCCATTGAAGACGATGCGGCCCGCTGGTCGGGCGCACCAGCCCGGAGATGGCGTTGAACAGCGTGGTCTTGCCGGCGCCGTTGGCGCCGACCAGGCCGACCACGTCGCCGGTGCCGATCGTCCAGCGGACACGTCGTTGACGGCGGTCAGGCCGCCGAAGCGCACGGTGACGTTTTCAAGCTGTAGCATCTTTTTTCCTCATGAACTTGCGCACCAGGCCGAGCAGGCCGTCGGGACTGGCGATGATCATCGCCACCAGCACCACGCCCAGCACCAGCTGGTGACCGGTCGGCATGATGTTCTTGACGAACAGCTGGTCGACCAGGTAGACCACGACCGCGCCGACCAGCGGACCGGTGATCGTGCGGTAGCCGCCGAAGATCGCCGCGACGATCGGGATCGTGACCCACAGCCGCTGAAAACGCGTAATCCGGCTCGAGGAAGTTGATGTAGTGGGCGTTGAACGCGCCCACCACGCCGCACATGAAGGCCGAGACCAGCAGCATCAGGCCTTTGAGCAGCGTGTTGTTGACGCCGACGACGCGGGTCGCGTCCTCGCTGTCGTGCATCGCGCGCAGCGCCAGGCCGTGCGGGCTGCGCCGGATCATGTCGTAGACCAGGGCGAACACCAGCACGATGGTGAGGATCACCAGGTAGTTGCCGGTCTTGCCGCTGAAATCGTAGCCGAACACGTTCGGCAGGCGCGGGATGCTGGCGATGCCGCCCGAGCCGCCGGTGACCGACTGCCATTCGGTGGCCAGGATGCGGAAGATGTGGGCATAGGCGAGGATGGCCAGCGCAAAATACGGGCCCGCGCAGGCGCAGCACCGGCAGCATGACCAGGGCCGCGACCACCGCGCCGACGCCGCCCAGCAGCAGGCCGATGAACACCGGCACGCCGTGCTGCATCGACAGCACGGCCGAGGTGTAGGCGCCGACGCCGAAGAAGGCCGCGTGGCCGAAGCTCACCATGCCGCCCAGGTTGCCGAGCAGCGCCCAGGACAGGGCGATGCCGCCGATGACGAGCGAGGCGATCACCAGGCTCATGACGTAGGCATTGCTGCCCAACAGCGAGCGGCACGCCGACGTAGACGGCGGCCAGCACGCAGCGATCAGGAGTTTGTTGAGTTTCATCCGCGCCTCTTGGTAGCACCGAACAAGCCGTTCGGCATGACGAACAGCACCAGCAGGAACAGTCCCATGCCGGCCAGTTCTTGCAGGGCCGAGCTGGCCAGGGTGACGGTCAGCGCCTCGGCGATGCCGAGCAGCACCGCGCCGATCAGCACGCCCGGGATCGAGCCGACGCCGGCCAGCACCGTGATGATGAAGGCCTTGACGGTCAGCACGCCGCCGGTGGCGGGGGTGATGGTGCCGTAGCTGAACAGGGCGACGCCGGCGAAGGCGGCCAGGATGCCCGCCACCAGGAACGAGACCAGTTCGGTGCGGCCCGGGTTGATGCCCATCAGTTTGGCGGCGTCGCGGTTGCTCGAGACGGCGCGCACCGCGCGGCCATACCAGCTGCGCGAGAGCCACCACCACAAGGCCACGATCAGGACCAGGCGAGACGAAGAAGAACAGCACTTCGCTGCGCATGCTGTACAGGTCACCGACCTGGAAGGCTTCCTGCATCCAGGACGAGCTGGTGGCGCGCACGTCGGCGCTCCAGATCATCAGCACGATGTTGGTGAGGATGACGCCGACGCCGTAGGTGAGGGTCAGCGAATTGATTTCGCGGTTGGTCTTGATGCGGCTGACCACGAAGTAGAGCAGGGCCGAGGTGGCTGTCACGATGATCACCGCCACGGGAATCGCCGCGGCCGGATTCCAGCCCAGTTTCGTTTCGACCGTGTAGGCGATGTAGGCCGCCAGCAGCACCAGCTCGCCGTGCGCCAGGTTGATCACCTTCATGGCGCCGAACACCAGCGCCAGGCCGAGGGCGATCAGGGCGTAGGAACCGCCCTGCAGCAGTCCGGAGTACACGGACTTGCAGTATTAATTCGGTCATATTCTGCATTCCATTCGAATGTACGACATGCCGGCAGGCGGGGCCGACTGCGCCCTCGGCCGCCGGCCATCTACATGCTTACCAAGGCACGCCCGGATACATCGGCTTGCCGGTGGCCGACGCTTTTCGGCCAGACCAGCTCGACCTTCTTGCCCTGGTGCTGGCCCATGCGCTGGACGAAGTTCGGGTTGTCGCCCTTGGCATTGAACTGGACGCGGCCGATCAGGGTCTGCTTGATCGGTCTTGCGCATCTCTTCGATGACGCCGCCTTTTTTCAGCGTGCCCTTGTCGGCGGCGCGCGCGATCGCTTCGAACAGCAGCATCGACTGGACGTAGCCGAACTGGCCCAGGTAGTCCGGCTCCTTGTTGAGCAGCTTGGTGTAGGCTTCGCCGAAGGCCTTGCCTTCAGGCGTGGTGAACGTGCACCGGGAACGGCAGCACGGCGGTGCCGTAGACGTTCGGCATCAGGTCGGGGAAGTCGGCCGGCCATCTTCGGCGTCGCCAGCGACCAGACGCCGGCGATCGCCTTCACGAGGTTCGGCTTCAGCACGCGGGCGGCGCGCAGGATGCCGACGTAGTCGTTCTCGTAGCCGACCATGGCGATGAATTCCGAGCGGTCTTGCAGCTTGACCTTGTTCATGATCGGCTTGAAGTCGGTGATCGCCGGGTCGAAGGCGTGCATGCGCGACCTTGATGCCCTTCGCGCCCAGGGTTTTCTCGACGTCGGTGGCCAGGCCTTGGGTGGCTTCCTTGGTCGAATAGATGATCGAGACCGATTTCACGCCCAGGTCCGAGATCAGGCCGACCAGCGCCTTCTGGTAGCCCGCCGTGTTATTGATGCGGAAAAAATTCTTGCGGCCGGCTATTGACCAGGCCGTCGTCGACGCCGCCCGAAGTGACGTAGGCCAGGCCCAGCTTGCCGGCCGCGTCCGAGGCCGGCGAGATGTTGTTCGAACCGTAGCCGCCGGTGACGGCGACCACGCCTTCTGGCTGGCCAGTTTTTCGATCGGCGGCGACCGCTTTCGCCGGCGCCGATTCGTCATCGACCGTCATCAGCTTGATGGTGTGCTTGCCGTTGGTCTTGTTGAACACCTCGGCGGCAACGCGGATGCCTTCCTGGGTGCCCATGCCGACGCGCGCCAGCGGGCCGGTCAGGGGAATCTGTACGCCGACCAGCAGTTCGTCGGCCTGTACGCCGCCGACAGGTGGCTGCGGCCATCATGGCCAGCGCGATTTTTGTTCGGTCTTCTTCATTTGTCTCCACCTTTCAGTTATGTTCACGAAGTCTGTTGCAGGACCGGTTTCCTACAGCGCCGCGGCGTGTGCCCGCCGGAATTCACGATGCCTGTACTCAGCCCAGGTGGCGGCCCATGCTCATTGCCACGTTGCGCACCAGTTGCACCAGGCGCGGGCCGAGGTCATTCACCAATTTTTCCTGCGGCAGCAGGAAAGCGGGGCCGCCGCAATTGAACGCCATGGTCTTGGCCGGGTCAGGGTCGACCAGCGGCACGCCGACGGCGCTGATGTTGGCGTCCCAGATGCCGGACGACATGCAGAAGCCGCGGTCCTGGTAGTCGCGGAAGCCCTGTTCGATGTCGGCCTTGATCTTCGGCCAGTTGGTTTCGGTCTGCAGGCGGATGTGGTCCATCAGGAAGTCGCGGTCGTTCTGCGGCAGGCCGCACAGATAGGCCTTGCCCATCGCGGTGGTGGCCAGCGGGATGCGCGAGCCGGCATCGCGCCGCAGCGTCACGGCCGCGCTGCCGCGGCAGGCCTCGACATACACCATGCGATAAGACGGTCGCGGATGCCGATCGCCACGCTGCACTGGGCGTATTCGGCCAGTTCCTGCATCGCCGGACGCGCCAGCTTGCGCACGTCGAGATTGGCGAGCAGCGGTGTAGCCGAGTGCCAGCACGGCGGCGCCGAGCTGGTAGCGGCCCTGGTCGGCCGAATAGCTCAGGTAACCGAGCTTGGTGAGGGTATAGGTCAGGCGCGAAATGGTCGGTTTCGGCATCGCCGTGCGCTTGGCCATTTCGCTGTTGGTGAGATATGTCTCGCCGGGGCGGAAGCAGCGCAGGATTTCCAGGCCGCGCGCCAGGGCCGTCACGAACTGGCGGTCCTTGGCTGCTTCGTCTTCCGGAATGGCTCGATCTCGTCTCGCCCATGGTGCGTCTCCTGTTCTTCTGTCTCGGCCCGGGCATCTTGGTCCTGGTCTGGTCGGATATTCACACAGCAAAAAGAGCAGTGTCAACTGTTTTGTGAAATGGCGGTTCGCACAGCGGAACATCTGATGGCCCGCTCCTATGGCGCGGCCGCCCGCCGCGATGTATGAGTTGCTTTTTCGCGCGGGCGTACGTACGGCACGGCGAGTTTCGAATCTGGGCATTTACAGCACCGCCAAAACTGCGGTATCGTAGTTTTCGCTTATAAATGCAAAACACAATTCCGCACAGCGAAACACCTAATCAAGGAGACACGCTAATACTTCCGGCCGCACCAGTCCAACGTCTTGCACCAGACCCGCCACGGCGACATCCTCCTCGTCACGATCGACAACCCGCCCGTCAATGCGCTCGGCGTCGACGTGCGGCGCGGCCTGCTGGCGGCCATCGAAGCGGCCGACGCCGATGCCTGCGGTCAAGGCCGTGGTGCTGGTCGGCGCCGGCCGCAACTTCATCGGCGGCGCCGACATCCGCGAGTTCGGCAAGCCGCCGCAGGCGCCGGCGCTGCCCGATGTCTGCAACCGCATCGAAGCCTGCAGCAAGCCGGTGGTCGCGGCGATCCATGGCGCGGCGCTCGGCGGCGGCCTGGAAGTGGCGCTGGCGGCGCATTACCGCGCTGGCGCTCCGGCAGCGCCAAGCTCGGGCCTGCCCGAAGTGCTGCTGGGCCTGCTGCCCGGCGCCGGCGGCACGCAGCGCACGCCGCGCCTGATCGGCGCGCAGGCGGCGCTGGAACTGATGCTCAGCGGCCGCCACATCGGCGCGCAAGAAGCGGCTGAAGCTCGGCCTGGTCGACCGCGTGGTCGAAGGCGACGACGCCGCTGGCGGCCGGCCTGGCCTATGCGCGCGAACTGATTGCACGGCAAGGCGCCGCGCCGCGCCGCACCCGCGATGCGGCCGGCCTTGGCCGACACGCGCGGCCACGCAGGCCGCGCATCGACGCGGTCACGCGCCGAGACGGCGAAGAAGGCGCGCGGCCTGTTCTCGCCGCTGAAGATCATCGAAGCCGTGCAGGGCGCCGCTCGACCTGCCGTTCGACGAAGGCATGGCGCTCGAGCGCAAGCTGTTCCTCGAATGCCTCGACAGCCCGCAGCGCGCCGGCCTGGTGCACGCCTTCTTCGCCGAGCGCGAAGTGGCTGAAGTCGCCCGAAACCCGCTCGGCCAAGCCGCGCGCCGATCGCCAGCGTCGGCATCATCGGCGGCGGCACCATGGGCGCCGGCATCGCGGTCGCGGTGCTGGACGCCGGCCTGCCGGTCGACGATGATCGAGCGCGACGAGGACGCCGCTCGCGCGCGGCCGCGCCAACGTCGAGAAAGTCTATGACGGCCTGATCGCCAAGGGCCGCATGACGCCGGAGGCCAAGGCCGCCGTCATGGCGCGCTGGCAGCGGCAGCACCGCGCTACGACGCGCTGGCGCCAGGTCGACCTGGTGATCGAAGCGGTGTTCGAAGACATGGCCGTCAAGCAGGCCGTGTTCGCCGAACTCGACCGCGTCTGCAAGCCCGGCGCGGTGCTGGCCACGAACACCTCCTACCTCGACATCGACGCAGATCGCCGCCAGCATCTCGCGCCCGCAGGACGTGATCGGCCTGCACTTCTTCTCGCCGGCCAACATCATGAAGCTGCTCGAGATCGTGGTGCCGGCCAAGGTCAGCGCCGACGTCGTCGCGACCGCCTTCGAACTGGCCAAGAAGCTGAAGAAGATGCCGGTGCGCGCCGGCGTCTGCGACGGCTTCATCGGCAACCGCATCCTGGCCGTGTACGCGCCAGGCCGCCGACCACATGATGGAAGACGGCGCCTCGCCCTACCAGATCGACAAGGCGGTGCGCGACTTCGGCTACCCGATGGGCCCGTTCCAGGTGTCCGACCTGGCCGGCGGCGACATCGGCTGGGCCACGCGCAAGCGCGCGCGCCGCCACGCGCGACCCGAAGGCGCGCTACGTGCAGATCGCCGACCGCCTGTGCGAGCGCGGCTGGTTCGGCCAGAAGACCGGCCGCGGCTACTACCTGTATCCCGAAGGCGCGCGCATCGGCACGCCCGACCCGGAAGTCGAGGCCATCATCGACGCCGAGCGCCAGCGCGCCGGCATCACGCCGCGCAGCTTCAGCGACGAAGAGATCATGCGCCGCTACCTGGCCGCGATGATCAACGAAGGCGCCAACGTGGTGCACCAGAGGCATCGCCCTGCGTCCGCTCGACGTCGACGTGACCTTCGTCCACGGCTACGGCTTCCCGCGCTATCGCGGCGGCCCGATGAAGTATGCCGACACGGTCGGCCTGCCGAAGATCCTGGCCGACATCCAGGAGTTCGCCAAGGAAGACCCGCTGTTCTGGCAGCCGTCGCCGCTGCTGGTGCGACCTGGTCGCACGCGGCGCAGAACTTCGCCAGCCTGAATAAATCAAAACAAACCTCAAGGAGACATCGCCATGCGCGAAGCCGTCATCGTTTCCACCGCCCGCACCCCGCTCACCAAGGCGCACCGCGGCGAATTCAACATCACCACCGGCGCCGCAGCTGGCCGCCTTCGCCGTGCGCGCCGCCGTCGAGCGCTCGGGCATCGACCCGGCGCATGATCGAGGACGCGATCCTCGGCTGCGGCTACCCGGAAGGCACGACCGGCCGCAACGTCGCGCGCCAGGCCGTCATCCGCGCCGGCCTGCCGATCACGATCGCCGGCACCACCGTCAACCGCTTCTGCGCCTCGGGCCTGCAGGCGATCGCCATCGGCCGCCGGCCGCATCGTCGTCGACGGCGCGCCGGCCATCATCGCCGGCGGCGTCGAAAGCATCTCGCAGATCCGCACGCCGCGACAGCGGCGACTCGCGGCATCGACCCGTGGATCCTCGAGCACAAGCCCGACGCTCTACATGCCGATGATCGAGACCGCCGACATCGTCGCCGCGCGCTACGGCATCAGCCGCGAAGCGCAGGACCGCTTCTCGGCCGAGAGCCAGCGCAAGACCGAAGAAGCGCAGCTGGCCGGCCGCTACGCGGACGAAATCGTCGCCTGCACCACGACGCATGGCGGTGACCGACAAGGAAACCAAGGCGCGTCACGCAGCGCGAAGTCACGGTCGACCGACGACACCTGCAACCGCCGCGGCACCACCTACGAAGGCGCTGGCCAAGCTGGAGCCGGTGATGGGCGCAGGCAAGTTCGTCACCGCCGGCAACGCCTCGCAGCTGTCGGACGGCGCCTCGGCCTGCGTGCTGATGGAAGCCAAGGAAGCCGAGCGCCTCGGCCTGCAGCCGCTGGGCGCCTTCCGCGGCATGGCGGTGGCCGGCTGCGAGCCCGACGAAATGGGCATCGGCCCGGTGTTCGCGGTGCCCAAGCTGCTGGCACGCGCATCGGCCTGACGGTCGACGACATCGACCTGTGGGAGCTGAACGAAGCCTTCGCCTCGCAGGCGATCTACTGCCAGCAGACAGCTGGGCATTCCCGACGAGCGCCTGAACGTCAACGGCGGCGCGATTTCGATCGGCCACCCGTTCGGCATGACCGGCGCGCGCCTGGCCGGCCACGTGCTGCTCGAAGGCCGCCGCCGCAGGGCGAAGTACGCCGTCGTCACGATGTGCATCGCCGGCGGCATGGGCGCCGCCGGCCTGTTCGAGATTTATCTAAGGAGATCGCCATGGACCTGAATTTCACCCCGAAGAAGAAGCCTTCCGCGCCGAAGTGCGCGCCTTCCTGGCCGACAAGCTGCCCGCGCGCCTGTCCGACAAAGTCGCCGAGCGGCAAGCACCTGTCGCAAGGCCGACATGGAGGAATGGCACGCGATCCTCAACGAGCGCGGCTGGCTGGCCAACCACTGGCCCGAGGAATACGGCGGCCCGGGCTGGAACGCGGTCGCAGAAGTTCATCTTCGAGAACGAGTGCGCGCTCGCCCACGCGCCGCGCATCGTGCCCTTCGGCGTCAACATGCTCGGGCCGGTGCTGATCAAGTACGGCAACGAGGCGCAGAAGCGCTACTGGCTGCCGCGCATCCTCGACGGCGCCGACTGGTGGTGCCAGGGCTATTCGGAGCCGGGCGCCGGCTCCGACCTGGCGGCGGTGAAGACCAGCGCCGTGCGCGGCGCGACGCGCAGGGCGAGCACTACATCGTCAACGGCCAGAAGACCTGGACCACGCTCGGCCAGCACGCCAACATGATCTTCTGCCTGGTGCGCACCGACCGCGAGGCGCAAGAAGCAGGAAGGCATCAGCTTCCTGCTGATCGACATGACCACGCCCGGCGTGGAGGTGCGTCCGATCATCACGCTCGACGGCGAGCACGAAGTCAACGAGGTGTTCTTCACCGACGTGCGCGTGCCGGCCGAGAACCTGGTCGGCGAGGAGAACAAGGGCTGGACCTGCGCCAAGTACCTGCTGACCTACGAGCGCACCAACATCGCCGGCGTCGGCTTCTCGGTCGCCGCGCTGGAGCGGCTCAAGAGATCGCCGCCGCGGCAGACGCAGCAACGGCAAGCCGCTGGCCGAGGACCCGCGTTCGCGCGCGCGCATGGCGCGGGTCGAGATCGACCTCGAGAACATGAAGACCACCAACCTGCGCGTGATCGCGGCGGTGGCCGGCGGCGGCGTGCCGGGCGCGGAAAGCTCGATGCTCAAGATCCGCGGCACCGAGATCCGCCAGGAGATCTCGTCGCTGACCCGCCGCGCGATGGGCGTCTACGCGCGCCCGTTCATCGCAGCGGCGCTGCGACGACGGCTACGACAGGCCCGCCGTTCGGCCCCGACGACGCGGCCGCCGCCGCGGCGCAGTACTTCAACAACCGCAAGCTGTCGATCTTCGGCGGCTCCAACGAAATCCAGAAGAACATCATCTCCAAGATGATCCTCGGACTGTAAGGAGCACAGCACATGAACTTCGAACACACCGAAGACCGGCGCATGCTGGCCGACAGCCTGAACCGCTTCATCGCCGAGCAGTACGCCTTCGAGACGCGCGACAGGATCGCCAAGTCGCCGCAAGGCTATCAGCCCCGAGATGTGGCACGCAGTTCGCCGAGCTGGGCGTGATCGGCGCGCTGTTCGCGCGAAGCGGACGGCGGCTTCGGCGGCGCGCGGCTTCGACATCGCCGTGGTCTTCGAGGCGCTCGGCCGCGGCCTGGTGGTCGAGCCCCTGCTCGGCTGCGCGTGCTGGCGGGCGAGCGCGATCGCCGCTGCCGGCAACGAGCGCGCAGAAGCGGCGTGCTGGCGAGCATCATCGACGGCAGCACGCATCGCCGCTTTCGCGCATGACGAACCCGACGCGCACTACGAACTGGCGCGCGTGCAGCACGCGGCGCCAGCGCGAGCGGCGACGGCTGGGTGCTGACGGCGCCAAGGCGGTGGTGCCGCAGGGCGAGCAGGCCGACGTGTTCGTGGTCTCGGCGCGCACCAGCGGCGCGGTCGACGACGAAGCCGGCATCTCGCTGTTCCTGGTGCCCGCCGACGCGGCGGGCCTGTCGCGTGCGCGGCTACCCGACCATCGACGGCGGCCGCGCCGCCGAACTGACGCTTCGACGACGTGCAAGCTTCGGCGCCGACGCGCTGCTGGGCGCCGAAGGCCGCGGCTTCGCCACGCTCGAGCGCGCCGTCGGCCGCGGCATCCTGGCGCTGTGCGCCGAAGCGCTGGGCGCGATGGAAGCGGCCAAGAAGGCGACGCTCGAATACCTGCGCACGCGCAAGCAGTTCGGCGTGCTCGATCGGCAGCTTCCAGGCGCTGCAGCACCGCATGGCCGACCTGCTGCTCGAGATCGAGCAGGCGCGCTCGGCCGTGATCAATGCCGCCGCCGCGCTGGACGCCGACCGCGTCACGCGCGAGCGCGCGCTGTCGGCCGCCAAGATACAGCATCGGCCGCATCGGCACGCTGGTGGCCGAAGAAAGCATCCAGCTGCACGGCGGCATCGGCATGACCTGGGAGCTGCCGCTGGCGCACTACGCCAAGCGCCTGGTGATGATCGACCATCAGCTCGGCGACGAAGACCATCACCTCGCAGCGCTACATCGCGCTCGGGCCAGCGAGCAGGCAGGCATGACGAGCCGGCCTGCTGGTGCGCACGCGAAGGCGCGGTGCGGGTGCTGGTCAACAACAACCCGGCCGCGCGCAATGCGCATCACCCCGGCGCTGTACGATGCGCTGCCGGCCGCGCTGACCGAGGCCGCGGCCGACCCGGCCGATCGGCGCCATCGTGTTCGACCGGCGACGGCGACTTCTTTTGCGCCGGCGGCGACCTGCGCCAGCTGGCCACGCGGCGCGACACTGACGCTGCGACGAGCGGCGCGAAAAGATCGAAGCGCCTGCACGACCTGATCCGCGCGATCCGCGACTGTCCGAAGCCGGTGATTGCGGCGGTGGAAGGCGGCGCGGCCGGCGCCGGCATGTCGCTGGCGCTGGCCTGCGACATGCTGGTGGCGGCGCGACAATGCCTTCTTCACGGTGGCCTATGTGAAGGTGGGCCTGAGCCCGACGGCGGCGCCACCGCCTTCCTGGCGCGATTCCTGTCGCGCCAGCTGATGACCGAGCTGTGCCTGATGGGCGAACGCATTCCGGCCGAGCGCCTGCACGCGCTGGGCGCGGTCAACCGCCTGACCGAGCCGGGCGAGGCGCTGGCCGAAGCGCTGGCGCTGGCCGCGCGCATCGCGGCCGGCCCGGCGAATGCGGCCGGCGCGCATCAAGCGCCTGTGCGAGAAGCGCGGGCCACGCCAGCCTGGAAGAGCAGCTCGACCTGGAAGCGCAGTTCATGGTGCAGTCGCAGGGCGACGACGAAGCGCAGGAAGGCATCGAGGCCTTCTTCGAAAAGCGCGCGCCGGATTTCGGCGCTGCGCGCCTGCAGCAGGCCGCCACTGGAGACACCAGGCAACTGTGACCATCATGTCAACATCAATTCCGCTGCCGCTGGCCGGCGTGCGCGTCCTCGACCTGTCGCGGGTGCTGGCCGGCCCCTGGTGCGCGCATGGTGCTGGGCGACCTCGGCGCCGAAGTCATCAAGGTCGAGCACCCGGTGCGCGGCGACGACACGCGCGACTGGGGCATGCGCGTCGGCAACACCGAGACCGCCTACTTCAACAGCGTCAACCGCAACAAGCGCTCGGTCTGCCTCGACCTGAAAACCCCGGAAGGCCAGCAGATCGCGCGCGACCTGATCCGCAAGAGCGACATCGTGATCCAGAACTTCAAGTTCGGCGACATCGAGCGGCTGGGCCTGGGCTACGAGCAGATGAAGGACGAGCAGCCGGGCCTGATCTACTGCTCGATCACGGGCTACGACCGCACCGGGCCGGAAGCGGCGCGGCCCGGCTACGACCTGGTGATCCAGGGCGAGGCGGGCCTGATGGCGCTCAACGGCGAGCCGACCCAGCCGCCGCTGAAGTTCGGCGTCGCCGCGGTCGACATGATGACCGGCATGTATGCGGCGCAGGGCGTGCTGGCCGCGCTGTACGAGCGCGAAAAGACCGGCCTCGGCCGCCACGTCGGCATGGCGCTGTTCGACTGCGGCCTGATGATCACGGCCTACTATGGCCTGGAAGCGCTGCTGCGCGGCAACGACCCTCCGCGCTACGGCAATGCGCATCCGTCGATCATGCCCTATGGCGTGTACGAGGCCGAAGACGGTCCGCTGGTGATCGCGGTGGGCAACAACAGCCAGTTCGTGCGCTTTTGCACCGAGGTGATCGAGCGGCCCGACCTGGCCAGCGACGAGCGCTTCAAGACCAATCTGGAGCGCACGCAGCCACCGCGAGGAGCTGGCGCCGCAGATCTGCGCGCAGCGGTGGCGCTGCGCAAGCGCAAGGAGCTGCTGGAACGGCATGACGCGGGTCGGCATTCCCTGCGGCGAAGTGGCGGGGCTGTACGAGGCGATGACATCGAAGCGCGCGGTCGAGGCCGGGCTGGTGACGAGCATGCCGCATCCGGTGGCCGGCACGGTCGACGTGATGGCCTCGCCCTATCGCTTCAATGGCGAGCGCCTGCCGGTGCGCATGGCGCCGCCGACGCTGGGGGAGGGGACGAACGAGGTGCTGGCGGACTTGCTGGGCTTGTCGGAAGAGACGCTTGCAAGGGCTTGAAGGAACGCGGGTGGGTCGTCTGTGATGGGTCGCGTCGATGCGGTCGACCGCGGCGGACGCCGATTCCCCGCATCAACGCGCACAATTATTATTGCATGTTGCACTTACATTCTCCGCTCCGGACGGCCTAGATTGAAATGGACATTTGTCTATTTATAAGTTGGAGCCTGCCATGTCCATCCGTCCGCTCGTCCCTGCCGTCAGCCTCACGCTGTTGACGGCCTGCATGTCGGCCACCGCGGTCACGCCGCGCGCCGACCTGCTCGGCTCACCGGTTCCGCCGGCTGCCGCTACCCGTATTGTGAATCTCTCGCAAGACACACGCTATGTGAATGTCGTTGCCGGCGATACCATCCGCTTTGTCAATGGATCTGGTGAATTTGCGTGGAGTTTCGATGTCAGCCCGATCGTCCAGACCTTCGACCTGAACCAGGTGGCGCCGCAGGGGGCGCTCGGGCATGAGCTGCGCGTGTATGTCGCGCCCAATCCGCTGTACTCGGAAAGGGCGGACTTCAACAACCCTGACCGCCACGACACCAGGGCCCCGGCGGTCATTCGGTAAGTACTTATTTACCCGCGTTCATCGCGCGCAGGAACTGGCCCTTGATCTTGCCGCCCTCGACCGTGCCCAGGATGGTATTGGCGATGGTGCCGCCTTTGCTGTCCAGGCCGTCGATGTCGTTCGGGTTGTACATGGCCGGCAAGGTGGTGAAGGCTTTTTCCATCTGGCCGCGGATCGCGGTGGCGTCGGTCGTGGTGCCGGCCAGTTTCATGGCCGCGATCGGTCGCGTGCACGGCCGTGTAGTTCAGGCTGATCTCGGTGCTAGGATCCTTGCCCGGGTTCAGCTTGCGATAGCGCTCGGTGAAGGCGACGGCTTCCGGACGGGTGTCGTTCGCCAGCGGCATCACGCCGATCGAGCCTTCGAGCGGCGCCGAGGCCGCCGATCACCTTGGCCATCTCGTCGATCTTGGCCTGGTCGATGATGATGAAGCCGCCCTTGAAGCCCAGTTCGCGCGCCTGCTTGGCCACCAGCGCGGTCGGCTCCGACGCGCCGCCGATGAACATGCACGTCCGGCTTTCGGCCAGCATCGCGGCTGACACGCCGCTGTAGAAGTCGGTGGCCCGGTTGTAGGACATTGGGTTTTCCGCGACGACCTTGCCGCCGGCCGCTTCCCAGGCCGGTTTGAAGGCGGCCGATCCAGGCCTTCGCGTAGTCGTGGTCGGCTTGGCACCATGGCCACCTTCTTGCCGTACTTGGTCATCATCGTCTTGGTGAACGGGCGCGATGTAGCCGGTGAAGTCGGCGGGATGCGGATCGTCAGCTTGTTGCCGCGTTCGGTGATCTGCGGCAGGCTGGTGTAGGCCAGCAGCAGGCACTTCTGGCTTCTTCGTTGAAGGCCTGCATCGCGAAGATGCCGCCCGAGTGCGGCACCAGCACGGCCGGCGTCTTGTGCTGCTGCACCAGGCGCTGCACGTTGATGGCGGTCTCGGCCGGGTTGTACTTGTCGTCCAGCGCGACGATCTCGAGCTTGTACGTTCTTGCCGCCGATCTCGAGCCGGCTTGGCATTGATTTCCGCTGCGGCCATCTCCATGCCGTTCAGCACGTTCTTGCCGTACAGCGCGGCGCCGCCGCGAGAGCGGGCCGGAGTAGCCGATCTTGACGATTTCCTGCGCCTGCACGCCGCCGGCGGCAAAGGCAAGGGTGGCGGCGCGCTGCGGCCAGCAGGGTACGGCGAGACAACTTGGCTTGCACTTTCATGCTTGCGGTCTCCTAAGATTTACTTGTTGTGAGTGCTACGGAGTGGGTCGAGCGGTCTAGGCGCCGATGTAGGCCTTGCGCACCTGCCTCGTTGTTCAGCAGCTCTTCGCGGTCGCCTTCCAGCACGATGCGGCCCTGTTCGATCACATAGGCGCGGCTGGCGATGTTCAGCGCCGCATACGCGTTCTGCTCGGCCAGCAGCACGGTGGTGCCGGCCCGGTTGATGCGCTGCGATGACCTCGAACATCTGCTTGACGACCAGCGGCGCCAGGCCCAGCGAAGGCTCGTCCAGCAGCAGCGCCTTGGGCCGGCCCATCAGCGCGCGGCCGATCGCCACCATCTGCTGCTGGCCGCCGCGAGAGCGAGCCGGCCGGCTCGTCCTTCTTCTCGTCCAGGATCGGGAACAGCGCGAACACTTCGTCCAGCGAGCGCTGCGTGCCGCTTGCTGTCGCGCCGGTGCACGTAGGCGCCCAGCGTCAGGTTCTTCAGCACCGACATGCCCGGGAACAGCTTGCGGCCCTCGGGGCAGTGCACCAGCCCGTCGGCCACGATCTGCGAGGGCTTGCGGCCCACCAGTTCGTGGCTCGCCGAAGCGGATGCTGCCGGTGCTGGCCTGCTGCAGGCCGCTCGTGGTGAGGAAGATCGAGCTCTTGCCGGCGCCGTTGGCGCCCAGCAGCACCACCAGTTCGCCTTCGTCGGCGTGCATGCGTGACGTCGTGCAGCGCGCGGAAGCTGCCGTAGTGACAGGGAGACCTTATCAAACCTCAGCATGTTCGCTCCCCAGGTAGGCTTCGATCACGGCCGGGTTGGCGCGGATCTCGGCGGGCGTGCCTTCGGCGATCTTCTCGCCGTAGTTGAGCACCAGGATCTTGTCGGCCAGGCTCATGATCATGTCCATCTTGTGTTCGATCAGGCAGACGGTCAGGCCGCTGGCGACCATCTTGCGGATCAGCGCGGCCAGGCCGACGGTTTCCTCCGGGATTCACGCCGCCGGCCGGCTCGTCCAGCAGCAGCAGTGGTCGGATCGGTCGCCAGGGCCAGCGCGAAGGCGACGCGCTTGCGTTCTTCCTGCGAGATGTCGCCGGCGATGCGGTTCTCCACGTGCGCCAGGCCCACGAAGTCCAGCGCCGCGCGCGCCTTGTCGCGGCAGATGCGCTCTTCCTCCTGCAGCCGGCGCGTGCTCGAGCAGCACGTCCAGCAGGCCGGACCTGGTGCGCAGGCGGTGGCCGACGATCAGGTTGTCCAGCACCGTCGCCGTGTCGAACAGGGTGGTGGTCTGGAAGGTGCGCGCCATGCCGAGGCGCGCCACCTGGTCGGCGCGCAGGCCGGTCACGTCGCTGGCCGTCGAAGCATGATGCGGCCCGAGGTCGGCGCGATGCGCGCCGCTGATCAGGTTGAAGAAGGTGGTCTTGCCGGCGCCGTTCGGGCCGATGATGGCGTTGATCTGTGCCGCGCTGCGAAGCGTGACGCTGACGTCGTTGACGGCCGCCAGGCCGCCGAAGCGCTTGGTCGAGCGAGTCGATTTCAAGCATGGGTCGCTCCTTTCGCGGCCGGCAGCGTGCTGCGCCGCGTGGCGGGCGGCGCTGCGGCCAGCGCGGCGCGTCTGCCTGCGCCTGCGGTTCAGCCAGGTGCCGACGATGCCGTCCGGCAGGAAGATCACCAGCAGCGATCAGCAGCGGGCCGAACACGACGAAGCGGTAGTCCTGCAGGAACTGCAGGTACTGCGTCAGCCAGGGCACGCCGATGGCGCCCAGCAGCGGGCCGAGCAGGGTGCCGATGCCGCCGACCAGCATGTACATCGTCATGTCGAAGGTGTGCTCGACGCTGGCCAGGCCGGGGCCGAGGAAGCGCACGAAGCCGGCGTACAGGCCGCCCGCCAGGCCGGCGAAGAACACCGACAGCATGAAGGCCAGCAGCTTGTTGCGCATCAGGTTGATGCCCAGCGCCTCGGCCAGGTCGTCGCCGTTGCGGATCGCCATGAAGGTGCGGCCCAGCAGCGAGCGCACGATGCGGTGCATGACCCAGAGGCCCAGCACCAGGAAGAACAGCACCAGGTAGTACTGCGGGCGCGGCGTGGCGAAGTCGATGCGGCCGATGCTCGGCGGCGCCGGGATGCCGATGATGCCGACCGTGCCGTGGGTCAGGCTTTCCCACTTCTCGATCAGCAGGAACATGATGTAGCCGACGCACAGCGTGAAGATCGAGAAGAAGTGGCCCTTCAGGCGCAGCGACACCAGGCCGACGAAGAAGCCGATGCGCGGCCGCGACCACGCCGGACAGCGCAGAACGCGATCCAGAACGGCACCTGGTGGTCGACCGTCAGGATGCCGACCGTGTAGGCGCCGACCGCCATGAAGCCGCTGTGCGCCAGGTTGAACTGGCCGGTGTAGCCGGTGATCAGGTTCAGCCCGATGCGTGGCGATCGCGATAGATGTAGGCGGTCGACATCACGGTCAGGTGGTAGTCGTTCCCGGCCAGGAAGGGGAAGGCCAGGCGCCAGCGCCAGCAGGCACAGCCAGCCGGCGGTGCGAGTTCATGAACTTCATCAGTGGGCTCCCTTGGCGAACAGGCCCTGCGGACGCACCGACAGGATCAGCACCAGCAACGCGAAGGCGATGATGTCCTTGTAGTCGGTCGAGATGTAGAAGGCGCCGAAGGCTTCGGCAAAGCCGATGATCAGGCCGCCCACGATCGCGCCCGGCACGCTGCCCATGCCGCCCAGCACGATGATGACGAAGGCCTTGGTGATCACCAGGTTGCCCATCGAGGTGTAGACCAGGTTGATCGGCGCGTACAGCACCGCCGCGACGCCGGCCAGCGCGCCGGAGATGGCGAAGGTCAGCATCGCCACGCGGGTGGCGTCGATGCCGACCAGCGCCGCGCCTTCGCGGTTCTGCGCCATGGCGACGATGGTCGCGCCGGTGATGGTCTTGCTTCAGGAACAGCTGCAAGAGCGCCACCAGCAGGAACGCCGCGCCGATGATCAGCAGGCGCTGGGCCGGCAGGGTCAGGCCGCCGAATTCGAGCACTGCGGTGTAGGGCGTGTCCATGCGGTGGAAGTCCGCGCCCCAGATGGCCTGGGCGCCGGCTTCGAGGAACAGCAGGATGCCGATCGAGGCGATCATGTGGTGCAGGTAGGGGGCTTTGCGCAGCGGGTGGAACACCAGGCGCTCGGCCAGCACGGAAATCAGGGCGACCACGACGCCGGCGCCGAGCATGCCCCACCAGTAATTCAGGCCCAGCTTGGTCATGATGAAGAAGGCCGAATAGGCGCCCGCCATGTAGAAGGCGCCGTGGGCGAAGTTCGGGACGTGCAGGATGCCGTAGACCAGCGTCAGCCCCAGCGCCACCAGGCTGTAGACCCCTCCAAGGGTCAGCCCGTTCAGGACTTGTTGCAGGAAAAGCTCCAAAATCGTGTCTCCATTATTGGTGTGATCGTTTTTGTTTTGGATGCTGCCTTGGTGCGCGACTTACCGCATGGGTGCGACTCCTTGATGGGGCTGAAGCGTGATTCATTGGTTTTACTCTGCGAAACTGCACGGTGTAAAATGGAACAAAAAAAGAATACGATAATTTTAGATGAGTAGCAACGATTTGTTCGCGAACCGTCAATACAGATCATCTGGCGCCACCGCAGATCAGTGTGCCATGCCTTGCGGCTACCGGCAAAGCCTCATTTGAGAAGGCGAGCCGGCTCGACTCTCCAACGTCCAGACAGGGGTCCATCCATGCAATCGAGCGACATCAACACCGGCGCGCAGACCTGAGGGCGCGGAACTGCTCGACCCGTCGCGCAAGAACGAAGAGCGCTATTTCATCACGGCGCTGGCGCGCGGCCTCGAGGTGCTGGCCTGCTTCCGCTCGGCCGACAAGGGCCTGACCAACCACCAGATCGCCGAACGCTGCGGCTTGCCCAAGTCGACCGTCACGCGCTTTACCTACACGCTCACGCGCCTGGGCTACCTGGTGCAGGACAGCGGCGGGCGCTACGTGCTCGGCACGGCCACGCTGGGCCTGGGCGCGGCGATGCTGGCCCGCCTCGACATCCGCCAGCTGGCGCGTCCGATGATGCAGGAGCTGGCCGAGTTCTCCGGCACCACGGTCTCGATCGCGGTGCGCGACCGGCTCTCGATGATCTACATCGAAGTCTGCCGCAGCACCGCCGCGCTGGCGCTCGCGCTGCAGGTCGGCTCGCGCATGCCGCTCGCCGTCTCGGCGATCGGCCGCGCCTACCTGGTCAAGGCCAGCGAGCAGGAACGCAAGGACATCCTGGCGCGCTACCAGGAAATCGACGAAATGGCCTACAAGGCGGTGCTGGAGGCGATCGAGCGCGGCACGCGCGACTACGCGCAGTACGGCTGCACGACCTCGTTCGGCGAGTGGCAGAAAGACGTCAACGGCATCGCGGTCGGCTTCTATCCGATCGGCGGCAACCAGCTGATGTCGATCAACTGCGGCGGGCCGTCGTCGAGCGTGTCCGAAAAATTCCTGCTCGAGGAAGTGCGGCCGCGGCTGATCGAGATCGCGGCGCGGCTGGAGTCCTGAGTACCCCTGGGGTCAGGTCTGACAATCGGACACAAGCTCGACAATATCCGCAACGGGTCAGGTCTGACAATCGGACTTCCGCCTTGGCGCAAGCTCGACAATACAGACTGGCCGAACGTCCGTAGCGACACCCCGGCAATTGAGTGTTTACAATTGAATAACTGTTTTGGCGCAAGTGCCTGCTCTTTCGGCCCGATGTCGCCAGGCTATTCAAGAAACCACCAATCGCACTGGAGTGACCCACGATGAACCTTCGCAGCCTGCTTCCTTCCATCCTGATCGGCGCCGTCGCCAGCGCCCGCTCGATGACCCCGATGGCCACCATCGCCACCGCGCGCGCGGCGGCCCGCCAGACGCCTGGCCGCCTGCTCCTGCTCGATCGTCCGCTGTTCAAATATGGTGCGATGGCCATGGGCATCGGCGAACTGTTCGGGGACAAGATGAAATCGGCGCCCGACCGCACCGTGGCGCTGGGGCTGACGGCGCGCATCATGAGCGCCGGCATCGCAGGCGCCGCGCTGGCGCCGCGTGGCTGCGAGAAAGAGGGCGCCGTGGTCGCGGTCGCAACCGCGGTCCCGCTCGCCTACCTGACCCTGGCCGCCCGCAAGCAGGCGATGGCGCGCATCGGCCAGACCCGCAGCGGCCTGATCGAGGATGCGCTGATCGTCGCCGCGGGCGCCGCGATCGTGCTGTTGGCGACGCAACAGGATTGATTTGGCGGCGCAAGTGGCAAGCTGGGGTCAGGTCTGACATTCAGACACGGCCTCATCCATGCCTTGGCATAGCGGTGGGTACAAATCCGGGATGAAGGCAGAGCTCGTGTCTGAATGTCAGACCTGACCCCAGGGTTGGCAAGCGCGGCGCGAAATGCGTTATCGTCAGCGACCATGACGCATTCCTCCATCCCATGATCAAGCCCGCCTTGCCCGCCAACGAGAAGGAGCGCCTGGCGCTGCTGTATGAACTGTGCTGCTCGATACGCCGCCCGAGGAGCGCTTCGACAAGATCGTCGAATTCGCATCGAGCGAGTTCAATGTCCCGATCTGCCTGATCAGCCTGATCGATGCCGACCGCCAGTGGTTCAAGGCGCGGGTCGGCTCGACGCCTGCGAGACGGCGCGCGACATCTCGTTCTGCGCGCATGCGCTGCTCGGCGACGAGATCCTGCTGGTGCCGGATGCGCTGCTCGATCCGCGCTTTCACGACAATCCCGCGGTATCGGGCCCGCCGCATGTGCGCTTCTATGCGGGCGCGCCCCTGACCTGCGAGGAACGGCCTGGCGCTCGGCACGCTGTGCCTGATCGATACCGTCCCGCGCACGCTCGACCCGGTCGAGCGGGCGATCTCGAAAGCCTGCGCGACCTGGTGGTGCTCGAGCTTAACCGCGCACGCGGGCCGTCAGCCGATGAATAGCATCGGCCGCTGAAGATCCTGCTGGTCGAGCCTGCGCACCTGCTGCGGCGCACCGTGTCGCTGACGGTGCACAGCCTCGGCACGGCCGAAGTGACCGAAGCGGCAGCCTACGCCACCGCGCAGCAGTTGTGCGAAGGGCAGCGCTTCGACGGCGCGGTGGTCGCGCTCGACTGGCCGCCGCAAGACGGCGCTGTGCCGGGGACTGAGCCTGATCCAGCAGATCCGCTCCGGGCGAGAGCGCCAGCGCGGCATCGATCCCGGTCGCGGCCCTGGTCGAATCCTGCAATGCCGAACTGCTGCAGGTGCTGCGCGCCTGCGGCATCAGCCGCATCCTGATCAAACCGTTTCGGGTGCGCGACGTCATCGATACGATCGACGGCATGCGGGGAACGCGCCCGGCTTCAGTAGCCGGCGTCGAGCTGCGCCGCGGTCAGCGCCTTCATCACCGCGAACACGCCGCTCGCGCGCAGGATGCGCTTGCCATGCACCAGCAGTTCGCAGTCGGCAAACGCCACGCGCGCGCCGATGCGGCCGATGTTGACGTGCGCCTCGACCCAGTCGCCGGGGCGGCCGGCGCCGATGAAATCGGTGCTGAGGTTGACGGTGACGAAGGAGTTGCGGCCCTCGCAGGACATCGTCAGGCCCAGGCCCAGGCTGGAATCGGCCAGGCTGGCCAGCATGCCGCCGTGGACGATGCCGCGCATGTTGGTGTGGCTGTCGGTCATGCGCATCGCGATCACGATCTTGCCCGCCGTCGCGCCGGCAATACAGGTCGCCCAGGCTGGCCATGTAGGGGCCGCCGCGCTTGAGCCGCTCGAAGCCCGGCGGCACGTCCTTGTCGTCTTGTGGTGTCATCTTGAAATCCGTGTAACTAAAAAAAACGGCGACCCGTAGGCCGCCGTGGTAGTGCATCTTACCGCGTCGAAGAACGACGCGAGCGACGCATTAGAACATGTGCATCACGCCCACGGTGAAGCGGTTGGCCGAGTCGCTGCCGACGGCAACGATGCCCTGCGCCAGGTTGATCGGCTGAGGTTCGGCCGAGGGTGGCGACGGAGGTGACCAGCGTTGCTGGTGTTCGCGCGGGTGTACGCGGCGTACACGGTGCTGCGCTTGCTCAGCGCGTAGCGGCCGATCAGGTGGTACTGCTGCGAGTCGTTGTCCGGGCCGAAGTCACCGTAGCGCTTGGTGTTGTAGACGGCGGCGGTGACGGTCATGGCAGGTGCGACCGGCACGTCGACACCGACGCCCAGCACCGAGATCGTGCGGTTGCTGACGTCGGTCTTGTTGGCGATATAGGTGCCCTTGATCACGGCCATCGGCAGCGTGTACTTCACGCCGACGCCGTACGAGGTCAGCATGTCGGTATCGGTGACGTTCTTCATGCGCGCATAGGCGCCGGCGACGCCGATCGGACCGGCGTTGTAGAACACCGAAGCGCCCTGGTAGGAACCCTTCTGGATGCCGTTGCCCTGCTCGCCGAAGGCGCGCATCAGGCCGAAGCCGAAGCCGCTGAAGCTTGGCGACACGTACTTGATCGAGTTGGTCTGGCGCAGGGCGCTGTTGCCGACGCCGTTGGCGCCGTAGGCACCGTAGACGGCGCCGAAGTTCATCGCGCCGAACAGCACGTTCGGGCTGGTCGCCGCGAAGGCCAGGCCCATCGGATCGGCCAGGCCGACCGAGCCGATACCCAGGATGTTCTGGCGGCCGATGTCGATCGAGCCGAAGGCGCCGGACAGGCCGACGGTGGCTTCACGGTCGAACAGGCTGGTCGGTGGCAGGAGTGCCGGTGTTCACGCCGGCGGCGCCGGTGTCGTTCAGCAGGGTGCCTTCGAGGCCGAAGCGTGCCTTGAGGCCGCCGCCCAGGTCTTCGACGCCCTTGAAGCCCCAGCGCGAAGTCTGCATCTGGCCTGCGTCGACGGTGGTGCGGTCGCCCACTGGACCGTCGTTGGTCACATGGGTGATGCCGGCATCGACGATGCCGTAGATGGTGACGCTGGTCTGCGCCGACGCGGTCGACATGCAAGCTGCGAGCACGGCCATTGCAAGGATGGTCTTCTTCATTTAATGAGGTCTCCTGGTTTTTCGAGGTGCTCCGGCCCCGATCGAGGCCGGACGGCAAATACTTCGTGGGTATAGCGGCGGCGTTTCTCTTAGTGGAACTGTGCCATCTATAATGAAACTGTATTTTCTTGCATCAATATTGTCAACGACTTAGTTGCACTTGCGAAGTGTTTGTGCAATTTCGCACAGAGTTTGTGTTCAATATGAGATAGAAAATGGACGCGCAGGGCCAAAAAGGCCCTGCGGGATGCAGATGCGCGGAACGCATCCCCGGCGACGCCGCGGATGCGGACGCGATCAGTCTTCGTGGAAGGCTTCTTCGCGTTTCTTGCGCAGCGAAGGCAAGAGCACGACGATCATTGCCGCGGCCGCCAGGGCGAGCATGACGGCGCTGATCGGACGCTGGACGAACACCAGCGGGTCGCTGTGCGAGAGCAGCAGCGCGCGGCGCAGGTATTCTTCCATCATCGGGCCGATGATGAAGCCCAGCAGCATCGGCGCCGGCTCGGCGCCCAGCTTGGCGCAGATGTAGCCGAACAGGCCGAACAGCGCCATCAGGAAGACATCGAACTCGTTGTTGTTCAGGCTGAACACACCGATCGCGCAGAACATCAGGATGGCCGGATACAGGCGGTGGTAAGGCACCATGATCATCTTGACCCAGAGGCCGATCATCGGCAGGTTCAGCACGACCAGGAACAGGTTACCGATCCACATCGAGACGATCAGGCCCCAGAACAGGGCCGGCTGCTCGGTCATCACGGCCGGACCCGGCTGGATGCCCTGGATGATCATCGCGCCGATCATCAGCGCCATCACCGGGTTCGACGGAATGCCCAGGGTCAGCATCGGGATGAACGAGGTCTGCGCGCCGGCGTTGTTCGCCGCTTCCGGCGCCGCGACGCCTTCGATCGCGCCCTTGCCGAAATTGGCCGAGTTCTTCGAGATCTTCTTCTCGATCGAGTAGGACGCGAACGAGGCCAGCATCGCGCCGCCGCCCGGCAGGATGCCGAGTGCCGAACCGATGAAGGTGCCGCGCAGGACCGGCGCGGCGATGCGCTTGAAGTCTTCCTTGGTCAGCATCAGGCCCGAGACCTTCTTCATCATCAGCGAGCGCGACTCGTCATGCTCGAGGTTGCGGATGATTTCGCCGATGCCGAACATGCCCATCGCGACGATCACGAAGTTGACGCCGTCCGCCAGTTCAGGCATGTCGAAGGTGTAGCGCGCCAGGCCCGAGTTGACGTCGGTGCCGACCAGGCCGAGCAGCAGGCCGAGGATGACCATGCCGATCGCGTTGAGCAGCGAGCCGCTGGCCAGCACGACCGAGGCGACCAGGCCGAGCACCATCAGCGAGAAGTATTCGGCCGGGCCGAATTTCAGCGCCAGTTCGGCCAGCGGCGGCGCGAACAGGGCCAGCAGGATGGTGGCGACGGTGCCGGCGAAGAACGAGCCGAGCGCCGCGGTGGCCAGCGCCTTGCCGGCATGGCCCTGGCGCGCCATCTGGTAGCCGTCGATGGCTGTCACGACCGAGGATGATTCCCCGGGCAGGTTGACCAGGATGGCGGTGGTCGAGCCCCCGTACTGGGCGCCGTAGTAAATGCCCGAGAGCATGATCAGTGCCGAGACTGGCGGCAGGCCGAAGGTGGCCGGCAGCAGCATCGCGATGGTGGCGACCGGACCGAGGCCCGGCAGCACGCCGACGGCGGTGCCGACGAACACGCCGATCAGGCAGTAGGCGAGATTGGTGAGGGTGAAAGCCGTTTCCAGGCCCAGCCCGAGATTGTGAAGGATTTCCATGTTTTCTTCTTAAAAGCCGAACCAGGGGCCAAGGATGGGCATCGGCAAGCCAAGCAGCTTGACGAAGACGACGACCGCGAACACCGCCAGGCCGACGGCCAGCAGCAGCGAGGCGCCCCAGGTGAACTTGGGACTCGCATAGGCGCTCATCAGCACCAGCACCAGCACCGCGGGCACCAGGCCGGCCTTGCGCATCAGGAAGCCGAACAGCAGCACGGCGACCAGGATCAGCAGGATTTCCTTGATGTAGAACTTGCCGACCGGCTCGCCGTGCGCGCAGGAAAGAGCGGATCACGCCGATCGCGCCGACCAGCGATCAGCAGGCCGCCGAGGACGGTCGGGAAATAGGCCGGGCCCATGCGGCCGGCGCTCCCCATCGGATAGTCGAGGCCGAGAATGACCGCGGCCGACCCGAAGAACAGAAAGATGATGCCGGTCCAAAAATCTTTTTGGTGGCGAATGAATGATGGCACTGCGCGCTCCTTTTTTTACTTGTCGAATGCTGTCGCACGACGGGTCCCCGCACAGGGGACCCGTCGTGGCCTTGCCGCTGCGGGCAATCAGTCGGCGTAGACGCCGGCCTTGGCGATGATCGGCGACCAGCGCTCGATCTCGGACTTGACGTGGGCGCGCAGCGCTTCCGGCGTGGCGCGTTTTTCGCGCGACCGGCTCGGTGCCGAGGTCGTTGAAGCGCTGCTTCACGTTCGGATCCTTGAGGGCGCTCTGGAGCGCGCTGGCGAGGGTGTCGATGATCGGCTTCGGCGTGCCTTTCGGCGCGTACATGCCGTGCCAGACCGCCACTTCGAAGCCCGGCAGGCCGGCTTCGTTCAGGGTCGGCAGGTCGGGCATCGAGGCCAGGCGGGTCTTGGTGGTGACGCCGTAGGCCTTGATCTTGCCGGACTTGATCTGGCTGGTGGTGTTGGTGGTCTGGTCGCACATGAAGTCCACCTGGCCGCCGAGCAGGTCGTTCATGGCCGGACCGGTGCCCTTGTACGGAACGGTGGTCAGGTCGGTGCCGATGGCGGTCATGAACAGCATGCCGCACAGGTGCGAGGCCGAACCGACGCCGGCGTTGGCATAGGTGATCTTGTCCTTGTTGGCTTTCACGTAGGACAGGAATTCCTTGAAGTCCTTGGCCGGGAAGTCCTTGCGCGCGACGATGGTCATCGGCACGTCGGTCACCAGGCCGATCGGCTCGAAGTCGGTCTGCGCGTTGTAGGAGAGCTTGCGGTACAGCGCAGGCGCGGTGGACTGGCCGATGTGGTGCAGGAACAGCGTGTAGCCGTCCGGCGCCGCCTTGGCGACGCGCGCCGCGCCGATCGTGCCGCCGGCGCCGCCGACGTTCTCGATGATGATCTGCTGCTTGAGCTTGGTGCCCATCGACTGGGCCACCAGGCGCGCCACCGTGTCGGTCGGGCCGCCGGCTGCGAAGGGCACGATCATGGTGATCGTCTTGGTTGGATAGGTTTGGGCGTGCGCCATTGCGCTGCCAAACAATGCCAGGCATGCGGCGGCGCGCATCATGGTGATTTTCATGAGTGTGTCTTCCTCGGTCTCTGTTTTAGTTTTACTTTAAGTTTTGCCCAACCGTCCACCTGATTTGAATCTTGTTGTTCAGGTATGTACGCAGGTTCGGTTGTACCAGTAAATAGTTTCATTTGCAACTAAGGGAAAACCGCAATAGCCAATGCGTGCAACACGCCATCCAAATTATTCCGGACGGGTAATTTGGCGCGCGGAGCGGCCTCGCGTGTGCCGGCCCGGGGCCCGCGGTGCTAGTCTTGGCGCCGGGAGGACAGCATGTTTCGTACAGTCCTGCTCGCATTGGCCGTCACGACCGCAGGGACCATCCCCGCCTGGCAAGACAGCATGGTGATCGCCTCCGGTCGGGGGCGAAAAGGGACCCTGGCGGCAGAACGCATCGCGCTACGACTACGTTGACGACGCCACCGTCGCCTTTGCGCCAGGTCGTGGCCACTGGTGGCAACCTGGCCTGGGTCGACCAGACAGAGCCGCGACGTCTGGTTCCGGCGCCTTGCAAGCGACGGCCGTCCCGGCGCAGCCGCTGAACGTGGCGCGCAGTCCGGCCACCTTTTCCTGGGCGCCGCGCATCGCCGTCGATCCGCGCCGCCCGCGCCAGGTCTACCTGCTCTGGCAGGAAATCATTTTCTCCGGCGGCTCGCACGGCGGCGACATCCTGTTCGCCCGTTCCGGCGACGGCGGCGCCAGCTTCGCCGCACCGCTCAACCTGTCGCGCTCGCGCGGCGGCGACGGCAAGGGACGACTGATCGCACACCTGGTCGAACGGCAGCCTCGACCTGGCGGTGGGCGCCGATGGCATCGTCTTGCGGCCTGGACCGAGTACGGCGGCGCCCTCTGGACTGCGCGCTCGACGAATGGCGGCGTCACTTTCCGAGGCGCGCCGCATTGGCGGCGACGAGCGGCGTCCGGCACGCGCGCCGTCGCTGGCCGTCGGGCCGGGACGTACGTCCATCTTGCCTGGACCGTCAGCGAGGATCCGGCTGCGCGGCGATCCGCGTCGCGCGCTCGACCGATGGCGGCGCCGGCTTCGACGCGCCGCACGCACGCTCTCCGCGCCGTTCGCGGAGGGCGGCGCCGCCTATCCGGCGCTCGCCGGCGACGGCGCCGCCGGCTTGTGCATCGTGTGGGTAGAACCTCGGCGCCGATGGGCGTGCCGTATCGCTCGGCATGACCGTCGCGCGACGGCGGGCGCAGCTTCGACGCGGCGCGACGTGTGCCTGGGAGCGAGGGCAGCCGGGTGTGGCTGATGCGGGGAGAACTGGCGCGGGGAGAACTGTGCGGGATGCGGGTGCGCGGGCGGCCGTACGGTAGTTTTACGTATTTCAAAAACGCCAACGATCGCCAATAATCACGCGGCCCGACGTTCGGCATACAGCAAAACCGCCGGTCCGCAGCACGCGACCGGCACATAAAGAGAAAGAGGAGCACCCGTGTCATTTCTGATTGTTCTCGCCGCCCTGGCGTTTCTGATGTTCGCCGCCTACCGCGGCTACAGCGTCATCCTGTTCGCACCGATCGCCGCCCTCGGCGCGGTGCTGCTGACCGATCCCTCGGCCGTCGCGCCCGTGTTTTCCGGTATTTTCATGGAAAAGATGGTCGGTTTCGTCAAGCTCTACTTCCCGGTCTTCATGCTGGGCGCCGTCTTCGGCAAACTGATCGAACTGTCCGGTTTCAGCGAATCGATCGTGGCCGCCGCCGTGCGCTACATCGGCCGCTCGCGCGCCAACGCGGTGATCGTCGCCGTCTGCGCCTTGCTCACCTATGGCGGCGTCTCGCTGTTCGTGGTGGTGTTCGCGGTGTATCCGTTCGCGGCTGAACTCTACCGCCAGAGTAATATTCCGAAGCGCCTGATGCCGGGCGCGCTGGCACTCGGCGCCTTCTCGTTCACGATGGATTCGCTGCCGGGCACCCCGCAGATCCAGAACATCATCCCGACCACCTTCTTCAAGACCACCTCGTGGGCCGCGCCGATCCTGGGCACGATCGGCTCGATCTTCATCATCGTGGTCGGCCTGGCCTACCTCGAATGGCGCCGCCGCGCCGCGATGGCCAAGGGCGAAGGCTATGGCACGACGCTGCAGAACGAACCGGAACGCGTGCAAAGCACCTCGCTGCCGAATCCCTTGCTGGCGCTGCTGCCGCTGATCGTGGTCGGCGTCGCCAACTTCCTGCTGACCCGGATGATTCCGGACTGGTACGGCGCCTCCTTCACGGTCTCGCCCGACATCCTGCCGGGCCTGAAAGCCCCGGTCACCACGCCGATCAAGACCGTGGTCGCGATCTGGGCGGTGCAGGGCGCGCTGCTGCTGGGTATCCTGTTCGTCGTCTTCACCGCCTTCGGACGCATCAAGGACCGTTTCGCGGCCGGCTCGAAAGCGGCCGTCGGCGGCGCGCTGCTGGCGGCGATGAATACCGCGTCGGAATACGGTTTCGGCGGCGTGATCGCCGCGCTGCCGGGCTTCGTGGTCGTCGGTAACGCCCTGAAAAGCATCCCCGACCCGCTGGTCAACGCGGCCGTCTCGGTCAGTTCGCTGGCCGGCATCACCGGTTCCGCTTCGGGCGGCATGAGCATCGCGCTGGCCGCCATGTCGGACCTCTTCATCCAGGGCGCGAACGCGGCGCAGATTCCGCTCGAGGTGCTGCACCGCGTGGTCGCCATGGCCAGCGGCGGCATGGACACGCTGCCGCACAACGGCGCCGTCATCACGCTGCTCGCGGTCACGGGCCTGACGCACAAGGAGTCGTATCGCGAGATCTTCGCGGTCACCGTCATCAAGACGCTGGCGGTGTTCTTCGTGATCGCGGTGTATTACATGACCGGGCTGGTGTAAGCCTACTTTTTCGGCGGAGCCGGTTCGGCTTCCGCCACAAAGTGCATCGGCAGCTCGACTTCGTAGTCCGCCTTCGGGCCGAAGATAGGAGCCGGCGGCATCCGCAGCGTCGTCATTGCCTGTTGCAGGGCCGCGTCGAAGGCGGGGTTCGCGGAGGGGCTGGCGACGCGGACCGAGACCGGCATCTGCTCGCCTCGCTTGAAGGCAAAGCGCAAGGTCAGCTCGTAGGGATAGTCCTTGAACGCTTTCATCGCAGGCGCCGCGTCGTATGCCGACCCTGCGCGCGAACCCAGCAGCGACCTCCAGCGCCTGCGCTCCAGGTCTCCCTCCTGCGCGTTCATGACCGGGCGGGCTGACTGGATGCGGTCCAGCTGCCCCGGCCTGGTCGTTCCAGCGGCGTGCGGCGCGGCGATGTAGTCGCCAGCCTCGCGTCGCTCACCCGTCGTACCGATACACGCTCCTCCAGACGGCCCAGTCCCACGAGTCCCTCGGCATCTTCTTTCGCCGCCGCCTGGCTGTAGTGTTCACTGGCCTCGGCATAGGCTACCGGGCCGGCGATACCCTGTTCGGCCATCCGCCCCAGTTCCACATGGCCCTTCGTGTCGACCGCCGCCGCGCGCCCATACATTATCTTGGCTTGTGCGGCATCCTTCGGCACGCCTTCTCCCCGCGTTCGTTCCAGCGTCCCAGCAAGATCAGGCAGGCCGGCGCGTTTGCCTGGACCCCTTCCTGCACGGCGGCCAGGTCGCTGGCGTCCCGTGGGCCTGTTCGCTTGTGCGCTTCGTGTCGGCGCACACGATCATCTGACGCAGGCCGCGACCGCGTTCTCCACCATGCGCTGCAGCCCGTCGTTCTGCGCAGCCTGGCTCGTGGTGGTGCACACGGCGCCGGCGAGCAGGCGATGACACCTGCCGTCGTGGTGCGGCTAGGCGCCGTTTCCGCATCGTCCGTATATCGCTGACGTTAGAAATGTAACTCGCTGCGCCTGTTGCGGCGCGTCGGCAAGTGCCCATTGCACGGCCTGGCTGGCAAATCATCGGCGGCATCATGCCGGAGCACCAGCCTTGAAGCAGCCGACCTACGCCGTCACGGCGCTAGCTGTCTTTGCCAACATGCGGTGGAATGGTTCGCTGACGAAGAGGTAGGCGTGTTCAAGCAAGTTATGGCAATAGAGCACGGTGGAGTGCGTCAGCTGGCCGCCGATGTGAGGCCGGTTCACCCGAGCACAGGACCGATACCCTGAAGTCGAGATGCTTGTCGTCTTCGCCAACCACGATCTCGTTCTTGCCGGTGCTGTAGATCTTGAATATGCCGACCCGCTGCGCCCGGGCGCTATTGCCCAGGCTTGCCAGTTCCCGCGTGGTTTTCAGGCCAAAGCCGGCCACAATCATATCGCGCAGCCTTGTCAGCTTCCCCGATCCATGCCGGCTGGTGCGCGAAAATCAATCGTGCCAGCACTTCGGGATCCCGCGTGGAGCCCGGCGGAAGTGCAATGGCAAATGCATCGGCGAGATGCACCGCCGGATACACATCGGAGACGCCGCAGTGCGCGGGTAGCGCCACCTCCATGAAAGACTGGCGAATCGGCATGGGTGTATCTTCGATTATTAGCGAAGCAATTCTGCGAAAACCCGATTACTTGGGACGATACAGCGCGCAGAGTTTATTCCCGTCCGGATCGCGCACATACGCCAGGTGCAGTGCGCCCATGCTGCCTTCGCGCAGGCCCGGCGGCTCTTCGCTGGTGCTGCCGCCATGCGCGATTGCCACGTCGTGGAAGGTTTTCACCTGCTCGGGCGAGCTGCATTTGAAACCGATCGTGCCGCCATTCGCGCAAGTGGCCGCTTCGCCGTTAATCGGTTCAGTGACGCAGAAGCTGTTTCCTTCGTGACGGTAAAACAGGCGCGTGTGGCCGGAAGGCGAGGTATTCCGGAACGGCTCGCCGACACCCAGCGTTGCCAATACCGCGTCGTAAAACTTTTTCGAGCGTTCGATATCGTTGGAACCGATCATGACGTGGCTGAACATGCTGCGTCTCCTTATGTTGTTTTTATTCTACAGTTTATATGTACCTCCAGAGAATCAAATAATTACATGAAAGAAAAATAATGCAGGGCGCGCCGGTTCAATTCGCCAGGTTCTTCGCCACGATCGCATCCGTCGCCGCCTGCGCCTGCTGCAAGGGCTGGCCCAGGGCCGTCGTCACATAACGGGACGGCGCGGGCGCCACCGCCCCCAGCGCGCCGCCTTCCTTGCGGCTGATGTCGATGTCGACGCGTGGCCGACAGGCCCACGCGCAGCGGATGCTCGGCCAGCTCCTTCGGGTCGAGCGCGATGCGCACCGGCACCCGCTGCACCACCTTGATCCAGTTGCCGCTGGCGTTTTGCGCCGGCAGCAGCGCGAATGGCGCTGCCGGTGCCGGCGCGCCAGGCCCATCGACCTTGCCGTGGAAGTCGACCTTGCTGCCGTACATGTCGGCTTCGCATGCGTCACCGGCTGGCCGACGCGCATGTCGCGCAGTTCGGACTTCCTTGAAATTGGCGTCGACCCAGAGCTGGTCGAGCGGCACCACCGACATCAGCGGCGTGCCCGGCGCGACGCGCTGCCCGACCTGCACGCTGCGCTTGGCGACATAGCCGGAGACGGGTGCGACGACCGTGTTGCGGCGCGCGGCCAGCCAGGCGCCCAGGTAATCGGCCTTCGCCGCCAGCACGCTCGGATGGTGCGCGGCATCGACGCCGGCCGTTCCCGTGCGCGCCGCCGCCACCTGTTTCAGGGCGACCTCGAGCGCCGCGCGCGCATCTTCGACCGCGCGGCGCGCATGCGCCACGTCTTCGCCCGAGACCACCTGTTCGGCCGCCAGCGGCGCGCGGCGCGCCAGGTCTTCGCGCGCGCTGGTCAAGGCGACGCGGCGCTGTTCGACCACGGCGCAGCGAACTGCTCGACGTTCGAATAGCGCTCGCGCTGCTGGCGCACGGCGCTCCCGCAGGCGCGCCTCGGCCTGGGTCAGCGCGATCTCGGCATCGGCCGGATCGAGGCGCACGATTTCCGCGCCGGCCTGCACCTGCTGGGTTTCGTCGGCGCGGATCTCGATCACGCTGCCGGCGACCTGCGCGGACACCGTGATCAGGTTGCCGCCGACGTAGGCGTTGTCGGTCTCGACGCGCTGCGACAGGACCAGCGTGGCGTAGGCGCCGTAGGCAAGGGCGCCCAGGGCGAAGACGCCGGTGATGCCGAGGGAGGACTGCCTTGCGTTTGTTCGGGTTCGGTGTGGTGTCGGTCATCGTGGTATTCAGTGTTGTTGAGTCGTTGCCGGTGCGCCGGCGATCTGTTGCGCCGGGGCGCGGTAGCCGCCGCCGAGCGCCTTGACCAGCGCGACCTGGGTTTGCAGCTGCGCGTCCCGCAGCTGCAGCGCCGTGCCGCGCTGGCGCAGCACCTCCAGTTGCGCTTGCAGCAGCGCCGCAGCGGTCCGTCAGGCCGCGCTTCAAACGCGCCTCGGCGTTGACCGCCAGTTGCGCGCTGGCCTGCGCCGCCGCTTCGTGCGCTTGCCAGTTCGTGCTCGATGCCTTGCAGGCCAGCGGCCTTCGGAAGCGACATCGCGCACGGCGTCCAGCACCGCTTCGTTGTATTCCGCGAGGCAGGGCATCGCGCTCGGCGCGGGCGATACCGAGGCCGGCATCAAGGCGCCCGCTGTCGAACAGCGGCGAGTCCAGCACCGGCGCCGGCCAGCATGGTGCGGCTGGCGCCGCGCAGCAGCTTGCCGAGCGAGACCGCGTTCAGGCCGATCGCGCCGGACAGGTTCAGGTCGGGATAAAAGGCCGCTTCGCCGGCGGCGACGCGCCCGAGGGATGCTTCGACGCGCCAGCGCGCCGCCTGCAAATCCGGACGTCGTGCCAGCAGTTCGATGCCGAGCCGGCGCGGCAGCGCGGCCTGCGCCGTCTGCGGCAGGCGGCGTTCGAGCATGAAGGCCTCCGGCCCGGCGGCGATCAGCGCGCGCAGGGCTTCGCGCTCGCGCGCGGCCTGCGTCTCCAGCAGCGCGCGCCTGTTCGGCGAGCTTGCCCAGTTCCAGTTCGACGCCCCGTTGCGCGTCCACCGTGGCCAGTCCATGCCGCACGCGGGCGTTGCGGTCGGCCAGCAGCGCGCGTTCGACGACCGCGACGCGCGGCCAGGTTATCCGCGCGCGCCCACAGCATCTGCAGGCGGAAGTAGCTCTGGGCCACGGACGCCGCCAATGCCTGCCGCGTCTGGCTGGCCTGGGCGCGCGCGGCGTTCGTCTCGCCGATGGCAGCCGCCACCTGGGCGCGGTGCTTGCCCCACCAGTCGATGTCGTAGCTGATGCGCGCCCTGCACCGTCGTATCCGTGTACCAGCTGCCCGCCGATCGGCGCCGGGAAGAAGCCGTTGGAGGAATAGCGCTGGCGGTTCATGCCCGTCTCCAGGTTGGCCTGGACGCCGCCGGCGGCCTGCTCGGCCTGCAGCAGCGCGCCGGCCGAACGCACGCGGGCGTCGAGCACGGCGAGCGAGGGATTGCCGGCCAGCGCGCTGTCGACCAGGCGAGAAAGCTGCGGGTCGCGGTAGTCCTGCCACCAGCGCTCGGCCGGCCAGGCATCGACGCCGAGGTCGACGCTGGCGGCATGCTCGGCGCGCGCGAAGTCGGGCGCGCGCGCCTGGCCGGTATCGGCCGGCACGTGCACGCAGCCGGCGAGAGCGAGCGCGCAGGCGGCGCCGGCAGATCGAGGGTGAGTCGTGAATTGGGCACTGGGGTGTCGCTTGTCATGGTTAGTCGAGGGCGGCGTGATCGACCGTGGGCGGGGCAGGCCTGCGCCTTCGGCGGGCGAATCAGGAGCAGCAGGCCGGGATCACGGCGGCGGTCAGGATCATCATCAGCCAGTAGTCATTCGTGGTAGGCGATCCTCGAGGCCTGGCGCGTGATCTCGCTGTTGACAGCGCGGCCAGGCCGGCGGCGCTGGCCAGGTTGTAGCGCCGACCGGCCGGCGTCGAGCAGCGCCGGGTTGGCCGCAGTTGCACGCTGGGCGGCGAGCGAGGCGTGCATCGATCTAGGTGTTGCGCACCAGCAGCGTCTGCACCATGGAGATGCCGATGCTGCTGCCGATGTTGCGGATCAGGCTGTAGAAGGCCGTGCCTTCGGCGCGCATCTGCGGCGTCAGCGTGGCGAAGGTCGCGGCCGACAGCGGCACGAAGACGAGGCCGAGGCCAAGTCCCTGGATCACGCCGGGCCAGACGATGTCGGAGCGGCGAGATCGATCAGGGTGTACTGCGTCATCTGCCAGAGCGAAAAGGCGGTGATGCGCAAAGCCGGCGCCCAGCAGCAGGCGGAAGTCGACCTTGCCGATGAGGCGCCCGACGACGAACATCGAGAGCATCGTGCCGATGCCGCGCGGCGCGTGACCATGCCGGCCGTGGCGACCGGATAACCCATCAGGCTCTGCAGCATCGGCGGCAGCAGCGCGAGGGTGGCGAACAGCACGATGCCGACCATGAAGATGAGGACCAGGCCGGTGACGAAGTTCGCGGTCCTTGAAAAGGCGGTGGTCGAGGAAGGACTGGCCGGCCGGGCGCAGCGCCGTGTGGGCGACGAAATACGACAGGGCTCAGGCGCCAGCAGACCGCCTCGATCCAGGTCTCGGTCGGAGGCGAACCAGTCGATCTGCTCGCCGCGGTCGAGCAGCAGCTGCAGCGCGCCGATCGCGAGCGCTCAGAGTGGTGAAGCCGAAGAAGTCGAAGTTCAGCGCGGCGCGCCGGGCGCTGTCGGGCGATGAAGAGCCAGATGCCGGAGAAGGCGAGCACGCCGACCGGCACGTTGATGAAGAAGACCCAGCGCCAGTTGAAGTTGTCGGTCAGCCAGCCGCCGAGCGTCGGGCCGAGGATCGGGCCGACCATGATGCCGGCGCCCCAGATCGCCATCGCCTGGCCGTGCTTCTCGCGCGGGTTGATGTCGAGCAGGACCGCCTGCGACAGCGGCACCAGCGCCGCGCCGAAGACGCCCTGCAGCAGGCGGAAGAGCACCATCTCCGTCAGGCTGCAGGCGAGTGCCGCAGAGCACCGAGGCGCACGATGAAGCCGGCGACCGAGATCAGGAACACGCGCTTGCGGCCGATGCGGTCGGCACAGCCAGCCGGTCACCGGCGTCGCGATCGCCGCGGCGACGATGTAGGAGGTCAGCACCCAGGTGATCTGGTCCTGCGAGCGCCGACAGGGTGCCCTGCATGTGCGGCAGGGCGACGTTGGCGATCGTGGTGTCGAGCACCTGCATGATCGTCGCGAGCATGATCGAGATGGTGATCATGGGCCGGTTGATGGGCCGGGGTGTCCGGCGCGGTCGACGCTTGCATGGTCTTACTCGTCGCCCTCGATGCGCGTCCGCAGCTGCTCCAGCAGTTCCACTGCAACGGCCAGCGTCTCGTCCGGCACGCCATCGAGCATGGCGTGGCGGAAGGCTGTCCGCTTCCTTGCGCACCCGCGCATACAGCGCTTTGCCGTCGTCGGTCAGGTGCGCGAGCTTCACGCGCCGGTCGAGCGGGCAGGGCGCGCCGCCGCACCAGGCCGTCGCGTTCCAGACGGTCGAGCATCGACACCACCGACGGCCCCTCGATGCCGAGCAGGTCGGCCAGCACCCGCTGCGATGGGCAGTTCGGCGGCCTTGGCGATCATCGCGATCGTCATCCAGCCGGCCTGGCCGACGCCCAGGTCCTTGAGGCGCGCGTCGAGCGCAAGGCGCCAGCTGCGGGCGGTCGCGTGCAGGGCGGCGGAGAAGCGTTCGGCCGGGGTTTCGCGGAAGCTGGGACATGGGTAGGCGTCGAATGAGTAGATATCTATCTAGTTTATCAAATGAAATCTTTTGCTGCAAGCGAAGGCTGGGTCAAGGTCTGACATTCGGACATCCGCCTTGGCGCGGCCACGCCGTAGCAGGCTGGCCCGAGGGCGGCATTGATTCAGTTTTGTGTGCGCTATGATTTCCATATTTTTGCGCTTAGAATCGGCGTACTACTCAACTTTACCGGGACCCTTATGCGCGTGCTGCCCCTGTTTGCCCTTTTGTGCTGTGCGACCGTCTCGCACGCCGCCTTCGCCCAGCTGAATTTTCGTGAGGTAAAAGGCGGGAAGGATCACCCAATGCTTTCCCGCTTCGAAGGGTCGAAAATGGCCGGGTATCAGGTCAAGCAATTCGAGCAGGCGGAAATCCCGGCGGGGAAACCCTACTTCAAGGATAACGTCCTAAAGGTCGACAATCTCCTCAAGCCGGAAGGCAAATACACGCGGATCGCCTATGTGTATGCGAAAGATAAGTCAGGTCTCGAGGTATTTCGCAATTACCAGGCCGCGCTTGCGAAGGCCGGCATGAAGGTCATCTACACCTGCGAAAAAGAGGCATGCGGTGCGCTCAAATCCTATTACAACGCCAGCTATCTGCTGCGCGATGGCTTCATGGATGGATCGGATTTCCGCAATGCCTTCAATTCGGGACTGGCCGAGCCGCGCTACCTGGTAGCGGAAGGCAAGCAGCCCGACGGCAGCCCGGTACACGTCGCCGTACTCGTCGCCGCGCCGCTGCGCGATTACCTTGGCGGTATTTCGCTGCAAATCGTCGAAGGCAAGCCGATGGAAACCGGCAAGGTGGCCGCCACCCTGAACGCGGGAGAAATGGCGCGCAGCATTGCATCGAGCGGCAAGGTCGCGGTGTATGGCGTCTACTTCGACTCCGACAAGACCGCGGTGAAGGCGGAATCCACGGCCTCGCTGGCCGAGATGGCGAAACTGCTGCAGCAGGACAAAAACCTGAAGGTGCATATCGTCGGCCATACCGACAACCAGGGCTCGCCCGCGCACAATATGGACCTGTCGCAGAAACGCGCCGAATCGGTCGTCAAGGCGCTCACTGCGGATTATAAGATCGACGCCAAGAGGCTGAGCGCGAAGGGCGTTGGACGTATGCGCCGGTTGCGTCGAACGACGCCGAACCGGGGCGCGAGAAAAACCGGCGGGTGGAGCTGGTGAAGCAATAAATCTGAACGGCCGAGGAAGCCATGGGCCATTACCGCAACAATTCTGTTCCGTGCTCCATTCGCGGTCATTCAAGATCGAAGATATCCGCTCACGAATAACCAGTGCGTTTTCCGCTCGGCAAGCTGCTATGCTGGGCGCGTCGGCATGCTTCAGTCACACATCGACATCCAAGGAGAAAGCAATGAGCGTACGCGCAATTGGCCTGATCATTACTGTGGCGCTGATTGCCTTTGCCGTCTATCGGTTATGGAAAGCATTCAATTCACCAGATGGCGAACGTTATCTGAAGCGCCGCATGCAAGGGCCTTTTGTACCGTTGACCAAGGAAGAGATAGCTACGACGAGGCACGCAAGCCCTAGTCGTCAGACAGCGATCAGGAGAGGAGCGGCCTTCGTCCCATCGCAGCCTGTCCAAGCCACGCACGGCTCTAGAGCCAGCGCGCTCCTCATGGCCCGCCGGCAGGAACCAGTTCAGCAGCACCGCGCAGATGCCGCCGGTCGCCACGCCCGATTCCAGCACGTTGCGCAGCGCCGCCGGCATATGCGCCAGGAATTCCGGCACCTGGGTCACGCCCAGGCCCAGCGCCAGCGACACGGCGATCACCAGCAGCGCGCGCCGGTCGAGGTGGATGCTGGCCAGGATGTTGATGCCGGCCGCCGCCACCGCGCCGAACATCACCATCGCCGCGCCGCCCAGCACCGGTTCCGGCACCGCCTGGATCACGCCCGCCACGGCCGGGAACAGGCCGAGCACCACCAGGAACAGCGCGATCCAGACGCCGATATGGCGGCTGGCGATGCCGGTCAGCTGGATCACGCCATTGTTCTGCGCGAAGATCGAACTCGGGAAGGTGTTGAAGACGCCTGCCAGCAGCGAGTTCGCGCCATTGAGCAGCACGCCGCCCTTGATGCGCCGCATCCAGACCGGCCCTTCGACCGGCTCGCGCGAGATCTTGCTGGTGGCGGTGACGTCGCCGATGGCTTCCAGCGAAGTGACGAGGTAGATCACGATCATCGGAATGAACAGCGACCAGGAAAAATCGAGCCCGAAGTGAAGCGGCATCGGCACCTGGAACAGCGGCGCCTCGCGCATGCCGGTGAAATCGAGGCGGCCCATGAAGCCCGCCATCGCATAGCCCACGGCCAGCGCGATGACGATGGCGCAGCTGCGCATCCAGACGATCGCGCACCCGGTTCAGCAGCACGATCAGCGCCAGCACCACGCCGGACAACAGCAGGTTCTCGCCGTTGGCGAAGCTGCCGTTGGACATCGCCGCGAAGCCGCCGCCCATGCTCACCAGGCCGACCTTGATCAGGGTGAGGCCGATCATCAGCACCACGATGCCGGTCACCAGCGGCGTGATCATGCGCTTTACGAAAGGCAGGATGCGCGAGACGCCCATCTCGACGAAGGAACCGGCGACCACGACGCCGAAGATGGCGGCCATCACGCCTTCGACCGGCGTGCCGCCCTTGACCATCAGCGTGCCGCCGGCGATCAGGGGCCCGACGAAGTTGAAGCTGGTGCCCTGCACGATCAGCAGGCCCGCGCCCAGCGGCCCGACGCGGCGGCACTGGACGAAGGTGGCGATGCCGGAGATGACCAGCGACATCGAGACGATCAGGTTGGTGTCGCGCGCCGAGACGCCGATGGCCTGGCAGATCAGCAGGCCGGGCGTGACGATCGGGACGATGATCGCCAGCAGGTGCTGCAGGGCGGCGAGCATGCCGATCAGCGGCCTCGGCCGATCCTCGAGGCCGAGGACCAGTTCGGAGGCCGGCGCTGCGCCGGCGGGAAGGTGGGGTTGTGTGGTCATGGGCGCAGGCAAAAGCTGAATTCTACAGCCTGCCTGCGCCCCGGTGGGCCGTCTAGCGCACGCCCGCCACCGCCAGCGCCGTCATGTTGACGATCCTGCGCACCGTCGCGCTGGGGCTCAGGATGTGCACCGCTTTCGCCGCGCCGAGCAGGATCGGGCCGACCGTCACGCCCTTGCCCGACGAGACCTTCAGGATATTGAAGGTGATGTTGGCGGCGTCGAGCGAAGGCATCACCAGCAGGTTGGCGCTGCCGGCAAAGCCGCCCTCGGGCTGGTACAGGCGGCGGATGTCTTCCGACAGGGCCGCGTCGCCATGCACTTCGCCGATCACGGCCAGTTCCGGGTCGGACTCCGCCAGCAGCTCGCGCGCTTCGCGCATCTTGCGTGCCGACGGGCGTTCGGACGAGCCGAAGATCGAGTGCGAGAGCAGGGCGACTTTCGGTTCGAGGCCGAACTGGCGCAGCTCGGCCGCCGCCAGGCGCGTGATCGCCGCCAGTTCCTCGGCTCGACGGGCTGTCGTTGACATAGGTGTCGGTGATGAACAGGGTCAGCTTGTCGAGCACCAGGGCGTTCATCGCCGCCAGCACGCCGGCGCCGGGCGCCATGCCGATCACGTTGCGCACGTGGTTCAGGTGGCTGTCGTAGCTGCCGCGCATGCCGCAAATGAGGGCGTCGACGGCGCCCGAGGCCAGCATTTGCGTGCCCTGCAGCGTGGTGTCGCCCTCGGCCTCGACGATCGTGTAATCGACGCCTTCGCGCAGGCGCAGGCCGTTCTGCCTGATCGCCGCGGCAATCTCGGCCGCGCGGCCGATCAGCACCGGCTGCGCCAGCGCGCTGTCGACCACCGTCTGCACCGCGCGCAGCACGCGCGCGTCGTCGGCTTCGGCATAGGCCACGCGGCGCGGATTGGCCTTGGCCTGGGCGAACACCGGCTTCATGAAGAAGCCCGTGTGATAGATCATTTCGGCCAGGCGCTCGCGATAGGCCGCCATGTCGGTGATCGGGCGCGCGGCGACGCCGGATTCCTCGGCCGCCTTGGCCACGGCCGGCGCGATGGCCGCCATCAGGCGCGGATCGAAGGGTTTCGGGATGATGTAGTCGGGGCCGAAGCTCAGGTCCTCGCCGGCGTAGGCCGCGGCCACCGCATCGTTGGGTTCCGCTTCGGCCAGTTCGGCGATCGCCGAGACGCAGGCCAGCTTCATCTCGTCGGTGATGCGCGTCGCGCCGCAATCGAGGGCGCCGCGGAAGATGTAGGGGAAGCAGAGGACGTTGTTGACCTGGTTCGGGTAGTCCGAACGGCCGGTGGCGATGATGCAGTCGGGCCGCGCCGCTTTCGCCACTTCCGGCCGGATTTCCGGCTCCGGATTGGCCAGCGCCAGGATCACCGGACGGTCGGCCATGGTCTTGACCATCGTCGGCCGTCAGCACGCCGGCGGTCGAGCAGCCGAGGAAGACGTCGGCGTCCCGCACGATGTCGGCCAGGGTGCGCGCGTCGGTGTCCTGCGCATAGCGCGCCTTGTTCTCTTCCATCTTCGCGTCGCGCCCGGCCCAGATCACGCCCTTCGAGTCGGCCACGTAGATGTTCTCGCGCTTCACGCCCAGGCTCACCATCATGTCGAGGCAGGCGATCGCCGCCGCGCCGGCGCCGCTGGCGGCCAGCTTCACCTGGCCGATGTCCTTGCCCACCACTTTCAATGCGTTGAGCAGGGCGGCGCTGGAGATGATGGCGGTGCCGTGCTGGTCGTCGTGGAAGACCGGGATGTTCATCCGCTCGCGCAGCTTCTTCTCGATGTAGAAGCATTCGGGCGCCTTGATGTCTTCCAGGTTGATGCCGCCGACGGTGGGCTCCAGCATGGCGATCGCGTCGACCAGCTTGTCCGGATCGAGTTCGTCGAGCTCGAGGTCGAACACGTCGACCCCGGCGAATTTCTTGAACAGGCAGCCCTTGCCTTCCATGACCGGCTTCGAGGCCAGCGGCCCGATGTTGCCCAGGCCAAGGACGGCGGTGCCGTTGGTGATCACCGCCACCAGGTTGCCGCGCGAGGTGTACTCGGCGGCCATGGCGGGATTCGCCGCGATCTCTTCGCAGGCATAGGCCACGCCCGGCGAATAGGCCAGCGACAGGTCGCGCTGGTTCGACAGCGGCTTGGTCGCGACCACTTCGATCTTGCCGCGTGTCGGGCTGCGGTGGTATTCGAGTGCGTCCGCGCGCAACTGGGTGTCGCGCGATTCGTCCTGGTTGCTTTCGATGCTCATGTCGTCTCCTTGTAGAGGGCCGCCACGCGCAAGCGCGCTCTCATGCGGCGCGCATGCGCGGCCCCTTGGTCGATGGGTGTGCATATCGATCATACAAGATTCGGGACCGGCAGGGTTCTCAGTGCGCCATCTGGCGCTGCAGGAACTGCTCGAACGCCTCGCGCGGCACCGCCGGCGAATAATAGTAACCCTGGATGTAGTCGCAGCCGAGCGCGGCCAGGATGTCGCGCTGGGCGGCCGTCTCGACGCCTTCGGCGATCGCCTCGATGCCGAGCCGGTGCGCCAGGTCGACGATCGCTTCGGTCAGCGCGCGGTCGCTGCCGTCCTCGGTCAGGTGGTCGATGAAGGACTTGTCGATTTTCAGGTAGTCGACGTCGAAGTGCTTCAGGTAGGACAGCGAGGAAAAGCCGGTGCCGAAATCGTCGATCGAGACCCGCGCGCCGGCGCCGTGCAGGGCGTCGAGGCAGCGCATCGACGTGGTCGGCGTCGGTCACCAGCGTGCCTTCGGTGATTTCGATCGTGATGCTGTTCGGCGCCAGGCCGGCGTCGACCACGCGCGCCAGCCAGGCCAGCTTGGCGCGTTCCTCGAACTGGATCGGCGACACGTTGACCGACAGTTCGATCGCCACGCCATACACCCGCTGCCAGTGCTCGATGCTGGCGATGGCTTCCTGCAGCACCCATTCGCCGATCTCGTGGATCAGGCCCGCTTCCTCGGCCAGCGGGATGAAGCGCGCCGGGCTGATCATGCCGTGCTCGGGGTGGAGCCAGCGCACCAGGGCCTCGGCCTTGCGAATCCGGCCGGTGGCCGTCTCGACGATCGGCTGGTAATGCACCTCCAGCTGCTTGCGCGCCAGCGCCGCGCGCAGGTCGTTGGTCAGCGCCAGCTTGTCGCGCGCATGCTGCTGCAGGGCCGGCGTGAAATACTGGAAGCGCCCGCGCCCGGCGCCTTTGGCCAGGTAGACCGCCTGTTCGGCATTCCTCACCAGTTCGGCCGGCGTCCTGGCCATCGTCCGGGAAGACGCTGATGCCGACGCTGGCCGAGACATAGGCGAGGGCGTCGGCGCCGACCTCGATCGGCTCGGCAATCGCGCCGATGACGGCGGCGGCGATCGTGTCGAGGTGGCGCTGGCCGTCCGATTCGCCCACCACCAGCGCGAACATGTTGCCGCCCAGGCGGGCGATGGTGGCGTCGTCGGACACGCAGCGCGCCAGGCGCCGCGTCATTTCGACCAGTGCGTTGTCGCCGACGGCATGGCCGTAGCTGTCGTTGATGTCCTTGAAGCGGTCGAGGTCGAGCAGCAGCACGCCCAGGCGCTGGCTGGCCCCGTGCGTCTTTTTCAGCGTCCTGCGCCAGGCGGTCGAGGAACAGGCGCCGGTTCGGCAGGCCGGTCAGCACGTCGAAATTGGTCTGGCGCCAGATCAGTTCGTCCTTGCGCTTTTGCTCGCTGATGTCGTGGAACTGCACCACGTGCCGGTGCACGCGCCCGTCGCGGTGGCGGATCACGCGGATGTCGACGTACTTGGCCGTGAAGCTGCCGTCCTGGTTGCGGTCCAGGATCTCGCCCTGCCAGTGGTCGTTCTCGCGCAGGGCCTGCCACAGGCGCTCGTAGAAGCCGCTGTCGTGCATGCTCGAGTCGAACAGCGCCGGCCGGGTGCCGCAGACGTCGCGCAGCTCGCAGCCGGTCTGGCGCGTGAAGGCGGGATTGGCGTCGACGATGCGGTTGTCTTCGTCGGTGACGACGATCGCTTCCAGGCTGGTCTGGTAGATCAGGGTCGCCATGCGCATCGATTCCTCGAGGTCGCGCCGCTGCGTCACGTCCTGCACCGTGCCGCGCAGTTTCACCGGCCGTCCGCCTTCGAGCACGGCGCTGCAGATCGAGCGCACCCACTTGCGCTTGCCGGCGCCGCTGACCATCGGCGAGTTCGATCGTGAACGGCTTGCCCTGTTTCGCGGCGGCGTCGAGCGTATTGCCCGATCAGGATGCGCTCCTCGTCGCCGTAGCAGGCGGTGCAGGTGGCCGGCGTGACCGGCAGGCCGGGCGGGATCTCGTAGATCCTGCGCCAGTTCCTCGGTCCACTGGAAGGCGTCGGTGGCCAGGTCGATCTCCCAGGCGCCGATCTGGGCCAGGCTGCTCATTTCCGTGAGCAGGCGCTCCTGTTCGCGGATCGTGTGTTCCTGCTCGCGCCGCTCGCTGATGTCGCGCGCCACCCCGAGCACGCCCAGCACCGTGCCGTCGGGCTGGCTGACCGGTGTCTTGATGGTCTCGAACACGTGCTGGCTTCGTAGGCGCCGGGCGGCCCGCTTTCCTCGAAGGTGACCGGGCCGCCGGCTGCGCAGGGCGGCGGCATCGTCGCGGATGAAGCGCGCTGCGCCGTCCTCGGATCGAACAGCTCGGCGTCGCGCTTGCCGAGGATGTCCTCGCGCGCGATGGCCGAAGACGTCCGCGGTCTGCGCGTTGCAGGCCCGGTAGACGCCGTCGCCGTCCTTCAGCCAGACCAGGTCGGGGCTGCTCTCGACCAGGGTGCGCAGCTGCGCCTGTTCGCGTTCCAGTGCGCGGGTGCGGATGCGCACCGCGCGCCGTACCGAGGCCAGCCAGGCGCCCAGCAGCAGCACCAGCGCGCGCGAGCGCGGCCAGCACCTGGAGCAGGCCGTTTCGCGCATCGGCTGGGTCGGGTCCATGACCACGCGCAGCGGCGCCGCCAGCGCAGACAGCGCAGGCAGGACGAGACAGGCAAGCGGCAGCAAGCGTGGGACAGTCCTCGGCATCGTTTTCCTCGAAGCGCAGTTGGCGCGACGCGACCCGGCGAACAAGTTTCCGGCGTGGCACGTGCCCTGCGCATATTTTCAACGACGATACCATGATCGGCATGCAGGCTGACGCATGGCAGGGGCGCGGATTACGGGGGCGTGCGCCCAGGCGATGCGACGCGGAAGTAATCGATGTCCAGGTAGGAGGCCGAAGGGCTTGATCCCCACGCTGAACATGCCGACTTGTGCACCGACCCAGCGGCCCTTGCTCGCCACGAACGGCGTTCCGGCGGACGGTGAAAAGGATGCCGTCGGCGCTGTACGAGAACCGGGCCGCGGCGCCGTCGCCGAGCTGCATGCGCAGAACCAGCGAGGAGGGCGCATCCGCCAGCACGACGTGCGACTCTTCGGCGCAGCGCGCGGCGGGTGTGGTGCAGACCGTGTAAAGCAGCTCCGTCGCCGCGCCGCGCCGGCGCAGGCCAAGCCACGCGTACTGCAAGCCGTTCAGGATCAGGCCAGCGCGGTCGCCGTCATTGCATCAAGCAGTTCGATCCTGGTATCGACGATGAAGGCGGGGGCGGGCAGCTTTTGCGCCAGGATAGCCGGCGCCGCGCGCAACGCCGCGTCCGCCGCCAGCGCCTGGGTGCGCAGCCGCAGGTGGCCTGGCCGCTCGCCCAGCGCGTACCAGTTCGGCTGCGGATTGGCGTTCCACTGCCATTGCAGGCCCAGCGCCGGGCCGTCGAATTCGTCCGAGGTGGCCGGCGCATTGGGCGGCATGCCCGCCACCGGTTTCGCATGCGTCAGCACTGGCTGGCCGGTGCCCGCCCGCGGCCCGGTTCGCCGATCAGCGGCCAGTCGTCTTGCCACTGCATGGGTTGTAAGTGGACGACACGCCCGAACGCGCCCTTGTCCTGGAAGTGCAGGAACCAGTCGCCTCCATCCTGCGGCGCGTACCCAGGCGCCCTGGTGCGGGCCGTTGATGGACGTTGTGCCCTGGTCCATGACGGTGCGTACCTCGTACGGGCCCGTCTATCGTGCGCGAGCGGAACACGGCCTGCCAGCCCTGTTCGACGCCGCCGGCCGGCGCGAACACGTAGTAATACCCGTTCGCCTTGTAGAACTTCGGGCCTTCCAGGGTGCGATAGTTCGGAATCCGGTTGCCGTCGATGATCGTCCGGCCCGCCGTGTCCAGCAGGCGCGACGCCATCCGGCGCCATGCTGCGCAGGGTCAGCTGGTTGTTGATGCCGGCGCGGCTCTTCGCCCAGGCGTGCAGCAAATACGCCTTGCCGTCCTCGTCCCACAGCGGGGTCGGGTCGATGATGCCCTTGCCCGGCAGCAGCAGCGCCGGGGCGCTCCATGGACCGGTGAAATTCGTGGCGGTGGTGACGAAGATGCCGAGGTCGGGATCGGGATAGAAAATCCAGAATTTGCCGTCGTGGTGGCGCAGGGAGGGCGCCCACACCCCTTCGCCATGGCGCACGGCCGCGTAACGCGTCGGCCGGCGCCAGCTGCGGCAGCGCGTGTCCAACCAGCTCCCAGTTCACCAGGTCCTTCGAAGCGAGCAGCGGCAGTCCCGGCACCGCGTTGAAACTCGAGGCCGTCATGTAATAGGTATCGCCGACCCGCACCGCGTCCGGATCCGAATAATCCGCGTGAAGAACCGGGTTTTGGTAACGGCCGTCGCCCAGGTCCGCGAGCCACGGCGCAGTTGGCGCGGTACTGGCAGCCCGCCAGAAGAAAGGGCAGCAGAGCCAGTCCTGCCAGTCGATAAATATGCATTGTCCTCCTGCGGATATGAAAACGCCCGATCCAAAGACCGGGCGTCAGGTGCTACACAACAAAGGTTTAACCCTTGACCAGCTCACCATCGCGAATACGATGCAAGCCCAGTGGATTGCCGTCCTGCAGCGCTTCCGGCAGCAGCCACGCCGGCAGATCCTGGTAGCTCACCGGCCGCAGGAAGCGGTCGATCGCGCCCGCACCCACCGAGGTGCTGCGGCTGTCCGAGGTCGCCGGGAACGGGCCGCCATGCACCATCGCATGCGACACTTCGACGCCGGTCGGATAGCCGTTGATCAGGATACGGCCCGCTTTGCGCTCCAGCACAGGCAGCAGCGCCAGCGCCGCATCGCGGTCGTTTTCGCTGAGGAAGACGGTCGCCGTCAGCTGGCCATCGAGGTGCTCGGCGACGTCCGTGAACTGTTCCAGGCTGGCGCAGCGCACGATCAGCGAGGAGGCGCCGAAGATTTCGTCTTCCAGCGCCGGATTGGCGAGGAAGTTGGCGGCGTCGGTTTCGAACAGCGCGGCCTGGCCGGCGCACGCGGTGGCGCCGGACTGGCCGCGCGCGACCAGGGTCACGCCCTCTTCGCGGCCCAGCTTGTCGACGCCGCTGTTGAAGGCGGAGTGGATGCCCGGGGTCAGCATGGTGCTGCCGACCTTGCCCTGCAGGGCGCTGGCCGCGGCGCTGCGGAACTGGTCCAGCGCTGCGCCTTCGAGCGCGACGACCAGGCCCGGGTTGGTGCAGAACTGGCCGGAACCGAGCACCAGCGAATCGATGAAGCCGGTGCCGATCTGGGCGGCGCGGGTTTGCATCGCATCCGGCAGCAGGAACAGCGGGTTGATGCTGCTCATTTCGGCGTAGACCGGGATCGGTTCGTCGCGCTCGGCGGCGGTGCGCACCAGTGCCAGGCCGCCCTGGCGCGAGCCGGTGAAGCCGACCGCCTTGATCGCAGGATGGCTCACCAGGGCCTGGCCGATGGTGCGGCCGTCGCCATGCAGCATCGAGAACACGCCTTCCGGCAGGCCGCAGCCGCGACTGCGGCCTGCACGGCCTTGCCGACCAGTTCCGAAGTGCCTGGATGGGCGCCGTGGGCTTTCACCACGACCGGGCAACCGGCGGCCAGCGCCGAGGCGGTATCGCCGCCGGCGACCGAGAAGGCCAGCGGGAAGTTGCTGGCGCCGAAGACGGCGACCGGGCCCAGGCCGATCTTGCGCAGGCGCAGGTCAGGGCGTGGCGGGGTGCGTTCCGGCAGCGCCGAATCGAGGGCGGTCGAGAGGAAGCGGCCGTCGCGCACGACTTTCGCGAACAGGCGCAGCTGGCCGACGGTACGTCCGCGCTCGCCTTCCAGGCGTGCTTGCGGCAGGCCCGATTCCTGCATCGCGCGCTCGATCAGCAGCGGGCCGATGTCGAGGATGTTCTGGGCGATTTGCTCCAGGAAGGCGGCGCGCGCTTCCAGGCTGGTGTTGCGGTAGCTGTCGAAGGCTTTCCTGCCAGCGTGCAGGCGCGCTCCACGTCATCGACGGTGCCGGCGCCGAAGGCCGGTTCGATCTGTTCGCCGGTGGCCGGGTTCACGGCGCGGAAGGACTTGGCGCTGCCTTGCAGGGTGGCGGCGCCGATCAGCAGGTCGCCATTGATGGTGATGGTCAAGATAATTCTCCTCTTCGGATACGACGAAAGCGCGCCACGCTTGTCCAGCCGTGGCGCGCCCAAATTCAGTTCAGGTCAAACGAATTACTGTGGGCCCAGCTTGGCCATCAGGGCAGCCAGCTGCTCGACTTCCTCACCAGTCAGGTCGGTCAGCGGTGCGCGCACGGGACCAGCGCTGTAGCCTGCAATGGTGGCGCCGGCCTTCACGATACTCACTGCATAGCCGGCCTTCTTGGCGCGGATGTCGAGGTAAGGCAGGAAGAAATCGTCGATCAGGCGGCCCTGGGTCGCGAAGTCGTCGGTGCGCACGGCTTCGTAGAACTCGATCGCGGTCTTCGGGATGAAGTTGAACACGGCCGACGAATAGACCGGCACGCCCAGCGCCTTGTAGGCCGCGGCATAGACTTCCGCGGTCGGCAGGCCGCCCAGGTAAGTGAAGCGGTCGCCGAGTTTGCGGCGGATGGTGACCATCGATTCGATTTCGCCGATGCCGTCCTTGAAGCCGATCAGGTTCGGGCAGCGGTCGGCCAGTTTCAGCAGCGAGGCGGCGTTCAGCTTGCAGCGGTCGCGGTTGTAGACGACGACGCCGAACTTCACCGAATTACAGACGGCGGCGACGTGCTCGACCAGGCCATCCTGGCTCGCTTCGGTCAGGTAGTGCGGCATCAGGAGGATACCGTGGGCGCCCAGGCGCTCGGCTTCCTGTGCGTAGCGGATCGCCATGCGGGTCGGGCCACCGGCGCCGGCCAGGATCGGCACCTTGCCGCGGCAGGTGTCGACGGCGACTTTCACCACTTGCGTGTAGTCCTCGGGCGTCAGCGAGAAGAACTCGCCCGTGCCGCCGGCGACGAACAGGGCGGTCGCGCCGTAGGCGCCAGCCATTCGAGGCGCTGGGCATAGGTGTCAGGCCTTGAAATCGCCGTTCTGGTCGAAGTCGGTGATCGGGAACGACAGCAGGCCGGAGGAGAGGATTTGTTTGACGTCTTGCGGAGTGAACATGATTGCGTACCTTAAACGGGTGGGGTGAAAGCGTGGCCTGCTGCTGTTGCCTCACTTGTTATCAGTCATCGTACAACTAGAATCGGCGTTTGGCAAGTGGTCTGGCCAATTATTTGGAAAACGTTTCGCTGGCGCCGGCGCACGGTCGTATTCGGCGTGCAAGTCCATTGCTGTTATTCTCGATTATCAAATTCTTGGAGAAAGCATGACCAACCCGACGCCGCCGCATCCGCAGTTCGACCGCCTGATCGAGGCCGCGCGCCGCGTCGGACCCGTGCGGGTGGCCGTCGCGCATCCATGCGACCGCTTTTCGATCGAAGCCGCGCTCGACGCGGCGGAAATGGGACTCATCGTGCCCGTCCTGGTCGGGCCGCGTGCACGCATCCAGCTGCCGCGGCCGAGGCCAAGCTGGACATCGGCAAGCTGGTAGCTGATCGACACGCCGCACAGCCATGCCTCGGCCGCGCGCGCGGTCGAACTGGTCCGGGAGGGCAAGGCCGAGGCGCTGATGAAAGGCAGCCTGCATACGGATGAACTGATGGGCGCCGTGGTCGACAGCGTCACCGGCCTGCGCACCGCGCGGCGCCTGAGCCACTGCTTCGTGATGGAGGTGCCGGGGCGCGGACGAACCCCTGATCATCACCGATGCGGCGGTCAACATCATCCCGACCCTGGCCGACAAGGTCGATATCGTGCAGAACGCCATCGACCTGGCGCACGTGCTGCAGTTCGCGGAAGTGCGGGTCGCCATCCTGGCGGCGGTGGAAACGGTCAGCGCGAAGATGCCGTCGACGATCGATGCCGCGGCGCTGTGCAAGATGGCCGACCGCGGGCAGATCACCGGCGCCATCCTGGACGGGCCGCTGGCGATGGACAATGCGATCGACCCGGAAGCGGCTGCCATCAAGGGCCTGCGCTCGCCGGTCGCGGGCCGCGCGAACGTGCTCGTCGCGCCCGACCTGGAGGCGGGCAACATGCTGGCGAAAAGCCTGACCTTCATGGCCGGCGCGGGCGGCCGCCGGCATCGTGCTGGGCGCGCGCGTGCCGCTGATCCTGGCCAGCCGCGCCGATTCCGTGGCGACCCGGCTCGCTTCCTGCGCGGTGGCGGTGCTGGTCGCGCACCGCAAGCTGCGCCGGCGAACGCCTGCTTGGCGCCTGACGCGATGGCCGACGCCGACCATGTACTGGTCCTGAATACGGGCTCGTCGAGCATCAAGTTTTCGCTGTTTGGCGGTGCGGCGCCCGCCTTGCTGCTCAAGGGACGCATCGAAAACCTGTTCAGCGGCGCCGACCCGCTTCATCGTGCAGGACGCAGCGCAACAACACCGTGCACGAACAATCCTGGCCGGATGCGCTCGACCACCCGGCGGGCATGCGCGCCTTGCTCGACTTCCTGGCCGGCCAGCCAGGCGGACACGCGCTGCGCGCAGTGGGGCACCGCATCGTCCATGGCGGCGCGCGCTACAGCGGCCCGGTGCTGCTGGACGACGCCGTGCTGGACGAGCTCGACGCGCTGGTGCCGCTGGCGCCGCTGCACCTGCCGCACAACCTGGCGGCGGTGCGCGCGGCGATCGCCATGGCGCCCGGCGTGCCCCAGGTCGGCTGCTTCGACACCGCCTTTCACCGGGCGCAACCGGAACTGGCGCAGGCCTTCGCGCTGCCGCCCGACATCACCGGGCGCGGCATCCGCCGCTATGGATTTCACGGACTGTCCTACGAATACATCGCCAGCCGCCTGCCGGCAGGCCGATCCGGCGCTGGCGACGGCGAAAGTGGTCGCGGCGCACCTGGGCAACGGCGCGAGCATGTGCGCCATGCATGGCGGGCGCAGCATGGCCAGTTCGATGGGTTTCACTGCCGTCGATGGCCTGCCGATGGGAACGCGCTGCGGCGCCGTCGACCCGGGCGTGGTGCTGTACCTGATCGATCAGCTCGGGATGGACGTGAAGGCCGTGCAGGACCTGCTGTACCTGCGATTCGGGCCTGCTGGGCGTCTCCGGCATCTCGGCCGACATGCGCACGCTCGAAGCGAGCGGGGAGCCGCGCGCACGGCTTGCGATCGACCTGATGGTCTACCGGATCGGCCGCGAGCTCGGTTCGATGGCGGCCGCGCTGGGCGGCGTCGATGCGCTGGTGTTCTCCGGCGGGATCGGCGAAAACAGCGTCGCGCTGCGCGCGGCAGTCTGCCGCGACGCGGCATGGCTGGGCGTGGTGCTCGATCCGGAGGCCAACGCGGCCCGGGCACGGCGGCGTGGCCCGGATCAGCGCCGCCATCGAGCAAGGTGTCGGTCTGGATCGTGCCCGCAAACGAAGAACTGATGATCGCCCGGCATACGCTGGACGTTCTCGCTTAGTACGTAGGGTGGAGTCCTGACTCCACGCGGTACGGCGGATGAACAATCGCGACGTTTCATTGAGCGAGCGATTCGACTCTCTAACGTTGTACCGCGTGGGCTCGGGAGCTCCACCCTACGTCGACAGCGTGGTGTTAATTACTTTGCCGCCGATCGTCACGTTGGTCAGCTTCACGTTCTTCACGTTGTACACGTAGACAGGCTGCGCCGCATTCACCGGCGTGCCGAAATCGCAATCGGTGATCGTCACATCCCGGATCGGCAAAATCTCCGCCGGCTGGTCGCCGTTGTAGTCGAAGGCCACGGGCCCCAGCAGCAGGATCGCCTGGTAGCACGAGAACGCCCCATCCTTCGTCTTCACGTTGCCGACCCTGACGCCCGAGATGTGGATGTTCTCGACCACCGGCGGCCGGGTGCGCACGTTGTCGGCGGTCGGCGCGTAGTCGCAGTCGATCGTGATCACGGCGCCGGCCGAGGAGCCGACGGCGTTCTTCGGGATCGGCGAGCCGGGCAGGGGGGTGTAGTTCTGCGGCTTGAGGTTGACGCCGTTCGGCATCGTCACGTTGCGCACGTAGAAGTGGCGCAGGAAGCCGCCGCGGTTCATGTTGGTCTTCATGCGGATCGCGGTATTCGAGCGAATCGGTCGCCCAGTGCGTGTTGCGGAACTCGATGTCCTGCGCATACACGTGCTGGATCCCGCCCGACATCTCGCTGCCCAGGGTCACGCCGCCGTGGCCGCTGTTCATGATGCAGTGCTGGATGACGACGTTCTGGGTCGGCCCGAACTGCGTGTCGAGGTTCTTGCCGGCCTTGATCGCGATGCAGTCGTCGCCGCTGTTGAAGGTGCAGCCGTCGACCAGCACGGTGTCGCAGGCTTCCGGATCGAAGCCGTCGCTGTTCGGTCCCATGCTGTCCATGTGCACGCCGCGAATTTCGAGCTTGCTGCAGTGGACCGGATGGTGCTGCCAGAACGGCGACTGGTTCAACTGGTAGCCCTGCAGCAGCACGTTGGTGCAGCCGATGAATTCGACCATGCAGGGGCGCAGGTAGTGGCCGCGCCCGAACACGCGCTTGGCCACCGGCACGCCGGCTTCGGACAGGGTCGGCAGGTAGAATTCGTCGACGCGCCACTTGTCGTCCTTGCCTTCCATGCGCGCGGCCTGGGCCGCGCTCAGGCCTGGCGCGATCGTCGCGCACCGACTTCGCATTGCAGTGGATTGACCACGTTGGCCGCCTGGTTCTGGTTCGGTCCCGGCTTGCGCTTGCCCTTCCAGTCCCACCAGGTGTCGCCATTCGCGACGTGGCACGCCGCCCTGGCCATCGAGGATGCTGGTCCAGTCTTCGCCGGTCAGCGCGATATTCGTCTGGTTGTAGGCATACACCAGCGGCGAATAGTTCAGGCAGTCGTTGCTCTGCCAGCGCGAGATCACCAGCTTGCCGTTGGCGCCGCAGTCGTAGTCGCCATATTTCGCGAAGTCGTCCGGGTCGTTGCTGAAGTAGACGTGGGCGCCCTTGGCCAGGTGGACGTTGACGTTCGACTTCAAGACGATCGGGCCCTTCACCAGCCAGTTCCCGGCCGGGATCACGACGCGCCCGCCGCCGGCCGCGCTGGCCGCGCCGATGGCGGCCGCAATGGCCGCGTAGCAGTCGGGCGCACCCGGCGCCGGCGTGCTGACCTGGCCCGGCTCGTGGTGGCCGGTATAGCCATCGACCATGACCGCCTTGCAGGGCGCGGCGCCGTAGGCCGTGATCAGGAAATCCTGCTTGCGAAAGACCAGCGGCTTCTTGAACGTGTCGATGATGGTCTGGGCGCGCGCCCATGGATCGCCGGCGGCCGTTTGCGCGTCGCTACCCGTGCTGCGTGCGAGCGCGCAGCCGCCCAGGCCCAGGCTTGCGGCCGATACGGAGGCGGCGCGCAGCAGCGAGCGGCGTTGCAGGTTCGTGTGCTTCAATTCCATCTTGTCTCCAAAATCGTGGTGCCTATTATGATCACGAGCCGGCCGCCGGGGCCGGCCGCGGAGTCCAGTCATTTAAAACGTGTAGGTCGCGCGCAGGTTGAACGCGCGGCCGATCGGGCTGGCCGCGCTGCTCAGGTAACCATAGGTGTAGCCGCTGTGGTTGGTGATCGGCGGACGTTCGTCGAACAGGTTGGTGATGCCTGCGGTCAGGCCCACGTGCGGGATGCCGTTGTAGCTGGTCGTCAGGTTCCACACGCGGTAAGGTTCGATGCGGCGGTGGTATTGCGCGGCCACCAGGTTCTGGTCTTCGTACGACGAATTGTAGTTCTGGGTCAGCTGGGCGCCCATGTCGCCGCGGTTCCAGGCGAATTTCAGCGTGTGCTTCCAGCGGTAGGTAATGATCGGGAAGCTGCTGGTGGTGCCGTTGCTGGCCAGGCCGAAGCGGCCGACGTTCGACACGAACGCGCTGTCGCGCTCGAGCTGGTTGTCGAACTGGGTCAGCCAGGTGCCGTCGAGTTCCGTCTTGAAGGTGCCGAAGGACGTTTTCGGGAAGGTGTAGCCGGCCGAGAGGTCGATACCCGCCGCCTTTTGCCCGCCCAGGTTCATCGTGATGTTCTTCACGTAGTTCAGGCTGCCGTCCGGATTGCGGATGAAGAGGTCGGCGTACTTGGTCGGGTTCAGGAAGATCGCCTGTTCCGGCAGGTTGGCCAGCATGTCTTCCATGCGGATGTTCCAGTAGTCCAGCGACAGGGTCGCGTTCTTCACCGGCTCCATCACCACGCCGAGCGTCCAGCCCTTCGATTTTTCAGGCTGCAGTTCGGGGTTGCTGCCGACCTGGCTTGCGGCAGCTGGGCGTTGCACACTTCGGAGGCGACGCGGCCCGGCGCCGCGGTGCCGGAGCCGGCAACGCCCGGCGTGCCGCCCGGGCACAGCACCGGATCGTCCCAGCGGCCGGCGGTCGGCCGTTGGCGCCGGCGGTGCGGTAGCCGTAGCGGTCGAACAGGGTCGGGGCGCGGAAGCCGGTATTGGCCGAGCCGCGGAACATCAGCGTCTTCATCGGCTCGTAGCGGAAGCTGGCCTTCGGGTTGAAGGTATTGCCGAAGTCCGAGAAATAGTCGTCGCGCGCGGCGAGGTTGAAGGTCAGGGTCTTGGTGACCGGGATGTCGAGCTCCGCGTACAGGGCCGAGACGTTGCGCGCGCCCTGGCCGCGTGCGGCGGCGGCGTTGGCGTAGGTGACCGTGTTCACGATCGGCAGGCGCTCGTCCTGGGTGGTGTCGCGGTGCAGGTCGGCGCCGACGGCCAGCGCCAGCGCGCCGCCGCCGAGCTGCATCAGCGAGCGGCTGGCCGAGGGTCGAGCCCGGCGAAGGTACTCTTCGAGGTGCGGTTCATGGCGCCGTCGACCGAGATCGATTCGAGGTAGGCCAGGCCGGCGGCATCTTGCAGCCCGAACGGGTTCAGCGAGCCGTTGGCGATGCCGGCGTTCAGGCCGGCGCCGGTGACATAGCCGTCCTTGTAGTAGTTCTTGCGGGTGCTGACGCCATACACCAGGCCTGCCTTGTAGTCCCAGTTGCCGATGCGGCCTTCGTCGCTGGCGGCGAGGCGCTGGTTGACCTGCACGTCCTTGGTGGCCGCCAGGCCGAGGTCGGCCACGCTCCAGGTGACGAACAGGGGCTGGGTGGTCAGGCCCGGCATGGCCGGCACGCCGCCGCTGCGGCCCGGATACCATTTGCTGGTCGAGGGCAGGGTGGCGGCGACGCCGTTCACGGCCACGCTCTGGGTCGGATTGCGGGTGGCGACGATGTATTCCTCGCCGCGCATGTAATCGACCGTCAATTTGTGGTCGGGGCTGAATTCCTTGGTACCGCGGGCGTAGAAGGTGACCTGCTGGTTTTCGTACAGCGCCATGCCGTATTCCTGGTTGTTCAGGATACAGGTGCTGCGCGCGCCCTGGATCGAGTACGGAGCCAGGCAGCCCGCTCGCATAGTAGGGGTTGGCGGCGGTGCGGTTGGCGGTCGTGGTGTAGTTGGCGGGCGAAGCATAGCCGCCGCTGGCCAGGGTCGGCGCGCGGCCGATGCTGGCGAGGATCTCCGGCGTCGACAGTTCGGCGCGGTCGCGCGCGTTCAGGGCGCTGCGGCGGTGCGCGTCGACGGTGGCGTAGACGTTCCAGCCGTCGACGGCGAGGTTGCCGCGGCCCGCGGTGAAGGTGAGGCGCTGCTCGTCGCCGCCGCCGTGCTTTTCGGGCTGGATGTACTGGGCGGTGGCTTGCGCGCCTTCGAAACTGGTCTTGGTGATGAAGTTGACCACGCCGCCGATGGCGTCCGAGCCGTAGATCGAGGAGGCGCCGTCGCGCAGGATCTCGACGCGGGCGATCGCGCTCATCGGGATCACGTCGAGGTTGGCGTAGCCGTCGGCGATCGCTTCATTGGCCAGGCGCCGGCCGTTGAGCAGCACCAGGGTGCGGTTCACGCCCAGGCCGCGCAGATTGATGTTGGTGCCCGAGCCGGCGTTCGACGGCGCCAGCGAGGCCGACTGCGGCAGCGCCATCATCAGGTCGGCCAGGGTGGTCATGCCGCGTGCGGTGAGTTCTTCGGCTTTCAGGGTGGTCACCGGCAGCGCCGCCTCGGAGGCGAGGCGCTTGATGCTGGAACCGGTGACTTCGACGCGCTGCATCGCGGCTTCCTGGGCCGCGGCGCCTTGCGTGAGCGCGAGAACGGCGAGGGAAATCGAGGACAAAACAAGGGTGACGGCGGGCGGACTTGCGTGCTTGGTTCATGAAGCTGTCTCCTGAAATTTTTATAAGCGGCTCGGAAAGCGCCCAGCGGTGGCTGCGGCGCTAGTCTGGACACCTCGCGTGTCCGGCGCCAGCGCGGCGAAGGCAGTGTGATCCCTGCCGGGGCCGCGCATGGTCGCCGGTACGCTGTTCTGTCCCTTTGCGCTATCCGCGCGAGAAGGTACGTGTCACGCGCTCCAGGTGGGCGCGCATGGCGCTCTTCGCGGCCGCCGGATCGTGTCCGGCAATCGCGGCAAAGATGCGGCGGTGGTCGATCAGGGTTTCCTGGCGCAGCTGTTCGGTCTGGAAGTGTTCCTTGAGCCGGTGCCAGAGGCGCCCGCGCTGTTCCCACAGGTAGTCGATGGTGCCGACCAGGGCGCTGTTGCCGCTGGCGCGCGCGATCGACAGGTGGAATTCGCGGTCGGCCGTTTCGTTGCTGGCGTAGATGTCGTGGTTGCGCTCCATCTCTTCGACGGCGCGCAGGATGGCGTCGATGGCGCCGTCGGTGGCGACGCGGGCGGCGATGGCGCAGACTTCCGGTTCGATCAGGCGGCGCGCGGCCAGCACTTCGAAGGGGCCGGGGCCGATCTCGGGCACTTTGATTTCTGGTTGGACCACTTCGCCGGCGGCGATATAAATGCCGGAGCCGCCGCGCACTTCGACGCGTCCGCCGAGCTCGAGGGCGATCAGCGCCTCGCGCAGCGAAGCGCGGCTGACGCCCAGGCGGGTGGCCAGTTCGCGCTCGGGCGGCAGGCGCGTGCCGGGTGCGAGGTTTTCGCCCCGGATCAGGGCGTCGATGCGGTCGGCGACCACCCGGTAGAGGCGTGTCTCGGGCGCCGCTGTCTCCTGCTGCTGCCTGCTGTCCAGTCGTCACTCGCTTAAGCATCGCTGTCCAATCATGTTTTGGTCAGGCCATTCTAAATTGGTTTGACCAATTGTGCAATGCGGACTAGCCAGAGCGTATTTTTAATGTCATACTCGATTCAACTGGAGGTGTTTCGCACGCCTCCCCCGGAATCACTTCACTGGGCAGGTTCATTATGCAAACCATCCAAATCGTACGTGCCGGCCAGGACGCCGCAGGCAGCAGCGCCGCGCAGCGCCGCGCTACATCCGCATGCACGCGCAGCGACAATGTCGCCATCGTCGTCAACGACGGCGGCCTGCCGGCCGGCGCGCCGTTTCCGTCGACGGCCTGGTGCTGCGCGAGGCGCGTGCCGCAAGGGCACAAGGTGGCGCTGGCGCGACATCGCCGAGGGCGAGCCGGTGATCGCGCTACAACGTCACCATCGGCTACGCCGCGCGCGACATCGCCGGCCGGCAGCTGGGTCGACGAGCAGCAACCTGCGCATGCCCGCGGCGCTCGACTGACCGGCCTGCCGATCGCGACCCGCGCCGCGCGCCGCTGGCCGCCGCTCGAGGGCTACACCTTCGAGGGCTTCCGCAACGCCGACGGCTCGGTCGGCACCCGCAACATCCTCGCCATCACGACCACCGTGCAGTGCGTCTCCGGCGTGGTCGAGTACGCCGTCAAGCGCATCAAGGACGAGCTGCTGCCGCGCTACCCGAACGTCGACGACGTGGTCGGCCTCGAGCACACCTATGGCTGCGGCGTCGCCATCGACGCGCCGGACGCCGACGATCCCGATCCGCACGCTGCGCAACATCAGCCTGAACCCGAACTTCGGCGGCCAGGCCATGGTCGTCAGCCTCGGCTGCGAGAAGCTGCAGCCGGCGCGCCTGCTCCCGCAGGGCTCGATCCCGATCCTGCGGCGCGGCAGCGAGCCGGCCATCGTGTGCCTGCAGGATCCGGCGCACGTCGGCTTCATGGCGATGATCGACGCGATCATGACCACGGCCGACGAGCACCTGGAACGCCTCAACGCGCGCCGGCGCGAGACCTGTCCCGGCGTCCGACCTGGTGGTGGGCATGCAGTGCGGCGGCAGCGACGCGTTCTCCGGCGTGACCGCCAACCCGGCGGTGGGCTTCGCCACCGACCTGCTGGTGCGCGCCGGCGCCACCGTGATGTTCTCCGAAGTCACCGAAGTGCGCGACGGCATCGACCAGCTGACCGCGCGCGCCGCCAACGCCGGAAGTGGCGCCGCGCATGATCCGCGAGATGGACTGGTACGACGACTACCTCGAGCGCGGCGGCGTCGACCGCAGCGCCAACACCACGCCCGGCAACAAGAAGGGCGGCCTGTCGAACATCGTCGAGAAGGCGATGGGCTCGATCGTCAAGTCCGGCACGGCGCCGATCGCGGGCGTGCTGTCGCCGGGCGAACGCTCGACGGCAGAAGGGCCTGATCTACGCCGCGACGCCGGCCAGCGATTTCATCTGCGGCACGCTGCAGCTGGCGGCCGGCATGAACCTCCACGTCTTCACCACCGGCCGCGGCACGCCCTACGGCCTGGCGCGCAGTCCCGGTGATCAAGGTCGCCACCCGCACCGACCTGGCGCGCCGCTGGCACGACCTGATGGACGTCGACGCCGGCCGCATCGCCACCGGCGAAGCGACCATCGAGGAGGTCGGCTGGGAGCTGTTCCGCCTGATGCTCGACGTCGCCAGCGGCCGCAAGAAACCTGGGCCGAGCACTGGAAGCTGCACAACGCGCTGGCGCTGTTCAACCCGGCGCCGGTGACCTGAGCCGCATGATTTAAGATGTGCCTGAGTTGCCGCGAGAGACCGCAAGAGTGTCCCGGCAAGCTTCTTCCAACACCAAAACGACGAGACAACAATGCGAACCGAGACCATCAAGCCGCCGACTGCAGCTGGGCAGGGCAATAGCGCAAGTGCTGCCGCCAGCGCCGGCGCCATCGGCAGCTACCGCTGGACCATCTGCGCGCTGCTGTTCTTCGCCACCACCATCAACTACCTCGACCGCCAGGTCCTGAGCCTGCTGGCGCCGCTGCTGACCAAGGAATTCGGCTGGACCGAACACCGACTACGCCAACATCACCGCCACCTTCCAGTTCGTCGTACGCGATCTCGATGCTGTTCGCCGGCCGCGTGATCGACCGCATCGGCACCAAGCGCGCCTTCGTGCTGGCGATCGTGGTCTGGTCGCTGGGCGCCATCGCGCATGCCTACGCGATCGGCCATCGGGGAACGCGGTCAACACGCTGTTCACGACGCTTCGGCCTGGCCGCGGTGCCGGTCTCGATCGCCGGCTTCATGCTCGGCCGCGCGGTGCTGGCCGTCGGCGAGGCGGGCAACTTCCCGGCCGCGATCAAGGCCACCGCCGAATACTTCCCGAAGACGCGAGCGCGCGTTCGCCACCGGCATCTTCAATTCGGGCGCCAACGTCGGCGCGATCCTGGCGCCGCTGACGGTGCCCTGATCGCCGCGCACTGGGGCTGGCAGGCCGCCTTCATCGCCATCGGCGCGATCGGCTTCATCTGGATGGGACTGTGGATCTGGCTGTACGACACGCCGGAGCGCCAGCGCCGCCTGGGCGCCGCCGAACTGGCCTACATCAACAGCGACGACGCGCCGCTGCGCCGCGCAGCAAGCCGCCGCGCCGGCGCCGAAGGCTCCTGGTTCGAGCTGCTCGGCTACCGCCAGACCTGGGCCTTCGCCTTCGGCAAATTCATGACCGACGGCGTCTGGTGGTTCTTCCTGTTCTGGCTGCCCAAATACCTGTCGGCGCAATACGGCATGTCCGGCCCCGACATGGTGGTGCCGCTCGCCGTCCTCTACAGCATGACCATGGTCGGCAGTATCGGCGGCGGCTGGTTCCCGACCTGGTTCATCAACCGCGGCCACGACATCTACCACGGCCGCATGAAGCGCCATGCTCGTCATCGCCCTGTTCCCGCTGGTCGTGCTGCTGGCCCAGCCGCTCGGCTACATCAGCTTACTGGGTGCCGGTGATCCTGATCGGCATCGGCGCCTCGGCGCACCAGGCCTGGTCGGCCAACCTGTTCACCACCGTCTCCGACATGTTCCCGAAACACTAGCGTCGGCTCGGTGGTCGGCATCGGCGGCATGGCCGGCGGCCTGGGCGGCGTGCTGCTCACCAAGCTCGGCGGCTGGCTGTTCGACTACTACGGCGCGCTCGGCCAGCATCACGACCGGCTACACTGATCATGTTCTCGATCTGCGCCGTGGCCTACCTGGTCGCCTGGAGCGTGATGAAGACGCTGGTGCCGCGCCACGCGCGAAATCCGCGAGCCGCAGGTATAAGCCATGGGCATGTCGATCGAACGCGTGAGCAGGCGAGCGCAGCCGGTGGGCGAATGCCCGGTGTTCAACGCGCTGGACGGCTGCCTGGTACTGGGTCGACATCGTCGCCAAGACCATCTGGCGCCTCGACGGCGCCGGTCAGCTTCGGAGTTGGGTGTGCGACGAGATGGTGGCCTGCATCGCCCCCGCGCGCGACGGCAGCATCCTGGCCGGCATGGAGACCGGGCGTGTTTCGCCTGCTGCTGCAAGACGATGGCGGCGTCGAGCGCGACGCGCCTGGCCGCGCCCGAGGCGAACTGGGCGAGGGCATGCGCTTCAACGACGGGCGCTGCGACCGCCAGGGCCGCTTCTGGAGCGGCACCATGTTCATGGACATGGCGGCGGAGCGGGCCGATCGGAGAGCTGTACCGGTATGCGGTCGGCGACGGCTTGTCCGGACCGATCGTCTCCGGCCTGCTGACGCAGAACGGCCTGGCCTTGTCGCCCGATGGCCGCACGATGTACCTGTCCGACTCGCATCCGAAGCGCCAGCAGGTGTGGGCCTTCGATTACGATATCGATGCCGGTCTGCCGTCGAACCGTCGCGTGTTCGTCGACATGACGCCAGCACCCGGGCCGGCCGGACGGCGCCGCGGTCGATGCCGACGGCTGCTACTGGACCTGCGCGAACGACGCGGGCGCGCCTGCTGCGCTTCACGCCGGACGGACAGCTCGACCGCGACGATCGAACTGCCGATGGCCAAGCCGTCGATGTGCAGCTTCGGCGGCGCGGATCTGGGCACCTTGCTGGTGACCTCGATCAGCGCGGGCCAGGATCCGGCGGATCCGTGGGCCGGTGCGACGATCATGCTGCGGCCGGGCGTGCAGGGTGTGGCGGAGACACCTTTCGGCGGATGAGCAATCGCGCCTCCTGATGTTTCGTTGGCTGGTGGGTAACGTAGGGTGGGCGCCCCTGTGCCCACGCGTGGCGCATGCACGGTGCCAGCGTAACGCGTGGGCACGGGGCGCCCACCCTACGGCTCAGCGCGCCCTGCGGCCATGACCAGCTCCGCCATCGCATCGGCTTTCGGCCGCAGCAAGCCGCGTAGTCCCTCCACGGTGCCGAGCCTGTCGCGCACGGCTTCGTCCTGGCTGGCCTTGAGCTTGCCCTCGAGCCGCTCGATCGGCATCTCGATGCCGACGATCGCGCGCAGCAGCTTGTCGATGTAATCGGCCGGCGCGTCGCCCACGCGCCAGGGCGCCGGCTGCGACGCTTCCTGCGCATTCGTCAGGCGATCGAGCATGTCCATCAACCAGTCCGCGGTCCTCGATCGCGCGCGCCACGCCATGCGCGTGGACCACCGCGTAATCCCAGGTCGGCACGACCTTGCCGTGCTCCGCCTTGCCCGGATACCAGTTCGGCGTGATGTAGCTCTGCGGCCCCTGGAACATCACCAGCGACGGCGTCGCCGCGGCCGAGCGCTGCCACACCGGGTTGGCGCGCGCCACGTGGCCGATCAGGGTGCCGTGCGGCCCGCGGCTGCGGTCCAGCAGGAAGGGCATGTGGTTCGCGACCAGGCCATCCTCGCCCTGGCACACCCAGGCGCCGAGCGGGTGTGCCTCGATCAGCGCAGAACTTCGCGTCCCGGTCGTCGAGCCGGTGATCCGGGCTGATGTACATGCGTGCTGCTCCTCAAAGCGCGTTAAAGGCGTGCCGCACCAGCAGGCCGACAGCACGAACATGGTCAAGCCGATCAGGCCGTCGAGCACCTGCCAGGCGCGCGGGCGGGCGAACAGCGGCGCCAGCCAGCGCGCGCCGAAGCCCAGCAGCGCCGAACCAGAACAGGCTGGCGCTGCTGGCGCCGACCACGAACCAGCCGCGCAGCGCCGCCGGCTGCTGGGCGCCGATGCTGCCCGACCAGCAGCACCGTGTCGAGGTAGACGTGCGGATTGAGCAGGGTGAAGGCGGCGGCCTGCGCCAGCACCGCGCCGCGGCCCAGGCGCTGGCCGCCGCCGCTTGCCTGCAGTCGGCCGGGCTGGCGCGCGCGCTGCAGGGCGCGCCAGCCGTACACGGCCAGGAAGACGGCGCCCGCCAGCGCCAGCGCGCGCGCCAGCTGCGGGCTTTGCCCCAGCGCCTGGCGCCATGCCCAGCACGCCGGCGCCGATCAGCAGCGCGTCGGCCAGCGCGCAGAACAGCACCACGCTGCCCACGTGCTCGCGCGCGCAGGCCCTGGCGCAGCACGAAGGCGTTCTGCGCGCCGATGGCGACGATCAGGCCCGAAGCTCGAGCAGCCAGGCCCTGGAGGAAGACCGGGAAGGCGAAGCGAAGTAGTGTCATGCGGCGCATGTTGTCAGTTGCCGGCCCGATGAAGGCAAACTATCTTTTCTTCACACGATTAAGCAAAACTTACGCCATGCTGGACTATGCCGCGCTCTCCGCCCTGGCCGCCGTCGTGCGCGAAGGCAGCTTCGAGCGCGCGGCGCGCGCGCTGCACGTGACGCCGTCGGCGGTCTCGCAGCGCATCCGCCTGCTCGAAGAGCGCGTGGGCTGCGCGCTGGTCGTGCGCGACCAGCCCTGCCGGCCACCGAGACCGGGCCGCCGCCTGTGCCAGCACGTGGACCGCGTGCGGCTGCTGGAGCAGGACCTGCAGGGCGCGCTGCCGGCGCTGGCGCCGCAGGGCCTCGCCCGGGTGGCGCTGCCGATCGCGGTCAATGCCGACAGCCTGGCCACCTGGTTCGCGCCGGCGATCGCCGCCTTCGCGGCCGAGCGCGCCGGTGCTGATGGAGGTGGCGGTGGACGACCAGGACCACACCACCGAGTGGCTGCGCAGCGGCGCCGTGCTGGCGGCCGTCACCGGCACGGCGCGGCCGGCCACGGGCTGCAACAGCCGGCGCGCTGGGCGCGATGCGCTACCTGGCGGCCGCCAGCCCGGCCTTCGTGGCGCGCCATTTCGCGAGCGGCGTCGGCGCGGGCAGCCTGGCGCAGGCGCCCAGCCTGGTGTTCAACACCAAGGACGAGCTGCAGGCGCGCTGGGTGCGGCGCCTGTGCCACCGCCATGTGGAACTGCCGCGCCACACGCTGCCCTCGACCGCAGGCCTTCGTGACCGCCGCGCTGGCGGGCATGGGCTGGGGCCTGCAGCCGCAGGCGCTGATCGCCGCGCACCTGGCGGACGGCTCGCTGGTCGAGCTGGTGCCGCGGACACGCCGCTCGACGTGCCGCTGTACTGGCAGCATGCGCGGGCGGCGTCGGCTTGCTGGATGAATTGAGTGCGGCGGTGATGGCGGCGGCGAAAGAGGCTTTGCTGCCGCCGTTGATCGAGGGCGGACCTGCGGGACAGTCACGCGCCGTATCGCGTGGGCTCGGGAGTCCACCCTACTTAACGCGGCTCTGCAAATATATCGACGCATTACCAACGGAACACTGGCCGGCGACCGTTATTAAACTCGCGACACGTAGGCGGTGAGGGTGCGCGAGCCTCCTGACTCCACGCGTTACGGCGGTCGATCATTGTTTCGACCAAATTATTTCAGGCTTACCCGAATCGGGCTCTTCGCCCGCGCCGCGGCCTGCGCCACATACGCCGTCCACGCCTCCTGCGACACGATATGCCCGGCCCGGTCCCAGGCCCCGCCGGCGTAGTAGCGCAGCGGCTTGCCCGACTCCACCTTCGCCAGCACCAGGTGGTTCAGCGCATCCTCGGCAAAGCCGGTGGCGCCGGGCAGCACGATCGCCGTGCCGATCGCGCCATTGCTCTTTGCTGACCCACTGCAGCAGGAGGGGTCGCTCGTTCTTGATGACGCGATCTGCGGCTCCTGGCCCTTGTCCGCCGGGGTCTTGTTCAGGCCCACGGCGACCGTGCAGCTGGGCGGTCCCGCTGAAGGTGAAGGTGCTGTCGATCTGGTCGAGCTGGTGGCCCGGCGTCGACCGTGAAGCGCTTGACCTCGGACACCGCCGTGCCGGCCGCATCCCAGGCTGTCGTAGGCAGCTCGAACACGGCGCGCACCGGCCCGTTGGCGAGCACCTTCCAGCTCTGCGTAGTTCGCGCCGGTGTACAGCTGCTTGCCGTCCCAGACGCCGGTGCCGCCCGCACCGCGCGACTTGCCGACGTTGTACATGTCCATGCCTTCGCCCTCGTCCTTGTGGTAGTGGTCGTGGCCCTTGTTGTACCAGCGGTCGACGATCGGGTAGTCGACGCGCTTGAACCAGATATCCAGGCCGCTGGTCACCAGCACTTCCTTGCCGATGCCCGGCTGGCGCCGGCGCGCGCCAGCGCCGGGCCGTAGGTGCGGTGGGCGATCTTGTCGTTCTCCCATGCGAAGTCGTCCAGCCGTTCCGGCACGTAGCGGCGCGAAGGCCTTGACCGGGAAGGGCGGGGCCAGCCGTCGATCTTTTCGACCGTGAAGCTGGCGCTTTTTTCGCCGGCCGCGAAGCTGTGCTGGAAAATCAGTTCGCCGTAGGCGACGCCGACGTTCTGCGGGTCCTTCGCCAGCGGCGCGATATTGGTCACCTGGTGCGGCAGCACGCGGCCAGCGGCGTCCTTGACCGCGATTTTCTGGACCAGCGCGCCGGGCAGGGCGCGGTTGACGTCAGTCCACGGCGACGGTGATGGTTTCGGACGGCCGCGCCATGGCGAGGTCGTGGCTGACCGTGACGGTGAGCGCTGTCGGCCGCACATGCGCCAGCGTCGGCGCCAGCAGCGGCGCCGAGCGCAAGTGGCAAGCGTCGAGATGCATCGGATGCATGGTCGGCGATCAATGATGTTCGCGGTAGTCGGTCTTGGCCGCCGTCCTTGGGCATGTAGTGGTAGGTGCGCACCTTGTGCTCGATTCGAAGGCCGGATTGTTCATCAGCTTGATGATCTCGGCGCCCGCCAGCAGGGTCGGGCCGTAGCCGTGCAGCGCCTGCACGCTGGTCGGACGGTTGTAGTAATAGACCTGGTCGCTGGCGAAGGTGGTGCCGACGCAGGTGCCTTCGACCTGGCCCTTGGCGTTGATCCTGGTCGACAGGCCGGCCCAGCCGGCCTGCGCGATCGAGCCGTAGGTGGTCGGGCTGACCCAGCCCTGGTTGACGGCGTGCGCGAACACATAGGTGAAGATGGCGCTGGCCGAGGTCTCCAGATAGGAGTCGTTCCGGTCCAGCATCTGGTGCCACAGGCCGCTGCCCGACTGCAGTTCGGCGATGCCCTTGAGCGTGCCGGCGCAGCTGGGCCAGCACTTTCGGATAGCCGGGATGGTCTTTCGGCAGCACGTCGAGCAGGTCGCGACATCGTCAGCACCGCCCAGCCGTTGGCGCGCGCCCCAGTAGAACCGCGGCGCGTCCGGGTTGTTGGCGTTCCAGCCGTGGGTGTACAGACCGTTCAGCTGCGGGTTGAACATGTAGCCCGACATCTGCAGCACGTTCTTGACGGCGTCGTCGAAGTAGGCGCGCTTGCCGGTCATGCGGCCCAGCTCGGCCAGCGCGGGCACGCCCATGTACATGTCGTCGGCCCACAGCGACGACGGCCTGCGGGCGCTGGCGCGCCAGCGTGCCGTCGTCCAGGCGGAACTGCTTGTTGGCGACCCAGTCGCCGCACACGGCGATCTGCGCGGCGAGGTCCGGGCCGACCTTGGCTGCACGCGCGCGCATCATGCGCCGCGCACATCGAGCCGGCGTCGTCGAGCGAGCGCGGATCGAGGAAGCGCGAGAAGCTGTTGGCGCGTTCGAGCTTGAACTGCGGCTTCCTGGGCGCGGAAATAGGGCAGCTTGTCGCCGAAGAACTGCAGGTGGCGCGCGGTCAGCTCGGTAAAGCGCTTGTCGCCGGTGACCTCGGCCGCCTTGCAGCATGCCGGCGTGGACCACGCCCATTTCGTAGACCTGATGCCGAAGTCGGCGTGCGCTCTGCTCGATGACGGCGTCCGGCACCGGGCGTCTGAAGTCGGTGATCGGCTGCGCCGGTCTTCTTGTTGAGCACGCGGGTCGGGGTCGACGCTTCCATGTAGCCGCGGATGCGCTGCAGCGCGGCGGTGATTTCGGCCGACGACCGGCTTCTTGTACGGGCACCGGATACGTGCCTTCGCCGGCGTCGCTTGGCGTTCTTGTTGTCCGGATTGCGGTAGGGACCCTCGGCGTGGGCGGCGCCGTGCAACGCAAGGCCAGGGCAGCAAGGGCGGCAAGCAGTTTGTGTGGGCAGGTTCACGGTCGTCCCTTGATTGTTTTATCGTGGATGCTGCTTTGGTCAGGCCATTCTAATTTGGTCCGACCGATTTGCAAGGCGGACTAGCCGGTTGTCTGATTGTTCATGGCATACTGGCGTCCGAGACGAAATTTTCCAACCTAAAACAGGAAGAACGGCATGACACAAGTCCGCACCAACGCAAGTAGCTAAGCCATTCAAACGCATCCTGCTCACCGGCGCCGCCGGCGGCCTCGGGCGCGTCCTGCGCGAGCGCATCAAGCCATGGGCCGACGTGGTGCGCCTGTCCGACCTGGCGCCCATGGGCGAAGCCGGACCGGGCGAGGAAATCGTGCAATGCGACCTGGCCGACAAGGCCGCCGTGCTGGCGCTGATGGAAGGCGTGGACGCGATCCTGCACTTCGGCGGCATCTCGACCGAAGCGCCGTTCGAGGACATCATGCAGGCCAACATCCTGGGCGTGGCCAACCTGTACGAAGCGGCGCAAAGCAGGGCGTCAAGCGCATCATCTTCGCCAGCTCGAACCACGCGGTGGGCTACTACAAGACCACCGACATGCTCGATGCCAGCATGCCCGCCCGCGCCGACAGCATGTACGGCATCAGCAAGTGCTTCGGCGAGACCATGTCGCGCTATTACTACGACCGCTTCGGCCTGGAGACGGTCTGCATCCGCATCGGTTCGAGCTTCCCGGAGCCGGCCAACAAGCGCATGATGACGACCTATTTCAGCTACGACGACCTGACCGAGATGCTGCGCTGCTCGCTGTTCGCGCCGCGCGTCGGCCACACCATCGTGTTCGGCATGTCGGACAACGACAGCCTGTGGTGGGACAACCGCTATGCGCGCCACCTCGGCTACAAGGCCAAGGACAGCTCGCAGCAGTTCGCGCACAAATTCCCGGATACGCTCGGACTTCCCGGAAAAGGACGACGTCACGACCATCTACCAGGGCGGCAAATTCCTGCTCGACGGGCCGATGTACAAATAAGGAAGACCGATGGAGACGGTCACGCTGCGTTGCGGCGCCCTGCATGCCGAAGTCTTGCCCGACGCTGCGGGCGGCCTGGGTCGGCTCGACTGGCAGCGCGGCGGCGAAAGCCATGCGCTGCTGCGCCCCTATGTGCACGCGCCTGGCGCGCCGCTGCCGAGCACCTCGCAGCTGGCCTGTTTTCCGCTGGTGCCGTGGTCGAACCGGATCGACCCCGAGGGCTTCGTGTTCGAAGGCCGCAAGATCACGCCCGCGCCGAACCGGCCGGGCGAGCCGTGCCCGATCCACGGCGACGGCTGGCAGCACCCCTGGCGCGTCGGCGCGCGCTCCGCGTCCAGCGTCAGCCTGCAGCTCGACCGGCGCGATGCTGCGCCATATTCGTATGTGGCGCGGCTGCGCTACCTCGCTCGTCGATCACGCGCTGCGGGTGACGCTGGAGGTGACGAATACCGGCAAGGCGCCGCTGCCCTTCGGCCTCGGCCTGCACCCGTGGCTCGAGCGGCGCCCGGGTGTGACGCTTGCGTGCACCGGCGCGCGGCGACCTGGACGCGCGGGCCGCTGGGCCTGCCGGAGGAGTCGATCGCCGTGCCGCCGGAATGGGATTTCACCAGCGCCCGTGCGCTGCCCAGCGAGCCACGTCGACCACGTGTTTCGCGGCTGGGACGGGCGGGCGCGAGGTGCATTGGCCGGACAGCGGCGTCTCGCTGGCGATCGAGGCCGACATGGACTACTACATCCTGTACGCGCCGGTCGACAGGGACTTCTTCTGCTTCGAGCCGGTCGACCATGCGATCAATGCGCACAACCTGCCCGGCGGCGCGGCGCGCAATGGCCTGACGGTGCTGGCGCCCGGCCAGACGCTCGAGCCGCCGCGTGAGCTTTCGCGTGCGCGACGACTCCCGACCTGACCCTGATGACTTCCTTGCCCCTGAAGCTGGCCGTGGCGGCGCTCGGCGCGGCTTTCTGCGCTGCCGGTTCCGCCCAGACCGCGCCCGCGCCCGAGAGCTATACGGCCGAGACCACGTATGCCAAGCTGGCGCCGAAATATCCCTTCATCACGATCGCGAGCAGCGCCGTTCCGGCCTCGGTGGAGGCGCTGCGCGACATCACCTACGTGCGCCACGGCGGGCGCGCGCTGCAGCTCGACCTCTACCTGCCGAAGGCGACGGGCGGCCAAGGCGCTGCCGGCGCGCATGGTCTTCGTCCACGGCGGCGGCTGGCGCACGGGCGTGCGCGCGAACTTCGCGCCGATGGCGATCCGCATGGCCGAACGCGGCTATGCGCGGCCACGGTCAGCTACCGGCTGTCGCCCGAGGCGCCATACCCGGCCGCCATCCACGACGTGAAAGCGGCGCTGCGCTGGATGCGCGCGCACGCCGGCGACTACGGGATCGATCCGGCACGGCTCGCGGTGGCGGGCGGCTCGGCGGGCGGGCAAATCGCCAGCCTGGTCGGCGTCACCAACGGGGTGGCGCGCTTCGATCCGGACAGCGGCCGGCCGGTGTCGAGCGCAGCCCAGGCGATCGTCAACATCGACGGCTTGTCGGACTTCACGTCGGAGGCGGCGCGCAAGTCACGAGGACGATCCGGCCAAGCAGCCTTCCTCGGCGGGCGCCTGGTTTGGCGGGCGCTATGCGGAAAAAGCGGCGTTCTGGCGCGAGGCCTCGCCGACCTTTTATGTGAATGCGGCCATGCCGCCGATCCTGTTCATCGGCAGCGGGCAGGCGCGTTTTTCCGTGGGGCGCGAGGAGATGATTGCGAAGATGGATGCAGCCGGGGTGCCGAGCAAGGTGGTGCTGCTGCCGGATACGCCGCACAGTTTCTGGTTGTTCGATCCCTGGCTCGCGCCGACCGTCGAGGCGACGGTGCGGTTTTTGGATGAACAGATGCGCGGCGGCGCCGTTACGGCACCGGATCCCACCCATCCCCGCCATTGAAGCCGCTGAAAATCACCTTGCGGCTTCCGAAGCGCGCCTTCACCTCTCCGCCGTCAACGCATACCCGCCGCGCGGCGCGACACATCGAGCGGCTTGCCGGCCAAATCCATCGACCCGAACTCGCGCCAGCCCTGCGCCGCGCCGGCGATCGCGGGATTCGGGCGCCGGCTCCTTGTTCACGCCCGCGCCGGCCCAGCCGCCGGGCGCCACGTGCTCGCCCATGCGGCAGTTGATGTAGGCGACGTTGTCCCAGGTGGAGGCCGTGCCCGGACTGCGCGCCAGCCAGGTGGAACCAGGCGGGACGCCATTCCCCTTTGGCCCCGCGCCATGCGTCAAGCGCGCTGTTCAGGAAGACGAAACCGGGGTCCGCCGCCGACACGGTGCGCGCCTGCACCACGTAGCCGCCCGAGGCCGGATTGCCGCTGTCGCCTACCGAGCGCAGTTCGCTCTCCTCGAACAGCGCGGCACGATTGGCGCCCCAGATGAAGTCGACATTGCCCTCGACGAGGGTGCGCCAGAACCAGGCATAGCCCTTCACCTGGATCGTGTCCTGCTCGCTGAAGAAGCTGGCGTTCTTCGCCACCAGGCGCCCGCCGTCGCTGTTGAAATACACGGTCTCGGCCTGGCCGGAGCGGGTGTTCCCGCGCAGCGTCGTGTTGCGCAGCGTGAGGTTCTCGAGCGTCAGCATGTCCGCTTCTTCGACCGCCAGCAGAGAACGGCCGCCGGAGAAGGACGGCGATCCAGGCCCCTGGCTGGCGCCCGAACCCGGGTTCAGGCCATCGTTATTCGTCGCATGGATCACGACGCCGTCGCGGCTCTCGCCGCGCAGCGTCAGCTGGTCCTTGCCGAGGACGAAGAGCAGCTCGCGGTAGCGGCCATTGCGGATGTCGACCGTGACCGGCGTCGCCTTTGCGAAGCTGCGCATGGCGTGGTTCAGCGCGCCCTGCACGGTGCGGAAGTCGGCCGGACCGTCGTCGTCGACGCTGAGCCTGGTTCCTTGCGGCGCGCCGGCGGCGGTGCGGAAGGTCCAGGCGGCACCGGACCCCGCAGCTTGGACGACGCCTTCGCCGACCAGCACCTCGTATTCTTCGCCATAGGCCAATGCGCCGCTGTGCGGCTGGATCGAGAGCGTATTGCCCTCGACCGTGATCGGCGTGAAGCGCACGTAGCGGCTGCGCGCCTGGCCGGGGTAGCCGATCGCGCGCACCTCGTCGCCCAGGCGCACGATGTCGACCAGCGCCCGGTCGGCCTTGCGCACGATGCGCACCGAGCCCGCGCTGCCGAGGACCGGGACGCGGTCGAAGCGGATGCGCAGCAGGGTATCGACCGGCACTTCGCGTTCGCCGGCCGCCGGCGACAGGGCGGCGCCAGGCATGGCTGCGCCGGCGCAGCCGCGAACGGCGCGCCGACCGCGACATTGACCGTGCTTTGCAGCGCCGGGTCGGCCACGCTGGAGAGGACGATGCGCGTCTTGCCCGGCGCCTTGGGGTGATCGTGATCCCGCCCGCCGTTACGGCAACCGAGGCCACTGCCGGGTCGAGCGAGCGCGCCGCATACGGCAAGCGGGTCACGCCATCGCTGCCGACGGCGCTGATGCCGAGCAGCTGCGGCGGGTCGCCGGCTTGCGCGGTGAACTCCGGTCCTGCGAGCGAAGGCGCGATGCGCGCCGGCTGCATGCCCGGTACGCCGGCGCGCAGATCGTCGAGTTCGAACAAGCCGCCCTGGGCCAGTACGCCGGCGCGGGTACGCGTCGCCGTGAACGCGGGCTGCGGCGCGGTGGTGATCTTTTCGCCGTCCAGATAGACGGCGAGCAGGGCGGGCGCCATCTCGAGGCGCAGCGTGGCGAAGCGCGCATCCGGCAGGCGCGCGCGCGGCACCGATTTCAGACGCGTCAGCACGCCGTCCTGCATCTTGACCAACTGGATCAGCATGGTGTCGCCGCTGCCGGGGAAATCGATGCCGGCGCCGACCCAGTTGCGGGCATCGACGTAGCGGCCGACCAGGAACAGCTGGCGCGCCGGGGCCGCGCCGGAGGTGCGCAGGCGCGCTTCCAGGAAGGCGTTACGCGCGCCGGCCGCCGTCATGCCGGCATTCTGGTCAGTGCGAGCAAGCGGGCGGGGCCGTCGACCCGCAGCACGCGGTTCGCACCGGATCGCATCGGCTTGCACCGCGAGCGCGGCGTGGTTTCCTTCGACGATCTCCCAACGCGGCGTGTGCTCGAAACCTTCGCAGGCGAGGAAGTCGGCGGTCGGGCAAGCCGCGACAGTGACAGGCTGCGCGATTTTGCCCGGCGCCGGCATTCGCCAGCACATAGGCCGCCACCGCCTCGGCCGGACGCGGCGTGAACGGATAGGGGACCACCCAGGCCGGCGTGCTCGCCTGCCCGCAGGGCGCGAGCGCGCGCCCGTTGAGGAGCGAGCCGGTGTCGGTGAAGACGCCGGCATCGCCCGCATCGGTGTCGAAGGGCTTGACCGCGTCGAGACAGTTGCGTGCGCCCGCGATCTCGAAGGCGTTCGCCTGCGAGACGATGCGCGCCTGTTTCGCCACGCCGACGCCGTATTCGTATTTGTAGGCGGGGTGCTTGCGGTCGCCCACATGGTAATTGTTGAACAGGTGGACCTGGCCGAAGCGCACCCGCGGCGCGCGGCTGGCGATGTGCTCGAACAGGTTGTCGCTGAGCGTGATGCGCAGATGGCCGCTGTCGCCGGTGGCGCGGTCGCTGGCGCCGATCAGCATGTTCTTTTCGTGCTGGGCGAAGCGGTTGTAGGTGACGGTGACGAAGTCGGCCGCGTCGCGGATGTCGAGCGCGCCGTCGTGGCATTGCTTGTGCTTGCCGTTTTCGACCGCCTGCTGGTCGTCCGTGAAGGGCGCGTCGGTGAAGCTGTTGTGGTCGACCCAGACGTGGGTCGCGCCGACGATCGAGATGGCGTCGAACTCCGCATTCCAGTTGCCCTCGGCGCCATCCTTCGGGTCCCAGGTCGGGGCCACGTCGCAGGGATTGCGGAAATGGCAGGTTGCGGATGATGACTTGCGAGACCTTGGCCACCATCACGCTGGCGTTGACGAAACCGGCGTCCTGGCCCAGCCCGACCAGCGTGGTATTGGCGGGCAGGCGCACCGCGCCGCGCGCGGCCTGGTCGGCCGTGCTCGCGTAGGGCGCGGCCTTCGCTCATGTCGATGACGGCCGCTTGACGCGCGACGATGCGCGCCGGCCCTTGTCGCTTGCGGGCGAGGGCGGCGCGCAGTTCGGCCGGGGTGGCCACGGTGACGACGTTGGCCGCGTCAGCGCCGCCGCGGGTGCCGCCTTCCTGCGCGGCCCAGCCGTCGAGCGGTGCTTCCTGGCGCGCAAAGAATCGGCGCGCGGCGCCGCCAGGGCGACGCTGGCACAGGCTGGCCGCCAGGATGGCGGCAATGGAGCGCGCGCTCATGGGCTCGGGGGCGTCGTGAACTGCGCCCTTCAGCGACGGGAACAGGCGCACCAGTTCGACCGCGACCATGTCCGAAAACACGGCTGCGCCCTTGGCGCCGAGGTGGGTGCGGTCGAAGGCGGTTTTCGGCGCGCCTTGCACTTCGCTGCCGCCCGGCGCCGGCGGTGCGCCGTAGTTGGCCGGACGCGGCGCCTGCGCCAGGGTGTCGGCTTCGTCCTGCCCCATCTGCTGGACGGCCGCCGCGCTGATGGCGTTCAGGTCGACCAGCGCGCGCCTTGCGTTCGCGCGCGACGCGGCGCGTGGTCGCCGGCCCAGGGCGCGAGGTCGTCCTTCAGGTAGTCGCCCTTGAAGCTGCGCCGGGTCAGCGGCGTGACCAGCACCGGCACGCGCGCCCAGCGCGCGCGTCTCATCGACATAGCGTTCGCATATTGGCGGGGAACTGGTCACCAGGTCGGTCGAGCGGCCCGGTTTGCCCGGCTGGTCGTTGTGGCCGAACTGGATCAGCACGTAACTCGCGCGAAACGCCGCGCCGTCCTTGCAGCAGGCGCCTGACTTCGTCCCAGCGCCTCTCGGCGCGGAAGCTGCCGGAGCTGCGTCCGCCGCGCGCCAGGTTGACGCAGCTGCGTCGGGCTTGAAGCGCGCGCACAGGGCATCGCCATAGCCCGATTTGTGGCCATGGTGGAGTCGCCGACGAGGATGATGCGGACCGGTTTGGAGGGCGTGTCGGCCGCGCATGCCGTTGCGGCGAGCAGGGATAAGCGAAAGGAGTGCGGCCGGAAGTTTCATGCAGGACCTCGAAAGTGGATAAACGTAGGGTGGGACGGTCTGCGCCGTCCACCGCCACGTTTATGAACGTCAACAACTTAAACCATTAGAACGTGTAGTCCGCCCGCACCGTGTACGCCCGGCCGATCGGCTTGGCGATATTCTGCGCGAAGACCACGCGCGAGGACAGGCGCTGGTTCGACAGCGGCGGATCGACGTCGAACAGGTTGTTCACGCCGGCGCCGATCTTGAGTTCTTCGAGACCTTGTAGCTGGTCGACAGGTTGTACACGCGGTAGGGCTCGATCACGTTGTAGAACGGCTGGCCCGGCTGCTGGGTCGGCAGCGCGTTCGTGTCTTCGTAGCTCGACGATGTACTGCTGCGTCAGCTGGGCCATGAAGCGGACCCTGCTCCAGTTCACGCGCGCCTTGTGCTTCCACTTGAAGATGTAGGTGTTCGCCGAGGTCGAGCCGGTGGCGAGCGCGCCCGACGCGGCCGACGCAGTCGATCCATGCGCTGCCCACTTCGTTCTGGCCTTCGTACTTGTCGGTATAGGTGCCGTCCAGCGAGGCGCCGAAGCGTGCCCCAGTTCGCCGGTCGGCAGCGAGTAGTTCAGGCTCGATGTCGATACCTTGGGTCTTCAGGCCGCCCATGTTCAGGCGCGTCTTCGTGATGTACTGCAGGCGTGCCGTCCGCGTTACGCACGAACAGCTGTTGTACTTGGCCGGATTGCGAAGATCGTCGTCCTCGTCGATCTGGGCGATGGTGCCCTTCATGTCGATCTTCCAGAAGTCGACCGACGCCATGAAGTTCTTGACCGGTTCGACCACGAAGCCGACGGTATAGGTCTTCGACTTTTCCGGCTGCAGGTCCGGATTGGCGCCGGTCAGCGTCGTCAGGCGCGTGTTGCAGACGCGCGCAGCGTCGAGGCCCAGGCCGGCGTAGCGCGGGTCGGTGGTCACGCGTGCCGGTGCCGGCCACGTTCGGCGTGGCGCTCGGGCACAGCAGCGGATCGTCCCAGCTCGACGCTCGATGGCGTCAGGGTGCGCGGCGTGCCGTACAGTTCCGGCAGGGTCGGGGCGCGGAAGCCGGTGCTGACCGTGCCGCGCACCATCAGTTGCTTGATCGGCTGGTAGCGGAAGCTGGCCTTCGGGTTGAAGGTCGAGCCGAAGTCGCTGAAGTGGTCGCCGCGCACGGCGAAGTTCAGGTTCAGCTCCTTCGTCACGCGGTGCGTCGAGTTCGACGTACAGGCCGGCCACGCGTGCGCGAGCCGCTCGGGTTGTTGCCCGGGCGCGCCCGAGACTTTGTAGGTCGACCTCGTTGCCGATCATGAACGATTCTTCTTCGATAGGTTTCGCGGTGCCAGTCGCCGCCGACCGCGATCGCCGAGGGCGCCGCCGGCCAGCTGCATAAGGTGCGCGAGAGGTTGAAGTCGCCGCCGTAGTAGCGCACGTCGGCTTCGCGATAGGTCTTGCCGTCGGCCGAGATGCTTTCCAGGTAGGCGGCGCCGGCGGCGTCCTGCGGTCCGAACGGGTTCAGGGTGCCGTTGGCGACCCCGGCGTACAGGCCCGGGGTGCTGACGAAGCCGTCCTTGAAGCCGACATCGCGGTGGCTGTAGGCGTACGAGGTGCCGACGCGGTAATCCCAGCCCGTGACTTCGCCTTCGTCGGCGACCACCAGGCGGTGGTTGGTCTGGCACGTCGTGGTTGGCGCGCCGCCCAGTTCGTCCAGGCTCCAGTTCAGCGCCAGGTCTGCGCCGTTCAGGCCGGCCACGGCCGGCACGCCGCCGCTGTCGCCCGGGTACCACTTGCTGGCCTTGGTGATCATCAGCGGACGGCGCGAGGCCGGTCAGGCGGTCGTAGTCGGTGTTGGTGCCGAACGGCTGCGGCGCGTCTGCCGGCGTCGATGTAGGAGCGCGGCCAGCTGCAGTTCGACGGTCAGCATCTTGCCGTCGCCGTGCGCCAGGCTGCCCTTGGTGAACAGGGTGGTCTGCTGGCTTCCGGCAGCAGTTCCGGGTACAGGGTCGGATCGGTGATGCAGGTCCTTGCTGCCGGCGCCCGAGGCGCGGGTCGACGGCGATCGTGGTCTGGGTCGGCGAAGGGGCCGACGCAGCCGGCGGCGAAGTAAGGGTTGCCGGTGGTGGTGGTCGGCCTTGCCGTCCGAGTAGACGGTGTAGTTGGCGGGCGAGGAGCCGATGACGCCCGAGATTTGGGCACGAAAGCGGTGCCGCCCAGCGCGACGAGGTGGCCGGATCGGTGATGCCGGGGCGGTCGCTTCTGCTTGCAGCGAGCTCGCGCGCTGGGTGTCGAAGGCGGTGTAGATGTTCCAGCCGTCGGTGGCCAGGTCGCCCTTGCCGGCCACGAAGCCGAAGCGGCGCTGTTCGCCGCCGCCGGTGTGCTGCGGCTGCACGGTGCTGGCCGACAGCGACACGTCCTTGACCTGCGCTTGGTGATGAAGTTGACCACGCCGGCGATCGCGTCGGTGCCGTACAGGGCTCGAGGCGCCGTCGCGCAGCACTTCGACGCGGTCGATGGCGGCCATCGGGATCGACGTCGACGTTGACCGAGCTGTCGCCCAGCGCTTCGTTGGCCAGGCGGCGGCCGTTGAGCAGGACCAGGGTGCGGTTGGTGTTCAGGCCGCGCATGTTGATCATGGTGCCGCCGCCGCCGCCGCCGACCGGTTCGTTGGTCGAGGCGACGGTGAGGGCGACCGCCACTTCCGACATCGTGGTCAGGCCGCGGCTGGTCAGTTCTTCGGCCTTGATGGTGGTGAGGGGCAGGGCGTTTTCGGAGGCCAGGCGCTTGATCGAGGAGCCCGTCACTTCGACGCGCTGCATCGGGGCTTCCTGGGCGGCCGCGCCATTCGTCAGGACCAGCACGGCGACGGCGACTGGCCGACAAAAGGAAGCCGTGGTTCGTTGGTTCGGGTGGTTTTCACTGCGTGTCTCCTGCGTGTGATCGTCAATCGCGTCCGGGTGTGTCCCCGGATCGCTCGAATGGATACCTCGCGTATCCGTGCCGTGCGACGAGAGCCCAGGCCGAGGTCGCAAGCGGTCAGATGTAAGGAAGACTTGCCTTCAGCACATTACTATCGGACCGATTGTACTTTGGTCTGGCCAGTTCCGCAATCTGGACGAGCCAGTTATTTTTCCGGCCTGAACGCGTCATAGAGTGATCGCAGGTGGCGTGCGCAGAGACGCAGGTGGCTCGTGATCAAAATGCAACACTGATTTATCTGAGCATACCAATTGCCTACTGGTCCGACCACTTTAGAATGATTTTGCTATCACCCATACCAAAAACAAGCCGGAGACATCATGAAAACCAAACACGTCATTTGCGCCCTGGCCCTGCGCCTGGGCCGGGGCTGCGCACGCGGCGCCCCTGACGCTCGAAGACGCCAGCATCACTGCGACCTACCAGGGCGCGGCCGCCGGCATGCTCGGGCTGGATCATCGCTTCGCGGCCGGGCCGGGATCGAACATCAGCAAGCTCGATCCTACCGACACCGGCGTGGAGTTCTTCACCTCGGATTTCCTGTTCGGGATCGACTTTTCCGACTGACCGGCGTGCTGACCGTGTTCGCCAACTACGCCGTCGCGCCCGGCGCCTACAGCATGCGTTTCGACTTCGGCAGCGCCTGCCAGCCCGATCGGCGCTTCACGCTGATCGGCATGGGCGGCGTCACCGGGATGCCTGGCCTGTCGATCATCGACAGTCACACGATCGCGCTCGACCTGTGCGGGCATCGACTGGAGCGAATTCGGCTCATTCACGGCGCGAAACCGGCGCGCGCCGGCGAAGTGCCCGAACCCGGCGAGCGCGCCGATGGCGGCCTGGCCGGCGCTCGTGCAAGCGCGCGCGGGCGCAAACCGCGCGCCGCACGCTTCGCGCAAGGCAGTCGCACGCTGACGCGCGGCGGCGAGCTGCAGCCTCATTTCCTCCACCAGGAGCACACATGCGACATTCCAGGTTTGCATGCAGCGCTGTGCGCTGCGCTATTCCTTGCCAGCGCGCGGACATGCTGCCGCCGCCGTCGATCCCGCGCGCCAGAGCGCCCCGGCCGACGGCTGGGCCAGCCAGGCCGGCGGCACCGTCGGCGGCGCGAACGCCATCGAAGCCCAGATCTACACGGTCACCAACCGCGCCCAGCTGCTCGCGGCGATCAGAACGGCGGCGTGGACAGCAAGATCATCAAGCTCGTCGGCGTCCTCGACATGAGCGAAGGCCAGCCCTATGCCAGCAACGCGGACCAGGCGGCACGCGGCGCGGTGCGTCTGAAAAGCAACACGACGCTGATCGGCGACGCCAATTCGGGCATCGTCAACGGCCACATCATCCTGTCGAACGTCTCGCAAATCATCATCCGCAACCTGAAACTCGTCAATCCCTGCGACGTCGCGCCCGTCTGGGACCCGAACGACGGCTCGAGCGGCAACTGGAACAGCGCCTTCGACGCCATCTCCGTGACTCGGCTCGAACCATGTCTGGATCGACCACAACAGCTTCACCGACGCGCCGCTGACGGACAATTTCCTGCCGGTCGAAAACGGCAACGTGAAGCAGTGCCATGACGGCGCGCTCGATATCACGAACGCGTCCGACTACGTGACCGTGTCGTACAACGTCTTCGGCGAGCACAACAAGAACAACCTGGTCGGCAGCAGCGACGGCGCAACGGCTGACGAGGGCAAGCTGCGCGTCACGTTCAGCAACAACGTGTTCCGCGACGTGGCCAGCCGCGCACCGCGCGTGCGCTACGGCCAGGTGCACCTGTTCAACAACTACTATGCCGGGTCGAAGTCGGACCCGGTCTACCGCATCAGCTATACCGTCGGCGTCGGCCATGCCGCCAAGATCCTGTCGCACAACAATGTGTTCGAGGTCGCGGGCGCCACCGCCTGCGAGCGACGTCGTCGAGAATTTCGGCGGCACGATTCCCGGCGCCTTCAAGGACACCGGCTCGCTGCTCAACGCCAAACCGCTCGGCGCCTGCGGCGTGCCGACGACCGTCAGCCTGGACCCCGCCGTATGCCTTCAGCGCGCGGCCGATCGCGCTGGTCAAGGCCAACGCGCTGGCGCAGGCCGGCGGCGGCAAGCTCGCCACCACCATCAGCGGCACCGGCAAGGTCGTCGTCGATACCGGCCCGACCTGGCCTGCCCCGCGACCGGCTTCTACTTCTGCGACGACTTCCAGAACGGCGGCAGCGCCAAATGGGACCTGAAGCCGTTGCCGGGCCCGAACGGCGCCTTCAGCGTGGTGACGGAAGCTGGCCGGCAGCGCCAACAAGGTGCTGCAATACACGGCCGCCACTACCGGCGGCGTGCTGGCCCTGATCAAGGACAGCGCGATGGACGCCGTGCCGTCGGGCGACTACTTCGTCGAAGCGCGCATCCGGCCGATGACCAATGGCACCACCGGCAACAAGTTCCTGTTCCTGGTCACCCGCTACGTCGATGTCAACAACTGGTACGGCGCCGGCCTGAACGTGCAGAATGCAGCACCACCAGCACCCAGGTCGAGATCGCCAAGATGCTCGCCGGCGCGCTCAGCCGCCCGCGCGCAGGTGCGCAAACCGATCGCGATGGATGCCCAGTTCTATACGGTGCGCTTCGAGATGATCGGCGCCACGCTGAGGTCTACCTGGACGGCGAGCTGCTCGGCTCCGTCACCGACAGCAGTTTCGCCGCGCGCGGACGGGTCGGCCTGTACACCGCCAACAAGAGCTTCCAGATCGACGACGTCCGCATCGGCGACCCGCGCCTGAAACCGGTGCAGCTGACGCTCGACCCGGGCAGCCCGACCTGGGCCGCCGAAGCCGGCGATGCGCCGCTGCAGGTACAGGTCACCGCGGTGGCGGCCGACGGCACGCCGGACAGCTTCAGCGCCGAGTCGAGCAATCCGGCGGTGGTCACCGTCACGCACGACGGCGCGAATGTGCCACTGACGCCCGGTCGGCGCCGGCACGCGCGAACGTCATGTTCCGCGCCGGTTCGGACGCCAACGTCGACGCGCTCGATTGCCGTCACCATCGCGCCGCAGTTCGTGCAGCCGACCCAGATCTACGCGCTCGACGGCGCGGCCGTCCCGGCGGCGGTCGAAGCGCCGCCAGGTCGACGCCACGCTCAAGCTGGTGTTCGACAATCCGCCGACGCTTGGCAGCGGCGGCACGATCCGCGTGTTCCGCAAGGCGGACGACGCGCTGGTCGACGTGATCAAGCTGACCGGCGAAACCGACATGCTCGGCTATCCGGGCCAGGACCAGATCCGCAAGGTCAACGCGGCGCCGATCCAGCATCAGCCGGCAACACGGTGACCATCAAGCTGCACAGCAACAAGCTGGACTACGGCACCGAGTATTACGTGGCCATTGCCGACGGCGTCTTCACCGGCGCCAGCCTTGACGGCGTGCCGTTCGCCGGCATCGGCAAGGCGGGCGGCTGGACCTTTACCACCCGTGCCGCCGCGCCAGTCGGGGCCGAGCGTGACGGTCGACGATGACGGCCCGGCCGACTTCCGCAGCGTGCAGGGCGCGCTCAACCACGTCGATGCAAACTTCGCCAAGGCCGACCCGGTGACGATCCAGGTGAAGAACGGCAGCGTACGAGGAGCTGCTCTTCTTGCGCGGCAAGGACAATCTCAGCATCGTGGGCGAAAGCCGCGACGGCGTCGTGATCCAGCTACACCAACCACGACACGCTGAACACCGGTTCCGGCGCCAGCCAGGCCGGCCAGCGCCACCGCGAGCGCCGCCGGCGGGCGCGCCGTGATGCTGGTCGAAACGTCGGACATGCTCGTCTCGACACCCTCAGCTTCGAGGAACACGACGCTGCGCGCGCGCCGCCATTTCGGCCCAGGCCGAAACGCTGTACTTCAACAGCGACGGCCGCCTGGTCGCCAAGAACGCGAGCTTCTACAGCGAGCAGGACACGCTCAACCTGAAGGGCTGCGACTGGTTCTACCGCATCGCTGGTGGCGGGCAACGTCGACTTCATCTGGGGCAGCAGCCGCGCCGCGCTGTTCGAGGAAAGCGAGATCCGCACGGTGGGCGACACCACCAGCGCCACCAGCGGCGGCTACGTGCTGCAGGCGCGCGTGCCGAACGCGGCCGACAAGGGCTTTGTCTTCCTCAACAGCAGCCTGACCCATGGTCCCGGACCGGGCCCGCTGCACGGCGACGTGCCGGACGGCGCCACCTGGCTGGCGCGCAGCCCGGGCGGCACGGCGACCTGGGACAATGTCGCCTTCATCAACTGCCGATGGATCGCCACGTGGCCCCGGCCGGCTGGGCCGGGACTGGGCGTGAATGGCCAGCCGGCGCCGAATCCGGTGGTGCCGAACGCGGTGAGCGGCTGGCGCGAGTACGGCACGCTGACATGCCGGGCAATCCGCTCGACCTGGCCGGCGCGTGGGCGGCTATCTGCTGCGCAGCAGCGACGTCGAGGCCGATTTCGCGACCCGGGCCAAGGTGTTCGCGGCCTTCGGCAATGGCGCGGGCTGGAACCCGCAACCGTAAAGGCCGGCGCGGATGGAAGGGAAGAGGCGCTGCGGCGCCTCTTTTTTTCCTCAGGAGCCGTCGTCCTCGGTCGACAGTTCGAGGCGCGCCTCGCCGATGCCGACGGTCGGGCCGCGCGGACTGATGTCGCCATCGACACGCACGAAGGAAAGCGTCGCCATGCCGACGCGCAGGGCCGCATTGCCCAGCAGCTCGCGCGGTATCCGGTAACGCAGTTTCGCCACGCCGCCATGGTGCTTGCGCCGCTGACCTGGAAGGCGCCCAGGGTCCCCAGCAGCACCGAACGCTGCCCGTCCGCCGACGGGATGGTCAGGTAGACCTGGTAATAGTAGCCGCCCTTTTTACCGTCCTCGGACAGCTCGACGTTATCGAGCACCAGTTGCACCGACCTGTACTTTTTGGCGCTGCCGCGCACGGATGCCGCATTGCCGCGCCTGATCTCCTGCACCGCGGACCATGCGTCGGATGCGATCGGCAGCGGTGCGCTGACCGAGCGCTGGTCGAGTCCGATCGCGAGCGCGCCGCCGAGGGAAAAGGTCGCGTCGCCCGTCGCCTTGGGCCCGGTCGCCTTGAACGAACCGAGCGCCGGCACCGCCGCCATGCGCGACTCCGGATTCGGCTTGCACGCGGAAGGTGCGGCCGTTCGACAGCTGCGCCAGCGGTATCCTGGTCGGCATGAGCTCGCTCTGATAATCGTAGAGCAGGCTGGTTCGGGTGTCGTAGGTGAGTTTTCTTTGCATCGCCAGCGTGCTGGTGTAGGCGAAACTGCCCGACCAATAGCTACTGGTCGTGAGCGGCATCCGCCTTCCTCCTGCCGGCCTTGACCCATGCCGACCAGAGCCTGTCGATATTCGCGTGGTGCAGCCAGAAAATCGGGTCGGCCGGCGATTGCATCGTGGTCATGGTATTGCCGATAATGTCGTGCACCGGATTATGCGGCGCGCTTTCGATGGAAGGCTCGAAGGCATTCGACAGCCCGCGCTGGAAATTAATCAAGGTATTCGAGAAAGGCGCCAGCGTCAGGGCCTGGCGCACGCTGGTATTCACGCGCGGTACATATAAGGGATTGGTGCTGCTGGCATTCGTGAATTCGGCAGGCAGGGTGGCGTAGGAATAATAATCCCAATACGGCAGGACCAGTTTGCTGTCGCCGGAAACGGCGCGTAACTGGCGCTCGAAATAATACAGATAACCCCGGTGCCAGGCGAGAAAATAGGCGATGCCGTGCGGGCAGCGATTCACGTGGATATTCGTCCAGTACGACCAGCTGTTCGGATCGGCCGCATTGGTATTGGCTTTCATGCGGCGGATTGCCGTCAGCAGGGACGCCATATTGTGGCGTGATCTTGAAACTCTGCCACTCCATGCGTCGTTGAACGACTGTTTGCGCCAGGCCGCTCAGCGGAATGGCAGGCACAGCTATTGCAAGCGCTGCATCCCGCAGAAAACGTCTCCTGAGCACTATTTGATGCGTCATCATATCCTCCGTTAAAACCAGTGTTGTGGGATCGGGGATATATGACGCTACGCAAATTGGTAAAGCGCTGCTTGAGAAAACGCAGCGCGTTCTCCAAGCAGATTTTGAACAGTTTTATTATTGCCGCCAAAATAAATGATTCAGGAATCTTTATCGATTGGCGGCGTGTTTCGAATCCGCGCATTGTATGCGCGGCGCGATGAATGTCGGGCCGCGTTATTGCGAACATCGCCGGTTCAGCCGCGCGAGAAAGTGCGCGTGACGCGGTCGAGGTGGGCGCGCATCGCGGTGCGGGCGCCGGCGACATCGTGCGAGGCGATGGCCGAGAAGATGTTGCGGTGGTCGAGCAGGGTCTGCTGGCGCAGTTCTTCGGTCTGGAAGTGTTCCTTCAGTTTGTGCCAGAGCGAGCCGCGCTGGCTCCACAGGTATTCGATCACGCCGACCATGGCGCTGTTGCCGGTGGCGCGCGCGATGGCGAGGTGGAAGTTGCGGTCGGCCTGCTCGTTGCCGCTGCGTTCTTCGTGGTGCTGCTCCATCTCGAGCACGGCCACCAGGATGGCGTCGATCGCGGAATCGCTGGCATGCTTGGCGGCCAGCGCCGCCACTTCGACCTCGATCAGGCGGCGCGCGGCCAGCACTTCGAAGGGGCCGGGGCCGGCGGTCGGCACCTCGACCACCGGCGTGGCCTGTTCGCTGACGTACACGCCGGAGCCGCCGCGCACTTCGACCGTGCCGCCCAGTTCCAGCGCGATCAGCGCTTCGCGCAGCGAGGTGCGCGAGACGCCCAGCTTGGTCGCCAGGTCGCGCTCGGACGGCAGGCGCTCGCCGGGCTGGATGTTCTCGGCCCGGATCAATTCCTCGATCTTGCCAGATACCACCCGGTACAGTCGCGGTTCGATGGCGGCCGCTTCGTTCGGGGCAGGGAGTCTTCTTCATGGTGCGGGTCGTCCTGGTAAGGGGTGGCGTGGTCAAAACTAGCGAATCTTAGTTGGCGCAGCTAAATGTTGCAAGTGGACCAACCAAATAATCCGGAACAGGGCGGGCGAACCGTTCAGCGCTGCCGCTTCGCTCGCCTCCTGGGCCCGCTTCAAGCGCTCGCGGCTGTTGCTCAGATGGGTGCGCATCGCCGCGCGCGCGCCTTCCGCGTCGCGCCGGGCGATCGCCCGGTAGATGTCCTCGTGTTCGTGGATCACGCGCTCGATGAAATGCCCCGGCTTGTCGTCCGCGAAATGCGCGGAATTCAGGCGCGCGCGCGGGATGATGTTGGTGCCGAGGTGGGCCAGGATGTCGTGGAAATACCGGTTGCCCGACATCTGCGCGATCATCAGGTGGAAGGCCATGTCCGGCGCCACGGTCTCGCCGCCATTGCGCGCGCATTCTTCGAAACTGTCGACCGCGGCGCGCAGTTCCGCGAGCTGGGCGTCGCTGCGGCGGGTGGCGGCCAGGCCCACGGCCTCGGTCTCCAGGCTGATGCGCAGCTCGAGCAGGTCGAGCACGTCGCGCATCGTCACGATCGTCGCCGGGTCCAGGCCCATCGGCGCGGTCGAGGGTTCGAGCACGAAGGTGCCGATCCCGTGCCGGGTTTCGACCAGGCCGGCCGCCTGCAGGTGCGAGATCGCCTCGCGCACCACGGTGCGGCTGACGCCCAGCAGGCGCATGATTTCGGATTCGGTCGGCAGCTTGTTGCCGGGCGTCAGGCTGCCGCCGCGGATCGCGTCGGTCAGGTGCGCGACGACGCCCTGCGCCAGGTTGCGGTGTTTTTTCAGGGGCGCGGCGGCGGGCGGGGTAGGGGTCATGGTCGATAAAAAATGGTCACGGGCCGCGTATGGCGGGCGACGCGATTATACGCCGGGCGTTTATCGGATGACAGACAAGCATGTTGGCCGAGCGTGTGTTGCGCGGCGGCCGAGCGCGTCAAAAAGGTGATTGCCAACGCCGCCGAAATCGTTATACTTAAGCAGTCATCAGACGACTGACGACATAAAAGCCACGCTAATATATTAGGAGACTAGAATGAAGGCTACAAAATTGCTGGCAGGACTCGCACTCGGGCATGTCGGTCGCGCTCGGTGCGCAGGCGGCGTATCCGGAAAAAACGATCACCGTCGTCGTGCCGTTCCCGGCAGGCGGCTCGACCGATGCGATCGCCCGCGCCATCGGCCCGAAGATCACGGCGCGCTTCGGCCAGCCCTGGATCGTCGACAACCGTCCGGGCGCGACCGGCGCCATCGGCGCCTCGATGGTCAAGCGCGCGCCGGCCGACGGCTACACGCTGCTGGTCGCCTCGATCGGCGTGTACGTCATGAACCCGTTGCTGAACAAAGCCCTGACCTACGATCCGTCGAAGGACTTCGACCTGCTGACCGTGGCCGTGCGCGCGCCGAACGTGCTGGTGGCCAGCTCGAACGTGCAAGGCCAACACGGTCGCAGGAACTGATCGCCTACCTGAAGCAGAACCCGGGCAAGGTGTCCGTTCGCCTCGTCCGGCAACGGCAGCTCGGACCACCTGACGGCCGAGCTGTTCTGGCAGAAGACCGGCACCAGCGGCCTGCACGTGCCGTATAAAGGCGGCGCACCGGCGATCACCGACCTGCTGGGCGGCCAGACCGATGTCTCGTTCGTCGAACATCAATACCGCGCTGGCGCACATCAAGGCCGGCAAGCTGAAGGTGCTGGCCGTCACCGGCGAGCACCGCGCCGCGATCCTGCCGAACGTGCCGACCCTGGCCGAAGCGGGCGTGCAAGGGCGTCGACATCTACTCGTGGCAGGCCTTCGCCGCGCCGAAAGGGCTGCCGAAGGACGTGAAGGCCAAGCTGCACGGCGCCATCGTCGCCGCGCTCAACGAACCGGACATCAAGGCCAAGCTGGTCGAGCAGGGCTTCGAAATCGTCGCCAACACGCCCGAACAGTTCGAGCAGTTCCAGGCGCACCGAATCGGCGCGCTGGAAGAACGTGATCGAGACCGGCAAGATCACGGCCGACTGATCGCCGTCCAGAAAACCGAACGGAGACCTTATTATGTCCAGCACGAACTCCAGCACGACGCAGGCAGTGCGCCCGAATGCGCCGGTCGTGACCGGGATGCGCGTCGTCCCGGTAGCGGGACGCGACAGCATGCTGCTCAACCTGAGCGGAGCGCACGCGCCTTACTTCACCCGCAACATCGTGATCCTCACCGACAGCGCCGGCAACACCGGCGTCGGCGAGGTGCCCGGCGGCGAACCGATCCGGCAGACGCTGGAAGACGCGCGCGAACTGATCGTCGGCCAGTCGATCGGCAACTACCAGGGCGTGCTGAACAAGGTGCGCGCCGCCTTCGCCGACCGCGATGCGGGCGGACGCGGCCTGCAGACCTTCGACCTGCGCATCGCGGTGCACGCCGTGACGGCGATCGAATCGGCGCTGCTCGACCTGCTGGGCAAATTCCTCGGCGTGCCGGTCTGCGCACTGCTGGGCGAAGGCCAGCAGCGCACCCACGTCGAGATGCTGGGCTACCTGTTCTACGTGGGCGACAGCAAGCTGACGAACCTGGACTACGTGCAGCGATCCGGACGAGCCGGACGACTGGCTGCGCGTGCGCCACGAAAAGGCGATGACCCCGGAAGGCGTGGTGCGCCTGGCCGAAGCGGCGCTATGCGCGCTACGGCTTCAAGGACTTCAAGCTCAAGGGCGGCGTGTTCCAGGGCGACGCCGAGATCGAAGCGGTGACGGCGCTGGCCGAACGCTTCCCGGATGCGCGCGTGACGCTCGACCCGAACGGCGCCTGGTCGCTCGAGGAAGCGATCCGCCTGTGCCGCGGCCAGGACCACGTGCTGGCCTATGCGGAAGACCCGTGCGGCGCGGAGAACGGCTACTCGGGCCGCGAAGTCATGGCCGAATTCCGCCGCGCCACCGGCCTGCCAACCGCGACCAACATGATCGCCACCGACTGGCGCCAGATGGGCCATGCGATCCAGCTGCAGTCGGTCGACATCCCGCTGGCCGACCCGCACTTCTGGACCATGGCCGGTTCCGTGCGCGTGGCGCAGATGTGCCACGACTGGGGCCTGACCTGGGGTTCGCACTCGAACAACCACTTCGACATTTCGCTGGCCATGTTCACCCAGGTCGGCGCCGCCGCACCGGGCAAGATCACGGCGATCGATACGCACTGGATCTGGCAGGACGGCCAGCGCCTGACCAAGGAGCCGCTGCGGATCGTGGACGGCATGATCGAGGTGCCGGCGAACCCGGGCCTGGGCGTGGAGCTCGACATGGAGGCGCTCGAAGCGGCGCACCAGCTCTACCTGACCAAGGGCCTGGGCGTGCGCGACGACGCCCAGGCCATGCAGTTCATCTACCCCGGCTGGAAGTTCGACAACAAGCGCCCGAGTTTCGTGCGCTGAAAGGCAACAAGGTACCAACGTTGTAAATAAACAATAGGTCACGAAAGCGTAATCTCGTACGATGACCTAACACTTGCCAATAAACTCCAGGAGACATGCATGAAGAAGACCCTTATCGCGGCAGCAGTGTTCGCCGTCGTTGCCGGCGCGGCGCAGGCCCAGACCGCCGTGACCATTTACGGCATCGTCGACGCGGGCTACCTGCGCGAAAGCGGCGGTTCGGCCGGCACGGTCAACAAGATCGGCAGCGGCATCGGCTCGGCCTCGCGCATCGGCTTTCGCGGTACCGAGGATCTCGGCAACGGCATGTCGGCCGTGTTCACCCTTGAAAACGGCACCAAGATCGACACCGGCGAAGTCGATGCCGCCGGCACCATCTTCAACCGCCAGGCCTGGGTCGGCCTCAAGACCAGGGCCGGCATGGTCTCGCTGGGCCGCCAGTACACCCCGTGGCACCAGGCGCTGGCCCAGGTCGGCGACCCGTTCACCACCGGTTACGCGGGCGGCTCGAAGAACGTGTTCCCTGACTTCGGCAACAATGTCCGCACCAGCAATACGGTGATGTACACCTCGCCCGTGGTGCAGGGCTTCGTCGGCGACATCGCCTACGCCTTCGGCGAGCAGGCCGGCAGCATCAAGTCCGGCCGCAACATCGGCGCCTCGGTCGGCTACGCGAACGGCCCGCTGAACGTGCGCGTCGCCTACAACAGCAAGAACTCGGACGTGGCGGCCGCGCCGGGCGTGACGCCTGTCGTGCGCGGCAACGCCAGCAACAAGCTGCTCGCCGCGAACTACGACTTCAAGATCGTGAAAGCCTACCTGGCCTTCAGCGTCGACAAGGGTTTCAATGCCGCGCCGCTGGGCAACGCCAACAACCCGTACGGCTTCCGCCGTCCGACCGCGTCGACCGACGGCAACGAGGTGCTGCTGGGCGTCGTCGCGCCTGTCGGTCCGGGCAATGTCATCGCGACCATCATGCGCAAGGACGACCGGACCAGCTTCGACCAGGATGCGCGTTCGTGGGGCGTCGGCTACCTGTACTCGCTGTCGAAGCGCTCGACGATCTACACGGTCTACGGCCATACGACGAACAAGAACGGCGCGGGCTATACGGTGGCGAACAACACCGACGCCGGTACCGGTGACCGGGCGTTCAACCTGGGCGTGCGGCACACGTTCTAATAGCGGCCGACCAGGCGGGCGTGCAGCAGTTCGCGGTCCGGCCGGGGTCGCCGACGTAGGCGATCTTCCCCGCCACCACGGTCGCCACCGGCTCGCCATCCCGGAACAGGATGCGGTTCGCGCCCAGCGCCGGCACCTTCTCGCCCGGCAGCAGGGTGCCGCACAAATTCAGCGGATCGACGCCGGAAATGCAGACCAGCGACCCGTCCAGCGGCCGCCGCCGGACCTCGCGCAGCAGCGGGATCGCTTCCGGCAGCGCGAACTGTTCGCCCGAGAAGCCGGCCACGAAGCGCCCGCCGCGGATTTCGCCCCTGGCCTCCAGCCGGTGATACACCGGCAGCAGCTCGCGCCAGGAAGGCATCCAGGCCGCCTCGCGTTCGAGCAGGCGCCAGAACATGACGCCGTAGCGGCGCAGCAGGGTCATGGCGACGTAGTCGAGCGTTTCCGGGTCGAGCTTGCGCCGGCGCGGCGGCGTGGCCGGGTCTCGGCCGCCGGCTCGGCGCGCCGCACCAGCGCCCAGCGGCCCGCTTCTTCCATCGTCGGCCCGGCGCCGCGGCGGCGCTTTTTGTCGTTGCTGGCGCGCTTGCCGGCCGGGAGCAGCATCGCGCGCAGGCCGCCGAAACTGTCGGCGTTCACCATGCCGGTGGCGACCAGTTCGCCCAACGCCGTCTCCAGTTCGACCGGCATCATGCGCGCATCGAACTGCAGTTCGTCGAAGAACATGGCGCCGTCGCGGCGCAGCATCTCCAGCACCTTGGCCGCGCGCGGCGAGATCTCGGGCGGGCCGGCGGGCAGCGGCAAGGCGTGCCAGAGCGCCACCTGGCGGCGCGGCAGCAGCACGATCGGCGTGCCGCGCACCGGTCCGCCGGCGGCCGCGCGCGGCGCGTCGATCCGCGTCCACACCAGCTTGCCGGAGCGGCACAGGTCGTCCAGCCAGAGCATCGAATAGTCGCGCATGCGCAAGGCCAGCACGTCCGCCTCCCAGGCGCCGGCGGCGGCCTCGTAGCCTTCGAGCAGATTGAGCAGCAGGGGCAGCGCTTCCTGTCCCTGCCATTGCGTGTCCTCGGTCAGGTGCTGCCAGTCGAACAGGAAGCGCATGTAGTCGCGCAGTTCGACCGGCTCGATCTCGCGCCGCAGGCGCTTGATCGTGTAGCGGTGGATGCGCGCCAGCAGGTGCCGTTCGCACCATTCTTCTTCCTCGGCGCCCGGCGTGAAGCGCCCGCGCATCACATAGCCTTGCGCTTCCAGCGCGCCGAGGGCGATCGCCGCGGTGCTCTCCGGCAGGGCCAGCGCGGCGGCGATGCGCGACAGGGGCTGCGGCCCGAAGCCGGTCAGGCGCGCGCGCATGATCTCGACCAGGGCGTCGTCGCGGGTCCAGGGCTGGCCGTCGTTGCCGCGGTGGCTGTCGGGGATGGTCAAGACCGGGTTCGTCTCGGCGCCGGGATAGGCGGCCAGCACGCAATCGAGCCGTTCCAGCGCGACCCAGGCGTTCAGGCCATCGCCGCGTACGCGCGTCGCCCGTCCGGCCTCGGCGAGTTCCTCCAGCCAGAGCGCCCAGCCTTCGCGCGCGCGCGCTTCCTCCTGCGTGATGAGGGCGAGCGCCACCAGCGCCTCCTGCACCTCGTCGCTGTTGCGGGCGGCGGGCCAGGCTTCCTCGGCCACGCCGGCGATCGCGTCGAGGTCGAGCGCGCCCATGTCGTCGGTCGTCGCCGGGTCGCTCCAGCGCCGGTTGATCACGGCCTGGGTGCGCCGTTCTTCCAGCGGCGCGTCGTCGAGGAAGGCGTAGGGGCGGGCGTTCAGGATCTCGGCCGCCAGCGGCGAGGGCGCGGGCAGGTCGCGCGCCACCAGCTTGATGTCGCCGCTTTCGATGCGGCGCAGCAGGGCCAGCCAGCCTTCGCTGTCCATCGCCTCGTGCAGGCAATCGTCGAGGGTCTGTTCGACCAGCGGGTGGTCCGGCAGTTCGCGCTCGCCGACGATGTTTTCGAGGCAGGCCGCGCCGTCGGGGAAGATCGAGGCCAGCAGATCGTCGCTCTTCATGCGCTGCAGCTGGGGCGCGACCTTGCGCCCGCCGGCAAAGCGCGGCAGGGCCAGGGCGGTGGTCGCGTTCCAGCGCCAGCGCACGTTGAACAGGGGCGCGTCGAGCAGCGCCTGCACCAGGATCGGTTCGGCGGTGGCCGATTTCAGGTAGCGCCAGACGTCCTCCAGCGGGAAGCTGTGGCTGGTCGAGAGCGAGAGGATGATCGCGTCCTCGGTGGCCGCGGCCTGCAGCTCGAAGTTGAACGTTCTGCAGAAGCGCTTGCGCAGCGCCAGGCCCCAGGCGCGGTTGATGCGGCTGCCGAAGGGCGTGTGCAGCACCAGCTGCATGCCGCCGGACTCGTCGAAGAAGCGCTCCATCACCAGCGTGTCGTGGGTCGGCAGCGCGCCCAGGGCGGCGCGCGAGCGGGCCAGGTAGTCGACGATCTGGCGCGCGGCGTCCTCGTTCAGGCCGAGATGCTCCATCAGCCAGTCGACGGCCAGGTCCAGCGCGGCTGCGCCGGAAGCGCGCGCCAGCTGGGCTTCGACCTCGGCGCGCAGGCGCGCCACGCCCATCGACAGTTCGTCGCTGCGCCCCGGCGCCTCGCCATGCCAGAACGGGATGTTGGGCGCGGCGCCGCCGGCATCCTCGACCCGCACCTTGCCCGCTTCGACCTTCATGATGCGGTAGGAGGTATTCCCGAGCTGGAAGACGTCGCCGGCCAGGCTCTCGACCGCGAAGTCTTCGTTGACGGTGCCGACCGAATGGCCGGCGGGTTCCAGCAGCACCGTGTAGTCGGCGTTCTCCGGAATCGTGCCGCCCGAGGTGACGGCGGCCAGCTTGCCGCCGCGCCGCCCGCGCAGCGAACGGGTGGCCGCATCGCGGTGGATGTAGGCGCCGCGCACGCCGTTGCGGGTGCTGTAGCCCTCGGCCAGCATGCGCAGCAGGGCGTCGTAGCGCTTGCGTTCCAGGTCGGCATACGGCGCGGCGGCGCGCACCAGGGCGAACAGGGCATCCTCGCTCCACTCCTGGCAGGCCACTTCGGCCACGATCTGCTGGGCCAGCACGTCGAGCGGGGCGCGCGGGATGCGCAGCAGATCGAGTTCGCCGCGCCGCACGCAGTCGAGCAGGGCGGTGCATTCGATCAGGTCGTCGCGCGAGGTCGGGAACAGCCGGCCCTTGGGCGTGCCGCCGACCTGGTGGCCGGAGCGCCCGACCCGCTGCAGGAAGGCGGCGATGTTGCGCGGCGAGCCGACCTGCAGCACCAGGTCGACGTCGCCGATGTCGATGCCCAGTTCGAGCGAGGCGGTGGCGACCAGCACCTGCAGCTCGCCGCGTTTCAGGCGCTGCTCGGCCTCCAGCCGGTATTCCTTGGCCAGGCTGCCGTGGTGCGCCGCCACGTGTTCGCTGCCCAGGCGCTCGCCCAGGTGGCGCGCCACGCGCTCGGCCATGCGCCGCGTGTTCACGAAGATCAGCGTGGTCCGGTGCAGCACGACGAGCTCCGTCATGCGGTCGTAGACGCGCTCCCAGACCTCGTTCGGCAGCACCGCCTCGAGCGGCACCGGCGGCAGTTCCAGCGCCGAGGTCGCGCGCGCGGACGTGGCCGACGTCGACCACGGCGCAGTCGCCGCCGGCGCGCCCGACCAGGAAGTCGGCGACCTTGGATAACGGCTTTTGCGTGGCCGACAGGCCGATGCGCACCGTGCGCCGGCCGCACAGGGCGTCGAGCCGCTCGAGGCTGAGCGCCAGGTGGCTGCCGCGCTTGCTGCCGGCCACGGCATGGATCTCGTCGACGATCACGGTGCGCACGTTTCGCAGCATCGCGCGCCCGCTGTCGGAGCCGAGCAGCACGTACAGCGATTCCGGCGTCGAGACCAGGATGTGCGGCGCGCGCTTCCTCATCGCGTTGCGCTCGGCGGTGGTGGTGTCGCCGGTGCGCACGGCCGTGCGGATGCCGTGCGGCGGCAGGCCCATCGCCTTGAGCTGCTCGCCGATGCCGTCCAGCGGCCCCTGCAGATTGACGCGGATATCGTTCGACAGCGCCTTCAGCGGCGAGACGTAGAGCACCTGGGTCTCGTCCGGCAGCGCGCCGTCCTCGCTCTCGCGCACCAGGGCGTCGATCGCGGCCAGGAAGGCGGTCAGGGTCTTGCCGGAGCCGGTCGGGGCGGCGACCAGGGTCGGCCGGCCGGCCTGGATCAGCGGCCAGGCGCGCAGCTGGGCTTCGGTCGCGGACGGAAAGCTGGCGTCGAACCAGCCCGCCACGGCGGGGTGGAAGTCGTGGTGCAGGCTGTCGTAGGGGGCGCGGTCGTTCATCAGGGCTAGATGGGGGCTGTCACGGCGATGGCAAGGAGCTGACCCCAGCCTTTTTCAGCAGTTGGTCGAAGGGCATCGGCTTGCCGAAGACGACCGGATAGATGGTAATGCCGCGTGGAGTGCGGAAGGTCGGGCGTCCCAGGTCGAGCGCGATCTCGCCCATCGATGAGCAGCGCATGACCCCGTCGCGTACGTAGCCGACCGCCTGGATATAGGTCGAGGTCAGGTCGAGCTCGCGCATCAGGTCAAGTTGGGGGGGAGCAGGGAGCGTGTCCGGCGCTTGCCAGGCGGACGATCGCTTCCTGGGCCTGCCTGATGGCTTCGTCGGCACGGTGCAGGACGTCGCGCGCATATACGAGCGCCTGTTCGGCCGCCGCGTCGTGGGCCTCGCGCCTGGCCTCCTGCCAGGCCAGCCAGGGAACAAGCAAGGCCACGATCAGCGCGCACAGGATGGTGAAGTCGAGCAGCCGCCGCCTGCGCATGGAAAAGCCCGGACTAGACGTGCGCATCAGATGCGGTGTGACATAAATGGATTCCCGGGCCGTTTCTTGAACAGGCTAAACCGAAGCGGCGCCGCTGTCCACGCGGTTTATGAGCAGGGCATGCGCTCGATGTACTCGTCCTTCTCTGCGTTGCGTCAGTGTGAATCGACTGCTACGTCATCGTTGGCCAGGACCAGCAGCTCGCGGGTCGCCGCAGCGCCCAGAGCGAAAAGCAGGAACATCCACAGGCCAGAAAAGTGCGCGTCGGGGACGAACACGGCGATCGCACCAAAAGGCAGGGCAAGGACGCACCACACGGCCAGGTGCAACCGGAGTTTTGCGCGGCCGACTGCGCGTGCGTAACCGGTCATGGTTGTGCGGATTTGCTCGGGAGTGCGACGCGGCGGCTGGTCGATTTTCGGCAGGCCGATCGCGAACAGGCAGCAGGAGAAGGATAGACGACGGCAAGGGAAGCGAGCAAAACGGTCGTGGCTTCGTAGCGCGCGGTGAGCGCGGAATAAAGTAGACCGCTGCAGTCAGCAGGACGTAGAGCGCGACCAGGATCCGTGTCCGCACAGTGCGCTGCCTGGCAGTCATGGCATAGGATGGGCCGAAGCGGCTCCAGGGCCGCGAGACGAAGCGGCCGTCCGGCAGGGGAGGCGGAACGGCGTTGGCAAAGAATGCAAGGATGCGCATGATGGATTGGCGTTGTTAAAAAGGCAGGCCGGCCCAGTGTACGAGAACTGTTGTTATTACCGCAAGCTACTTCCGGTATGCTCCACGGCGATGCGGCCCGCACGGGCGCGGCAGGTTTGCAACAAAGCCCGCCTATGCTGGGCTCCTCGTCCGCCGAGGGAGGCTTCTTGCTCTACAATAGTGAGCACGTGGGACACCGCAGATGGCGCGTGTCCACGCACCGGCATGGACCAGGAATCGAATACACGATGCTTCATCCGCAGAACCCATGGCGCCGCACCCTGCGCGCCGCCGCCGCCTGGTGCTGACGCTGGCCGGGCCCGCATGGGCGGCAGCCAGTCCATCGGCCAGCGTGTATGTCGACGACCTCACCTCGCCCGAACTGCATGCGCGCATCGCCGCCGGCGCCACCACGGTGCTGGTGCCGATCGGCGGCACCGAGCAGAGCGGGCCGCATATCGCGCTCGGCAAGCACAACGTGCGCGCCCGCCTGCTCGCAGGCCGCATCGCCCAGCGCCTCGGGCAACACGGTCGTGGCCCCCGTCATCGCCTACGTGCCCGAGGGCGCGATCACGCCGCCAGCAGGCCACATGCGCTTTGCCGGCACGATCTCGATTCCCGACGCGGCCTTCGAGGCCATGCTGGAAGCGACGGCGCGCAGCTTCTGCCAGCACGGCATGCGCGACGTCTTCTTCCTGGGCGACCATGGCGGCTACCAGAAAAATGAAGAGAAAGCCGCCGCGCGCGTCAACCGGGGACCAGGCTGCCGCGTTCACGCCCTGTCCGAGTACTATGCGGCGACCCAGACGAGCTATGTGGCCGAGTTGAAGCGGCGCGGTTTCAGCGACGCCGAGATCGGCCTGCACGCGGGCCTGGCCGATACGGCGCTGACGCTGGCGCTCGATCCCTCGCTCGTGCGTGCCGAACTGCTGGCCGCCGGCGCAGGCAAGGCCGCCGGCGTGAATGGCGATCCGCGCCGCGCCACCGCCGCGCTGGGCCAGCTCGGCGTCGACCGCATCGTCGAGGCGTCGAGCGCCGCCATCCGCGCCGCAGTCCAGGCATCTCCCTCCCAGAACCGAACCAGGCAACCTTAATTAACTTCATCGTGCGATACAAAAAAACAGTTGGCGCCCTCGTGGCCTTGTCCGTTGCCGCCGCGATCGCGGCCGTCGCCCTGCGTGGCAAGGACGTCATCAAGCTCAAGCCCAAGCCTGCCCCGGTCGTCGCGGTGCAGGGCATGCCGGCGGTCGTCGACGCGCGCAACCTGTACAGCGAAATCGGCCCGACACACCTTAGCGCCGCCGTGCGCAAGGACCTCGAGCGCGTCTATGTGCCGAACCTGCGCTCGAACGACGTCAGCGTGATCGATCCGGCCACGATGAAGGTGGTCGACCGCTTCAAGACCGGCATCAGTCCGCAGCACGTGATCCCGAGTTATGACCTGCGCACCCTGTGGGTCGCCAACAATGCCGAGCGCCAGGACACGCGGCAGCCTGACGCCGATCGATCCGCTCACCGGCAAGCCCGGCCCGAACGTGGCGGTCGACGACCCCTACAACATGTACTTCACGCCGGACGGCAAGTCGGCCATCGTGGTCGCCGAAGCGCGCCGCCGGCTCGACTTCCGCGATCCGCACACGATGGCGATGCAGTACGCGATCGAGGTGCCGAAATGCGGCGGCATCAACCATGCCGAGTTCTCGATCGACGGCCGCTATGCGCTGTTCACCTGCGAGTTCGACGGCGCGATCGCGAAAATCGACCTGGCCGGACGCAAGGTCGAGGGCTACCTGAAACTGACCATGCCGAAAACGCGTATCCGCGAAGGCGTCGACCCGCGCAACCCGGGCGCCTCCGAAATCTGCACGGCCAAGAAGGGCATGCCGCAGGACGTGCGCATCTCGCCCGACGGCAAGCGCTTCTACGTGGCCGACATGAGCGCGGACGGCGTGCACATCGTCGACGGCGACAAGTTCGTGCAGGTCGGCTTCATCGCTTCCGGCCCCGGCACCCACGGGCTGTATCCCAGCCGCGACGGCAAGTTCCTGTACGTTACCAACCGCGGCACGCACCGCATCCACGGCAAGCGCAAGGGCCCCGGCAGCGTCGACGTGATGTCCTTCGCCACCGAAAAAATCGTCGCGCACTGGCCGATCCCGAACGGCGGCAGCCCCGACATGGGCAATGTCAGCGCCGACGGCAAGTCGCTGTGGCTGGCGGGCCGTTACGACGACGTCGTCTACCGCATCGACACGGACAACGGCGGCGTGCGCCAGGTGAAGGTCGGGGGCGAGCCGCACGGGCTGACCGTCTGGCCGCAGCCGGGGCGCTATTCGCTGGGGCATACCGGCAACCTGCGCTAGGTTGGATTTGCTACACTGCCGCTTTGACCGGCACGAGAATCACAATGGCGGATGTACCCGAACTGCGGGCCCAGGCCCTGGCCTGCCTGCTCGAACCCGACCCGCGCACCAAGGCCGCCGGCGTCGCCGCCATGGCGCAGGCCTTCGCCGACGGCCTGCTCGGCGCTCGACAGCGGCGCCGCGCTCGCCTCGAGCGGCGCCATCCCCGGCCGCCCGCGCGCGCCCCGAACTGGTCCATCCGCGCCTGGTCGCGCGCCGCTCGATGGCGACCGTCGAAGGCCGCGCGGGCTTGGTCCACGCGCTGGCCCATATCGAATTCAATGCCGTCAACCTGGCGCTGGACGCCTTGTGGCGCTTTCCCGGCATGCCGGACGCGTATTACGCCGACTGGCTGCAGGTCTCGAAAGAAGAGGCCTACCACTTCACGCTGCTGGCCGACCATCTCGCCACGCTGGGCCATGCCTACGGCGACTTCACGGCCCACGACAGCCTGTGGGAGATGGTCGAAAACACCAAGGGCGACGTGCTGGCGCGGATGGCGCTGGTGCCGCGCACCCTGGAAGCGCGCGGGCTCGATGCGATCCCGCCGCTGCGCAAGAAGATCGCCCAGGCCGGCGACCTGGCAGCCGCCGCCATCCTCGACATCATCCTGCGCGACGAGGTCGGGCACGTCGAGATCGGCAACCGCTGGTATGGCTTCCTGTGCCAGGCGCGCGGCCTCGACCTGCGCGCCACCTACGACGCGCTCGTGGTCCAGTACCGGGCGCCGGTGCTGAAAGGCCCGTTCAATCTGGAAGCGCGCCGCCGCGCCGGTTTCACGGAAGAGGAACTCGCGCGCTTTGCGTGAGGCGGCGCCCAAGCGCCCATTCGCTGACCCAGTACAGCAGGGCCGCGGCCGGGAAGGCCATGCCGGTCAACAGCGCCGCATGCCAGCCGTGATGGGCGAACACCCAGGCGCCCAGCGCCGAACCGATCGCGCCGCCGGCGAAGAAGAGGGCGAAGAACACCCCGTTCAGGCGGCTGCGCACTTCGGCGCCGAGGGCGAAGATGGCGCGCTGGCCGAGCACCAGGTTGGCCGCGACGCCCATGTCGAGCACGATCGAGGCAAGCGCCAGCAGTCCGAGGGCAAGCGTCGCGCGAGCCGGGCGCGGCCAGCGGCAGCGCGAAGCCGACCACGCCCAGCAGCAGGGCGCCGGCGGTGGCGTACAGGGTGTGCCCGCGGTCGGCCAGGCGCCCGGCGAAGGGCGAGGCGACCGCCCCGCTGATGCCGACCAGGGCGAAAATCGCGATGCCGGTCTGCGACAAATGGAAGACGGGGCCGGCCAGCATCAGCGGCGTCACCGTCCAGAACAGGCTGAAGGAAGCGAACATGCCCGCATGGTAGGCGGCGCGCCGGCGCAGTACCGGGGTCGTCGTCAACAAGGTCCACATCGAACCGATCAGGCGCGCCGTAAGGCAGGGACGAACTCGGGGCGCGCTGCGGCAGGCGCGCACGCAGGACGAAGGCGAGGCCGAAGACGGCAAGCGCCGCGCCGCCATACACGGCATGCCAGCTGAAGTGGTCGGCGATCAGGCTGGCGGCGGGGCGCGCCAGCATGATCCCCAGCAGCAGGCCGCTGACGACCTTGCCGACGGTCTGGCCGCGCGTGGCCTCGCGCGACAGGTGGGCGGCGAAGGGCACCAGCACCTGTGCGGCCACCGAGCCGAGCCCGATGCCGAGCGAGGTCGCCAGGAACAGCCATGCGCTGCTGCTGAAGGCCGCCAGCGCCAGCATGACGGAGGTGGCGAGCAGCAGGACGAAGACCAGCTTGCGGTTTTCCAGCAGATCCCCGAGCGGGACGATGAACAGCAGGCCGAGCGCATAGCCGACCTGGGTCAGCGTGACGATCAGGCCGGCGGCGTCGAGCGACAGGCCGGTCTCGCGGCTGATCGGGCCGACCAGGGTCTGGGCGTAGTACAGGCTGGCGACGATCACGCCGGCGGCGAGCGCCAGCAGGCGGGTCATGCCGGGAGAAATGTCGGCGGCGGGGTGGGTTGTGGGTGTCATGGCGGCTCCTGATGGTCAGGCGCCCATTCTACGGCCTGCGACTGGAAAGATAATCCCTCCAAATCCTGCTATACAATTCACTTTTAATGAACAATCGGAGGCGCGGTGGACCGGATCAAAGCCATGCAGACCTTCGTCCGCATCGTCGAGGCGAACAGTTTTACGCGCGCCGCCGCGACGCCTGGACCTGCCGCGCGCCTCCCTGAGCGCGACCATGCAGCATCTGGAAGCCTATCTCGGCACGCAACTGCTGCTGCGCACCACGCGCTCGATTTCGCTGACGACCGACGGCGCCGCCTTCTACGCGCGCTGCGTCGAGATCCTCGCCGCCGTCGAGGAAGCCGAGGCGCCGTACCGCGGCGCGGCGGGCGCCCCGCGCGGACGGCTGCGCATCGAGCTGCCCGGCGCCCTCGGCCGCCGCGTGGTCGTGCCGCACCTGGCCGCAGTTCCATGCCCGGTATCCCGGCGTCGAGCTGGTGGTCGGCATGAGCGACCGCCTGGCCGACCTGACGCGCGACGGCATCGATTGCGCACTGCGCGTGGGCGAACTCGACGACTCGAACCTGGTCGGACGCCAGGTCGGCAGCATGCGCTTCGTCACCTGCGCCGCGCCCGCCTACCTGGCGCGCCACGGCACACCGCGCGACGCTGGACGACCTCGACGCCCACCACGGCGTGGTCCATTTCTCCGGCCGCACCGGCCGGCCCTTCGACTGGGACTTCGTCGTCGACGGCCAGGTGGTGCGGCGCCGGCTGGCGGGCGCGGTCGCCGTCAACGATGCCGACGCCTACGTCAGCTGCGGCCTGCAGGGCCTCGGCCTGATCCAGGCCGCCAGCTACATGGTGCAGGAACACCTGGCGAGCGGCGCGCTGGTCGAGGTGCTGGCCGGACTTGCCGAGCGTGCCGATGCCGGTATCGCTGGTCTACCCCCAGGGCCGCATCGCCAGCCCCAGGCTGCGCGTGTTCGCGCAGTGGATCGAGACCCTGTTCGCCGCCGAGCCGCTGCTGACCTAAGCTGGGGTCAGGTCTGACATTCGGACACAAGCTCTGCCGTAGAGCTCCAAACATTTGCCTTCTGGAACGCTGCCAGACGCCTGCAAATTATCGACGTATTGTTGAGCTCGTGTCCGATTGTCAGACCTGACCCCAGCGGTTGTTCGAAATTTTCGATGATAGGCCCGCAAACTACTCGCTTTTTGTTCGCCGCCTGAACGCGCATACTTCAATCCATGCAGAACACGGCATGACATTCGAATCGTTCGAATGGCCGACAAAAACAGGAGCGCATCATGTTGAAAGTACGTAAAAGCGAAGACCGCGGTGTTGCCAACTTCGGCTGGCTCGATTCGAAGCACACCTTTTCGTTCGGCCACTACCAGGATCCGGCCCACATGGGCTTCGGTCCGCTGCGCGTGATCAACGAGGACCGCGTGTCCGCCGGCCGCGGCTTCGATTCGCACGGCCACCGCGACATGGAGATCATCTCCTACGTGCTCGACGGCGCGCTGGAACACAAGGACAGCATGGGCAACGGCTCGGTGCTGCGCCACGGCGACGTCCAGCGCATGAGCGCCGGCCAGGGCGTGGTGCACAGCGAGTTCAATCACTCGAAGACCGAACCCGTGCACTTCCTGCAGATCTGGATCCAGCCGAACCAGGTCGGGCGCACCGGCCGGCTACGAAGAGAAGCATTTCGACGCCGCGTCGAAACAAGGCCAGCTGCGGGTGGTGGCCTCGCCGGACGGGCGCGAAGGCTCGGTCTCGATTCGCCAGGATGCGTCGATCTACGCCGCGATCCTCGGCGCGGGCGACGACCTGAGCTTCCCGCTGCAGCCCGGCCGGATCGGCTACGTGCACGTGGCGCTGGGTTCCCTGAGCGTGAACGGCGTGGCCTTGAAGGCCGGCGATGCGGTGCGGCATCGACGACGAGGCGCAGGTGAGCCTGAACGGCGCGCAGTGGCGCGGAAGTGCTGCTGTTCGACCTGCCGCGCTAAGGCAAGCCAGGTGGGCACCGCCGTGCCCACGCTCACGCGTCGTCGGTATAACCCTTGCGCAGCTTCTCTTCCACCAGCTTGTTCATCTCGCGCTCGGCGCGCTCGATGCTGTCGAAGGTTTTCACCAGCGTCTGCCCGGCAGTGCCGACACGGCCATAGCTGACCGTCAGTTCGGCGCCGCGCACGGCGGCGCGCCAGAACTTGTGCGAGCTGCCGGCCTGGTAGACCAGCGAGCGCACCGTGTCCGCTTCGCCAGTGTCGACCGGGGCGGCGGCTGCCTGCGGCACCGGCAGGCGGCACGAAGGCCGGCGCCGCCTGCATGTCGAAGGCCGGATCGTCGCCGGTCGCCAGCATCGCCTCGATCCGCGCCAGCACGCCGGCCGCGTCGTCGAGCCAGTCCTTGCCCGGCAGGTCGAGCACGCGCCAGCCGAAGCTGCGCAGGATCCCGGGGCGGAACACGTAGCGCTCGGCGCTGTCGATCACCGCTTCGGCCGGGATTGTCGAGCAGGAGCGCCAGCGCATACCCCGGCCGCGCCGGATCGACGATGGCCAGGTCGCAGCGGAACTGCGAGCGCCCGACGTTCACGTGGACTTCATGGCCACGCGCGCGCAGGGCCTGCGCCAGCGCATCGCGGATGCTGTCGGGGCGCCAGCTGGCGCGTAAAGGCGCCGCGCGCCCCTTCGTTCAGCGCGCCCAGCACGGCTTGCGCGCGCTCGAACTGGCCGTGCTGCTGGCCTGCGCGAACTGGAGGAAGGCGCGCAGGGCGGCCGCGCCGTCGTTGTGGACGTTGGTGATGGCATCGGACGATGCTCGACACCACGGCCATGCGGTGGCGCGCGCGGCTGAAGATCACGTTCAGCCGCTTCTCGCCGCCGCGCTGGTTGATCGGGCCGAAGTTCATCAGCATCTTGCCGTCCGGCCCAGGCGCGTAGCAGACGCTCAGGATGATGACGTCGCGCTCGTCGCCCTGGACGTTCTCGAGGTTCTTCACGAACAGGCCGTCGAACTGGTCGTCGTCCTCGCGCACGTATTCGCGTTCGAGGCGCGCGGCGAAGTCGTCGTCCTCCGCCGCCAAGCCTCGAGCGCCGTTTCGATCTCGCCCTGCTGCGCCTCCGAGAAGGCGACGATGCCGAGGCTTTGCGGCGTCTCGCGGCGCAGCAGTTCGCGCACCAGCTGCGCGATGTACTGCGCTTCGGGCAGGTTGCGGCGCTCCGCGTACACGCCGTCTTCGATCCGGTGATAACTGATCGGGCGCGCCAGCAAGTTGTCGGCGGCGAGCGTGCCCACGCTCGGGCGCGCTCGATGCGCAGCGGCGCGCGCCGCCTCGCCCGCGCTGGTCGATCGCCTGGTCGGGGATCGTGACCAGCCGGCCCTCGTAGAACGCCGCGTTGGAGAAGCTGATCAGCGACTTCGTGGCGGCTGCGGTAGTGCCAGGCCAGCAGCGTGGCCGGCAGGTTGCGCGCGGCCTGGGTCAGGAAGCTGTCGGAATCGAGGTCGATCGCGATCCGCTCGCCTTCTTCCTCGACCACGATGTCGTCCTCGCCGTGCGCCGGCGCCGCTGGCGAAGAAGCTGGTCGGCGGCAGCTGCATCTCGTCGCCGACGACGATCACCTGGCGCGCGCGCGACAGCGCCGGCACCGCTTCCTCGACCGGGATCTGGCTCGCCTCGTCGAAGATGACGACGTCGAACAGGTCGGCCTCGAGCGGCAGCGTGTCCGACACCGACAAGGGGCTCATCAGCCAGATCGGTTTGAGGTCGTTGATCACCACGCCCGACTCGCCGCTGCCAGGTCGCGGATGGAGCGGTAGCGCATGGTCTTGCCGAACTCGTGTTCGAGCTCGCGCCGGCCGCCGGCATAGCGCTTCTTGAAGGCCTTGTCCGCGTCGTCGAGCTGGGTGGCCGAGGTCGCGGACAGGCGCACGTGCCCGGCGAATCGCGCGTGCTGGGCGGCGCGCACCACCTGGGCGTTCAGGGCCAGCAGTTCGCGCTGGCCGGCCGCCAGCGCACGCGCCGCCTGCGCCAGCGCGGCGCCGCCGAAGTCCCTGCAGGACAGGCGCGGCGCGCTCGCTGCGGCGCAGGGCTTCGTCGCTGATCAGCGCATCGAACTGCTGCGGCGTGTGGTCAGACCGGCGCAGCGCTTGCGCGCAGGCCGGGTCGGCCGCGTCCACGGCGCGCAGCAGCGGCAGCAGATCGGGCAGGTCGTCGAGGCCTTCGCGCAGGTCGCGCAGCAGTTCGGCGATCTCGCCGAGGCAGGCGCCGGCGTCGAGATCGAGCGCGTCCTGCGTGAGGCTTGCCAGCCGTTCCAGCGGCGCGGCTGCGCGCTGCGTACAGCGCGGTGGCGGCGACCGGGTCGGCCGCCTGGCGCAGGTGCGTCCACCAGCGCGCGCGGCCCGGCGCCGGAGCGCAGGCTGGCTTCAAACGCCGCAGACGGCAGCGCGGAAAGCCTCCATGTCGGCCACGCCGTAGCGCTGGCGGCCGTCGGCTATCGGCGGCCGCCGAGGGCGCTGGCTGCCGCGTGTTCGGCCGCCAGCGCTTCCAGCACCTGGCGATAATCGGGACGCACGGCATGCTTGCCGAAGTCGTAGCGGCGCTGCAGTTCGCCGCGCAAACGCCACCAGCGCGGCTGCAGCCAGCGCAGCAGCGAGGGCTCCAGTTCGCGCGCAAGTACGCAGCGCGGCGTCGGTGTCGCTCGGGGCGAGCTTGTCGCGCCAGTTGGCGGTCGCGTTCGCTGCCGCGGCCAGTGCGGCGCTGCGCGCTGCGAGATCGGCGCGCAGCGCGTCGAAGCCGGCGCGCGCGGCGGAACCGGCGTCGAACAGGTCGAGGTGGGCGGCCAGGCCGGCCTGCCTGCAGCGCGCAGCGCGTCGGCGGCGATGCGCGCGTGCGGCCAGGCGGCGTGTCGGCGCCGAGCGGGCCGTCGCCGCTTTCCAGCAAGGCGTCGAGCTGCTCGAACAGCGCGTCGGTCTCCTGGCACAGGCGCTCGACGCGCCGGTAGGCCGCTTCGTCGGCGACCAGGCCAGGCGCCAGGCGCGCGAAGGCGTGCGCGGCCAGGCTGTCGAGGCCGAAGCGCTCGCGCAGCACGCGGTGCAGGCGTTCGGCCAGCTCGCGCTGGCCGTCCCAGCTGGCCAGTTGCGGCAGGCTTTCGCGCACGGCGGGCGTCGCGCTGCGGTGTCGGCGCCGGCAATGCGGCCACCCGGCGCAGCAGCGCGCGCACGCTGGTTCCCAGCGCGGCCGGGGCGGCGGCCAGGGCGGCTTCGAAGGCGTCGATGCGGCCCTGGTGCGCATCCAGTTCGGCGGCCAGCGCCGCGCGCCGCGCCTGCAGCGCCTGGCCGTCGTCGGGCTGGGCGATCCAGTGCTTCGTAGCAGGTCTTCAGGTCGGCGATGAAGGCCTTCTTGTCGGTCTGCGAATCGTGGATCAGGCAGCACAGCGAGTCGAGGCCGCTCTGGCGCAGCCGGCTGAACACGACGTCGAGCGCGGCGCGCTTTTCGCAGACGAACAGCACGCGCTTGCCGCGCCCGGCATAGTCGGCGATCAGGTTGGTGATCGTCTGCGATTTGCCCGTGCCGGGCGGCCCCTGGATGATGAAGCTGCGCTCGCTGCGCGCCAGGCCCACCGCCGCATTCTGGGTGGCGTCCGAGGCCACCACGTTCCAGCGTTCGCCGATGGCCAGCGGCGCCGGACATCGTCGGTGTCGACCGCGCGCGGCTCGATCGAGAACACGCGGTCGAAAGCCGGATTCGCGCCCGGCGCGTCGAGCAGCTGGGTGTAGTCGCGCACCAGCGACATCTTCTTGTAGTTGAAATTGGCGAGCGTGACCTGGGTCAGGTCGAGGTCCCAGGCATAGCGGTGGCCTTCGGGCTCTTCCAGCACGTAGCCTTCGCGCACCTCGGCGCTCTCGGCCATCTGCGGCTGCCTTGGCGCCGCGATCGGCGGCGCGCCGGCCTCGAAGCGCTGCGGCAGCGGGCTCGGACGCACCCAGCGCTCGAACAGCGCCTGGCCCAGCGGCCGGTAGTCGTCGCGCGCGTAGCTGAACGGCGGCAGGTCCGCTGCCGCCGCCGTGGCCGCGGCGGGCGCCTTGCGGCGCTGGTACTGCTGCATGCGCTGCATCGCCTTTTGCCGCACCAGGCGGATCGCCGGCTTGCTCGACCAGGCGCAATTCGACCGCAGGCTCGGTGCGGCGAATCTGCGCCAGCAGGTCGGCGTGGACGTCGGCGAGCGTGGTCGTGCTCGAGCGTCGATCTCTTCCGGCAGGTCGGATATCGTAGAGCTGGCGCAGCTGGTGGCGCAGCACCGGGTTGAATTCGGCGTCGGCATCCGCCGCACTGCAGCACGTACTGGTCGCGCACGCCCTTCTTCTTGACCAGTTCGACCGGCAGCCACAGGAGCGGCGTGAGGATGCGCTCGTCCGGCGTCTTCCTTCAGGTTGTGCCAGCGCAGGAAGGCGACCACCAGGCGCAGGTTGGACTGAAGCCGAATTCGGCGCGGTCGCGCCGGGTTTCGGCCAGCAGCTGGTCGAGCGCGGCCGGCAGCCACGGCTGGTCGTCGAAGCGCAGCCACTGCTGCAGCGCGACCGGTTTGCCCGCCACCACATCGCCGGCGAAGGCGCCGCTCCAGGTGCAGATGTCCTGGTCGGCGCGGATGCTCTCGACCTGCAGCACCAGCGGCACGCTGGCCACGGTGAGATTGACGGTGGCGTTGGTCGGCCGGAAGTAGCAGCAGGCGGTTGCGGCGCGACAGGTCGAACAGGCGGTCGCGCAGGTGGGCCAGCACGCCGGCGCGGCGGCCGGTGGCGCCAAGCTTGCCGGCCAGGGCGCGTTCGACGTCGAGGCGCAGCGGCGCGTCGCGCCAGCCGCGCAGGCGCTCGGCCAGCGCGGCGACGTCGGTGGCGCGGCCATGGCGGTTCACCGGCGTCATTTCGACGATCAGCGCGGCCAGGATCGGGTGCAGGCGCTCGGCGAGCGCGAACAGGTTATGGCGGTGGGCGGCGAACTGGCGCAGGTCGTCCTCATCGGCGAAATCGAAGCCGCAGGCCAGCGCCGCCAGCACCATGCCGAGCACGAAGACGTCGGTGATCTCGTCGTGGTGGCCGGCGAGCCGCTCCCAGCTCAGGGGGCCGGGCAGGTAGACCGGACGCAGATCGGCGCGCCGCGTGTCGCTTTGCACGCGTCAGGTCCTCGGTCTCGGGCAGCCGCCTGCGCCGCGGTCGGCTGCGTTCGAGCGCGCCGATGATGTTCAGGCTGGAGGCGGCTTGCGGCTGGATGCGCGCCGAGCGCGGCCATGTTCCGCTGCGGCTCAGGCCGCCCGGCCGGCGCAGGGCCAGCAGGCCGGCGGCGTCGAGCACGATCTCTTCGGCGTCGAGCCCGGCCACCATGCCGTCCGCGTGCAGGGCGGCCACCTGCGCGAACAGCGGCAGCATCAGGCGCACGACGTCGTCCGGCGGCAGGGGCATGCCGGCTTGCGCCGCGATCAGGTCGCGCAGGGTGTGCGGCGTCGGTGTTGGGTGTGTTTCGTTCATTCCCCGGTTTCCTTCGCCAGGCGGCGTTTGTAGCGGTCCATCTCGCGTTTGCCGAAGGCGGCGTCGCGCCGCAGGTTCGGCATCAGCGCGTCGAAACTGCCCGAGCGACTGGGCGAGCTGCCCGGCGCGCAGCAGCGCCGCGTCCTGCGTATCCGGATCGAGCAGCGCCAGGTCGAGCATCAGGGCATTCAGGTAGGCGCGCACGCAGTCGTTCGCGGCGGCGGCGCCGAAGTGTTCCGGCCCCAGCGCCGCTTCGTCGGCCTGCCAGTCGGGGAACAGCATGCGCACGCGGGCCAGCACGGCCTCGCTGGCGAAATCGGCGTCCAGCCAGGTAGTGGGCGAGGAAGCCGCGCGTCATCGCCTGCAGGCGCAGCTGGCCCGGCAGGTCGAGGTTCTCGAGCGCCAGCGGGCCTTGCAGGCGGCGCTCGATCCAGGCGTCGCAGATCCGGCGCGCCTTCCCACCACAGCGCCAGCGCGCGCGCGCGGATGAAGGTTTCGGGATGGGTGTGGGCGTCGCTGGCGGTCGCGTTCGCGCGCCTCGACTTCGGCGGCCTGGCGCAGGTAGGCGGCGGCATCGACCGCTGCCGATGCCGGTCTGGACTTTCACCAGGGCCGCCACGGCCGGCGCCAGGTCGCCGGCGGCGATCGCGCCGCCGCGGTCGGCGAACAATTCGGTATGCAGGGCGTAGCGGCGCCAGGTTTCGCGCTGGCTGGCTGGACGCCTGGCCGCTCGCCACGGCGTCGTGCAGGATGCGCTCGGCCGCCAGCAGCACGCCCTCGTCCTGCGACCAGAGCAGGTAGTGCGCCAGCTCGTGGCCGAACACGGCCAGCAATTCCGGCCGGCGCCATGCGTTCCAGCAGCGGGCCCTGCGACCACGATGTGGACTTCGCCCGGCACGAAGAGCAGCGCCGCGTTCATCTCCTGGCCCGGGCGACTGGTACAGGTGGCGGGCGCGGCGATGCCCAGGCGCGCCATCGCGCAGCGCCAGTTGCGCGTGCACGTCGGCGTGCGCCTCGCGGCTCGATCCGGTAGGTATCGCGCAGGAGCAGCGCGCGCAGCGACTCGCGCTGCTGTTCGTCGGCTCATGCGCGCGTTGGCCCAGCGCCAGACATCGGCTTCGTGCAGGCGCAGGTAGTCGACGACGGCGGTATGGTAGGGCAGGGGCGCCAGCGTGCGGCGCGCCAAGGTGAGGGTGTCCATGGACGGGAAGTTCCGAGTGATATCCCGCTGAGTTTACAGGCAAAGGCCCGGCAGCGTCCACGCCATGTGCATCAGGGCGAGCAAGGCGGCGTGAGCATCCGTTCCAGCACCGCGCCGTCGCCCAGGCGCTGCTTCCACCAGTCGAGGGCGGCGCCGGTCTCGCCGGTGCGCCAGGCCAGGTACAGGGTTTCGTCGGGCTTGGGTTCGTCGACCGTTTTCGCGACCAGGCGCCCCTGCGCGATGTCCTCGCGCACCCAGGTCTCGGGCAGGAAGCCGAAACCGAGGCCGGCGCGCTGGAAGGCGTATTTGGTGTGCATGTCGGGCACGGCGAGGGTGTTCTGGCCGAACAGCAGGCCGACGGTGCGCGCCTGCAGCTGGCGCGCCGAGTCCGATACCGCCACGGCGCGGTGCGCCGCCAGGTCGGCTTTCGAGAGCGGCCCGGCCGCGCCGGCCAGCGGATGGTCCGGGCGCGACGACGAAGACGAAGCCGACCGTGGCGATCGGCACGGCGGTGTAGCCGCCGCCCGAAGGGCCTGCGCCGGCGGCGCCGACCAGCAGGTCGGCGCGGCGGTCGAGCAGCGCTTCCCAGGTGCCGGACAAGGCCTCTTTCAGCATGCGCAGGCGGGTCTGGTCGGCCACCGCGCAAAAGCCCTCGATCTCCTCCATCAGGCGGTTCCGGGCAGAGCATCGAATCGATGGCGATCGTGAACTCGGTTTCCCAGCCGGAGGCCACGCGCCGCACGCGCCGTTCGAGGTCGCCGGCGGCCTTCAGCAGGTAACGGCCTTCCTTGAGGAGTTCGGCGCCGGCCTGGGTCAGTTCGACGCGCGGGCCGAAGCGCTCGAACAGCTGCACGCCCAGGTCTTCCTCGAGTTTGGCGACGGTGTAGGAAATCGTCGAGGGCACCCGGAACAGCTCCTTGGCGGCGGCCGCAAACGAGCCGCGGCGGGCGATGGTGTCGACGGTGAGCAGGGCATCCAGGCTGAGTTTGAGCATGCCGCCATGATAACCCGCCGCACGAAGAAAGTGTTCGCTTAGAAGTAGGCGTTGACCAGCACGCCGACGTGGTCGCCCTTGACCGGTGCGCCGCTGCGCTCTTCCTCGAACTTGTCGTTCACGTAGCGCAGCTTGACGCCGAGCGCGGCGAATACAGGTATTCGATTTCGGCCACCGGGCTGGTGGTGTCCTTGAAATCGAAGTCGCCGATAGCCGCCGACGCCATTGGTCGCGCAGCGACGTCTTCGTCACGTAGCGCAGGCCGCCGCCGGCGCGCACCTTGTCGTTCACATGGTAGTAGCCGAGCAGCTCGAAGGGCACGCGTTCGAAACGCATGTCGCCGTTGCTGCGCGTTCGCGCGGTCGGCGTGGTAGGCGACGGTGCCTTGCACCGAGAACTGCGGGTCGATGCGGTAATCCAGGCCCGCGAGCAGGACGATGCCGTCGCCGCCGTCGATTTCGATCTCGTCGCCGTCGTTGTAGCGCCGCGGTGACGATGGTTCGCCGCCGTAGGTGAGGCCGGCGCCGACCACGAAGCGCAGCGGCTTGGCTGGCGGCATCCTGGACCTGGACGAAGTTTTGCGCCTGCGCCATGCCGAGCGAGGCGACGGCGAGGGCGAATGCGAGTGCGATTTTTTTCATGTCGTTGTCGTTGTTATCGATTGTCCGGGCCACGCGAGGGTGCGTGCGCCGTGGAGCGACATGATAAAGTGACAATTGCCTAATGCAACGCCCTGCCGACCGTTGTATTATTGAAACATTTGTTGCGGCGCAGTGGCGGTGGACGGCCCTCACCCTGGACGGGCACCAAGCCGAGATAGGCAGCTAGTTGTTCGGCCAGCGGAAGTGATGCGTGTGCATCACCGACAGCATGTGGTGCCCGGTTTCCTGTCCGACGCCAGGAATGCTCGTCAAAAGCTTCATGTCATCCTTGAGATCCGGCTGCCGGTCAATATGCGCCTTGATTTTCTTCCGGATCGCTTTTAGCTGCATGTTGAGAAATTCGATCGTCTCGTCGATCGAAGCGAGCACATCGGCAGGAGCTCGCCGATGACCGATTTCTCCTTGCGGTTCTGCTCACGCTGAATATCCTTCTTGATCGCGTCTTCGCGAGCCACGTAAGCCTGTAGCTGGCGCGCTGCAGCAGGAGAGTGTCCCTGCCATTCGCTTTAGCAGCGCCAAGCGCGCCAGACGACAGCGCCTTTTCGTGCGCCGCCCTTACGCTCAACTACCGCCACGAACATCCTTTCACCTGAGCCGGTTGAACGCGTGGGCGGCGTCGGCCGCAAGCCAATCAGGCCTTTATAAGAGTAGATAAAGCGTGGAGCCGTCACCCTACCGCAAAAAAAGGACGCGCAGCTGCGTCCCTTCGTCAAACCATCACCTGCTTCAGAACACCCGGTGAATCCACCCGTGCTTGTCTTCCGCGCGGCCGTTCTGGATGTCGAGCAGCGCCGTCTTCAGGCGCGTCGTGACCGGGCCGGCTTCGCCGGTGCCGATCTTGTTCTCGAAGCCCTTGCCCTTGACCGTGCCGATCGGCGTGACGACGGCGGCGGTGCCGCAGGCGAAGGCTTCGGTCAGGCGGCCGCTGGCGGCGTCCGCGTTCCACTGGTCGATCGAGTAGCGCTCTTCGCGCACCGTGATGCCCTGGTCGCGCGCCAGCACGATCAGCGAATCGCGCGTGATGCCCGGCAGGATGGTGCCGGTCAGCGGCGGGGTCAGGATCGAGCCGTCGTCGAAGACGAAGAAGATGTTCATGCCGCCCAGTTCCTCGACCCAGCGCTTCTCGACCGCGTCGAGGAACACGACCTGGTCGCAGCCTTCGCGCGTGGCTTCGGCTTGCGCGACCAGGCTGGCGGCGTAGTTGCCGCCGCACTTGGCCGCGCCGGTGCCGCCGGGCGCGGCGCGGGTGTAGTTCTCGGACACCCACAGGGTGATGCCGGCGGCGCCGCCCTTGAAGTAGTTGCCGGCCGGGGAGGCGAAGACGCAGAACAGGTATTCGTTGGACGGGCGCACGCCGAGCAAGGCTTCGGTGGCGATCATGAACGGGCGCAGGTAGAGCGCCGACCCTCGCGCTTGCGGAATCCAGTCGCGGTCTTCGCTGACGAGCGCGTGCACGGCTTCCAGGAACAGCTCCTCGGGCAGCGGCGCCATCGCCAGGCGCTTGGCCGAATTGCTGGAAGCGGCGCGCATTCGCGTCCGGGCGGAACAGGGCGGCGCCGCCGTCCGGCTGCGGATAGGCCTTCAGGCCTTCGAAAATCTCCTGCGCATAGTGCAGCACCATCGTCGACGGATCGAGCGGCAGCATGCCGCGCGCCTCGACTTTGCCGTCGTGCCAGCCGCGGCCTTCGGTATAGCGGATCGTGACCATGTGGTCGCTGAACGCGCGGCCGAAGCCGGGATTGGCCAGCAGCTCGGTGCGCTCGGCAGGTGGAAGGGGCATCAGGCTTTTTTGGATCGACAGGGTCGATGGACCAAGTTTGTTCATACAGTCTCCGAAAAATCGACAGTGCGGTAGTGCGTCGTCAGACGGTATTATCGACCAATCACGGAATTTTGGGAGAAAACAGTGCTGGACACGATCGACGGCGCCCCGGCGCGCCTTTCGCCCCGCCCCCTGCCGCGCATGGGCGCCGCGCATGGTGCTGCGCGTGCTGTCCAAGCGCGCGCAGCCGGCCGCGCCGGGCGCGGTGGCGCCTTTGCGCTCGGAATTCACGCTGCCCGCGCTCGACCGGCACGAGATCGAACGCTACGCGCGCGGCGCTCGGCTTCGCGCCGCGGCGCGGTCCCGCTCACCTGGTGGTACCTGCCGGTCCAGCGCGCCCACATGGCCACGCTGCTGTCCGACGCCTTTCCCTGGCGGCTGGCCGGCATCGTCCACGTCGAGAACACCCTGATCGCGCACGCGCCGGCGCCGGTCGACACGCCGCTGCTGCTCGCCACCCGCATCGACATCCTGCCGCCCACCGCCTCCGGCGCCGTCTACTGCGACCTCGAGACCGTGGTCAGCGCGAACGGCGAACGCATCCTCACCTGCACCAGCAAATACCTGGCCGTGCGCGGCCAGCGCTCCGGCAAGCCCAGGGGCGAGCGGCCGCCGGTGGCGCCGGGCGCCGTCATCGACAGCTGGACGCTGGCGCCATCGAGCGGGCGCGCCTACGCCCGCGTCTCGGGCGACTGGAACCCGATCCACCTGACGCGCTGGAGCGCGCGCCTGATGGGATTGCCGGCGCCGATCATCCACGGCATGCATACCCTGGGCCGGACCTGCGCCGCGCTCGAGAAGACGGCGGGCGGCGCGGTGGCGCGATCTCGGTGCGCTTCACGGCGCCGGTGCCGCTGGGCGAGACGGCGGTGCTGACCCAGGGCGCGCAGCCTGACGCTACGTGCTGTTCTGCGGCGGCGTGGCGGCGGCCGATGGGACATTCACGCTGGCCTGAGGTCGAGACGCGCAAAGCCCCGTACAATGGACCGGCAGCGCGCCGCTGCTTTCATTCCTATCGACAGAGAACGCCATGAACGACCACCAAGGAAGACCCATCCACGAGCTGACCATGACGGTCCTGATGACCCCCGACATGGCCAATTTTTCCGGCAACGTCCACGGCGGCACCATCCTGAAATTCCTCGACAGCGTGGCCTATGCCTGCGCCAGCCGCTATTCGGGCGCCTACGTCGTCACGCTCTCGGTCGACCAGGTGATGTTCCTGCAGCCGATCCACGTGGGCGAACTGGTGACCTTCCTCGCCTCGGTCAACTACACCGGCACCAGCTCGATGGAAATCGGGATCCGCGTCGTGACCGAAAACATCCAGCAGCGCACCCAGCGCCATGCGAACAGCTGCTATTTCACGATGGTGGCGGTCGATGCGAACCGCAAGCCGCAGGCGGTGCCGCCTTTGGCGCCGGAGACCGAGGAGCAGAAGCGCCGCTTCGAGAAGGCCGAGGAGAGGCAAGCGCTCGCGCCAGGCCCTGCACGGCAAGAAGGGGTAGCCTGAAAACGGCCGCCGGCCTGCAGAAAACCGCAAAACGCGCGACAATGGCTGGCTTCATTGCCACTTGGGCCCTTGCCGCCATGTCCAATCCAGCATCCCTCGCACTGCCTGCGCGTCGCCGGCGTCAACCCGACCCCGCTCGCCGTATCGCTCCTCCTGATCCTGCTCGGCGCCTGGTATCTCGCGCAAGCCGTCAGCCCCCGCCAGTCGGCGCTGTACGTCGTCGGCGCGCTGCTCGGCGTGGCCCTGTACCACGCCGCCTTCGGCTTCACCTCGGCCTGGCGCGTCTTCATCGCCGACGGCCGCGGCGCCGGCCTGCGCGCGCAGATGCTGATGCTGGCCGTCGGCGTGGCGCTGTTCTTCCCGGCCCTGGACGCCGGCACGCTGTTCGGCAATCCGGTGACCGGCCTGGTCTCGCCCGCGGGCACCTCGGTGATCGTCGGCGCCTTCATCTTCGGCATCGGCATGCAGCTCGGCGGCGGCTGCGCCTCCGGCACGCTCTACACGGTCGGCGGCGGCAGCACGCGCATGATCGTCACGCTGATCGCCTTCATCGTCGGCTCGGTGATCGCCACCGCCTACATGCCGTTCTGGAGCTCGCTGCCGCAGCTGCAGCCGATCTCGCTCGTCAAGACGCTGCGGACTGGCGCCGGCGCTGGCCCTGAACTGGGCCGTCTTCGCGCTGATCGTCGTCGTCACGATCGTCGTCGAGAAGCGCCGTCACGGCAAGCTCGTCGCCGCGCACGTGCAGCCGGCGCACAGCTCGCCCTGGCTGCGCGGCCCGTGGCCGCTGGCCGCCGGCGCGCTGGCGCTGGTCGCTGCTCAACTTCGCGACGCTGGCGCTGTCCGGCCGCCCCTGGGGCGTGACCTCGGCCTTCGCGCTGTGGGGCGCGAAAGGCGCGGCCCTGATCGGCATCGACACGCCCGAGCTGGGCCTACTGGTCGACCAAGGCCAACGCCGCGCGCACTGGCCGCGCCGGTGACGAAGGACGTGACCTCGGTGATGGACGTCGGCATCGTGCTCGGCGCGCATGCTGGCCGCGGCGCTCGCGGGCCGCTTCGCGCCGGTGTGGAAACTGCCGCTGCGCTCCTTCGTCGCCGCGGTCGTCGGCGGCCTGCTGCTCGGCTACGGCGCGCGCCTGGCCTACGGCTGCAACATCGGCGCCTATTTCAGCGGCATCGCCTCGGGCAGCCTGCACGGCTGGCTGTGGCTGGTCGCCGCCTTCGTCGGCAACGTGCTCGGCACGCGCCTGCGTCCGCTGTTCGGGCTCGAAGTCGAACGCCTGAAACCGACCGCCTGCTAAAGGAGAGACCATGAACTCAGTCAGATTTCCCGTCTATTTCATTTCCCACGGCGGCGGGCCCTGGCCGTGGATCGAGCAGATGCGCGGCATGTATGCGCGCACCGCCAGCGAATTCGCGGCGCTGCCGAAGCGGCTGCCGTCAACACCGAAGGCGATCCTGGTCGTCTCCGGCCACTGGGAGGCGAGCGAGTTCACGGTATCGACCGCGGCGAACCCGCCGATGGAATACGATTATTCCGGTTTCCCCGAGCATACCTACCGCATCAGCTATCCGGCGCCGGGCGCGCCCGCGCTGGCCGCGCGGGTGCGCGAACTGCTCGCCGGCGCGGGCATCGCGTCCGCCGAAGACCCGGCCCGCGGCTTCGACCATGGCGTGTTCGTGCCGCTCGCCCTGATGTATCCCGAGGCCGAGATCCCGGTCGTCATGCTGTCGATGAAGTCGAACTACGACCCGGCCGAGCACCTGCGGCTGGGCCAGGCGCTGGCGCCGCTGCGCGACGAGGGCGTGCTGATCGTCGGCAGCGGCCTGACCTACCACAACATGCGCGGTTTCGGCCGCGACGAGTCGACCCCTGTCGCCGAGGCCTTCGAGACCTGGCTGAACGGGGCCATCAGCCAGCCGGATGCGCGCGTGCGTAATGCGATGCTGCTCGATTGGGAAAAAGGACCCGGCGCGCGCCAGGCGCATCCGCGCGAAGACCACCTGGTGCCGCTGATGGTGGTCGCCGGCGCGGCCGGGGAAGACCAGGGGCATGCCCTGTTCATCGATCACGTGATGAAGGTGCCGATGGCGTCCTACGAATTCGGCGCGGGCGAGCTTCAGCGCCGGCGCGGCAGGCTGCGCAAATAGGCCAGCAGGTCGCCCACCTGTTTCGTGTCGCTCATGCCCCAGAAGCGCATCTTGGTGCCGGGCACCAGGTCGCCCGGCGAATCGAGGAAGGCGGCGAGGGTCTTGTCGTTCCAGACGATGCCGGACTTGACCATCGCCGGCGAATAGCGGAAGTCCGGCGTGCTGCCGGCGCGCCGCCCGAACACCGCGTTCAGCTGCGGACCGAACCCGGCGCGCGCCGACGGCCCGACCGCGTGGCAGGAGGCGCAACGCGAGGCGAACAGGCGCTGGCCGTTGGCCAGGTCGGCGGCGCCCGCGGCCAGCGGCGCCGCCGCCAGCAGGAGAAGGACGAATCCGTTTCATGGGCGGGTCAGCTGCGCCGGACGCTTACTGGACCCGCGCCGACGCGCTGGCGGCGACTGGTGTGCGCCGGCCACCTGCAGGAAATACGCGCCGAACAGGCCGCGCGCGATTCGCACCTGCGGGTTGCGCAGCATCGGCAGTCGACGCGCTGCCGTCGACGATGCGCCACACCTGGCCGTTGGCGAGCGTGATGCGCATGTTCGGGCGCCAGCCGGCAATCTCGCCGACGACCGTGCTCTCGATCGCGGTCAGCTGGGGCTTCCGGCCTTGGGCTTGCACCGCCGGCTTCGCGGCCGAAATCCTGCGCCGGATGCCGCGGCCGGCGCAGGCGCAGGCGCGCGCCTGGCCGACCGGCATCGCGTCGTAGCAGGACAGGCGGCTTGCCGCGTCGGCCAGGGCGCGGCATTGAAGGACAGTGGCGTCGTCGGCCAGTGCGGCGGTCGAGACCAGCAGCAGCAGGATCAAGGCGTTCTTCATCGGCGTTTCCGAAAGGTGGTGCCGCGCCAGGCCTGCGCGGCTGCCCCGATTATAGCGCCCGCTCGACGTTCCCGCCTCAGGCGGCCAGCGCCGGCGCGCCCGCGGCCACGCTCGCCGTATGCCGGTTCACCGCCGACAGCACGGCCTTGAACGAGGCGGTCACGATATTGCTGTCGATGCCGGCGCCGAACAGGGTCGGCCCGTTCCCCACGCGCAGTTCGACATAGCAGGCCGCGCGCGCATCCGCGCCCGAGCCGATCGCATGCTCGTGGTAGTCCATCAGGCGCACGTCGATCCCGAGCGCATTCACGAAGGCGTCGATCGGGCCGTTGCCGGCGCCGCGCATGGCGCGCTGGACGATGCCCTCGAACGCGCTGACCTCGATCTGCACCGGCTCGGCCGCCTCCGTGTTTTCGGTCATGCGGTGCGACAGGTAGCGGTAGGGCTGGTCCTGCTCCAGGTATTCGCGCTGGAAGAGGGCGTGGATGTCGGCTGGCGGCGATCTCGCGCCCGCTGCTGTCGGCCAGCCGCTGCACCACGCGCGAGAATTCGATCTGCAGGCGGCGCGGCAGTTGCAAGCCGAATTCCTGTTCGAGCAGGTAGGCCATGCCGCCCTTGCCGGACTGGCTGTTCACGCGGATCACGGCATCGTAGCTGCGCCCCAGGTCGGCCGGATCGATCGGCAGATACGGCACTTCCCAGATGCGCGTCCTTCTGCTGGCGCGCGAAGCCCTTCTTGATCGCATCCTGGTGCGAACCGGAGAAGGCGGTGAAGACCAGGTCGCCCGCATACGGATGGCGCGGGTGGACCGGGCAGCGCATTGCACTCCTCGACCAGCTGGCGCACGCTGTCGATGTCGGAAAAGTCCAGGCCCGGATGCACGCCCTGGGTGTAGAGGTTCAAGCGCCAGCGTCACCAGGTCGACGTTGCCGGTGCGCTCGCCATTCCCGAACAGGCAGCCCTCGACGCGGTCGGCGCCGGCCAGCACCGCCAGTTCGGCCGCCGCCACCGCGGTGCCGCGGTCGTTGTGCGGGTGGACGCTGATGACGAGCGAGTCGCGCCGTTCGAGGTGGCGGCACATCCACTCGATCTGGTCGGCGTAGATGTTGGGCGTGGCTCGCTTCGACGGTGGAGGGCAGGTTGACGATCATCGGCTTGGCGGGCGTCGGCTGCCATTCGGCGCTGACGGCGTCGACGATGCGCTTCGAAAAATCGAGTTCCGTCGTCGAGAACGACTCCGGCGAGTACTCCAGGCCCCATTGCGTCTGCGGATGCTGGGCGACCAGTTCCTTGATCAGGCGGGTGCCCTTGACGGCGATGTCGACGATCTCGTCCTGGGTCATGCCGAACACGACGCGGCGAAACACCGGCGCGACCGAGTTGTAGACGTGGACGATGGCGCGTTTGGCGCCGACCGCCGAGTCGACGGTGCGGCGAATCAGTTCGTCGCGCGCCTGGGTCAGGACGATGATGGTGACGTCGTCGGGAATCCGGTTTTCCTCGACCAGCATGCGCACGAAATCGAAGTCGGTTTGCGAGGCCGACGGGAAGCCGACTTCGATTTCCTTGATGCCGATCTTGACCAGCATCTCGAAGAAACGCAGCTTCTTCTCAGGACTCATCGGCTCGATCAGCGCCTGGTTACCGTCGCGCAGGTCGGTGCTCATCCAGATCGGCGGCATGGGTGATGGTCTTGCCGGGCCATTGGCGGTCGGCCAGGTCGACGGCGGGGAAAGGACGGTATTTGGCGGATGGATTGGTGAACATGTCGGTACTCCTGCTAGGTGTGTCGGGTGCCGGGATCGGCGCGGGAGTGGCGGAAGGCTGCCGGACGGGCCACGAGTCGCTAGGCCCGGCAACCGATCGGTAGCTTTAGCAGGGTGACGAACTTGGTGGAGTGTCGGAGAAGCGAACATCGGGCGAATCCTGTAACTACTTTATAAACCGGCGGGGCCGGAACGCGAAGGAAATCAGGCGCGTAGTAGTAGCGCGCCGCTAGGGAGCGGGCTTTTGGCAGGACAGTCGACAGATGCAGTGGGGAGGTCATTGACTTGACTCTAAGCGGGAAGCCGCAAGCCTGTCAAGCGTATTTTGTGCAACGCATCACGGCTGCTGCGGCTGGGTCAGGAAGATCCAGGCGACCGTGATGACGACCGTGCCGGTGGCCGTGATGCAGGTCCAGGTGAAGAACCAGGCCGAGAGCAGGGTCGCCTGCAGCGCGCGCTCCACCAGGCAGCCGAGGGCGAAATCGAGCACGCGTCAGGAAGGACCAGCGGCGCAGGTAGACCGGCAGGTATTTGCTCATGCGCCGGTTGTGCTGGGTGGCGGCATGGCGCTCGAAGGGCGTGCGCGCGCTGCCGACGTCGTGGAAGAGCCAGTCGAAAAAGATGAAGCGGTAGAGCAGGGTGCGAAAGCGCAGTTCGGCGCTGTCGCCGCGGTGGGGTTCGCTGGTCATGCCGAATTCCTCGGGAGGCGGATCGCTTCAGTATGCCGCAAGCCGGGCGGGCCCCGGCGCACGCGTCTTTCCCATCCTTGATATAGTTCTTCCTTTCGACGCGGCTGTGTATGCTGCGTCACAGTCATCGAAGAGGAATGCATGAAGAAGACCCTGTCGCCGCCGCCGCGCTGGCGCTCACCGGCCTGGCCATCGGCCCAGGAAGTCGTCAAGATCGGCCATTCGGCCGCCGTCACCGGCCCGGTCGCCTACTTCGGCAAGGACACCGAGAACGGCGCGCGCATGGCGATCGAGGCGCTCAATGCGCGCGGCGTGCAGATCAAGGGCAAGAAGGTGCGCTTCGAACTGGTGGCCGAGGACGACGGCGGCGACCCGAAACAGGCGACCAACGTCGCCCAGAAACTGGTCGACGCGCGCGTGAACGGCGTGGTCGGCCATGAAACCTCGGGCACCACGATTCCGGCCTCGAAGATCTACCACCAGGCCGGCATCCCGCAGATTTCGCCCTCGAGCACCAGCCCGAAATACACCCAGCAGGGTTTCAATACCGCCTTCCGGGTGGTCGCCAACGACATCCAGCTGGGCCAGGCGCTGGGCCATTACGCGGTCAAGGACATGGGCGTCAAGCGCGTGGCCGTGATCGACGACCGCACCGCCTACGGCCAGGGCCTGGCCGCGGAATTCGCCAAGGGCCTGCAGCAGCAGGGCGCGCAAGTGGTGGCGAAGGAATTCACGCACGACAAGGCGACCGATTTCAACGCCATCCTCACCAAGATCCGCGCCACCAAGCCCGACCTCGTTTTCTTCGGCGGCATGAGCGCCGTGGCCGGCCCGATGCTGCGCCAGATGAAGCAGCTCGGCATGAACGTCAAGATGATGGGCGGCGACGGCATCTGCTCGGACGAGATCCACAAGCTCTCCGGCGGCGCCATGGCTCGACAACCAGGTGTTCTGCGCCGAAGCGGGCGGTGTCGACGCGGCCGGCACGCGCGGGCCTCGACAAGTTCCGCGCCGATTACAAGAAGCGCTTCGGGATCGACGTCCAGATCAATGCGCCGTATGCCTACGACGCCGTGATGACGATGGCCGACGCCATGGTCAAGGCCGGCGCGACGCGCGCCCGCCGCCTACCTGCCGACCCTGGCCAAGACCCGCTACAAGGGCGTGACCGGCCCGATCGCGCTTCGATGCGCGCGGCGACATCCGCGACGGCACCATCACCTTGTACACCTTCAAGGGCGGCAAGCGGACCGTGCTGGCCGTGACCAAGTAATCACTTGCCGAGGCCGTCGAGCAGCGCCAGGCCGATCGTGGCCTGCTCGGATTGCTGCATGTCGGTGTTGTTCAGCAGGACCACGGCGCGCCCGCTGTCGGGCGCATACGCGAGCAGGGTCTTGTAGCCGCCGCTGACGCCGGTTTCCCAGGCCAGCGGACGGCCGGCGCGCTGTTTGACACGGCCGCCGAGCGCATATTCTTCGGCGGCATACTGTACCGTCAGGAGTTCCTTGCGCGATGCGGGCGAGAGCAGCGCGTCGCCGTACACCGCGTCGGCAATCTTCACCAGGTCGTTGCCGTGCTGTAGATGGTGCCGCTGGCGGCCACCATCGGCGGCGAAGGCGTCACCTTGCGCGCCGTCCTCGCCGCGTCGTAGGCGATCGCCAGGCGCGGCGCCTTGCTGTCGCGGTCGACGAAACCGGTATCGCGCACGCCGGCCGGTTCGAACACCAGGCGGTTGACCACGCTGGTGAAGGGTTCGCCGGTCGCGCGCTCGACGATGCCGCCCACCAGCAGCCAGTTGGTGACCGAATAATCGAAGTTCGATCCGGGTGCGAAGCTCACCGGGCCGCTGCCGAATTTCAGGGCGCCCTCGAGCGGCGAGATATCCAGGCGAGCGGGGCTGCGGTCGCGCTTGAGCGCCAGGCCCAGGCCGTTTTCGATGCCGCTCGTGTTCGACAGCAGGGCGCGCAAGGTGACCGCGCGGCTGGCGGCGGGCAGTTCCGGCAGCCAGGTCCTGACCGGCTTGTCGAGCGAGTTTGCCTTGTTCGACCAGGCGCAGCACCGCCACCGTCGGATCCATTTCGACCGAGCGATATGAGCTACCGTAACTCCGTGCTCAATGGTGGCCAGCCTTCATCGCCGCGCTGCGGCGGTATGCATCTTTTTATCGCGGGCGACCGACAGAGACTGTGCCGGGATGGCGCGCGGCAAGGGCGCTACACTGGACAGGCGTGCCTGCGGTGCGGAAACATAAGCCCGAAAGATCTTGCGCCAAGCAGTGCAACTGCCAGTGACGAAAGGGCAGTTCTTACGCCGCAGCGACTGAACTGCGATGCGGCACGCTAGCCAGCGCAGGACCGCCCGATCCGGTCCAGCTGCACAGCCTGTGGAAGCTCGTCGATACCCTCGACGCCTGCTTCTACGTGAAGGACCTGGAAGGACGCTACCTGTTCGTCAACCAGGCCCTGGCGGCGGCGTTCGGCGTGCCGGCGGCGGACATCATCGGCCAGGCCGACGAGCAGTTCGTCGACCTCGCCGCCTCCGGCATCCTCGCCTCCGATCGCCAGGCCCTGTCGACCGGGGAGAAGGTCGATACCGACGAACTGGTCTGCCTGCGCAGCGGCGACTGCCGCATGTTCCGCACCGTCAAACTGCCCCTGTTCGACGCCGAGCGGCGCGTGGTCGGCCTGTGCGGCATCTCGACCGACATCACCGAGCAGCGGCGCGCGGTCGAGGCGCTCATCGAGCGCAACGACCTGCTCACGACCATCCTCGCCAACGTCGACGCCGCCATCTACCTGAAGGACCAGCAGGGCCGCTACCTGTACGCGAACGGCCCGGTGCTGGCGCTCTACGGGCGCGCCCTGGGCGACCTGATCGGGCGCACCGACCGCGAGCTGATGCCGCCCGAGATCGCCGCGCGCGTGGCCGAATACGATGCCGCCGTGCTGGCCGGCGAGGGCGACGAGGTGCGCGAAGAAACCATCATCGGCGCCGACGGCTGCAAGCACCATTTCAAGTCGCGCAAGGTGGCGCTGCACCTGCCCGGCCAGCCGATGTGCCTGATCGGCTTCTCGACCGAAATCACCGAGCTGCGCGGCCTGCGCTCGCGCCTGGAACACGAGCGCATCACCGATTCGCTGACCGGCCTGGCGAACCGGGTGATGTTCGAATCGTCGCTCGAAGAACAGCTGGTCATGGCGACCCTGAATGCGCACCCGCCTGGCGGTCGTCATCATCGATCTCGACCAGTTCAAGTTCATCAACAATAATTTCGGCCAGGCGGTCGGCGACCAGCTGATCCAGCTGGTCGGCCAGCGCCTGCAGCAGTGCAATGTCACGCTCGGCAGCCTGGCGCGCCTGTCGGGCGACGAATTCGCATTTACCCTGCCGCAGGCGGGCAGCGTGGAGGAAGTGGCGCTGCAGGTCGAAGCAGATCCGCGCCTTCCTGGCGCAACCCTATCCGGTGCTGCGCCAGCCGCTGCACCTGACCTTCAGCGCCGGCATCAGCCTCTCGCGCGGCAGCCTGTACGGCGCGGCCGAGCTGCTCGGGCGCGCCGAGGCGGCCATGTATTCGGCCAAGGACAATGGGCGCGACCAGTACCGCTTCTATTCGCCCGAACTGGGCACGACCGTCGCGCGCCGCGTGGAACTCGAGCGCGACCTGCGCGCCGCCGTCGGCGGCACCAGCGAGTTCGCGCTGCACTACCAGCCGAAGATGCGGCGCGACGGCAGCATCGCCGGCTTCGAGGCGCTGATCCGCTGGAACCGGCCCGGCGTCGGCCTGGTCGCCCCCGACAATTTCATTCCGCTGGCCGAGCAGCTCGGCCTGCTGCTGCACCTGGGGCGCTGGGTGATCGAACAGGCCTGCCGCCAGATCGCCGCCTGGCGCGACGCCGGCCTGGGCACGGTGCCGATCTCGGTCAACCTGTCGACCAGCCAGCTCACCAGCGCCGCCTTGCCCGACTATGTGTTCGAGCTGATGCGCGAGCACCGCATCGAGCCGGGCTGCCTGGAGATGGAGCTGACCGAATCGATGATGATGTCCGACCCCGATCTCGCGATCGCCATCCTGCACCGCCTGCGCGGCGGCGGCGTGGCGCTCTCGATCGACGACTTCGGCACCGGCTTTTCCTCGATGTCCTACCTGCGCCAGCTGCCGGTGAATTACCTCAAGCTCGACCGCTCCTTCGTGCAGAACGTCGCCGACGACCCGAAGGACGCCGACCTCTGCGCCGGCATCATGGCGCTGGCGCACAAGCTCGACATGCACGTGGTGGCCGAGGGCGTGGAGACGGCGGAGCAGCACCGCATGCTCGCAGCCTGCGATTGCGACCTGTTCCAGGGTTTTCTGTTCAGCCGGCCGATGCCGGCGCGCGCGGCGACCGACTTCCTGCGCGCCGGGCGCTGAACTTTCCTAGGGCGACGCGCAACATCGGATACGGGTTGATCGCACCGCCCGCCTCGTAAATCCCGTAATGCAGATGCGGCGGCGTTCCGGCCGCATTCCCCGTGGTGCCGACATAGCCCAGCACCGTGCCGGCGCCGCACGCGCTGGCCGTCCGCGATATCGGCATAGCGGTCGAGGTGCGCATAATAATGGCGCTGCCCGCCGGGTCCGAGCACCCACACCACCTGGCCGCCGAGCCGGTTGGTGGACACGCGCAGCACGATTCCCTCGGTGCTCGAGGTCACCGCCGTGCCGCGTTTGGCGAAGATATCGATGCCCTCATGCTTGCGGCCCTCGCTGCGCGCGCCATGCCAGGTATCGCGCAGGCCGCGCGGCGTCGACGCCGCGCACCGGCACCGGCAAGGCGCCCGGGGCCGCCATCGAGCCCAGGCGCATCGCATACAGCATGTTCTTCAGGTAGGGGCCGAGCAGGGCGTAGCCGCCCAGCAGCACAGAGCGCGAGCACGGCGCTACGCAGCAAGATTCGCATCGGGCCTCTGTTGAAAGGTGCACCAGCACGGTGCGATCGGACGCAACAATGCGGGCGCCCGGCCTCGTCCGCGGCGCCCGCTCCTGTCATTCAATTCTGATCGAATGCTTACTGCTCCTTGCCCATCACATCCTGGTCCAGGCTGTGGCCAAGCCCTCCTTGCGCGTTCTGGTCTCCCTGTCCGCTCTGGCTGGCTGGCGCCGCTGCGGTTGCCTTCGCTGCCCTGGCGTTTTTCGCCCGGTTTTGCACGCGTGCCGCGGCCGAGCGCAGGCGTGGTGTCGCCGTCGTCCGCATCGGCCGACTGGCGGTTGCCGGCGCGATAGCCGCTGTCGCCGGGCGACGGCATGCCGATGCCGCCATCGCGCATCCCCGTGTTCAGGTTGCCGGTGGTGCCGGTAATGCCGGCACTGCTCGTGCCCACGCTCGTCAGTACGTCGTAGCTGCGGCCCTTCATGCCCCGGCCCTTGTTCTCGCTCATGTGTTCCTCCCGCTGTCGGTGATTGGTTCCCTGATGGTAACCCCAGGCCGCTGGCGGACAATAGGCGCATGCGAGAGCGCTTTGTAGGAGATGTCGCACGCGGTCTCATCAATAAGAATCCCCATGCTTTACTCGACCGGCGCGCCGTTGCATACTGCTTGTCCTTGTGTCTACATTATTTGAGGGGACAGTCGATGTCGTACATGTTGCTGATCCAGGAACCGGTCGGCCAGCGCGCCACCCGCACCGACGAGGAGGGCCGCGCCGTCTACGAGCACATGCTGCGCTTCGGCGAGGCGCTGCGCGAAGAGGGCGTGCTGCTGGGCGGGCAGTCGCTGGCGCCGCTGAGCCGCGCCACGCGGGTGCGGGTCGAGGCGGGCAAGACGCGCGCGGTCGACGGCCCCTTTGCCGAAGCCAAGGAAATGATCGGCGGCTTCTTCCATGTCGACGTGGCGACCCACGACGCAGGCCGTGGCGCTGGCCGCGCGTTGCCCCGCCGCCGCGTGGGCGACCGTCGAGGTGCGCGCACTGGCGCCCTGTTACGAGGCGTAAAAGAATTTCTTGCGTCGCGTGTCGATCCGGACGGCCTCTCCTTCGTCGTATGAGCAGGCGTCACCCCAACACAGGAGAACAGCATGCGTTTCATGATCATCGTCAAGGCCAGTCCCGAGTCCGAACACGGCGTCATGCCCAGCCAGGCCCGTTTCGACGAAATGGGCGCTTACCACGAGGAACTGGCCCGCGCCGGCGTCCTGCTGGACGCCAGCGGCTTGCAGCCCAGCAGCCTCGGCTGGCGTATCCGCTACCGCGGCAAGGAACGCAGCATCGTCGACGGCCCCTTCACCGAATCCAAGGAACTGATCGCCGGCTACACCCTGATCAGCGTGCGCTCGCGCGAGGAAGCGCTCGAATGGGCGCGCCGCTTCCCGAATCCCCGCGGCGAGGGCGCTTGATACCGAGATCGAAGTGCGCCAGGTGTTCGAGCCCGGCGACCTCGTCACCTCCGACGCCGCCACGACCTGAAAGCGACCCATGCCTAGCTTTCCTGCTGATTGCTTTTGCCGTGGTCGCGCGGCTGCTGGTCGTCGCGGCGCGCCGGCCGGGCGCCTTCCGCGTCGAGCGCAGCGTGCGATCGCGGCGCCGCCGGAGCGCATCGAGCCCTTGATCAACGACCTGCGCCGTTTCAATACTGGAATCCGTTCGCCAAGGACAAGCCGCTCCAGATCACCTACACCGGTCCCGAGCGCGGCGTGGGCGCCGGCTACGATTTCGACGGCTCGGCCGCCAGCCGGCCGCGGTCAGCTCGTCATCGTCGATGCCGCGCCCGGCAAGGTGACGATGCGGCTGGCCATGTCGCGCCGATACGCTGCGAAAACGAACGTCGACTTCCTGCTGGCGCCGCCGCCGGCGGCACCGAGGTGACCTGGGCCATGCACGGCATCAGCCCCTTCATCGCGAAGCTGATGGGCCTCCTGATCGACATCGACCGCATGGTCGGGCGCGAGATGGAGACCGGGCTGGCCGCGCTCAAGGCGCAGGCCGAATCGAAGCAAGCGCCTGATACCACCACTCAAGAAGGAAACATCATGCACAAGCAAATCTACGTCAACCTGCCGGTCAAGGACATGGCGCGCAGCCGCGCCTTCTTCGCCAGCCTCGGCTTCGACTTCAACCCGCAGTTCAGCAACGACCAGGGCGCCTGCATGGTCATCGGCGAGAACATCTTCGCCATGCTGCTGGCCGAGCCCTTCTTCCAGAGCTTCACCAGCAAGCCGATCGCCGACGCGCACGCAGACGCACCGAGGTGCTGATCTGCCTGTCGTGCGAGAGCCGCGAGGAAGTCGACGCGCTGGTGGCCAAGGCGCTGGCCGCCGGCGGCACGGCGCCGAACCCGCCGCAGGACCATGGCTTCATGTACGGCCACGGCTTCGACGACCTCGACGGCCACGTCTGGGAGCTGATGCTACATGGACGATGGGCCGCGCAGTGCCGACGCGGCTGACGCGCGCTGCCGAAGTGCGCAGCGCACCGGTCGCGCACCAGGCGATCGGCGCCGTCTGGCGCATCGAGTCGGCCAAGATCGTGGCCGGCGTCGCGCGCCTGGTGCGCGACATCGGCCTGGCCGAAGAGCTGGCGCAGGACGCGCTGGTGGCCGCGCTCGAACACTGGCCGGCGCCGGGCATGCCCGACAACCCGGGCGCCTGGCTGATGACGCACCGCCAAGAACGCCGCGCGCTCGACCACCTGCGGCGCGACAAGATCGCACGCGCGCGAAGCTGCGAGGCAGCTCGGCCACGACCTCGAAGCGCAGGAGGCGCACATCGTGCCCGATTTCGTCGACGCGCTCGACGCCGCGCGCAATGACGACGATCGGCGACGACCTGCTGCGCCTGATCTTCACCGCCTGCCATCCGGTGCTGTCGACCGAGGCGCGCGTCGCGCTGACGCTGAAGCTGCTCGGCGGCCTGACCACCGCACGAGATCGCGCGCGCCTTCCTGGTGCCCGAGCCGACGATCGCGCAGCGCATCGTGCGCGCCAAGCGCACGCTCGGCGCAGGCGCGCGTGCCGTTCGAGCTGCCGCGCGGCGACGAGCTGGCCGAGCGCCTGGCCTCGGTGCTGGAAGTGGTCTACCTCGTCTTCAACGAAGGCTATACCGCCACCGCCGGCGAGGACTGGATGCGGCCGGCGCTGTGCGAGGAAGCGCTGCGCCTGGGGCGCATGCTGGCCGAGCTGGCGCCGCGCGAGCCCGAGGTGCACGGCCTGGTCGCGCTGATGGAACTGCAGGCCTCGCGCGCGGCGGCGCGGGTCGACGCGCGGCGGCCGGCCCGGTGCTGCTGCTGGACCAGGACCGCGCGCGCTGGGACCGGCTGCTGATCCGGCGCGGCCTGGCGGCGCTGGAGCGCGCCGAGCGCGCTGGGCGGCGCGCTCGGGCCGCTACGCGCTGCAGGCCGCGATCGCCGCCTGCCATGCGCGCGCGCGCACGCGCCGGCGAGACCGACTGGGCGCGCATCGCCGCGCTGTACGACGCGCTGGCGCAGGTGCATGCCGTCGCCGGTGGTCGAGCTCAACCGCGCGGTCGCGGTCGGCATGGCCTACGGCCCGGCGGCGGGGCTGGCGCTGGTCGATGCGCTGGCGGCCGACGGCGCGCTGCGAGCGACTACCAGTGGCTGCCCAGCGTGCGCGGCGACCTGCTCGACAAGCTCGGGCGGCGCGCGCGAAGCGCGCGCGGAATTCGCGCGCGCGGCGCGGATGGCGCGAATGCGCGCGAGCGGGAGTTGCTGGAGGAGCGGGCGCGGGCGAACGGGGTCGGATAAGCGGGAGGGTTTGCGGCATACCGGCGGGTGGGTCTCAGCGGCCCCCGGTCTCCCGCGCACGCGTCCGATCCGTGTTCGAGCAATGGAGACGCGACCGATCCCACTATGGTGGAACTCGATGTCGCATAGAGCCCGTAATAATCCCTTTTTGGTTGGTGAGGTTTAATTGAGGAGAAAGAATGTTTAAAGCGGCCTTATTGGCGGCACTGAAGCGATACTGGGGACTGGTAGCAGTGATCTTGCTGATTAATGCGGCCTCGGACTGGAGAAATAACCAGCACATATCGGCATCGGGAATGCTTATAGCAATGCTAGTGGCACTCGCGCTATTCTTCCTTATTGCCGTCCCGCTAGAGTTTCGCAAGTTGGGCAAGTCTCGCTAACCGAGGTCGATCAAGGTCTGCTTAGGGTCGCAAACGGACGCTACAACAGGTCCGCTAACAGCCAAAACCGGTCGTTGGTTACACTCGTTCAAAGTTGAAAACACAGATCAATGAGGACCTCAAATCTGCTGAAGCTCACCATTTTTCTATCGATAGGGATCCTTGCCGCCTGCAGCAGGGGAGACCGAGCGATTCAAGCTACGCCTGAACATCCATCAATTGCTGATCTTAGGGGGCGGGTTTTTCTAAAGACTTTGTTAACGCAATGGAAAGCACAGCCACCTCAATTGTTTACAGTATCTCAGCGAGCTCTGTCGCGAGACCTTTACCGGAAAAAACTTGCAGGAAGCTAACGCGATGATGAGGGCAGCTGGACAATTGGAGGACTTGACGATAACTCGTGAGCCTGCTGCTTTGACACCTTCTGGCACGACCCCATATGGCGGCGGATTAGGATTACACAGCAGCTTAATTTCAGGAGCAAGCTTCAACATCATGATATACGTCGGGTCCGCTACCCCACCTAATGCATTGCTGGTCAAAGATGTAAGGTGTGGAATTAGAGAAGTCTCGCTGTAAAAGGTAGAGTCCGCAGCCGGCCAGAAGCCGTCATCCATCACGTCTCTTTGTCAGCGGGTATGTAATGTCATCCATCAAAATCTACGATGTGGTCAGAATTAAAGAACTGCGTAAGCCAGTCGACTTCCAGCCCGACGATACGAGCGTTCGCGCACCAAGGGTGGGCGATGTGGCAGCAGTTATCGAGGTGTACAGTAGTCCTCCAGGCTATGAGCTCGAGTGCAGTGGAAAAGACGGCATTACCATTTGGCTTTGGTCGTTCGCGCCTGAAGATGTCGAGCTCGAAGTAGTGGCCTGACCAGGGGCCTCGCATCTGTTCCAATGTGTCCAATGGGTCGAACACGACCGGGCCAACATTACTCAACCATACAATTCATGAAAAAGGTTTTTTGGGCACCCATGATTCTTTTACTTGCTCTCGCGGCGTATCTCGGCTTCTGGCCGGTGCCAATCCAGCCAGTCTCCTGGCAGGCACCAACATCGAAGGGTACGACAGGCGCGTATGCCGAGAACAGCAGACTGGCCAAGGTCGAGAACATCGGCTTGAAGGACGGCGTGGGACCGGAGACGGTGACGTTGGCACCCGATGGAACGCTTTACCTGGGCGTCATGGGTGGCAACATCCTGCGCATTCGAGGCCATGGTGCAGCGCCGGAAGTATTCGTCAACACGGGAGGCAGGCCGCTGGGACTTGCCACAGACGCGCAAGGGAACCTGATCGTCGCCGATGCCTTCCGGGGGGTATTGTCCATTGCAGGAAATGGGGAGCAAACCGTACTGCTGCGCGCCGGTGCCGATGCGCAGATCTCCTTTCCAAATTCGGTGACCGTGGCCGCGAATGGCAAGATCTATGTCACGGATTCCTCGACACGGTTTCCCGCCGCGCGCTGGGGCTCGACAAACGAGGCGGCAATGCTGGAAGTGTTCGAGCAGTCGGCCAGCGGCCGGGTAGTGGAATACGACCCGCAGACAAAGCAGGTCCGTGTGGTTGCGCATGGGCTGAGCCTTCCGAATGGCATCGTACTCAGCGCTGACGAGAAGCGCTTGCTGGTCAGCGAAAGTGGCCGCTATCGGATATGGGAGCTGGCAGTTTCTGCCGACCGGCTCGACCTGTCCAAGCCGTCGGCATCGGCACGTGTCGTGCTGGATAATCTTCCGGCCTATCCGGACAATCTCACGCGTGGCCTGCAAGGCCGAATCTGGCTAGGCCTGGCCGGACAGCGCAATGTACTGGACCAGCTGGCCGAGCGCCCGTTCCTGCGCAAGGTGATTCTTCGCATCCCGCGCTTCATGTGGTCGATGCCTAAACCATTTGGACATGTTCTTGCGTTCACCGAAGATGGCACGGTTGTGGCTGATCTGCAGGACCCGACAGGACGGTCGCCGGTCACGACCGGCGCTACGGAAACAGCCGAGCATCTGTACATCCATAACGTCGACGGTAACAGCCTGGGGTGGTTGCCGCGCGACGCCGTGTCGAAGCCGGTTTAAAGCCTTGATGCCCATCCGATCGGGCGCCGGTCCATTCAACTGTAGAGTCAGGGCGCGCTTAGCGTTTCCACCCACGCTCGCGCGCCGCGCGCTCGGCGGCGGCGTCCAGCGTCGGCCCGGCGATGCGTGCGTCGATGGCCTCGAGCACGGCTTGCGGCGCGCTGGCCGCCTGGCGGTATTCGCCGGCGGCCGCCGCCGTTCCGTCAGCACCGGGATGCGCCAGGCCTCGCCGTCGCGGCAGGCCAGGCCCGCCCTGGCGCCGACGCTGAAGCTGCGGCAGTAGCCGCCGTCGCGGGTGGCGAAGCTGACGCCGATGCGCACCGCGCTGCCGGGCGCCGCTTCGCTGGCCAGCTGGCGCGTACAGGGCGCCGGCCAGCTCGCCGCGCGCCGTCAAGCGTCCGCCCGCCTCGGCGCTGACCAAATCGTCCCCGCCCTGGCCGCCGCCCAGCCAGACGCCCCCGCCAGCACGCCGACCACCAGGGTGGCGGCCAGCGCCGCCCATGTCGGCCAGCTGCGCTTCGAGCGCCGCGGCCTGGGTGCGCGCCCTGGCGTTGCGCGCGGCCTCGAACGAGAGCACCTTGCCCGTGCTGGCGCGGCCTGCAGGCGCGCCGGCACCGGCTCGTCGAGCACGCCGGCAAAGGCCGCGGACACGTCGCGCCGCAAGGCGCGGTGGCCTTCGACGATGCTTGCCAGGGCCGGGTCGGTACGCACGGCGGCTTCGACCTCGCTGCGCTGCGGTTCGCCCAGTTCGCCGTCGGCATAGGCCATCAGGATTTCGTCGGAATAATTCATGGCACGGCTTTCTCGTCGGACAACAGTTTCTGGAAGGCGTCGCGGGCGCGGGCCAGGCGGCTGGTCAGGGTGCCCATTGGAATATCGAGCACGGCCGCCGCTTCCTTTTCAGCGGGGCCGCACCCGGCGCCCGGCTGTATGCGGCCGATATCTATTGCGACAGCCCGACCGGCGGCTCGGCCGACAAGATCGCCGGCGCCCTCGGCTGGATGGCGCGCTCGAAAGTCGGCGTCGTCAACATCAGCCTGGTCGGGCCGCCGAATGCGACGCTCGAACGGGTCGTCGCCGCGATGGTCGCGCGCGGGCATTTGCTGGTGGCGGCGGTCGGCAACGACGGACCGGCCGCGCCGCCCCTGTACCCGGCCAGCTATCCGGGCGTGGTCGGCGTGACCGGCGTCGACCGCCAGGGCCGGCCCTTGCCGGAAGCCGGACGCGGCCCGCAGGTGATGTTCGCCGCGCCCGGCAGCCAGATGGTCAGCGCCGCGCCCGGCACAGCCGCCTTACCGGCAAGTGCGCGGCACCTCGTTCGCCGCGCCGATCGTCGCCGCCTTGCTGGCGAAAACGCTGCCGCAGCCGGACCGCGCGGGCGCCACCCGTGCGCTGGCCGCGCTGGCGGCACAGGCCGAGCGTGCCGGCAATACGGTCAGCAACGCGACTGGCCAGGGCATTGTCGGCGCAGCGCTGCGCGTCGATCCGGCGCGCTTCCGATAAAAAATTCAAAAATATTTTCGAGAGATGGATTAAACGGCCGGGTCCGCTCGTTTTCCTGATAACGGCGCGCAATCGAGCGTCACAACCAGGAGAAAGCATCATGAAAACCAACAACATCGTTCGCCAGATCGCCATCGTCATCGCCCTGTCCGCCGCGGCATCGGCCCAGGCCCAACTGCTCGGCGGCGGGGCGCTCGCGGCGGCCTCGGCGGCATGATCGGCGGGGGCGGCAGCATGAGCGGCAGCATCTGTCGGGCGGCCTGAATCCTGCCGCCTCGCTGGGCGGCGCGCGGGAACTGGCGGGCAGCGCCGCCGGCGGCGTACGTTCCGCAGCGGCGCCTGTGGCGAGCGCGGCGCGCAGCCAGGCCGCCAGCACCCGCGACTATGCCGCAAGCACGGCCGCCACGGCGCGCGGCGCGGGGCAGGGCGCCGCCAGCAGCGCAAGCGGCAGCGCACGCGAACTGGCGAGCGGGGTGAAATCGACCGAACTGCCGGTATCTGGCGGCGTGAACGGTTCGCTGAATGGCTCGGTGAGCGGCTCGGCCAGCGGCGGCAGCGCGGGCGCCGGGCAAGGCCGATAGCGGCAATTAAGCGTACCGGTCACTGGTTGAAACAGGCGCACCCCACCAGCGGCGGAGTGCGCCCTTATGCCAAATGGACATGTTCTTATGGGAATTCGATCCTTCGCGCTGTCATTCACGTGACATATACTCTTGGGTTCTTTCATTCACGCCCCTGGAGTTCTCATGGCCAAGCGCCGCACCTTGCTCGCCTGCGCGATCGCGCTTTCCGTCCAGTTCGCCGTGGCCGGCGCCGCCCACGCCGACCAGCTGGCCGACATCAAGAAGAAGGGCGAGATCGTCTTCGGCGTGCTCGGCACCGACGAGCCGAACAGCTTCATCGATCCGAAAACGCGCGAACTGGTCGGCTACGAGATCGACCTGGCGAAAGCCGTCGCCAAGAAAATCGGCGTCAAGCCCGTGTTCAAGCAGATGTCGGTCGCCGCGCGCATTCCCGAGCTGCAGCAGGGCCATGTCGACGTGCTGGCCGCCACGCTGACCCACAACAAGGAGCGCGAGTCGCAGGTCGATTTCGCCCTGACGCACTTCGTGACCGGCTCGAAAGTCATGGTGCGCGCCGCCAGCGGCGTCAACGCGCTGCCTCAGCTGGCCGGCAAGAAGGTCGTCACCGTCCGCGGCGGCACCCAGGAAACGAATATCCGCGCCGCCGTGCCGACCGCCAGCGTCGTCACCTTCGAAAACACCCAGCAAGCCTTCCAGGCCCTGCAGCAGGGCAAAGGCATCGCCTACGTCAACGACGAATCCTCGCTGCTGGCCGACTACGGCAAGCTGGGCCCGGCGGCGAAGAACTTCACGATCCTGCCGAACAGCATCGGCGTCGAGTCGATCGCGCTCGGCCTGCGCAAGGGCGAGAAGAGCCTGAAAGCCGTCGTCGACGCCACCCTGCGCGAGCTGGAAACGAGCGGCGCCGCGAACACCCTGTTCAACAAGTGGTACGGCCCGGGCACGCGCCCGAACATGGCCAAGCGCGCCTTCACCATCCACACCGACAAGCTCTGAGTTCTTCGTTTTGACGTTTTTCGATTCGAGCCTGCTCCAGTCCGGCGCAGTACCACGACTGGCTGGTGCAGGGCTTCATCCTCTCGCTGCAACTGCTGGCCGTCAGCTTCGTGATCGCGCTCCCGCTGGGCGTGGCGGTCGCGCTGATGCGCACCTCGCACAGCCGCGCCGCTGCGCGCGGCGGGCGCCACGATCGTCGAAGGCATCCGCAACGTGCCGCTGCTGGCGCACCTGCTGTTCTGGTATTTCGCCTTTCCCGAACTGCTGCCCGAACCGGTCAAGCTGGCCCTCTACGCCAGCAATCCCGAATTCATCTGCGCCGTGATCGCGCTCGCGCTGTACGCCGGCGTGCACATGGCCGAGGACATCCGCAGCGGCATCCGCGCCGTGCCCGCCGCCCAGATGGAAGCGGCCCGTTCGCTCGGCCTGGGCCGCATCGCCGCCTGCGCCTGGTGCTGCTGCCGCAGAGCGATCCGCATCGCCGTGCCGCCGCTGCTGTCGCAAACGGTCAACCTGTGGAAGGACACCAGCGTCGCCACCGTGATCGGCGCGGCCGAGATGATGTACCAGGCCGCGCGCGTCGAGACGGCGACCTTCCGCAGCGTCGAAGCGTTTACCTTCGCCACGCTGGCCTACCTGACGGTGTCGCTGGCGATTTCGCTGGCCGCGCAGCTGTATGCGCGCCGCTTCCCGGTGCGCACGGTTGAGCATGATGCGAACTGATCCAGGACTACTGGCTGTACTTCCTCGTCGGCCAATACCCGAACGGGCCGCTGGGCGGCCTGTCGCTGACCGTGCTGCTGTCCGGCGCGGCGCTGGTGCTGGCCATGCCGCTCGGCCTGGTGCTGGGCGTGGCGCGCGTCAGCCCCTAGCGCGCGCTGGCCTGGCCGGTGGCCGTGCTGGTGCAGCTCGTGCGCGCGCGTGCCGCTGCTGCTGGTCGTGTTCTGGGCCTACTTCTTCCTGCCGGCCGTGACCGGCGTGAAGACCGGCCAGGCGACGACGATGCTGATGACGCTGGTGCTGTTCGACGCCGTCTACCTGGCCGAAATCGTCAAGGCCGGCATCGGCGCGCTGCCGAAAGGCCAGCTCGAAGGCGCGCGTTCGCTCGGCCTGTCGCTACGGCCAGGCGCTGCGCCTCGTGGTCCTGCCGCAGGCGCTGCGCCACGTCTCTGCCCTCGCTGGTGAGCCAGCTGGTGGCGACCATCAAGGCCACCTCGCTCGGCTACATCATCGGCCTGTCCGAAGTCTCCTTCATCGCCACCCAGGTCAACACCCTGGTGTTCACCAAGGCGGTCGAGGTCTACATCGTGCTGGCGCTGACCTATTTCATCCTTGTGCTTCGGCCTGTCGCGCCTGGCCTTCCTGCTCGAGCGCCGCTTGAACCGGCGCCCGGCACCTTGAAGAGTTTCCGCCATGATCCAGCTTGAACAAGTCAACAAGTGGTACGGCCAGTATCATGCCCTCGATCGACATCAGCGAGCGCGTCGCCAGGAACGAAGTGGTCGTCGTCTGCGGGCCTTCGGGCTCGGGCAAGTCGACGCTGATCCGCACCCTGAACCGGCTCGAGGACATCGACGGCGGCAGCATCGCCATCGACGGGCGCGACATCCACGCGCGCGGCGTCGACGTCAACGCCTTGCGCGCCGGGATCGGCTTCGTGTTCCAGCAATTTAATCTGTTCCCGCACCTGAGCGCGCTGGAGAACTGCATGCTGGCGCCCGTGAACCTGAAGCGCGCCAGCAAAGCCGAGGCGAGCGCCTATGCGCTCGAACTGCTCGACGGCGTGGGCCTGGCGCACAAGGCGACGCCTATCCGCACGAACTGTCGGGCGGCCAGCAGCAGCGCGTGGCGATCGCCCGCGCGCTGGCGATGCGGCCGGCGATCATGCTCTTCGACGAGCCGACCAGCGCGCTCGACCCGGAAATGGTGGGCGAGGTGCTGGGCGTGATGCGCAAACTCGCGCGGGCAGGGCATGACCATGGTCTGCGTCACCCACGAGATGGGCTTTGCGCGCGACGTCGCCGACCGCATCCTGTTCATGGCCGAGGGCCGCATCCTGGAACGCGCCACGCCGGAAGACTTCTTCACCAACCCAGGCCACCCGCGCGCCCGCCAGTTCCTGCAGGACCGCAGCGGGCGCTGATCAGGCTTTTTCGGCCTTGGCCGGTTTCGCCGCCAGCGCGGTCAGGTCCAGTTCGATCCAGGTCGGCACGTGGTCGCTCGGCTTCTCGCGGCCGCGGATATCGTGGTCGGTGCCGGCCGCGCGCAGGGCCGGCGCCAGCGCGGGGCTGAGCAGCAGGTGGTCGATGCGCAGGCCGGCGTTGCGCCCGTAGGCATTCCGGAAATAGTCGTAGAAGGTGTAGATGACTTCGTCCGGATGCATGGCGCGCAGCGAGTCGAGCCAGCCCTGGCTCGATCAGCCGGTGGAAGGCCTCGCGCGTCTCGGGCCGGAACAGGGCGTCGGTCAGCCAGCGCTCCGGCTTGTAGACATCGAGCTCGGTCGGCATGACGTTGTAGTCGCCGGCGATCACGACCGGCGCACCGGTCTCGATCAGCTGCGCCGCGCGCGTGATCAGGCGCTCGAACCAGGCGAGCTTGTAGTCGAATTTCGGTCCCGGCGCCGGATTGCCGTTCGGCAGATACAGGCAGGCGATCACGATGTCGTCGACCACCGCTTCCATGTAACGGCTCTGCTCGTCGCTATCGTCGCCCGGCAAGCCGCGCGTGACTTCGACCGGGTCGGTCGCCGCGCGCCAGGATCGCGACCCCGTTCCAGCTCTTTTGTCCGTGCCAGATGGCGCCATAGCCGGCGGCGTTGATTTCGGCCAGCGGGAAACGCTCCTGCGGCGACTTCAGTTCCTGCAGACAAACCACATCCGGCTTTTTTTCTTCCAGATATTCCAGCAGCGCCGGGAGGCGGCTGCCGATGCCATTGATATTGAACGTGGCGATGCGCATGGGTTCTCCGATGTGATGATTTTGTTACGCATTTGTTACCTTAGCCCAGCATTGTCGTACCCGTCGCACGCTAGTATGTCAATGTTGCCGAATAAACATGTATCTTGAGAACCACATAAACGGTTGAGCTGTGCGCGGCTTAATTTGCAAAGTGGATATTATTAAATTTAATTTAATCCCGGAGACACACATTATGTTTACTTCCTTCCTGCGCACGATCGCCCGTCCAGCCGCCGTCACCCTTTTGCTGGCTGCTTCGGCCACCGCATCCGCAGGAAGCTGGGTCACCGAGCCGCTCGACGTCGAAGGCGTGCTGGTCGAAGCTGTCGGCCCATCGGCTGGCTGCCTGTCGAACTTCGGCGGCACGATCAGCGGCCATGGCACCAGCAACATGATGGGCGGCAAGGTCGTCTTCATCGCGACCGATTGCATCACCCCGGTCGGCCCGCTGTTCAACTTCAGCGGCGGCAAGTTCATCGTCATGACGACCTCGGGCGACCAGATCTTACGCCAACTACAGCGGCCAGTTCGTGCCGACCGGCGAAGGCGCGAAATTCGTGTTCTCGGGCGCCACCTTCCAGATCACCGGCGGCACCGGCAAGTTTTCGAAAGTCAGCGGCGGCGGCATCCTGACCGGCGGCGAAGACATGATGACCGGCACCGGCACCATCAAGCTGACCGGCCGCGCGCTGTACATGAAAAAATAATCGGCTTCATGCTGAATCAGGCGGCGCCATTCGTGGCGCCGCTTTTTTTTTGCCGCCCGCGTGCGGCTGTCCTACATCGGCGGGTCCGGTGCGCCGATTGCTCCCTGCGTGGGTAGTCTAAGATGGCAGGATACCAATCCACAAGGAGAAGACGATGTCGACACAAGACGACAAGCAGCACCCGAAAGGCCGCTCCTGGGACCAGATCACCAAGGACGGCACCAGCAGCGCCGGCAGCATGGGCGTGGGCGGCACCGGGGACAGCGGCAAGCTGTCGCGCGAAGATAGCCAGCAATCGGCCACGCGCACGGACGACCTGCTCGACGATGGCTCGTCGCAGGAAAACCAGCAGGGTTTCGTCAGCGGCGGCGAGCTGCAGACGGGCCTGGAGGGCATCGGCAACCTGACCGGGGGCGCGAAAGGCAATCGCAGTCAGGACAGCGGTCGCAGGAAGGCGTAGCCGAGAAGGACGCGACAACGATCCGCTCCAGGGCCAGCAGAACCGTGCGCGCTAACGGCTCGCCGTGACCGGCCGCGGCGCGCGCAGTGTGATCCGGACGATCTCGCCCGGTTCCCACAGCCGCATGCGCGGCCCCCAGCTGCCGGCGCCGCGGCTGACCACGAGCGTCATCGGTCCGATCGCATGCTGGCCGGCCAGGTAGGGAAAGCGCTGCCGCACCAGGTAGCTGAAAGGCCAGATCTGGCCGCCGTGGGTGTGACCCGAGAGCATCAGGCCGACGCCGCGCGCGGCCGCCATGTCGATCAGCTTTGCCGCCGGAATGTGCGCGAGCAGGATCGTGGCCGTACGCGCGCGCTGGGGCAGGACGTGCGCCAGCCCGCGCGTCACGTCGCCGCCGCGCTGCAGCGTGCGTCCCACGTCCTCGATCCCGGCCAGCATCAGGCCCGGCGCCAGTTCGACCTTCGCATTGCGCAGCCAGCGCACGCCGCCGGCGCCGAATTCGGCGACCGTCGTCTCGACATCGCCATAGAACTCGTGGTTGCCGGTCACGGCCCAGACCCCGCGCGGCGCCCTTATCCCGCGCAGCGCACGCGCCAGGCGCGGATCGTTCAAGGGCTCGTCCTCGACCTGGTCGCCCACCAGCACGACCGCCGCCGGCCGCAGGGCGTTGATCTGCGCCACGCGCGCCTGCATCCAGCCGGCGCCGCGCTGGGCGCCCAGGTGCAGGTCGGTCAGCATCACCAATACCGTGCCGTCCAGCGCGGGCGGCAGGCCGCGCAGCACCACCTCCTGCTCGACAACAACCGGGGCGCGCATCCCCTGATAGAAGGCGAAGCCGGACAGCGCGAGGCCCGCCACGGCGCCCAGGGCCAGCAGGCGCGGCGCGCGTTGCGCGCCACCAGAAGCCGAAGCCGGTCACCAGGTCCGCGGCCAGCAGGCCCAGCGACATCGTCAGCATGAGGCCGAGCCAGGCCAGTGCGAACTGTTCCGGCCACCAGCGCCAGTCGACGTCGCTCTTGCCGAGGTGGACCCCAACAGGTAGACGATCCAGACCAGCACCGCGCCCATCCACCATGCCCGGGCCGGCACCCGCGCGCGCAGCGGCCGATGCGATGCAGCCGCTGCGCCACATAGAAGTGGAGCAGCGTGCCGACGAGGTTCAGGACGATCGAAAACAATTAAGGAGCAAGCGCTGCCTGCGCCACGTCCTGCAGCGCCAGGCGCGCCAGCTCGCGGATGCCGTCGTAGGTCTTGGCGGCGGCGATGAAGCGGCCGTTGTGGCAGAAGGTCGCATCCGGTACGCCCGTCACCAGCGCCAGGTCGGCGTCGCGCAGGCCGGCCCAGGCGGCGGGCAGGTCGGCCCGGGCGTCGAAACTCTCGGCGTTGAGCGGCACCGCATGGATCATGTAGCGCTGCTCGGCGATGCTGTGGCTGATCACGAACAGCACCTTCGGCATCTCCTTGCGCACGACCGTGGTCCAGGGCAGGGCGCCGTTCTTCAGGAACAGCACCTTGCCGTCTTCCAGCACCTCGGCGCCGCGCACCTGGGCCAGGGCCAGCAGGGCGCCGACGCGGTACTTGACCGAGTTGATCATGATGTCGGTCAGCATGGCCATCGCCTTGCGGAACTGCGCCAGGCGGTAGGCGTCGGACGCCGCGCCGTAGCCGAGCCGCTGCTCGTCCATCCAGTTCGGGTTGTAGCCGGAGACCACCGCCGACAGGCCATAGCCGCCGGGCGCGTTCTTGGCCGCGCCGACGTCCGACAAGTCGAGGTATTGGACGATGTCGGCGTCGATCGCGTACGCCATCTGCTGGCAGGCCTCGGGGCTCAGCGTCTGGCCGGTGTGCTCGAGGGCCAGCGCGGCCACGCAGCGCGCGCCGTATTCGCGCCACACCAGGCCCGCGCTGGCGTAGGGCACGCCGCTCTGGCGGGCGGTATCGAAACCCTTCTGGTGATGGTCGAAGCGCCCGCTGGCCGGGTCGTGGATGCCGCCGACGTCGATCGCGAAGTCGGCCGCCTCGATGATGGCCATGTCGCGCGTGCGAACCAGTTCGCTGTCCGGGAACAGGATGAACAGGACCGCCACCGCCCAGGCGTCGTCCGCGTGAAATTTGCCGCTATGCGTTACCACTACCATACACACTCCATCCTGAAATCCGGTCATTGACACACGGATGATACCGGTTCAGGCGTCGCGGCGTGCGGCAAGGGGAACGGCGTGCTGCGCCTCGCGGGCGCATTGCGCGATGAATTCGGCCACCAGCTGCGGCTGGGTCACCGGCAGCATGTGCCCGCCATCGACCAGCTGCAGGCGCGCGCCGGCCACCTTGTCGAGCAATCCCTGCCCCTGCATTTTCCAGTCGAGGATGGCGTCCTCGCGGCCATACAGCACGCCGACCGGCACCGACAGTTCGCCATAGCGCGCCTGCACGCCCGGCATGTGGCCGGGCAGCGCCTGCATGTCGCTGGACGCGGCCAGGAACTGGCGCGGGCGCAGGCTGAGCATGCCGCCGCCCTTGACGGCGAAGTCGCGCGGCGCGCTTTCGGGCGCGAACACGGCGGCCAGCACCTTCTTGCCGCCGGCGATCGCGCCCGGCGTGGCCAGGGTCCAGGCGAACAGCTTGCGCAGCCAGGGCGATGCGATGGCGAGCGCCTTGAACACCTCGGGCGCGCTGTCCTGCACGTGGGTCAGCGGCGCGACCAGGGCCAGGGCGCCGACCTTGTCCGGGTGCTCCAGCGCCAGCGTCAGCGCGATCGCGCCGCCCAGCGAATGGCCGGCGACGGTCGGGCGCTCCAGGCCGAGCTTGTCGATCAGCGCGGCCAGCGCCGCCGCCTGGGTCGAGACGTCGGCCGGCGTCGCCGGGCCGCGCTGCGAGTGGCCCGAACCGGGGCGGTCGACCGCGACCACGCGGTGAGTGCTGCGCCAGGGCGTCGGCCACGCCGTAGTCGAAATGCGCGCTCTGGCCGCCCAGGCCGTGCACCAGCAGGATCGCCGGCCCGCCGCCGTTGCCCGATTCGCGCACGTGCAGGCGCGCACCCGGCACGTCGACGAAGCGTCCCTTGGCCGGCATGAAGGCCTCGATGCGGCGCGCGGTGCGATGGGTGAACCAGGCCAGGCCGATGAGCACGAGCGCCAGCAGCGCCAGCAGAACGAGAAGGAAGGTCATCGGGCAGTCGCTTTCTTCAGGATGCGCCAGTAATTCACGGGCAGGAGGCGTTCGAGGATGGCGACCACCTTGGCGTCGCTGCCGACCAGGATGCGCGACTGGCGCGCCTCGATGCCGCGCGCGATGATTTCGCCGGCCTGCCTCGGGCGGCAGGCGCAGCAGTTTTTCGGCCAGCTCGCGCCCGCGCGCCGTTTCGTCGTCCGGCGTCCCCTGCGGCACGCGGGCATTGCGCGCGATCGCCGTCGCCACGCCGCCCGGATGGACGACGCTGACGCCGACGCGTGCTGCCGTCGAGCTCATGGCGCAGCGCGTTCGAAAAGCCGCGCACCGCGAATTTGCTGGCCGAGTAGGCGCTTTGCCCGGCGGCGAGACGATGCCGTAGATGCTCGAGACGTTCACGATGCGCGCCTCGTCGCTCTGGCGCAGCAGCGGCAGGAAGGCGCGCGTCATGCGCACCACGCCGTTGAAATTGATGTCCATCAGCCAGTCGAAATCGTCCTCGCTCACCTGCTCGAAGCTGCCGCCGAGGGCCACGCCGGCGTTGTTGACGAGCAGGTCGACGCGCTTGTGGGCGGCGAGCACCTGCGCCGGCAGCGTGCGCACGGCCTCGCGGTCGGCCACGTCGAGCGCATGGGTGGTGACGCGCACGCCCATGTGGCCGAGCATCGAGGCCGTTTCCTCGAGGCCGGCGCCGATCGATGTCGGCCAGCGCCAGGTGGCAGCCGCGCCGGGCCAGGGAATGGGCGGTGGCGCGGCCGATGCCGCTGCCGGCGCCGGTGATCACGGCAACCCGGTTCGAAACCTTCATGGCAGTCGTCCTTTTGGTCCAAAGCGCATCACGCCGTCGGCGATGCGGCCGAAGCGGATGGTGAGCATGTCCTGCACATAGTTCTGGTACACCTGCCAGGGGCGGCGCGCGCCCTGCTGCGGCAGCAGCGCCTTGGCGCGCTGCACATAGCCCGAGGTGAAGCCGAGGAAGGGCTGCGCTTGCACGCCGGGGTCGCGCCGCACCACGGCGATCGCCTGGCCCTTGCGGTCCATGTGGTTCAGCAGGCGGCAGACCCAGGCGGCCGTCAGGTCGGCCTTCAGCGTCCACGAGGCGTTCGTGTAGCCGAAGCTCATGACGCTGTTGGGCAGATCGCTCAGCATCATGCCCTTGTAGGCCATCGCCTGGTTCGGCGCATAGTGCTTGCCGTCGACGCGGATCGCCGCGCCGCCCAGCACCGACAGCGACAGGCCGGTGGCCATCACGACGATGTCGGCTTCCAGTTCGCGCCCGGACTGCAGCAGGATGCCGCGCGCGGTGAAGCGCGCGATCTGGTCGGTGACGACCTCGGCCTGGCCGGCGCGCAAGGCCTCGAACAGGTCGCCGTCCGGGACCACGCAGACGCGCTGGTCCCAGGGCTTGTAGTCGGGCGTGAAATGGGCGATGTCGATATCGGGGCCGAGCTGCCTGCGCCGCCATCTGCAGGATGCGGCGCTTGGCCAGCGCCGGTTTGCCGCGCGCGATGCGGTACAGCAGCATCGATTCGGCGATCAAGCGCCAGCGCGTGGCCCAGTAGGCCAGCTCGGCGGCAGGCGCCGCTGCAGGCGCCGCGCGAAGCGGTATTCGGACGGGCGCGACGACCACGTAGGTGGGCGAGCGCTGCAGCATCGTCACGTGCGCGGCCGCTGGCGGCCATCGCCGGCACCAGCGTCACGGCGGTGGCGCCGCTGCCGATGACGACCACGCGCTTGCCGGCGTAATCGAGGTCCTGCGGCCAGAACTGCGGCTGGACGATGCGGCCGCGATAACGCTTCTTCGCCCTCGAAGCGCGGGCGGTAGGCCTGCTCGTAATCGTAGTAGCCGCTGCACATGTACAGGAAGCGCGTGCGCAGGATGCGCTGGTCCGCCTGGTCGCCGACCTCGGCTTCGATCGGTCCACAGCGCCTCCTCGCTCGACCAGGACGCGCGCACCACCTTGTGCCCGAAGCGGATGTGGCTGCTCGATGCCGCGGCTGGCCGCCGTCTCGCGGATGTAGGCGCGGATCGTCGGGCCGTCGGCGATGGCTTTCGCGTCGACCCAGGGCTTGAAGCCGTAGCCGAGGGTGTACATGTCGGAGTCCGAGCGCACGCCGGGATAGCGGAACAGGTCCCAGGTGCCGCCGATGGCCGCGCGCGCCTCGAGGATGGCGTAGCGCTTGCCGGGACAGCGCTCCTGCAGCATGGCCGCCGCGCCGATCCCGGACAGGCCGGCGCCGACGATCAGCACGTCGAACGGCTCCTCGTCGGGTCGCCGGAGTATGGGGATGGTGCATTGTGTCTCTGGTTGTTTTTTTATACAATTGACACTGTACATTGTCAGTTATGTTCTCGTGACAAGTAAGTATGTCAAAATAGCGGGATGACTTCCGAAACAACCGCCGCCCGGCGCCTACCGCGGCGTCTCTCCCGAGCAGCGCCGCGCCGAGCGGCGCGCCAGGCTCATCGCCGCGGCCATCGCCGTGTATGGCGAGCGCGGTTACCGCCAGGCGACCGTCAAGGCGCGTGTGCGAAGCGGCCGGGCTGACCGAACGCTATTTCTACGAATCGTTCGACAACAGCGAGCAGCTGCTGATCACCTCCTTCAATGCCGTGACCTATGCCGTGTTCGACGAGATTTCGCTGGCGGCGCGCGCGGCCGGCCGCGGGCGCGTCGCACGCGCCCGCGCCATGCTCGACGCCTACTTCAGCGCGCTGCAGCGCAGCCCGGCCTCGGCGCGGGTCTACCTGGTCGAGATCCGCGGCGTCAGCCGCGAGGTCGACAAGGCCTTCGATGCCGCGCTGCGCGCGATCGGGACCGAGGTCGCGCGCCATATCGCCCCGGAAGACGCCGTACCCGACGAGCTGCTGCAGGCCGGCATCGTCGGCGGCGTGATGCACATCGCGCTGCGCTGGATCGACAACGGCTACCAGCCGCCGCTGGCGGCGGTGACCGACGCCGCCGTGCGGCTGGGGATGGTGCTGGCGCGGCCAACAACCTAGAACGCTCCTAGTCCCAGCCCTTTTCCGCTTCCTTTTCGTAGCTCTTCAGGTCGCGCGCGAACATCTCGTTGAGTTCGTCGCGGGCGCGCTTGGCCATCGAGACATACTGTTCGCGGTCCTTGTAGAACGGGTAGACCTCCTCGACGCTGGCCTTGTTATGCTCGCGGAATTTCAGCGTCGCTTCGCGCGCGCGATAGGCGCCGTAGCCCAGGTGGCAGAGCGCGCGCCGTCCCAGCTGCAGGGCCGATTCGAAGGTTTCGCGTTCGATCATCGTCACGCCGCGGTCCATCAGCTCGTACATGTGGGTGACGTTGCGCGCCCGCGCCAGGATCTGCAGGTCGGGGAAGTGCTCGCGCACGGCGTCGGCCAGGGCCAGGCTGTCCTCGGTGTCGTCGATCGCCAGCACCAGCGCGCGCGCCTTGGCCGCGCCCGCCGCGTGCAGCAGGTCGACCCGGGTCGCGTCGCCATAAAACACCTTGAAGCCGAAGCGGCGCAGCAGTTCGATCTGGTCCGGGATCGTGATCGAGCACGGTCAGCTTGATGCGGTTCGCGTTGAGCAGGCGCCCGACGATCTGGCCGAAGCGCCCGAAGCCGGCGATGATCACGTGGCCCTCGTTGCCGTCGATGGCATCGGGTTCGCGCAGGTTCTGGCCGTGGTAGCGCGGTTCGAGCACCTTGTCGTGCAGGAGCAGCAGCAGCGGCGTGGTCACCATCGACAGCGCCACCACCGCCACCAGGATCGAGCCCACCTCCGGCGTGAACACGCGCGCCGCGCCGGCCGCGCCGAACACGACGAAGGCGAATTCGCCGCCTTGCGACAGCAGGAAGGCGAACAGCCAGCGCTGGCCGCGCGCGATGCCGAAGCGGTAGGACAGCGCGAACAGCACCGCCAGTTTCAGGGCCAGGAAGCCCAGCACCAGGCCCAGGATCAGCAAGGGCTTGGCGAGGAAGACGCCGAAATCGACCGACATCCCGACCGCGATGAAGAACAGGCCGAGCAGCAGGCCCTTGAAGGGCTCGAGGTCGGTCTCGAGCGCATGCCGGTATTCGGAGTCGGCCAGCAGCACGCCGGCCATGAAGGCGCCCAGCGCCATCGACATGCCGACCCATTGCATCAGCAGCGAAATGGCGATCACCAGCAGCAGGGCGAAGGCGGTGAAGATCTCGCGCATCTCGGACTTGGCGATGATGCGCAGCGCCGGCCGCACCAGGTAGCGGCCGATGACGATCACGCCCGAGGATCACGCCGCCAAGGCGCGCGGCGCCCGAGCCAGCCGCCGTTGCCCGCGCCGCTGTCCGCCGCCACGCCCAGCAAGGGGATCAGGGCGATCATCGGGATCGCGGCGATGTCCTGGAACAGCAGGATGGCGAAGCCGGCCTGGCCGGCGGGCGTGCCCATCAGGTTGCGTTCGCCCAGCGTGGCCAGCGCGATCGCGGTCGAGGACAGCGACAGCCCGAGCGCGGCCGACCAGCGCCACCTGCCAGGCCACGCCCGCCAGCAGCGCCGCGCCGAACAGCACGCCCGCCACGCCCAGTACCTGGGCCGCGCCCCAGCCGAAGATCGGCCGCCGCATCGACCACAGGCGCGCCGGCTCGAGTTCGAGGCCGATCAGGAACAGCAGCAGCACCACGCCGAATTCGGAAAAGTGCAGGATGGTCTCGACTTCGCGGATCAGGCCCAGGCCCCAGGGACCGATCGCCATCCCGGCCAGCAGGTAGCCGAGCACGGCGCCCAGGCCCAGGCGCTTGGCCAGCGGCACGGCGAGCACCGCCGCGCCGAGGTAGACGAGGGCATTCGTCAACAGGCTGTGTTCCATGGGCTTTATTCTTTCGGCGGGGTGAGCAGGAAGGCTTCCAGGCGCGCGCGGAAGGCGGCGACGTGGGCGTCGATCGCGGCCTCGTCGGCGCCGTTCGCGCCGTGCAGGATGTGCGGCGGCCACCACTGCATGCCGCACAGGAGCGCGGTCTGCTCGAAGGGCGGCAGGTAGGCCTCGAACGGGCGGCCATGGCGCTCGCCGGCGCTGTAGGCGTCCTCCGGGCTGCCGGTGGTCACCGCCAGCCAGTAGCCCTTGCCGCGCAGGGCGGTCGCGCCGGGCCCGTAGGCCCAGCCGGGCTCGCAGCACGCTGTCGACCCATTCCTTGAGCAGGGACGGCATGCTGTACCAGCGGATCGGGTGCAGGAAGACGACCAGTTCGGCTTGTTCCAGCAGCGCCTGTTCGCGCGGCACGTCGATGAAGAAGTCGGGATAGGTCTCGTACAGGTCGTGCACCAGCACGCCCTCGAGCGCGCGCGCCGCAGCGGCCAGGCGGCTGTTGATGCGCGAGCGGTGCGGGGCCGGGTGGGCGTACAGGACCAGGATGCGTGGGTTCGGCATGGAAGGGCGCGCTGTGATGTTGTACAAATTGTACAGGCAGCGCGCCGCCGCTGCCTGCTACACGCCCGCGGGCCCTTGCGGCAGCGGCGCCTCCGGCGGCACCAGGCCTTGCGCCACCAGCGCGTCCCAGAACGCGGCGCGGGATCTGCATCGACATCAGCAGCGCGTTGCGGCGCAGGTGCTCGGGGCTGCTGGCGCCGGGGATGGTCGCCGCCACCACCGGGTGGGCCGCGCCGAACTGCAGCGCGGCGGCCGCCAGGTCGACCCCGTGGCTGGCCGCGACCTGGCGCAGGCGCTCGCGCTGCGCGTGTTTTTCAGGGCTGGCGGGCGGGTAATCGTAATGCTCGCCGCCGGCGAGAAAGCCCGAGTTGAACGGGCCGCCCAGCACCACGGACGCGCCGCGCTCGGCGCACAGCGGGAAGAACTCGGCCAGCGGCGTGGTTTCCATCAGCGTGTAGCGGCCGGCGAGCAGGAAGATGTCGGGGTCGGATTGCCGCAGCGCGCGCAGGCAGGGCTCGACCGTGTTGACGCCCATGCCCCAGCCCTTGATCAGGCCTTCCTCGCGCATCTTGACCAGGCCCTCGAAGGCGCCGTTCTTGCCGGCGGCGATGCCGAAATGGTGTTCGAATTCGGCGCGCGGGAACGCGTCGGGCGAGAGGTCGTGGACGTAGACGATGTCGATGTGGCCGAGGGCGAGGCGCTGCAGGCTGTCCTCGACCGCGCGGCGCGCGCCGTCGGCCGTGTAATCGATGACGCGCCGGAACGGCAGGGCGGAGACGAAGGGCGCGGCGATCTCGCCCGACCGGGTCGGGCACCAGCAGGCGGCCGACCTTGGTCGAGAGCGTGTAGTCGTCGCGCGGACGGCGCCGCAGCGCCTGGCCGAACCGGTGTTCGGAGAGGCCGGCGCCGTAGTGCGGCGCGGTGTCGAAATAGCGGATGCCGGCTTCCCATGCGGCGTCCACGGTCGCCAGGCCGCTTCGTCGCTGGTGGTGTGGAACATGTCGCCCAGCCCGGTGCCGCCGAGGCCCAGGCGCGTGATCGGTCGGTAGCGCTGGTTCACGATGCGTCCTTTTGGTTCATGGAGGAGCATCCATGATGCCCGCGCCGGCGCAGGGCCCGGCGCACGGTTGGACGGGACGAAAAAAAGCCGGGATGCGATTGCATCCCGGCTTTTCGCGCTGTCGCAGACGCTGGTGCTTAGAAGCGGTACGACACGCCTGCGGCGATGCGGGTCGCGTCGCTGGCTGGCTTCTGCACTTCCAGGCGAGCGTGGACGATCGGGCTGAACGAGTAGCCCAGGCCCAGGCCGTACAGCGCGCCCGAATCATGGTCCTTGCCGGTGAAGCCGGCCACGTCGGCCTTGGCTTCCAGGCGGTTGTAGCCGAGGCGGGCGAAGACGTCGAAACCGTTCGACAGCGGCAGGGTGCCGAGGACCGAGACGTCGAACATGTCGAGGGTCAGGTCGCCGCGCACGTTGCCGGCGCGGAATTCGGTATCGGCGATGCGGTGATAGCCGGCTTCGAGGGCGATGTTTTCGTTGAACTTGTAGCCGAAGAAGGCGCCGTAGCCGCCTTCGCGGTCGAAGCCGTCGATCTTGGTCGACGAGACGTCGATACCGGCGTAGGCCGATGGCGGCTCGACGGCGAATGCGGCGGACGAGACGGCGACGAGGGCGAGGGCAGCGGCGATTTTCTTGATCATCTTGGGGCCTTGTATGTATGGTGAATAAACGAGGCCGACAGCTTTGCTTCGGCCGGGCGCGGATTATCGCATGCATGAGCTGCGCACGATTGGCACGCCGTCGCTTTGGCGCAACGTCAGGCTGGGGTCAGGTCTGACATTCGGACACGACCTCGACAGTACTGAAGGTATCTACACCGTGCAGCCGATCGTGTCAAGGCGGCCGGTCCGAATGTCAGACCTGACCCCAGCTTTTTCAGATATGCAGCGCGTGGCCCAGCGCGCGCAGCGCCGCTTCCTGCACCGCCTCGCCCAGCGTCGGATGCGCGTGGATCGTGCCGCCCACGTCTTCCAGGCGCGCGCCCAGTTCGATCGAGTGGCTGAAGGCCGTCGACAGTTCCGACACGCCGCGCCCGACCGCTTGCCAGCCGAGGATCAGGTGGTTGTCGCGCGCGCGCCACGACGCGGACAAAACCGTCCGTCGACTCGATCGTCATCGCGCGGCCATTCGCGGCGAAGGGGAAGTTGGCGCGTGATCGCATCGATGCCGGCCGCCTGCGCTTCGCCTGGCGCCATGCCGACCACGACCACTTCGGGATCGGTGAAGCATACCGCCGGCATCGCGGCCGGCATGAAGTGGCGGCGCTTGCCGTGGATGATCTCGGCCACCATCTCGCCCTGCGCCATCGCGCGGTGCGCCAGCATCGGTTCGCCGGCCAGGTCGCCGATCGCCCAGACGTTGCGCATCGAGGTGCGGCACTGGTCGTCGATTTTCACCGCGCGCCCGTTCATGTCGAGCTGCAGCGATTCGAGGCCCCAGCCGGCGGAGCGCGGACGGCGGCCGACGGCCACCAGCACGCGGTCGGCGGAGAGCACGATTTCGTCGCCATGCGCCGTCTGCACCCGCACGCCGTCGCCGCCGGCGTTCAGGCCGAGCACCTTGGAGCCGAGGCGCAGGTCGATCCCGAGACGCTTCAGCGCCGCGCCGACCGGTTTCGTCAGCTCGGCGTCATAGGCCGGCAGGATGCGCTCCGCCGCTTCGACCACGGTGACTTCGGCGCCCAGCTTGCGGTAAGCCGTGCCCAGTTCGAGGCCGATGTAGCCGGCGCCGACCACGACCAGCTGCTGCGGTATCGTGGACGGCGACAGCGCCTCGGTCGACGACACCACCATGCCCGCCGAACGGCATGAAGGGCAGTTCGACCGGCTCCGAGCCGGCGGCCAGCAGCATGTGCTCGCAGCGCACGCGCTGCAGCTCGCCGTCCGCCGTTTTCACTTCGACCGTCTTGCCGTCGAGGATGCGGGCGAAGCCGTTGATGACTTGCACGTCGTTCTTCTTGAGCAGCGCGCCGACGCCGCCGGTCAGGCGCTTGACGATGCCGTCCTTCCAGCCGACGGTGCGCTCGATGTCGATCGAGGGCGCGGCGGCCGAGATGCCGAGCGGGGAGTCGCCGGCGTAGTGCCCGGCTTTTTCGAATTCCTCGGCCGCGTGGATCAGGGCTTTCGAGGGAATGCAGCCGATGTTCAGGCAGGTGCCGCCCAGCTGGCCGGCTTCGACCAGGATGGTCGGGATGCCGAGCTGGCCGGCGCGGATCGCGGCGACATAGCCGCCGGGGCCGCCGCCGATGACGAGCAGTGTGGTGCTGATCAGTTTGATTCATCCGGCTCACTCCACGAACAGGGTTGCCGGGCACTCGAGGTAGCTCCGGATGGTCTGGATGAATTCCGCCGCCACCATGCCGTCGATCACGCGGTGGTCGAAACTGGACGACAAATTCATCAGCTTGCGCGCCACCATGGCGCCATCCTTGATGACGGGACGGTCGATGATGCGGTTCACGCCGACGATCGCCACTTCCGGACGGTTGATGACCGGCGTGGTGACGATGCCGCCCAGCGCGCCGAGGCTGGTGATGGTGATGGTCGAGCCGCTGAGTTCTTCGCGCAGCGCCTTGCCGTTGCGGGCGGCGTCGGCCAGGCGCGCCACCTCGGCGGCGGCGACCCACGGGTCGCGCGCTTCGGCATTGCGCACCACGGGCACCATCAGGCCGGCGTCGGTCTGCGCCGCGATGCCGAGGTGGACCGGGTTGTAGGTGGTGACGATGTTGGCGTCGTCGTCGAAGCGCGCGTTCACCGACGGATACTTGCGGATCGCCAGCACGACGGCGCGCATGATCAGCGGCAGCAGCGTCAGTTTCGGACGCTGGCCGGCGTAGCGCGCGTTGAGCTGCACGCGCAGCGCTTCGAGTTCGGTGACGTCGACTTCCTCGACATAGGTGAAGTGCGGGATGCGGCGCTTGGCTTCCGCCATCTTCTCGGCGATCTTGCGGCGCATGCCGATCAGCGGCATGGCCTGCTCGCCTTCGAGCGGCGCGTAGCGGCGGTCGCCCTCGGCGGCCTTTTGCTGGCCGCGCGACACAAAGGCGTCGAGGTCGGCGTGCGAGATGCGGCCGGCGGGGCCGGAACCGGTCACGTACTGCAGCTCGATGCCCATGTCCCAGGCGCGCTGGCGCACGGCGGGGGCGGCCAGCGGCTTTTCGCCGGGCGCGCGGCCGTGGTGGCTCGGGGCCGACGTTTGCGCGCCGCCTTGCGTGTAAGCTGGGCGCCGGCGGGCGCGCTGGCGCGGCATGGGCCGGCGCCGCGGTCTCGGCGCTGGTCACGGTCGTGACCACGGTCTCCGGCTGGGCGACGGTAATCGGCGGGAATTCCTCGGCGGTGCCGGCGGTGGAGCCGGCCGTGGCGGCTGGCGCGGGCGTGGCCGTCTGCTGGCGCGCCGCCGTGGTGTCGCCCTTGTAATTGCCGGCGCCTTCGACCTCGAGGCGGATCAGTTCCGCGCCGACGGCCATGGCTTCGCCCAGGTTGCCGCCCAGCGAAGTGACGGTGCCGTTCACCGGCGAGGGAATTTCGACGGTGGCCTTGTCGGTCATGACGTCGGCCAGCACCTGGTCTTCCTTGACCGTGTCGCCCGGCTTGACGTGCCAGGCGACGACTTCGACTTCGGCGATGCCTTCACCCAGGTCCGGCATCTTGATGACGTGAATACCCATTTATTTCGCCTCCATCGCACGTTTGAACGCGGCGCCGACACGGTCGGGGCCGGGGAAGTACGCCCATTCCTGCGCGTGCGGATACGGGGTGTCCCATCCGGCGACGCGCTCGATCGGCGCTTCCAGGTGATAGAAGCAGTGTTCCTGCACGAGGGCCGTGAGTTCGGCGCCGAAGCCGCTGGTGCGGGTCGCTTCGTGCACGACCACGCAGCGGCCGGTCTTTTTCACCGATGCGACGATGGTGTCGAGGTCGAGCGGCCACAGGGTGCGCAGGTCGATGATCTCGGCGTCGATCCCGGTTTCCATGGCGGCCGCTTCCGAGACCCAGACCATGGTGCCGTAGGTGATGACGGTCAGTTCGGCGCCCGGGCGGAAGATCGCGGCCTTGTCCGAGCGGGACCGTGTAGTAGCCGTCCGGGACTTCGCCCATCGGGTGCTTCGACCAGGAGACGACGGGACGGTCGTGGTGGCCGTCGAAGGGGCCGTTGTACAGGCGCTTCGGTTCCAGGAAAATCACCGGGTCGTCGTTCTCGATCGAGGCGATCAGCAAGCCCTTGGCGTCGTAGGGATTCGACGGCATCACCGTGCGCAGGCCGCAGACGTGGGTGAACATCGCTTCCGGGCTCTGGCTGTGGGTCTGGCCGCCGTAGATGCCGCCGCCGCAAGGCATGCGGATCGTCAGGGGCGCGGTGAAATCGCCGGCCGAGCGGTAGCGCAGGCGCGCCGCTTCGGAGACGATCTGGTCGGACGCCGGATAAAAATAATCGGCGAACTGGATCTCGATCACCGGGCGCAGGCCATAGGCGCCCATGCCGACCGCGGTGCCGACGATGCCGCCTTCGGAAATCGGCGCGTCGAACACGCGCGACTTGCCGTACTTTTCCTGCAGGCCGTCGGTGGCGCGGAAGACGCCGCCGAAATAGCCGACGTCCTGGCCATACACCACGACGTTGTCGTCGCGCCCCAGCATCACGTCCATGGCCGAGCGCAATGCCTGGATCATGGTCATCTGCGTGGTCTTCACGTCCGTATCATTGTCTCGCACCATCTCACACCCCCAATTCTTGACGTTGGCGGCGCAGGTGCTCGGGCATGTCCTTGTAGACATCCTCGAACATCGACGCCGCGCTCGGGACGCGGCCATCGGCCAGCGTGCCGTACTGTTCGGCTTCCTTTTGCGCGGCCAGCACTTCGGCTTCGAGGTCGGCCTGGACGCGATCGTGCTCGTCGTCCGACCAGGCGCCGAGCTTGGTCAGGTGCTGGCGCAAGCGGGCGATCGGGTCGCCGAGCGGGAAGCGCGCCCAGTCGTCGGCCGGGCGGTAGCGCGACGGGATCGTCGGAGGTGGAGTGGGGGCCGGCGCGGTAGGTGACCCATTCGATCAGGGTCGGTCCGAGGTTGCGGCGGGCGCGCTCGGCGGCCCAGCAGGAGGCCGCGTACACGGCCAGGAAATCGTTGCCGTCGACCCGCAGCGAGGCGATGCCGGAACCGACGCCGCGCGCGGCGAAGGTCACGCTCTCGCCGCCGGCGATGCGCCTGGAAGGTCGAGATCGCCCACTGGTTGTTGACGACGTTGATGATGCAGGGCGCGCGGTAGACGTGGGCGAAGGTCAGCGCGGTGTTGAAGTCGCGATTCCGCGGTGGCGCCGTCGCCGATCCAGGCCGAGGCGATTTTCGTGTCGCCCTTGATCGCCGAGGCCATGGCCCAGCCGACCGCTTGCGGCAGCTGGGTGGCGAGGTTGCCGGAGATGGAGAAGAAGCCTTTCTCCTTGACCGAGTACATGACCGGCAACTGGCGGCCCTTCATCGGGTCGCGCTCGTTCGAGAGCAGCTGGCAGATCATGTCGACCATCGGGTATTCGCGCGCCATCAGGATGCTTTGCTGGCGGTAGGTCGGGAAGCACATGTCGTCCGGGCGCAGGGCCAGCGTCTGCGCGGTGCCGATGGCTTCCTCGCCGAGCGAGATCATGTAGAAGGACATCTTCTTCTGGCGCTGGCCGATGACCATGCGCGCATCGAAAATGCGCGTCTTCATCATCGTGCGCAGGCCGAAGCGCAGCTGCTCGACGCTGATGTCCGGCGCCCACGGACCGACGGCATTGCCGTCTTCGTCGAGGACGCGGATCAGGGAAGTGACGAGATCGGCGGTGTCGCCGAACAGGACGTCGACTTCCGGCCGCCGGACGGCGCCGGCGGGACTCATTTGTAAATAACTAAAATCGGTCTTGCAACCCGGACGGCCGGTTGGCTCCGGGACATGCAGCGACAGAGGATTACCCTGGCTCATAATTCGCGTTCCCTTTGTGAGGTGATGTGCGGCAAGCTGAAATGATAAAGGCTGGGAGAGGGTGTACGGGCTTTGCGCAGAAGTATTTTCGTGGTGCTATGCAGCATATTCGGCGCGGTTTCAGTCGCGCCCGTGCCGGCATCCAGTAAAAACGTATCATGCCGCGCAGCATCAAAAACGCCGATCCGGCCAAACCTGCGCCATTCTCAATTGCCTGGACGCACGCCCGCGGCACGTCCACCCACCCCCCAGCGCCCGGTACAAGCCGATCAGGTTTTCAAGCTGTGTGCGCCGCAGCGTAATCAGGCTGATTTCCACCTGGTATAAATTGCGCTGCGCATCGAGTTCCTCCAGATAGGAGGCATATCCGGCCTGGTAGCGGTCGTGCGCGTAGCCGAGCGAGCGGCCCAGGATGTCGCGGCGCTGCGCCGCATGGTCGACCTGTTCGGCCAGTCGCGGCACGCCGGCCAGCGCATTCTCGACCTCGGAAAACGCCGTCAGCACGGTGCGCCGGTAGGCAAACGCCGCCTGGTCGCGCTGGGAAGCGGCCGCCTCGTACTGGGCCTTCAAGCGGCCGCCCGAGAACAGCGGCGCCAGCACGCTGCCGCCCAGGCTCCAGACCGTCACCGGATCGTAGTCGAGCGCGTTGACGAACAGGCTGCCCAGCTGGGCGCTGAGCGTCACCTGGGGCAGGAAGGCCTGGCGCCGCACGGCGAGATTGGCGTCGGACGCGGCCAGCAGCAGTGCGCGCTGGGCGACGTCGGGCCGGCGCGCCAGCAGCTGCGACGGCAGCGCGGCCGGGACGGGCGGCAGGCGCAGCGCCGCGAAGCCGGCGCTGCGCTCGACGGCCCCCGGCAATTCGCCCGCCAGCAGGCGCACCGCGTTTTCCTGGCGCCGCACGGCCAGCTCGAGTTCGGGAATCGATCCCAGCACCGACTGGTATTCGGACTGGGCCTGCGTCAGCTGCAGCTGCGAGATATAGCCGACCCGGGCCTGGTCCTGGGCCAGGCGCAGCGCTTCGGCGCGCGAGGCGACGGTCTCGCGCGTGATGAAGAGCTGGGCGTCGAGCGCCAGCAACAGGATGTAGTTCTGCGCCGTGCCGGCGGCGACGGCGAGCGCCGCCGCGTCGCGCTCGGCTTGCGTCGCACGAAATTGCAGGTCGGCGGCGCGGACCTGGTTGCGGATTCGTCCGAACAGGTCGAGCTCCCAGTTCGCCTGCAGCGCCGGCTGCAGATCGTCGTGGTCTTGCCCAGGCCGGCCGTTCGCAGCGAACGCCCGGTCTGCACGCCGAGGGCGCCGTTCAGGGCCGGCAGGCGCGCCGCTTGCGCCAGGTCGGCCTGAGAGCGCGCTTCGTCCACGCGCGCCACCGCGATCAGGACGTCGCTGTTGCGCACCAGCGCCGCTTCGACCAGGCTGGCCAGCACCGGGTCGCCGAAGCCGCGCCACCATTGTGCGTCGATGGCGGCGCCGACCCGGGCACGGGTTCGCGCCATGCAGCGGGCGCCGCCACGCTGCGCCAGTTCGGGCGCGGCGCGGTAGGCCGGCAGGCAGCCCGCCAGCATGCCGGCGCCGGCCAGCGCCAGCACGGCGTTCACGCTGCGCCGCCTCATCGCGCGTTCCGCCTGCCGGCTCGGGCGCTGTTCGCGTGCGGCTGCGCCGGTATCGACCTCCATCGTGACCGACATGCCCGGCCGCAGGCGCTTGGCCAGTTCCTGGTTCGGATCGATGGCGATCCGGATCGGCAGGCGCTGCACGACCTTGGTGAAATTGCCGGATGCGTTATCGGGCCGCAGCACGGAGAATTCCGAGCCGGTCGCCGGCGCGATCTGCTCCACGTGGCCGGTGAGCGCGGCGCCATCGAAGGCGTCGACCGTGAAGCGTGCCGGCTGGCCGAGGCGCATGCGCCAGGTCTGGCCTTCCTTGAAGTTGGCGACCACCCACAGCGTGTCCGGCACCAGGAACAGCAGCTGGGAACCGGCCGTGACGTACTGGCCGCGCCGCACCGTCGCTTCGCTCACCTGGCCGTCGCGCGGCGCCCGGATCACGGTATTGGCGAGGTCGATCTTGGCCAGCGCCACCTGCGCTTCGGCCATGCGCACCTGCGCCTCCAGCCCGCCACGCGAGACCGTCGTGCCTTTCACGCGCTGCAGGGCGATGTCGATGTCGGCCTGCGCCTTCAGGACGTTGGCGCCGGCCAGGCGCGCCGAGGTGCGCACGCGGTCGCGTTCGCTGAGCGACACCGAGCCGCGTTCGGCCAGTTCGTCGACCCGGGCCTGTTCGGCGCGCGCACGCGCCTGCTCGGCCTGCGCCGCGGCCAGCCCGGCGCGCGTGGCGCCGACGGTGGCCGTGTTCGCGGCCTGGGTCTGTTCGGCATTGTCCAGCTGGGCGCTGGCATTCGCCACCTGGCCCTCGGCCACGCGCACCCGCTCGGCGTAGACGCGGTCGTCGATGCGCAGCAGTTCCTGGCCCGCCTTCACGTACTGGAAGTCCTTGACCAGCACCTCGGTCACATAGCCGTTGACCTGGGGCGCCAGCACGGTGATCGCGCCGCGCACGTAGGCGTTGTCGGTCGCGACGCGGGTGCTGTTGAAGGGACCGATATGCCAGGCCCACATGATGAGGCCGATGCCGACGGCGGCGACGACCGCCATGATGCCGATCGAGGCCGGGCGTGGCCTTGATCTTTTTCGGCGGCGGCTGGACCGGCGCGCTGGCGGAAGCGGGCGGCGCGGGCGGCGCGCTGTCGTCCGCATCGCCGGGCGGCGCCGGATTGGCTTCGAGGGCTTCGATTTGTTCGCGGGTGAGAGGCTGCGGTTGATTCATGTGGTTCAAACCTGGGTAGAAACGGCGGCGCGCCGGTTGCGCAGTTCGGCGCGGATGGCGACGAAAAGAGACCAGAACAGGAACAGCAGGGCCAGCACGCCGCTGAGGGCAAACACGTCGTTAAAGGCGCGCACGTTCGCTTCGCGCCGCGTGACCTGGCCCAGCGACGCCGTGCCCTGGGCCGCGCGCAGCACCGGGTCGGCGATGGTGGCGCGGTAGACCCCGCTTGCAGCTGCAGGCGCTGGGCCACGATGCGGGTCGGCCGGATTGAGCTGCGAGACCAGGGCGGCTGGAATACACCTGTTCGCGGTGCAGCTGGTAGGTGCCGAGCAAGGCCGAACCGGTCAGCGCGCCCAGGCGTCTGGGTCATCGACAGCACCACGGTGAAGGTGATCACGTAGTTGGGGCCGAACTTCAGGGCCTGGGTGATCCCCAGCAGGACCAGCGGACCGAGGAACATGCCGCCCCCGACGGCGACCAGGAACTGGCTGAGGTAAAAATTCTCCGGGCGATCCAGGCTGGTGCGGCCGTAGTCGATGGCGGCGGCGGCGCCGAACAGGATGATGGCGACGATGATCTGCGGGATCAGCGTCTTCGGCGAGAAGGTCAGCGAGCTCGCCGCGATGCCGCAGATGGTCCCGAGCAGGATCACGCCGAACAGCGGCTGCATCTGGTCCGGCCCCATGCCCAGCGCGCGCAGGAAGCCGACCGCGCCGAAGGTCTGCTCGGAGGTGAGGAAACGGATCAGGAAGGCGCCGACGATGAAGCGCAGCATGGTGGGCGTCGCCAGCCAGCGCGTCTGGATCAGGGGATTGTCGCGGTGGTGCTCGACGTAGAGGGCGGCGCCGATCAGGACCACCGCGCCCATCAGGAGGTAGGCCAGCCAGCGCTCGTCGAACCACCAGTGCGAATAACCCTGGGCCAGCACGGCCACCAGCATCGCCACGCCCGGCGCCATCAGGGCAAAGGTGAGGAAGTCGAGCTTTTCGAAGACCTTGATGTGCATGCCCGGCGGGAGTTTCAGCACCACCACGGCGGCCAGCGAACACATGGCCAGGCCGGCCTCGAACAGATACAGGTTGTGCCACTGGCCGTAGACCAGCAAGGTGGGCGAGAGCAGCCAGGCCAGCGGCGTGGCCAGCGAGGGGATGCCGACCCCGATCACGACCATCTTGCCGGTGTAGGCACGCGGCATGGCCTGCAGCATGTAGAGCATCGACAGCGTGGTGGCCGAGGCGCCGGCGAAGCCGCTCACGGCGCGCACGGCCACCGCCATGCCGAAGCCGCCGACCAGCAGGTGCAGCAGGGTGACGGCCACGTACAGGGCCAGGCCGATTTCGGCGAACAGGCGCAGCCCGTACTGCTGGCGGAACTTGAACACCATCAGGTTGACGGTGACGTTGACCATGACATAGGCGGCCGGCAGCCAGGTCGCCTCCGACGGCGTCAGGCCGAGCTGGCCCTGGATGGTCGGCAGGTTGGCCGAGACCAGCGCGTTCCCCAGGCCGCCCGTGATGCCGACCAGGAGCGCGACCAGCGCGTAGGCCAGGCGCACGGCCGGGGTATGGTAGGGCATGGAGGCCGAACCGGGCAGGGTGGGCTTTTCGTGTTCCTCCCAGTCCGGCGTGGGTCTGAGCAGCTGCGCCATCTAGCGTCCTCGCGCCGGCGGCGCCAGGCCGGCGCCCACCAGGTCGAGCGCGCGCCGCACCAGGCTGCGCCGGTTCGCCGCCGTCGCGCCGCGCAATGCCGCGCCCAGCATGCCGCACACCAGCACCAGGTCGGCCGGACGCAGGTCGGCGCGGCAGGTCCTGCTTTTCAGGGCTGCGGCCAGCGGCGCGCGAAACAGGCGCGCCAGGCGCTCGCGCGCGGCTTTCGCGTCCGGATGGCCGGGTTCGAGGGCGCGCCAGTAGTCGGCGAGCGCCGGCGCGGACACCAGGTGCGCCGCGACCTGCTCGACCAGCGCGAACAGGTCCTGGCCCGGCGCCGCGCTTCGAGGCGCCAATGCGCGCTCGAACAGGGCTTCGACCAGGGCCGCGCGGTCCGGGAAATTGCGGTACAGCGTGGCGCGGCCGACGCCGGCGCGCGTAACCACCAGGTCGAGCGGCGCCGTGATGCCGCGTTCGGAAAAGACGGCATCGGCGGCATCGAGGATCTGGTCGCGCCGCAGCGCGGCGTCGGAGCGCAGTAGGGTCATGGTTGTGGACACCGGTTGTCCGCTTGTTGCGGACAGGCGGCTTGCCTGGGCTTGTCTGATTGCTACCAGAATACTGCGATGCGCGCTGGACGAGCGCACGGATGGGAAGAACCACACGCCGGGAGATGCGGCTGTGCCGGGCTGCTGGTGCTCTCAAGCGTCGATCCCCGGTTGCAGGGAACGACGCCGCCTGCCTTTGCAGATTTTACTGTGTAAAGTAAACCGGCAGTTTATGAAACGTAACTATGATTTTTTTGGGAACGCAGGATCACTCATCCATTGACCTGGTCATCCGATTCCCCATCTATGTTCGAACTCTTCCATTGGGATGGGACGGCCGAGTAAATATCCCTGCAAGATCCCGCATCCATGGGCCACCAGGAAATCGCGCTGCGCAATTGTCTCGACCCCTTCGGCGACTACTTGCAAATTGAGCGTACGCGCCAGCCCCAGGATGGCGTCGACGATGGCGGCGGCATTCGCGTCGGCCGGGACATCGTTGACGAAACTCCGGTCGATCTTGAGTTCGGCCAGCGGGAAGCGCTTGAGGTAGCTGAGCGACGAGTAGCCGGTGCCGAAATCGTCGAGCGAAAAGCTGACCGCGTGCGCGCGCAGCGCGTGCATTTTGGCGATCATGTCTTCGACGTTTTCGGCGAACACGCTCTCGGTCAGTTCGAGGCACAGGCGCTGCGCCGGGGCGCCGGTCTCGCTCAGCGACGGCCAGCACCTGCGTCGACGAAATCGGGCTGGCGCAACTGCTGGGCGCTGATATTGACCGCCAGGCTCAGGCCGGCGCAGCGCGCGGATCGCGCGCCCAGCGCGCCAGCGACGCGGCACGTCTCGAGCAACACCATTGCTCCCAGCGGCACGATCAGGCCGCTCGTTTCGGCAAGCCCGATGAATTCGGCGGGACCGACCAGGCTCAGGCCCGTGCGGCGCGAACGCAGCAGCACTTCGCCGCCCACCAGATTGCCGTCGACGCCGAACTGAGGCTGGCAGTGGAGTTCGAAGCGCTGGTGCCGGATGCCGTCGCGCAGGTCGTGCTCGAGTTCAGTCTGGCGGTCCGCCGCAGCCTGCATGCTGGGGTCGAAAAAGCGCAGCGTGTTGCGGCCCTCGGCCTTGGCGCGGTACATCGCGAGATCGGCCTGGCGCAGCAGTACGTCGACGCTGCCGGGGGCCGCGCCGAACAGGGCCACGCCGATGCTGGGCGTGATGACGCTGGGCCGTGCGGCAAGCTGGTAGGGCAGGGCCAGCGCATTGAGCAGCTTGGCGCCGACCGCGTTCGCTTCGTGGATCGCCGCCGCCTCGAGTTCGCCCAGGTTCTCGAGCACGACCACGAATTCGTCGCCGCCGAGACGCGACAGGTGGTCGCTCTCGCGCACCGTGCGCCGCAGGCGCTCGGCCACTTCGCGCAGCAACTGGTCGCCGACGTCGTGGCCGAGGGTGTCGTTGAGGAGCTTGAAATTGTCGAGGTCGATGAACAGGAGGGCGCCGAACTGGCGCGTGCGGTGGCTGCGCGGCAGGATCTTGCCCAGCTGTTCGATCAGCAGGCGCCGGTTCGGCAGGCCGGTCAGGTAGTCGAAATACGCCAGTTCATAGATGCGGCGCTCGGCCTGCTTCGCAATTGGCCATGGCTCTGTAACACGTTCAGCGTATTGCTGC
>CAVSPL010000014.1:0-63994 GCA_963729765.1 uncultured beta proteobacterium | reverse complement strand
GGTTGCCGAACGGATCCTCGATCCCGGCGCGGCGCCGGCCGCCGACCGCGGCTTCGTCGCGCACGTCGACCGCGCGCTCGCGCAGCAGCGCGCAATAGCCGGCGAAGTCCTCGACGATGAACGCCGGGTGGGCTTTTTTTGCCGGCACGAAGTTGTCCTGGCTGCCGATGTGGAGCTGCGTGGCGCCGGTAACGAACCACATGCCGCCCGAGGCGTTCAGGGGGGCGGGTTTCGGGATTTCGGGCAGGCCTAGCACGCCACCGTAGAAGGCGCGATCTGGTACAGCTCGGAGGAATGGCGACCGTAAATGTGATCGATACCGGCAATGCGAGCCATAAAGTTTCCAAACGAGTAGGGGGACAGGACATGATGTTAGCGCTTGCTGGAACCAACGTCCATTGCGCAGGTCTCAATCTTGAGTGGCTTCGCGGACGCTGAATAAAGGGAGTTGGAAGCATGAGCCCTGGTGGGCCTGACGGCACCATTTCCGCGGAACTGGAAGCAAGCTGTGCGCAGGAGCCGATTCATTTGCTCGGCACCGTGCAGTCCTATGGTTTCCTGATGGTGGCCGACCTGGCGAGCGGGTGCATCGTTCAAGTTTCCGCCGGCATCGTGCGTCATTGGCCGGGCTTGCCGGACGCCGCCGCCTTGCTCGGCAAGCCTTTGTGCGACTGGGTCGCCGCCGGGGAACGGCCGGCTAGCCCCAATTTCGCCGCGCTCCCCACCTCCCATTGCCTGCGCTTGCCCTGGCGCCCCCGCTTCGAGCGCACCTGCGCCTTGCCGGCGCTTCCGGCACCTGTCGAATGGGAATGCCTCGGGCACGTGCGCGGCGCGCTCGCGATACTCGAATGGCTGCCGGTCGACGGCGGCGTCGACGAGGCCGAGCGCCAGAACCAGGTGTTTGCCGACTTCGCCGAAGTAATCGCCCGCCTGCGCCGCGCCGAGGGGCTCGACGCCTTCTTTCGCGAGTGCGTCAAGGTGATCCAGGAAGTGAGCGCCTTCGACCGGGTGATGATCTACCGCTTCCTGCCCGATGGCTGCGGTGAAATCGTGGCCGAGCACACCGGGCCGGAGTATCAGCAAAAATACCTGGGTTTGCGCTTTCCCGCCTCCGACATTCCGGCCCAGGCACGCACGCTGTATCTGACCAACACCTTGCGTATCCTGGCCGACGTTGAAGCGGCGATGGATGCGCTGGTGCCCGAGCGTCTTCCGAACGGCGAAGCGCTCGACCAGAGCCACTGCTTGCTGCGCGGCCTGTCCCCGGTGCACCTGTCTTACCTGCGCAACATGGGCGTGCGCGCCACGATGACCTTGTCGATCGTCTGCGGCGGCAAGCTGTGGGGCCTGATCGCCTGCCATCACCACCGTACCAGGACGCCGCCGTACCAGATCCGGGACGGCATGCGCCAGATCGCCGAGCTGCTGGCGGAAATCGCCAACATGCGCATCGAGGCCCTGAGCCATCTCGAAGCGGTGCGCCATCGGCTGACCCTGGACCGCCTGCTGAACCAGTTCCATCAAGCCCTGATCCAGGACGGCGACATTCCTGCCGTGCTCGAGTTATGGATGCCGCGCCTGTTGTCGGCATTCGATGCGTGCACGCTGGGCGTGCGGATCGGCACGCTCGCCATTGTCGGCGGACCGGGAACGCGGCATGGCTCCTCGCACCAGATACTCGACGAGGTCGGTGCGCGCCTGAACAACCAGGACCTGGCGCCGGGCGTCCATATGTGGGACGACCTGCTGACGTCCAACAAGCGCTCGCTGCTGTATCTGCCGCAAGCGGCGGGCCTGCTGCTGGCGCAACGCCATGACGAGGACACCATTTTCTGCTTCCTGACCCGGCCCGAAGTGGTGCAGCAGGTGAACTGGGGCGGCGAGCTGGTCAAGGACGTGGTGGCGCTTCCCAACGGGCGCGTGCGCCTCGAGCCGCGCCGCTCGTTTGCCATCTGGCAGCAGTCGGTGCTGGGCCACTCGACGCCATGGCTGCAGACGGACGCCGAAGCCTTGCAGAACCTGCTGCGCATCCTGAGCGAGGTGAATAAATTGCAGATGAACCGCAGGATGCAGGAAACCCTGCACTGGCGCGCCCACCACGATCATCTCACCGGGCTGTACAACCGCCGGGCCATGGAAGACGAGGTATCGCGCCGGCTCGACGACGGCCAGTACAACACCGCACTGATGCTGCTCGACCTCGACCATTTCAAGAAGATCAACGATACCTATGGCCACGAAATGGGCGATTTAGTGCTGCAGCAATTGAGCCACAGATTAAAAGCGGTGATGCGCGAATTCGACCTGCTGGCGCGCCTGGGCGGCGATGAATTCATGCTCCTCTTGCAGATCCCGCATCCGAATGCCGCCACCGCCCTGACGTTTGCCGAGCGCCTGCACCAGTCGGTCGCGCCGCCCTTCGACATCAAGGGACAACAATTTCGCATCGGGATTTCGGTCGGCATTGCGATCCCGCCCGGCCATGGCCGCACGGTGAGCGAATTGCTGCGCCATGCCGATCTCGCGCTTTACCAGGCCAAATCGCTGGGGCGCGGGCGCAGCGTGATGTTCGAACTGGCGATGGCGGCCAGCCAGCGCGACTACTACCTGCTCGAACGCGACCTCGACGAGGCGGTCGAGCGCAACCAGCTGTCGCTGGTGTTCCAGCCCAAGGTCGACCTGCTCAGCCGCAAAGTGGTCGGGCTGGAAGCGCTGGTGCGCTGGAATCACCCGACCCGGGGCCAGAACAGTCCCGGCGCATTCATCCCCATCGCCGAGAAAAGCGACCAGATCATCCGCATCGACCGCTGGGTCATGCGCAGCGCGATCGCGGAGCAGGCGCGGCGCCTGACCCATGGCCTGCCGACGCTGCCGATCGCCATCAACCTGTCGATGGCCGACATCCTGTCGCCCAACCTGGTTCCCTTCTTGAGCGGCTTGCTGGAAGAATATCAGGTGCCGCCGGAAGCGCTGGAAGTCGAGGTCACCGAGTCCTGCTTCATGCGCGAACTGACCGAAACCCAGGACGTGCTGCGGGAATTGAACGATTCCGGCATCGCCACCGCGCTCGACGATTTCGGCACCGGCTTTTCCTCGCTGAGCTACCTGCGCCAGTTACCGCTCCAATGCCTGAAAATCGATCAATCCTTCACCTGGAGCATGCTGCAAGACCCGAACGCCGAAAAGCTAACCCAGGCCATCGTTGCCATGGGGATCGCGCTGCGGATGACCATCGTGGCGGAAGGGGTGGAAACGCGCGAGCAAATGAACTGGCTGCTTGCCCACGGCTGTCACATCGGCCAGGGATATTTCTTCAGTCCGCCGGTGGCGGCGGAAGACTTGCAGCAGGTCATCGAGCGCCTGGAAATTCGGCTGAGCGCTTGAATCACTCATTTAATTTGCTGGCAGGTTATTGAAAAAAAAGTCGGCATGCATGGTTTGCAGGCCCTTGTTTTATAAGGAATGTTTTGCGAATAATCAATTGAACGCATATTTATAAAATGCTATTGAAACGATCAGGATTGCCAATCCACGGCGCAGCCTCCGGATTTATAATTTGCCGATTCTTTTAATGTTTAATTAATCGAGGAGACGCAATGGATACCGTTGTTAACGAATCGAAGTGCCCGTTCAGCGCCGCAGCCGGCGTCGGCACCACCAACCGCGACTGGTGGCCGCAGGCACTGCGGCTCGACCTGCTGCACCAGCACTCGTCCAAGTCCGACCCGATGGGCCACGACTTCGATTACGCCGAGGCCTTCAAGAGCCTCGACCTGGCCGCGGTCAAGGCCGACCTGGCCGCCTTGATGACGGACTCCCAGGACTGGTGGCCGGCCGACTTCGGCCACTACGGCGGCCTGTTCATCCGCATGGCCTGGCACAGCGCCGGCACCTACCGCATCGGCGACGGCCGCGGCGGCGCCGGCCGCGGCCAGCAGCGCTTCGCGCCCCTCAACAGCTGGCCCGACAACGTCAGCCTCGACAAGGCGCGCCGCCTGCTCTGGCCGATCAAGCAGAAATACGGCGACAAGATTTCGTGGGCCGACCTGATCATCCTCACCGGCAACGTCGCGCTGGAAAGCATGGGCTTCAAGACCTTCGGCTTCGCGCGGCGGCCGCCAGGACGTGTGGGAGCCGGACCACGACGTGTACTGGGGCCGCGAAACCAAATGGCTCGGCGGCGACGTGCGCTATTCGCAAGGCTCGCCCGGCGTCGACAGGCGCACGGCGTGATCGTCAAGGACGACGACAGCGAGGTGCCGCATTCGCGCGACCTCGAGAACCCGCTGGCCGCCGTGCAGATGGGCCTGATCTACGTGAACCCCGAAGGCCCGGACGGCAAGCCCGACCCGCTCGCCGCGGCCGCGACATCCGCGAAACCTTCGCCCGCATGGCGATGAACGACGAAGAAACCGTGGCGCTGATCGCCGGCGGCCACACCTTCGGCAAGACCCACGGCGCCGCGCCGGCCGAGCACGTCGGCGGAAGAACCGGAAGCGGCCGGCATCGCAGGCGCAGGGCTTCGGCTGGCACAACAGCTTCGGCAGCGGCAAGGGCGCCGACACCATCACCAGCGGCCTGGAAGTGACCTGGACCAGCACGCCTACGCAGTGGAGCAACAACTACCTCGAGAACCTGTTCGGCTTCGAATGGGAACTGACGAAAAGCCCGGCCGGCGCGCATCAGTGGGTGGCCAAGGACGGCGACGGCACCGATCCCGGATGCGCACGACCCGTCCAAACGCCATCGTCCGACCATGCTCACGACCGACCTGGCCCTGCGCGTCGACCCGGCCTACGAGGCGATCTCGCGGCGCTTCCTGGAAAACCCCGACCAGTTCGCCGACGCCTTCGCCCGCGCCTGGTTCAAGCTGACCCACCGCGACATGGGACCGCGTGCCCGCTACCTCGGCCCGGAAGTGCCGGCCGAAGTACTGATCTGGCAGGACCCGATTCCCGCGCTCGACCATGCGCTGGTCGATGCGCAGGATGTCGCCGCGCTCAAGAGCAAGGTGCTGGCGTCCGGCCTGACGGTGTCCGAACTGGTGTCGACCGCCTGGGCCTCGGCCTCCACCTTCCGCGGTTCCGACAAGCGCGGCGGCGCCAACGGCGCGCGCATCCGCCTGGCGCCGCAGAAGGACTGGGCTGTCAACCAGCCGCAGCAATTGGCCAGGGTGCTGGAGACGCTGGAAGGCATCCGCGCCGCGTTCAATGCGGCGCCAGGCCGGCGGCAAGAAGGTGTCGCTGGCCGACCTGATCGTGCTGGCCGGCAATGCCGGGGTCGAGCAGGCCGCCAGGCAACGCCGGCCACGACGTCACGCGTGCCGTTCACGCCGGGCGCATGGACGCCTCGCAGGAGCAGACCGACGTGCAATCCTTCATCCCGCTCGAGCCGCTCGCCGACGGTTTCCGCAACTACCAGAAAGACCCGCTACAGCGTGCCGGCCGAAGCGCTGCTGGTCGACCGCGCGCAATTGCTGACCCTGACGGCGCCGGAAATGACGGTGCTGGTCGGCGGCCTGCGCGTGCTGGGCGCCAACACCGGGCAGGCGCAGGACGGCGTGCTTCACCAGCGGCCAGGGCAGCCTGAGCAACGACTTCTTCGTCAACCTGCTCGACATGGGCACGGCAGTGGGACGCCGCCTCGAGCGATGCGCGACCGCTTCGAAGGCCGCGACCGCAAGACCGGCGAGCAGAAGTGGACCGCCACGCGCGTCGACCTGGTCTTCGGCTCCAACGCCCAGCTGCGCGCCATCGCCGAGGTGTACGCCGCGCCGACGCCGGCAGGAAGTTCGTCGAGGACTTCGTCGCCGCCTGGACCAAGGTGATGAACCTCGACCGCTTCGACCTCGCCCGCGCCGTTTGAAGCGTGGCTAACGCAAAAAAGCCAACCCGGATGGGTTGGCTTTTTGTTCGGGAACCGGTGCTAAAGAATCAGAACTGGTTCATCGTGTTGTGCTTGCCGCCCGCCTTGAGGGCGGCTTCGCCGGCGAAGTATTCCTTGTGGTCGTCGCCGATGTCGGAGCCCGACATGTTCTGGTGCTTGACGCAGGCGATGCCCTGGCGGATTTCCTCGCGCTGGACGCCTTGCCACATAGCCGAGCATGCCCTGCTCGCCGAAATATTCCTTGGCCAGGTTGTCGGTCGACAGCGCGGCGGTGTGGTAGGTCGGCAGCGTGATCAGGTGGTGGAAGATGCCGGCCCGCGCGCCGCATCGCGCTGGAAGGTGCGGATGCGTCTCGTCGGCTTCGTCGGCCAGTTCGGTGCCGTCGTAGTCGACGCTCATCAGCTTGGCGCGGTCGTAGGCCGAGACGTCCTTGCCTTCGGCTCTCCAGCGCATCGAACACCTGCTGGCGGAAGTTCAGCGTCCAGTTGAAGCTGGGCGAATTGTTGTAGACCAGCTTGGCGTTGGGGATGACCTCGCGGATGCGGTCGACCATGCCGGCGATCTGCTCGATGTGCGGCTTTTCGGTCTCGATCCACAGCAGGTCGGCGCCGTTCTGCAGCGAGGTGATGCAGTCGAGCACGCAGCGGTCCTCGCCGGTGCCGGCGCGGAACTGGAACAGGTTGGAAGGCAGGCGCTTGGGGCGCATCAGCTTGCCGTCGCGGTTGATGAGGACGTCGCCGTTGCCCAGTCGCGCCGGTCGACCTTCTTCGCAATCGAGGAAGCTGTTGTACTGGTCGCCGAGGTCGCCCGGCTCGCGGGTGAAGGCGATCTGCTTGGTCAGGCCGGCGCCGAGCGAATCGGTGCGGGCGACGATGATGCCGTCGTCGACGCCCAGTTCGAGGAAGGCGTAGCGCACGGCGCGGATCTTGGCGAGGAAGTCCTCGTGCGGAACGGTGACCTTGCCGTCCTGGTGGCCGCACTGCTTTTCGTCCGAGACCTGGTTTTCGATCTGGATGCAGCAGGCGCCCGCCTCGATCATCTTCTTGGCGAGCAGGTAGGTCGCCTCGGCATTGCCGAAGCCGGCGTCGATGTCGGCGATGATCGGCACGACGTGGGTCTCGTAGTTGTCGATCTTGTGCTGGATGCGCTGCGCCTTGACCGCGTCGCCGGCCTCGCGCGCCGCGTCGAGTTCGCGGAACAGCATGCCGAGTTCGCGCGCATCGGCCTGGCGCAGGAAGGTGTAGAGCTCCTCGATCAGCGCCGGCGACCGCGGTCTTCTCGTGCATCGACTGGTCGGGCAGCGGGCCGAATTCGCTAGCGCAGCGCGGCGACCATCCAGCCCGACAGGTAGAGGTAGCGGCCCTTGGTGGTGCCGAAGTGCTTCTTGATCGAGATCATCTTCTGCTGGCCGATGAAGCCGTGCCAGCAGCCGAGCGACTGGGTGTAGTTGCGCCGGGTCGGCGTCATAGGCGGCCATGTCGTCGCGCATGATCTTGGCGGTGTAGCGGGCGATGTCGAGGCCGGTCCGGAAGCGGTTCTGCACGCGCATGCGGGCGACGGACTCGGGGTCGATGGCGTTCCAGGCGCTGCCTTCCTTGTCCTTGAGGGCGGATGGCTTCGATGTCGTCCTGGTAGTGAGTCATGTGAATCTCCCAGGAATAGTGCAAATGAAAAGTCGTTCCAACCTGACTAAATCATACCTGAACTGGCGCGGATTTTTGAATGTCTTATATAAGACATAGGAGTTAATTTTTTACTTTATAAAACAATGGCTTGGAATTTATGTTCCATGATGCGGAATGAATTTTCAGAAAATGGGACGACTGCGCCGTCCTCTCACGGCGTTCCATCCACATTATGAAACGTCGTTTTAGCCATGGAAATCCGCACCGCTGCCGCATGTCCTGGAAATGAACCGCGCCGTCAGCGGGTAAAGGGTTCAGCCACGGGCTATACTTGGTCCCTCACTTCGAGGACATGCCATGCCGCACGAATCCGCTGGCCCGGCGCCGGCGCCGCGCCTGCAGCCGGCCAAACTGCTGCGCAGTAAATGGACCGCCGCCGCCCCGGTGGCCAAGGAAAAGCATTTCATCGTCACCGCCCTGCAGTGCCGGAGGCGCCCGGCACCCAGATCGACACCGTCACCATGGAGGCGGTGCTGACCGGGCGCAGCTTCACGCTGCGCTGGCGCGAACTGAACGATGCGACGCGATGGCTGCAGGGCTGGCGCTAGCGGCCGGACCGTCCATGCACGGCTTCTTCCATCGCCGTCGTCGGCGCCGGCATCGCCGGCCTGTCGTGCGCCAGCGCGCTCGCAGCGGCGCGGCTTGCGCGTCACGTATTCGACAAGAGCCGCGCCCCGGCGGACGCATGAGCACCCGCCGCGGCGAGGACTGGCAGTGCGACCATGGCGCCCAGTATTTCACCGCGCGCGACCCGGCATTCCGGGCCGAGGTGACGCGCTGGGAGGCTGCCGGCGCGGCTGCGCAATGGCCGCGCCGAGGTGTGGTGCTTCGATGCGGGCGGCGCCGGGCTGCCGTGCGAGCTCGAACGCTTCGTCGGGCATCCCGCGCATGAGCGCCGCCGGCACTTGGCTGGCCACGACGCTGCGCTGCGCACCGGCGTCGACGATCGGTGGCTCTGCGCGGAAGCCGAGGGCTGGCGCCTGCACTGCATCGGCGCGCGGTACCGCTCGAGGAACGACTACGACGCGGTGGTGCTGGCGCTGCCGGCGCCGCAGGCCGCGGCGCTGCTGCGCGCGACCGCGCCCGGCAGGCGGCGCTGGCGCGGCCAGCCGCATGCAGGCGCTGCTGGGCGCTGATGCTGCAGTTCGACGCGCCGCTCGCGCTCGCCTTCGATGCCGCCTTCGTCAACGAGGGCCCGCTGCGCTGGATCGCGCGCGACAGCAGCAAGCCGGGCCGCGGCGGCAGCGAGACTGGCTGCTGCACGCCAGCGCCGAATGGAGCGAGGCGCACCTCGAACAGAATGCCGAAAGAGTCGCCGCAGCTTGCTGGCGGCCTTCGGCGACCTTGGCGGGCCGGCGCCGCAGCCTGGAGCGCGCACCGCTGGCGCTATGCCAGCACTGAGCGCCGCGGACGCCGGTCTGCATCTGGGAGCCGGACTCGGCCTGGGTCTGTGCGGCGACTGGCTCAACGGCGGCACGGTCGAGGCGGCCTGGCTGAGCGGACGCGCGCTGGCGCGTCGCATCGCCGGCGTAGCCGGAGCTGGCCGCCTTACCAGGGCAGTTCGGCGCCGTTATACGACCGGAACGAACCGCTGTCGGCCGGCGTCAGCGCATCGAGCACGGCCAGCATGTCGGCGGCGGCGGCCTGCGCCGGACGGCCGATGGTCTCGCCCCTGAAACGGCTGCGACAGCGCGCGAATTGACCGTGCCCGGATGCAGCGCGACCAGCACCCTGTTGGGCTGGTGCGCGCCACTTCGATCGCCGCCGTCTTGACCAGCATGTTGAGCGCCGCCTTCGAGCCGCGGTAGCTGTACCAGCCGCCCAGCCGGTTGTCGCCGATGCTGCCGACCTTGGCCGAAAGCACGGCCAACATGGCGCGTTCGCGCTCGAGCAGCGGCGCGAAGTGGCGCAGACCAGCGCGGGGCCGAAAGTGTTCGCCTGGAAAGTCGCCAGCATCTGCGCTGCGTTGAGGTCGGCCAGGCGCTTTTCGGGCATGAATGCGTCGGTGTGCAGGATGCCGGCGGCGTTGACGATCAGGTGGTAGCGCGGGCCGCGGCGAGGCCGCGCGCGGCGGCGGCAACGCTGTCCTCGTCGCCGAAATCGATGGCCGGCGCCGACTGGCGGTGCAGGGCCGGTGACCGACCGCGCAGCGCGGCGCGGCGCGCAGCAGATCGACGAAGGCCGCGCCGATGCTGCCGGAAGCGCCGATCACCAGGGCATGGAACTGGTCGGGCAGGCTGTCCATCATGGCGGCTCCGGCATGGGTGGGGGCAGGCGGCGGCATGGCCGCATGCGCATGAATGTACAGCAAGCACCGCGGCCGGAAAGGGCCCTGCATCGATGACATCGACAACGACAACAGCCGGCGGCCACGCTCCGCCTGATCCTGGGCGACCAGCTCAATCCCGGCACAGCTGGTTCTCCGCGCCGCGACCGGACACCGTTTACGTGCTGATGGAGGTCCGTCAGGAAACCGATTACGTCCTGCACCACGCCCAGAAAATCATTGCCATCTTTGCCGCCATGCGCGACTTCGCCCGGCAGCTGCGCACGGCCGGCCATCGTGTGCATTACCTGGCCATCGACGACCCGGCCAACCGCCAGTCGCTGCCGGCCAATCTGGATGCGCTGATCGCCGACTATTCGGCCAGCGCCTTCGAATACCAGGCGCCCGACGAATGGCGGCTCGACCAGCAACTTGCCGACTACGCCGGCCAGCTCGCCATCCCTGGCCGCGATGGTCGACAGCGAACATTTCTACACCCGCCGCGATGAGGCAGCGCTGCTTTTCGCCGAGCGCAAGCAATGGCTGATGGAGCATTTCTACCGCCAGATGCGCATTCGTCATGGCGTGCTGATGGACGGGGCCCGGCAAGCCGGCGGGCGGCCAGTGGAATTTCGATCACGACAACCGCAAGCCCTGGCCTGGCCTGCCGCGCGAGCCGCCCGACTGCGCGCGTGCGAGCACGATCATTCGGCGCTGTGGGACAGCATCGCGGCAGGCCGGCGTGCGCAGCTTCGGCGAGCCGCGGTGCCGCGCACTTTTTCTGGCCGCTGAACCGGGCCGAAGCGCTTGCAGCAGCTCGACGCTTTCATCGACGAAGCGCCTGCCGCATTTCGGCGACTTTCAGGATGCGATGAGCAGCATCGCGCCTGGCGCCTGTTTCACTCGCTGCTGTCGTTCGCGCTGAACACCAAGATGCTCAATCCGCGCGAGGTCGTCGCCAGGGCCGAGCGATGCCTACGAGCCGGCCGCGTGCCGCTGCGCGGCGGCGGAAGGTTTCATCCGGCAGATACTGGGCTGGCGCGAATACGTGCGCGGCGTGTATTGGGCCAAGATGCCGGGCTACGACGAGCAGAACTGTTTCGACCACCAGCGGCCGCTGCCGTCATGGTTCTGGACTGGCGAGACAAAAATGCGCTGCCTGCGCACGCCATCGGCCAGTCGCTGGAACACGCTCACGCCCACCATATCCAGCGCCTGATGGTGATCGGCAATTTCGCGCTGCTGGCCGGGCTGGTCCGGCGGCGGTGCATGGCTGGTATCTCGGCGTCTATATCGACGCCTTCGAATGGGTCGAGCTGCCGAATACGCTCGGCATGAGCCAGTTTGCCGACGGCGGCATGCTGGCGACCAAACCCTATGTGTCGAGCGCCGCCTACATCGACCGCATGAGTGATTACTGCAAGGGCTGCCACTACGACAAGAAGCGCGCGTGGGCGAGCGGGCCTGCCCCTTCAATGCGCTGTACTGGGATTTTTTCGCGCGCAATGGCGACGACGCCTGGCGGCCAACCCGCGCTCGGCATGGTCTACCGCCAGCTCGAGAAAATGGACGCCGCGGCGATCGCCGCCTTCCAGGCGCGGGCGCAGGCCATCATGGCGCGCCTGGACGATCTGTAAGGCGGCGCCGGCTCAATCGACCGTCACGCCGGCATCCTTGACCACCTTGCCCAGCTTCACCGATTCGGTGCGCATCAGCGCGCCAAACGCTTCCGGCGTGCCGCCGACGATCGGCGTGCCCAGCTCTTCCCATTTCTTGCGGAAGGCCGGGTCGGCGAAGATCTCGTTGAGCGCCTGGTTCAGCTTGCTCACGATCGGCTTGGGCGTGGCGGCAGGCGCCACGATGCCGTGCCAGCCCGAGAAGTTGTAGCCGCGCAGGCCCGCCTCGGCCAGCGTCGGCACGTCCGGCAAGGCCGGCACTGCGGGTGGCGGTGGTCACGGCGATCGGACGCAGCTTGCCGCGTCTTGATGTACTGGCACCGAACTGCCCAGGATGTCGAACATGACCTTGACGTGGCCGCCGAGGACATCGTTCAGCGCCGGGCCCGCGCCCTTGTAGGGAACGTGCTGCAGCTTGGTGCCCACCGCCGTGTTGAACAGTTCGCCTGCCAGGTGCTGCGGCGTGCCGTTGCCGGCCGAGGCAAAGCTGAGCATCTCCGGATGCTCCTTGGCCATGCGCAATGAATTGCTTGAGTTCGTCGACCGTGCACCGAAGGATGCACTTCGAGCACCAGCGGGAAGGCCGAGATCTGGATGATCGGCGCGAAATCCTTCTCCGGGTCGAACGGGATCGATTTGTACAGCGTCTTGTTGACCGCCATCGGCCCGCTGGCCGCAAGCAGGATCGTGTAGCCGTCCGGCGGGCGACTTGGCCACCATGCCGGTGCCGATATTGCCGCCGGCGCCGCCCCGGTTGTCGATGATGACGGCGGACCTTGAGCTTGGCCTGCAGCGGCCCCTGGATCAGGCGCGCCATGGCGTCGGTCGGCCCGCCTGGCGGGTAGGGCACGACGAAGCGGATCGGTTTCGACGGATAGACATCGGCGGCGCCGGCGCCGAGCGCCTGGGTCATGAGCAGCGATGCGAGTATTGCCTTCTTCAACATGGTTTGTCTCCGTTGGTCTTGTTTTGTTTTGGTGGGTGAGGCAAGTGCCGTTCAGGGCGCCTGGTGCGCCAGGCGCCGCTTCAGTTCCATGCACGGCGCTGTGCACGGTCGTCAGCACCGGCTTGCCGCTGGCCTGTTCGCACGCAGGCACGTGCGCGCGCGCCATGCTGAATTGCGCCAGGGCGATCGTCGTCGCAGCCGTGGCCGCCAGTCGCCGTGGCCTGTTCGGCGATGAGCGCGTCATGCCGCGCGACGTCGCCGCGGTTGAGCGCGTCGAGCGCGCCTTCGGCCAGTGCGAAGCGCAGTGCCACGCGCGCCGGAAACTCGGGCGGCATCGATGCCAGCGTCGGGCCGAAGGTGGCGATCAGCCCCACCGGGCCGGCGGCCGCGCCGGCGGCGTCGGCGATCATCGCCTCGTTCGGCTTGAGCACCGGGATCTGCGGATAGCGCCGCGCCACCGCGTCGATGCAGGGACCGAAGGCGGAGCAGGTAAACAGGATGGCCTCGGCGCCGTTGCCGACCGCGTACGCGGCCAGGTCCTGGAAGCGCTCGTGCATCGCCGTCGTCGAGGCCGCGGCCGGATCGCGGCCAGGTCGGCCGACAGGCGAATCGTCGAGCAGATTCATGCAGTGTCGCCTCCGGCCATTGCGCTGGCCATGACGGCGTTGATCGGATCGACCGAATGGCTCAGGGCGTGGATCAGGGCGATCGGGGCGCCGGCGATGGGGTAGCAGACATGATCATTGGTCGTCGATCTGCGGCAGTTCCGGCGCCAGCAGGCGCAGGCCGGCCATCAGCAGGCCGTCGTAGCGCGCGCGCTCGGCGGCGATGGTGTCCGGCGTCCAGCGATAAAAGCCTTCGCCGGTTTTCATGCCGAACTTGCCGGCGGCGTAGCGCTCGCGCCAGCACCCGGCGCCGGCGCGGTGTTGGCCGCCAGCGACGGGTACATGGTGGCGGCGGCCGGGCAGTGCACGTCGATGCCGGCATGGTCGCGCTGCAGCACCGGGCCGGCGGCGAGGAAGCGAAAGCCGAAGCCGAAGCGCACGGCCGCATCGACGTCCTCCGGCCGTTGCCACGCCGGCATCGATCAGCGCGAACGCCTCGCGCGCCAGCGCATGCTGCAGGCGGTTGGCCAGGAAGCCCGGCAGGTCCTTGCGCACCAGCACCGGCACCATGCCGCAGGCGCGCATGAAGGCCGACAGCGACTCGGCCAGCGGCGCTGACGAGCGCGCGCCGAGCACCACTTCGACCAGCGGCACCAGGTGCGCCGGCATGAAGAAATGCAGGCCGAGCATGCGCGCGGCGCTGTCCAGGCCGTTCGCCGATGGCCGAGATGGGAAAGCTCGAGCTGTTGCTGGTAAGCAGGGTGTCGGGGCGCGCGCGCCGCACCAGTTCGGCGAACAGTGCCTGCTTGAGCGCCAGCTTCTCGGGAATGCACTCGATCACCAGGTCGATCGCCTGCCAGTCGACCTCGTCGAGGCTGGCGCAGGCGCGTGATGCGGTCGCGCTTGTGCGCCAGCGCCCAGCTTGCGCAGGCCGGCGTCGAAATAGGTGTCCAGCGCTTGCGCGGCGCGCTGCGCCAGGTTCGAGCACGATGGTGCGGCAGCCGGCGCGCGCCAGCACCAGCGCGACGTCGGCGCCCATGGTGCCGCCGCCGACGACCAGGGCGCAGGCATGCGAGGGCTTCGGAAGCAGGGGAGTCGGAGTCGCTGGGCATTGTTCATGCGTTGTGCGGTAATGAGAAAAAAACCCAGTGTGCCGCGCATCGCTTTGATCTGTGAATCGCTTTTTTTCTATAGACTTATCGATTATGGAGATAAATCTTTCGGCGCGCGACCTGCGCGCCTTTCTTGCCGTGGCCGACACGCTCAGCTTCAGCCAGGCGGCGCAGCAGATGCATCTGTCGCAGTCGGCGCTCTCGACACTGATCGGTCGGCTGGAGGACGGCTTCGGCGCGCGCCTGTTCGATCGCACCACGCGCTCGGTGGCCCTGAGGCCGCCGGCGAGGTGCTGGCCTGCACGCGCGGCAGCTGCTGGCCGATATCGAGCGCACCGTGGCGGCGGTGCGCGACGTGACGGCGCTGCGGCGCGGCCGGGTGGCGCTGGCCGCCTTGCCGTCGCTGGCGGCGCGCATCGTGCCGCGCCTGTTCCGCGCCTTTCACGGCGCGCTATCCCGGACATCGACGCTGTCGCTGGCCGACACGCTGTCCGAACCGGCGTTCGAGCTGGTGCGCGAGGGCCGCGTCGACTTCGCCATCACCGCCGCCAATCCGGCCTACAGCGACCTCGACTACATCCCGCTGACGACCGACGAATTTGTGCTGCTGGCCGCGCACGGCCATCCGCTGGGCCGCGACAGCGGCCCGTGCGCCTGCCCGACACGCTGCCGTATCCGCATATTTCGATGTCGCGCCACACCAGCGTGCGCCAGTACGTGGACGCGGCGGCGCTGCAGGCGGCGATCGATTTTTATCCGGCGTTCGAGGTCGATCACCTCGCCACCATCGGCGCCATGGTGGCCGAGGAACTGGGCGTGGCGGCGCTGCCGGCCATGGCCGCCGACGTGATCGACACCGGCGGCCTGGTGCGGCGGCGCGCTGGTCGACCCCGAGATCCGGCGCTCGATCGGCGTCGTCAAGCGCAGGGAAGGCGCGCTGTCGCCGGCGGCGCAGGCGATGCTGGCGCTGCTGATGCAACAGTTCGCCCCCGGCCCCCGGCGCCACCCACCAGGAAAAGGCCAGCATGAAACAATTTGATGCCCACAGTACGCGCGCGGCGCTTCCCGTTCGCCGCCTTGATCGCGGCCATCGAACGCATGTTCGTCGCCGGCTGCGACGTGCCGCCGCGGCACGTGCACAAGATCGGCAGCGGGCAAGATGAACAGGGCACGGTGCTGATCATGCCGGCCTGGCACGCCGGCTACATGGGCATCAAGACCGTCAACATTTTTCCGGGGAATGCCGCACGCGGGTTGCCGGGCCTGTTTTCCACCTACACCCTGTACAGCGCCGCGACCGGCCAGCCGCTGGCCACCATCGACGGCGACGAGATCACCGCGCGCCGTACCGCCGCCGCGTCCGCGTTGGCCGCGCGCTACCTGGCGCGGCCCGATGCGCGGCGCCTGCTGGTGGTCGGTTCCGGCCGCGTGGCACGGCTGCTGCCGGAAGCCTATCGCGCGCTGCTGCCGATCGACGAGATCACGGTCTGGAGCCGCAACCCCGACGCCGCGGCCCGCATGGCCGCGCAACTGGCGTTCGATGACTGCAGCCGGCGCGCGAGCACGCAACTGGAACAGGCCGTGCGCCAGGCCGATGTCGTGTCGTGCGCGACGCTGGCCGACCGAACCGGTGATTCGCGGGGCCTGGCTCCGAGCCGGGCAGCCACCTCGACCTGATCGGCGGCTTTACGCCGCAGATGCGCGAAGCCGATGACGACTGTTTCAAGGGCAGCGCGCCTGTATGTCGACACCGTCGAGGCGCTCCAGAAAGCGGGGGATTTGCTGGGGCCGATGGCGCGCGGCGTGTTTGCACCAAGCGATGTGGCGGGCACCCTGGAAGCCTTGTGCCGCGCGCAGGCGGCGGGCGCAGTCGAGACCAGCGCACGGTGTTCAAGTCGGTCGGCACGGCGCTGGAAGACCTGGCCGCGGCCATCCTGGTGTACGAAAGCGCGTCTGTTTGAAAGGTTCGCACAACAGCAATCCTGATGAATAAATCTCAAATCTCCGGCCAAAGCCCTTGTATCGCGGCTCGCCCTGACTAGACTGAGTTACTGCCCGTGCGATTGCAGTCGCCGGGCGATTGTCCAGTTTGGCGGAGGAAATAACATGAAAAAACCTTTCAGGACGAAGCGTCGCGCCGGCATCGCGGTGGCGCTGATGGCAACGGCAGCCGTGTCCGTCGCGGCAGCCGGCGGCGTGCGGGATTTCCTCAACAGCGAGAATCCCGTCAAGCGCGGCTACGCCATCGTCCCGCCCGGCGTCGTATTGAATCTCGCAGGCAAAAACCGCGAGCTGGTCGGCCTGGGCAGCTATGTCGTCAACACCAGCGGCTGCGTCGACTGCCACAGCCATCCGACCTATTCGCCGGGAGGCGACCCGTTCAAGGGCGAGCCGGAACGGCTCAATGCCGAAGAATACCTGTCCGGCGGCCGCCAGTTCGGACCGGAGATTACGTCGGCGAATATCACGCCCGACAATGCAGGCAAGCCCGCGGGGCTGACGCGCAGGGAGTTCATCCAGATGATGCGCACCGGGCACAATCCCAAGGATCCGCCGGGCAGCATCGTGCAAGTCATGCCCTGGCCGGTGTATGGCAAGAAGACCGAGCTGGAGCTGACCGCGATGTACGAATACCTGCGTGCGATCCGTCCTTGCCGGACAATACCCACCCCGGACCGTGAGCCGGCCCGGGGGCGCCGATCAAGCCAGCAGCTTGATCAGCGCCTTGGCCGCCTCTTCCGACGAGGCCGGGTTCTGGCCGGTGACGAGCTTGCCGTCGGTGAGCACATACGGGCTCCAGTCGGCGCCTTTCGAGTAGATGCCGCCGTTTGCCTTGAGCATGTCCTCGACCAGGAAGGGCACGACCTTGGTCAGGCCGACGCCTTCTTCCTCGGTGTTGGTGAAGCCCGTCACCTGCTTGCCCTTGACCAGCGGGCTGCCGTCGGCCGCTTTCACATGGCGCAGCACGCCCGGGGCGTGGCAGACCGTGGCCACCGGCTTGCCGGCGGCGGCCATCGCTTCGATCAGGGCGATCGAGGCCTTGTCCTCGGCCAGGTCCCACAGCGGGCCGTGGCCGCCCGGATAGAAGACGGCGTCGAAGTCGGCCGCGTTGACAGTCGGCCAGCTTGCCGGTCGAGGCCAGCACGGCTTGCGCATCGGCGTCGGCCTTGAAGCGCTTGGTCGCCTCGGTCTGCGCGTCCGGCTCGTCGCTTTTCGGGTCGAGCGGCGGCTGGCCGCCCAGCGGCGAGACCACGTGATCTTGGCGCCGGCATCCTTCAGGGTGTAATACGGCGCGGCGAATTCTTCCAGCCAGAAGCCGGTTTTCTTGCCGGTGTCGCCAAGTTGGTCGTGCGAGGTCAGTACCATCAATACGTTCATGTGATTCTCCAGTGGGTGTAAAGGTTGATTATTCGGCGACGCGGATCACGAGCTTGCCGAAGTTCTTGCCTTCGAGCAGGCCGATGAAGGCTTGCGGCGCATTCTCGAGACCGTCGACGATGTCTTCGCGGAACTTGATCTTGCCTTCCTTGAGCCATGCGCTCATCTGTGCATGGAATTCGCCGTAGCGCTGACCCGTAGTCGTCGAAGATGATGAAGCCCTGCATGCGGATGCGCTTGGTCAGGATGGTGCGCGTCAGCAGGCCGAGGCGGTCCGGGCCGGCGGGCAGGGCGGTGGCGTTGTAGTCGGCGATCAGGCCGCAGACCGGCACGCGCGCGCTTGGTGTTAAGCAGCGGCAGGACGGCGTCGAAGACCGCGCCGCCGACGTTCTCGAAATACACGTCGATGCCTTTCGGGCAGGCCGCCGCCAGCTGTGTCGGCGAAATCGGGGCTGCGGTGGTCGATGCAGGCGTCAAAGCCGAGCTCGTCGACGACATAGCGGCACTTGTCGGCGCCGCCGGCGATGCCGACCGCGCGGCAGCCCTTGATCTTCGCGATCTGGCCGACCACCGAGCCGACCGCGCCGCTGGCGGCGGCCACGACGACTGTTTCGCCCGCTTTCGGCTGGCCGATGTCGAGCAGGCCCATGTAGGCGGTAAAGCCGGGCATGCCGAGCACGCCGAGCGCGCGCGAGGGCGCAGCCGTGGATCGTCGTCGAGCTTGGTCAGGCCGGTGCCGTCGGAGAGCGCGTAGTCCTGCCAGCCGCTATAGCTGAGCACCAGATCGCCGACCTGGAAAGTCCGGGTGGCGCGACGCTTCCACGCGCGACACGGTGCCGCCGACCATCACGGCGCCGAGCTCGACCGAGGCGGCATACGATTTGGCGTCGCTCATGCGGCCGCGCATGTACGGGTCGAGCGACAGGTACAAGGTGCGCAGCAGCACTTGCCCTTCCTGCGGCTGCGGCACCGGGGTTTCGGTCAGGCGGAAGGTATTGGCGTCGGGGGCGCCGTGCGGGCGCTGTTGCAGCACCAGGCTGCGATTGAGGGTAGCGGTTTGTGGCATGGTCTGTTCCTTGTCGAATTAAAGGGCGGCTTCGAGAATGGCGCGGCTGACGGCGAGATCGATGTCGCCGTGTTCGCCGAGGCGGGTCATGCCGTGCGCGCCGAGCTGGCCGACCACGTCGTCGACGGCCTCCGCGCCCAGCCCGTAGGCGGACAGGCGGGTCGGGATGCCGAGGCTTTCAAAGAAATTGCGGGTGGCGGCGATGCGCGGCGTCGATGCGCTCGTCCTCGCTGCCGGCGTCGATGCCCCAGACGCGTTGTGCCATATTGAAGCAGTTTCGCGCGTTTTTTGTCGCGCTGCACGTCGAGCAGGGCCGGCAGGACGATCGCCAGCGTGCGCGCATGGTCGATGTCGTACAGCGCGGTCAGTTCATGGCCGATCATGTGGGTCGCCCAGTCCTGCGGCACGCCGGCGCCGATCAGGCCGTTCAGGGCGAGCGAGGCGGTCCACATCAGGTTGGCTGCGGGTGGCGTAGTCCTCCGGCGCGGCCATGGCTTGCGGCGCGATCTCGACCAGGGTTTGCAGCAGGCCTTCGGCGAAGCGGTCCTGCGCCAGCGCCTGCACCGGATAGGTCAGGTATTGCTCGGTGATGTGGACAAAGGCGTCGACCAGGCCGTTGGCCATCTGTTTGGTGGGCAAGGTGTAGGTCTTGGTCGGGTCGAGCACCGAAAATTGCGGGAACACGTGGACGCTGCGAAACGGCAGCTTGGTCTGGGTCGCCTTCAGGGTCACCACCGACCGTTGTTCATTTCCGAGCCGGTCGCCGGCAGCGTCAGCACGGCGCCGAAGGGCAGGGCGCGCGTGATCTTCGCGCCGCCGGTTTCCAGGATGTTCCACGGGTCGCCTTCATAGTGGGCGGCGGCGGCCACGAACTTGGCGCCGTCGATCACCGAGCCGCCGCCGACGGCCAGCAGGAAGTCGATGTTGTCGTCACGCACCTGGTCGACCGCGCGCATCAGGGTTTCGTAGCTCGGATTCGGTTCGATGCCGGAAAACCGTTCACGCTGCGCGCGCCGAGCGCGGCGCGCACCTCGGCCAGGGTGCCGGTCTTTTCGGCGCTGGCGCCGCCGACCAGGATCAGCACGCGCGCCGCCGGCGGCACCAGCTGCGCCAGTTGGGCCACGGTGCCTCGCCAAAGACGATGTGGGTCGGATTGTAAAAGTCGAAATTCAGCATGGATGCTCCTGTATTAGACTGGTCGTCTAGAAATCGTGTAAAAAAAGCGGCGCAGGTTCTGCGCCAGGCGCCGCTGGCTGTTCTTCAGTGCGCCGCCGGCAGGCCGAGCATGGCGCGGGTGGCGCGCAGGGCGCCCTCCAGGGCGCTCGGCTCGCGCCGCAGCTTGGTCAGCAGGGCCGCGCCCAGCCACATTTCGTACAGGGCCAGGGCGCTGTGCTGCGGGTCGGCGCCGGCGGCAATCGAGCCGTCGGCGACGCCTTCCTCGATGCAGGCGGCCAGCCGCTGCACGATCTGGTTGGTGCCGCGCAAGAGCACGTCGCGCATCGCCGCCGACATGTCGGCCACTTCGCCGCTCAGCTTGACCACCAGGCACCTGCTGCCGGCGCAGCCATCGGCCGAGAGCGTCAGCCAGCTATCCCAGTAGCGCATCAGCCGCGCGGCGGCGGGGGTGCCGTCGGCGGCCAGCAGCGCGTCGAGTTCGGTCAGGTAATCGCCGACATAATCGTCGAGCAGGGCTTCGCCGAACAGTTCCTTCGACTTGAAGTAGTGGTAGAACGAGCCCTTCGGTACACCGGCGGCCGACAGGATCTCGTTCAGCCCCACGGCCGAATAACCCTTGCCGGTGAGGATGACTTTGCCGGTGTCGAGGATGTGTTGCCGTACGCTGTGCTGGTCAGTGCTCATGGAAGCAGTATAACGCAAAATTAGACCAGTCGTCTTGGGAGTCTAAATTGCGCCCGTTCGCCAAGCGCAAACGGAGTAGGCAATGTCGTTTTAGAAACGTTATGATGCGATCAGGGTATTTACGGTCGTCTTTGGTTGGGAGTAAGGTATGAGGGTAAAGCTGATCCACGCCTGGCTGGCTGCGGCTGGCGCGCTGTCGACGCTGGCCCAGGCCGCCTACGGCGATGCCGGCGTCGATTACGCCGCAGGCCCTGCGCCAGTCGCGCGCCAGTCGGGGACCGTGAATGGCGCGCGTCTCGACGCCCAGGCCAAGACACTTGCAGGCCGAGGCGCTGCGCCGCATCGACGGGCCCGGACGTGCGCCTGTCCGGCTTTGCCGGGCGCGTCTCGACCACGCTCAGCGTCGACACCAGCAATGTCGCGCAGCTGGTCAATCCGGTGCTCGACTCGCTGCCGCCGCTGCCGGGACTGAACCTGCCGGACATCCCGCCGGCCTTGAACGTGGACCGCGTGTTCGACGTGCGTTCGCTCGGCGTGAACTCGGTCTGGCCGATCTACACCGGCGGGCGCCTGGACGCGGTCAAGCAGATCGCCGCCGGCCGCGCCGACGAGGCCGGCGCCGGCGTGCAGGCAGCCCAGGACGAGGCCGCCGACCCAGCTGGCGCAGCGCTATTTCACGGTGCAGCTGGCGCGCAAGGCGCGCGCAATTGCGTAGCGCCGCGGTCGACGTGGCCAGGGAACACCAGCGCATGGCGCGCAAGATGGAAGGCGGCGGCCTGATCGCCAAGGTCGAGCGCCTGAAAGCCGATGTCGCCGTCGACAACGCGCCAAGCGCGAGGCGGCCAAGGCCGGCAGCGACCTCGAGACTCGCGCAGCTGGCCTTGCGCCGCCTGCTCGACGCGCCCGCCGCCGTCGATGCCGACGACGCCGCTGTTCGTGCATGACCAGGCGCCCGGCTCGCTGGCCGCGTTCATCGACGCGGCGATGGCCTCGAACGCGGCCTGGAAACAGATCGACGAGCAAGCGCAAACAGGCCGCGGGCGCCCTGCAGCTGCAGGGCAAGGCGTTCAGCCCGACCGTGATCGGCATCGCCAACTACAACCTCAACCGCGGCAGCTCGGCGCGCGCCAACTGGCTGGTCGGCGTGTCGGTCAGCGTGCCGCTGGTCGAGCGCATCGACCGCGCAAAGATGATCGCCGCCGCCCGCCTCGAGCAGCAGCGCGTCGAGGTCGCCGCCGAACAGGCCGGGCGCGACATCCCGACCCTGGCCGAAAGCCAGTGGCGCGCCATGGAAGATGCCCGCCAGCGCTACCTGGCGATGGGTTCGGCGATCGAACTGGCGTACGAGACGCGGCGCCTGGCGCAGGTCGCCTTCCAGAACGGCCAGGCGACTTCGACCGAGGTAGCCGACGCCTCGCTCAATTTCACCAAAACGGCGCTCGAGCGCGCCCAGGCGGCCTACGAGTACGTGCTGGCGCTGGCCCGGCTGCTCGGCACCGCCGGCGACCCGGACCGGCTCTACGCGCTGTCGAAAAACGCGACCTACATCGTCGACCTCACGGAAAGAACTAAGCACCATGGCCACATGCTTCCTCCAAACGCACCGCTGGCGCTTGCCGCCGCCGCCGTCGTCATCGTCGCCCTGCTCGGCTGGGGCTGTACCTGGCTTTCCAGCCCAACGCGCGATCCGGTGCAGGGCCAGATCGAAGCGCAGGAAATGAATGTGGCCTCGAAGGTGCCGGGGCGGGTCGGCCGGGTGCACGTGCAGCTGGGGCAGACGGTCGCGCGCGGCGACCTGCTGTTCGAACTCGACAGCCCGGAAGTGCGGGCCAAGGTGGCGCAGGCCGAAGCCGCGCGCGACGCCGCCCGCGCGACCAGCCAAAAGGCCGCAGGCCGGCGCGCGGCCGCAGGAAATCGTCGCCGCGCGCGCCAACTGGGAGCGCGCCGAGGCCGGCGCCAGGCTGGCCAGCCTGACCAGCGCAGCGCATCGGGGCGATGTATCAGCGAAGGCGTGGTGGCGCGCCAGAAACGCGACGACGCCGAGGCCCAGGCGCGCGCCGGCCACCGAACTGGCCACCGCCGCCGCGCGCCCAGTATGAGCTGGCGCGCCAGGGCGCCCGCCACGAGGACAAGCAGGCCGCCGCCGGCCCAGGTGCGCCAGGTGGCCGGGGTGGTGGCCGAGACCGATGCCGCGCTGGACGAAACGCGCATCACGGCGCCCGGCCCCCGGGGGAGGTGACCAAGATCGCGATCCAGGCCGGCGAGCTGGCGCCGCAGGGTTTTCCTGTCGATTACCCTGGTCGACCTGTCCGACATCTGGGCGGTGGTGGCCGTGCGCGAGGACGAGTTCAAGTCCTACGTCAAGGATTCGCTGCACCAGGCCAGCATTCCGGCGCTGAAGGTCAAGGCGCAGTTCAAGGTCAGCGCGGTGTCGGCGCTGCCGGCGTTCGCCACCTGGCGCGCGCGTGCCCGGGCGGCACCGATCTGCGCACCTTCGAGGTCAGGCTGCGCCCGACCGCGCCGGTGCCCGGGCTGCGGCCCGGCATGACGGTCGTCTTCGAGCGCTGAGCATTCGCGATGCGCCGCATTGGCCACGCCTTTCCATCGTCCCTGCGGCGCGAATGGACGCGCCTGCGCGCCGATCCGTGGGACCTGGCCATGCTGAGCATCATCCCGCTGGCGCTCTACCTGCTGACCTGGTGGATTTTTTCGAGCAGGCTGGCGCGCGAGCTGCCGCTGGTGGTGCACGACCGCGACGAGTCTGTCGCTCTCGCGCAGCCTGATCCGCATGCTCGACGCCTCGCCCGGGCTTGCAGGTGGTGCGCGCGGTACAGCAACGAGGCCGAAGCCTTCGCGCCTGATCCGCGCGCGCGACGCCTTCGGCCTGCGTCACGATTCCCGCCGATTTGCAGCAAGCCGTCGCAGGCCGGCGGCGCCGCGCGCAGGTGCAATGGGCCTATAACGCCCAGTTCGCGTCGCACGCCGGCGCCATGACGCGCGACGTGCGCACGGTGGTGGCGACGCGTGTCGGCCGGCATCGAACCGCAGGCGCGCGCGAAACGCGGCGCCGCCTGCTGCAGGCGCGCGCCCAGGTCGAACCGGTGCGCACCCGCACCACGACCCTGTTCAACGAAAACGGTAGCTATATTCCGTCGCTGGCGCTGCCGGTGGCCTTCAGCCTGCTGCATATTTTCGTGACGCTGGCGGCGGTGACGGCCTCGGGCCGCGAATTTCGCGCCGCCACCGTGCCGCGACTGGCTGGCGGCCGCCGGCGGCCGGCTGGCCGCGGCGCTGCTCGGCAAACTCGCTGATTCCGGCCGCCGTCTTCGCCGTTCATGCGTTGCTGCTGTTCCTGCTCTTCGGCGTGCTGCTGGGCTGGCCGGTCATGGGCAGCGCCACCGCCATGCTGGCCGGCACCGCCTTGTTCATCACGGCCTACCTGGCGCTGGGCGCTTTCATCGTCGCGTTTTCAGTCGTCGCTGCGCGCGGCCCTGTCGGCCTGCGCCTTCGTGACGGCGCCGGCCTTTGCCTTCGCCGGCCAGGGCTTTCCCCTGCTGTCCATGCCGCTGGGCGCGCGCATCTGGGCCGAGGCGCTGCCGCTGACCCACTACCTGCGCCTGCTGAACAACACCTGGGTGGCGGGCGCGCCGCTGCGTTTCAGCCTGGGCGCGCTGGCGGCGCTGCTGGCCTTCACGCTGGTGCTGGGCGCCGCCGCCTGGCTGCGCCTGGCCAAGCGCGTGCGCCAGCCGGACAGCTGGGGCCAGTCATGAGCGCGCTGCGCGCGGCGGCGCGCGCCTTCGTCCAGACCTGGCAGGCGATCCTGCGCGACAAGGCCGCACTGCTGCTGTTCTTCATTTCCGGCATCATTTATTCGTTCTTCTATCCGCTGCCCTACAGCGCCGAGACGGTGCGCCGGGTGCCGGTGGCCGTGCTCGACCAGGACGGGTCGGCCCTGTCGCGCCAGCTGATCCGCTACGCCGGCGCCCATCCCGGCATCGTGATCGCCGGCGTGAGCACCCGGCTTGATGCCGTACAGGACATGCTCTGGCGCGGCGAGGCGGCCGGCGCACTGCTCATTCCTGAAGACTTCAGCCGCAAGATCCTGGCCGGGCAGGCGCCGGAAATCGAGGTCGGCGGCCACGGTTCCTATCCGCTCTTGAACAAGGTGGTCCTGAACGGCCTGGCCGAAGTCGGCGGCACCGTGTCGGCCGGCGTCGAACTCAAGCGCCTGGGCGCGGCCACCCCGTTGGCCGCGCAGGCGGAAAGCGTGCGCCAGCCGCTGAGCGTGGAAGCGCTTCCCCTGTTCAACGTGCGCGAGGGCTATGCCTCCTACATCGTGCCGGGCGTGGTGGTGCTGATCATGCAGCAGACCTTCTTGCTCGGCATCGGCCTGCTGTTCGGCAGCTGGTTCAGCGCGCAGGCGTTTCCCTATGCGCGCGGCGCGGCCGCCTACTGCGGCGCCTTGAGCGCGTTCGCGCTGGTGGTGGCCCTGAACGCGATGTATTTTTTCGGCTTCGTGTTCTGGTGGCAGGATTATCCGCGCGGCGGCAACCTGGCCGGCACCGCCGCGCTGACGCTGCTGTTCGCCTACAGCGTGGCCGCCCTGGGCATGCTGATCGGGATGTTCTTCCGTACCCGCGAGCGCAGCATGCAGTTGCTGGTGGCGACCTCGCTGCCGATCATGTTCCTGTCCGGCCTGACCTGGCCGGCCAGCGCGCTACCCGCGCCGCTGCAACTGCTGGCCTGGCTGCTGCCTTCGACCGCGGCGATCCAGGGCTTTATCGCCACCAACCAGATGGGCGCCTCGCTGCACGAAGTACGCAACGAACTGGCCGCGCTGCTCGGCCTGGCGCTGCTGTTCGCGGCCCTCGGCCTGCGCCAGTGGCGGCGCATGGCGGCGCCGCGCTAACCGCTCCCGCCCTCAATCGAGGTTCAGCCAGATCTCGTTGCGGCGCATGAACCAGGGTGTCATCGGGCTGTTGTAGCGCGACAGCACGGGCTCGCCCTTCCAGGCGATATTCGCCGCGCGCAATCCTTCCTGGAGCAGGTTCAGGTGCTTGTTGTAATTGGCTTCCGACCAGAAGCCGGAATAGCGGATCACCGCCACCCGCCCGGGCGCCACCTCGCGCAGCATGACGCGCGGATCGAGCGGCTGCGGCGCATTTTGCAGCTTGATGTCCTTCGGCAGGACGAACTGCACCAGCACGCCCTCGCTGCCCGCCTGCTGGGTCACCGGCGCCGTCATCTCGAGCTTGACCGGGACCGGGGTCTGGTCACCGGCGCGGTCATCTCGAGTTTGCGCTCGCCTTTGTTTTTACCGAAGATATAGCCGGCCAGGATGGGAAAGGCGCGGTTGCCGGCATCGCTTGCCGGCGGCGGCATCAATACCTCGGCCACCGTGTAAGGCACGTATTGGCGAATCTCGAAGGTCGGGAAGGTTTGCAGGACGGTGTAGGCCGGTTCTTCGACCGCATGCGCGGCGCCAGGCAGGATCGCCAGCAATAACAGCGCCGGCAGCCGCGCCAGCCGGCCGGCCATTCCAGGCCGGGCGCCGTTGCGGACGGTTTCAATGGGAGGTTTCATTGGAGCGTTTCCGGTCGTGGGAATGGTTGATAAATCATATACCGATCGGCTACGCTGCGCGCAGCCGTCGTGATCGGAGGATCTCACGCTGCTTCACAAATGCGGACGTCGTTCGTATTGCGCCTTACAATAAAAACGTCGAATGAAGATGCTCGCGCAGCCGGATTGTCTGGTGTTAAGCTATTAATGTTGCCACATCAAAACCTGAAGGAAGCTTATGAAACCGCTGTTCTCCTCCGACGAAGAAGCGAACGCAGCATCCACGGCGCCGACGGCGCCGGCGCCGTCCCTGCCGCCGCTGTTCAATCCTGCGGGATCGGCCGACGCGTTGCCGGCATTGCGTCCGGAGGCCAGCGCGGCGCCAGTGGCGGCGCCGGTGGTCCGGGTCGACATCTCCGGCATCGACGACAAGGCCATCGAGACCCTCGGCGGCAACACGGGCGCGGGTGTGGCGAAGGTGTCGGCCAAGCTGCTCGGCACCGTGCGCGCGTCGGATGCGGATGTGTTCGGCACCCAGTTGAACGAGTTGATCGCCACCTCCAAGGGGCTCGATCCGGCCAAGCTGCGCTCCGGCGGCCTGATGTCGCGCGTGACGAACATGTTCGGCTCGGTCAAGGAAAAGATGCTGTCGCAGTACCAGGTCGTCGAATCGCGCATGGACACGCTGGTGTCCGAAATGACGCGGCATGCCAACGTGCACCGCGCCCGCATCGGCGATTTCGACGAGATGTACAAGGGCCTGGAAACCTACTACCAGGGCCTGGATGCCGATGTGAAGAAGGGCGAAGCCTGGGCCGAGAAACTCAGGCAGGCGGTCGCGCAGCAGGCGGCGCCGGTGAATGCCTTCGAGGCGCAGCAGGCCACGGAACTCAAGCGCCGTCTCGAGCGTCTCGAAAAGCGCATCGACGACTTGCGCCGCGCCATGCTGATGGCTACGCAAATGGTGCCGCAAATCCGCCTCTCGCAGGACAATGCACGCGCCCTGACGGACACCTTCACCGATATCGTCAACGTGTCGATCCCGGCCTGGCGCAACGTGTTCTCGCTCTACCTGCTGCAACTCGAGGCCAAGCAGAGCGCGGCGGTGGCCAACGCCGCCTACGACGCCACCGACGCCGCCTTCCGCGCCCAGGCCGACATGCTGCTGGAAAATACCGAGACCGTGGCGCGCGCCAAGCAGCGTTCCCTGGTCAGCCTGGAAACCGCCCAGCACGTGCAGACCCAGCTCATTACCGCCTTCGACAAGCTCGAGCAAATCTCGAACGAAGGCCAGCAGCGCCGCCGGGACGAGCTGCCGAAACTGCAGCAGCTCGAGCGCGAGCTGATCGAGCGTTTCTCGCCGACTGCGTCGTAAAATACCATTCTCACCATACAAGGAAAATCCATGTCGACGACGCTCGAAACTGGCCATCGCATCAATCTCGAAAAAACGGCCCCGGGCTTGAAGCGTGTCCGGATCGGCCTCGGCTGGAAGGTCAACGCGGCCGAAGGCCAGGCCTTCGACCTCGACTCGTCGGTCTTCCTGTGCCGGAAAAACGCGAGCGACGACCCGGTCATGATCAGCAATGCCCACTTCGTCTATTACAACCAGACCACCTCGCCGGACGGCGCCGTCGTACACTCGGGCGACAACCGTACCGGCGACAAGGATGGCGACGACGAAGTCATCACCGTCGACCTGGCCAGGGTCGACGCGGAAGTACTCGAGATGCCGATCGTGGTCACCATCCACGAGGCCGAAGCGCGCAAGCAGACCTTCGGCCGTGTGACCGATGCCTACGTCAAGGTCTACAACGACGAGACCGGCGAAGTCATCGCCGAATACGACCTGGACGAAGACTATTCGGACAAGACCGCGCTGCAGTTCGGCTCGCTCTACCGCAGGGATGGCCAATGGCGCTTCCAGGCCGTCGGCGCCGGTTTCAAACTGAACCTGGCGACCTTCATCCGCAAGCTCGGCGGCACCGTCTGAGGACGGCCACGCGCCTGTCACGCTCGAGCAGCCGATGACGACGCCCAAGGCATTCGACTTCGGCGAGGAGCAGGAACCGCCACCGGTTCCGGCCGGCCCGCCCAGGGCGCTGTCGTTCGACGACCTGCCCACGGCGCCGCCCGCAGGCGCGCCCTCGAAAGCCATGCCCAGGGCGCTGTTCGAGAGCGAAGACCATCCTGCGGTGCGCGACGCCCTGGCGATCGCGCGGACCGGCTACCCGGTATTGTTCGCGCAGTCGGAGCAGCGCCTGGCCGCTCTGTTCCGCCGCCTCCTGCCGGTCAAGTTGGCACTGGTCACGGAGTGGGGGGAGGGACCGCTGATGGAGCAGGCTGCGCTGCTCCAGCCCGTCACCGAGCTGGTCTTAAATTTGCACAGATGGCGGTGCCCGCGCTGCTCGACGCCGCGCTCGAGAGCACCAGGGCGCCAACCGGCGTGTTCGGTAACTCTTCCGCCGCCCGCCAGCGCCCGCCGAGTACAAGCCGGCGCTGACCTCAAGCCGTGCCCAGCTTATTGCGCTGATGGCGGACAGCGAGGTCGCCATGCGCAACCTGGAAGAATCGGCGCAGAACCTGGGGTTGCACCTGACTGCGCTTGCCGTCGTGTCGACACTCGCCGGCGGCGCGCTGGACGCGACCCTGGCGGACGCGCTCGTGCAGCGCCGCACGCTGATCCAGCAGGCGGTGCGCCAGGCGGAGCTGTCGATCATGCAGATGGGGCAGGTGCGCCAGCAGGCGGCCGACCTGATCGGGCAGGTGTCGTCCTTCCTGACGGTGACCTTGCCTGCGCTGGAGATGGCGCAGGCGCAGGGCGGCCAGTAACAAACGGCTGCACTACGGGAGGTTCAATTCCCCGATCCGGCAACTGCAGCGGCCGCCTTGGCGGCATACATCGTCTGGTCCGCATGCGACACGAGTTGCTGCCGATCGGCGCCATGCTCGGGATAATGCGCGAGGCCGATACTGACCGAGGCCTGCAGTTGCCGGCCTTCGCCGAAGTCGAACGGGGCCGCCAGCGCCAGGTGGATCTTGTCCACGACCAGCCCCGCATCCGAGGGATGGGCGATCTGTTCCAGCAGGACGACGAATTCATCGCCGCCGAGGCGCGCCAGCGTGTCGGCGTCGCGCAGGCAGGATGCGATGCGGCGCGCGACCTGTTGCAGCAACAGGTCGCCGCATGCATGGCCATAGCGATCGTTGACCAGTTTGAAGCGGTTCAGGTCGATGAACAGCAGGGACAGCCCCTCCTGCTGGCGCTGGGCGCGCGCGAGGGCGGTGTCGAGCCGGTCGTGGAACAGGCGCCGGTTCGGGAGCCGGGTCAGTTCGTCATGCATGGCCATGAACTGCATTTGCGCATGCAACTGCTTGCGCTGGATGGTGGCGCCGAGCTGGTCCGCCACGAACAGCAGCAGGTCGCGGTCGCGGATCGTGTAGCAAGCGCCGTCGGTTGCGCTGCGCAGCGCGACGACGCCGACGATGCCTTGCGGCGTCATCAGCGGGACCGCCAGCGCACCGCCTGTCATGCCGTTCGCCACGTCCCGCAACTGCGGCGGCAGGCCGTCGGCGGCGTCCGGCTCGAGCAGCAAGGGGGCGGCCCGCTGTACAACCTCCTCGCACAGCAGTGTCATCAGGGAAGCATCGGGCAGGGTGCTGTCGTCCACATGGTAGGCGAACTGCACATGCCGGTCCGGCGTGTCGCACAGGGCAACGGCAAAACCCGAGGCAGGCAGCAACTCGCCGATGATCGCGTGGCTGCGCTTGAACACATCGGCCAGGTCGGCGCTTGCATGGGCCGCTTCGGAAATCGCGTAGAGGGCCGATTGCACCGCCTGGGCTTGCTTCAGGGGCGTCACATCGCGGGCCACCGCCACCCGCAACTGATCAGCCTCCGACCAACGGGCCGACCACATGATGTGGGCAATACTCCCGTCCTTGCGCACATAGCGATTTTCGAAATTGATGTGCGAATGGCCATTCATGATGTTCCGCGCCGCCGCCAGCGTGCGCGCACGGTCGGCGGGCGCGACCAGGTCGATGATGAACCGGCCGATCATTTCGTGCTGGGTATAGCCGAAGATACGTTCGCAGGCGGCACTGACGAACACCAGCCGGCCGCTTGAGTCGACCATGCACACGGCGTCAAGCAGCAAGTCCGTGAAGTTTGCGATCGGGGCGTCGAAAGTATCTTTCATCGTGCTTATTCTAACGACATTTGCCCAGAAGCATTAAACTCGTTCGACTGGTGGCGACCAGACCCTTACGTCGATCCCTGGCGGACGGGCAGCTTCCAGCCGGGCCGGACGAAATGGCAGGTGTAGCCGCCCGGATTGCGTTCCAGATAGTCCTGGTGTTCCGGCTCGGCCTCCCAGAACGGCCCTGCCGGGACGATCTCGGTGACAGCCTTGCCGGGCCATAGCCCGGACGCGTCGACATCGGCAACGGTCTCTTCGGCGACGCGCTTCTGCTCGTCGCTCAGATAGTAGATGCCCGAGCGATAGCTCGTTCCACGATCATTGCCCTGGCGGTTCGCCGTGCTCGGGTCGTGGATCTGGAAGAAAAATTCGAGTATCGCGCGAAAGCTGGTCCGGCTCGGGTCGAACACCACCTCGAGTGCTTCAGCGTGGGTGCCATGGTTGCGGTAGGTGGCATTCGGTACGTCGCCGCCGGTATAGCCGACGCGCGTCGACAGCACGCCGGGCATGCGCCGCACCAAGTCTTCCATGCCCCAGAAGCAGCCGCCTGCGAGGAGGGCGGTTTCAGTTTGCTGTGTCATTGCTTTCCTTTCCGATGATGTCATGCCCCACTATAAACGACTCGCATGACAGGCACCGCGCAGCACGCCGCGCGGAATCAATGCGTCGGCCGGCTGTTAAAATTGGCGATCGCATTATGTCGTCCATTTTCAGGAGTACAGCATCCTAGCTTCCATCATCAGAGCGGCGATACGTGCGCCGAAACTAGCAGCGGCCGTCGTGCTGGCAGTGCTGGCAGCCTTGGCCGGTACATTGACCTACACCGGTTACCTGGTCATCGGGGTGCTGGCCGATTATCTTTGGCACGAGCCGATTCATGGCAGGACTGCTTCTTGGCATTCTCTTCGCACGATTCCCCCGGGTGAGCCAGGGCAAGCTGCGCCTTGTCGGCTTGTTGCCGAAACCGGTTCGCCGGCCACTCATGTTGAGCATCATCGCACTGTGCGCGTTCACCTTGCTGGCGCGCGGCGACTATGTGCCCGCCGCATTTACAGGGTTCGCCATGGCCTTTCTTCTGGGTTTCCCGTGGTTGCGGCGCGCTGTATTCGATCGAGTCTTATCGACCGTCTTTAAGTTCACTGGCAAAAACCCGCGCAAAAACACCGATGACATGGTGATCGACGGTGAATTCAGGGAAAAGAAGAATGATGGCTTGATCGACCGCTGAGCAGGCTCGCAATGCCAGCAGGAATCGAGTAATTACACTTGGTAAGTGTAATTTGTCGACCTACTTTACACTTTCAACAGAAACGATGCTTTCGACACGCTTTATGCCCTGTGGGTGAGTTCAGGTACGCTTTTTGCAAGATGACAAAGACACCCATTCGAAGGAGTCGTCATGAAACGTCTTGCCATTGGCTTGTCCGTCTCCCTGCTCGTTTTGTGCAGCAGCGTCACGCATGCCGCCATCCTGACTTATTCGTCAACGCTCAGCGGCTTGAACGAAGCGCCGCCGAACGGCTCCCCGGCTACCGGCCAGACAACGGTCCTCATCGACGATGTGACCAACCTGATGACGGTGAACGCGAGCTTTTCGAATTTGATGGGAACGACCACTGCGTCCCACATCCATTGCTGCACGGCGGCGCCATTCACCGGAAATATCGGCGTCGCCACTTCGCTGCCGACCTTTCCTCTTTTCCCCCTCGGCGTCACCTCGGGCAGCTATACCGAGACCTTCGACCTGCTGAACCTTGCCACCTACAATTCAGCCTTTGTGACCGGGAATGGGGGCAACGTGGGAAGCGCCAGGCTGGCGCTCCTCGCGGGACTCGCTTCCGGCCGAGCCTACCTGAACATCCATACGACCGCCTTCCCAAGCGGCGAAATTCGCGGCTTCCTCACTGAAGTGCCGGAGCCTGGCAGCATCGCCTTGTTCGGACTCGGCGCGCTTGGCCTGGCCGGCCTGCAGCGCCGGCGCGCATACGCGCGCGCCTGAATTCGCAGCGGTTGCTTTTTTGCAACATGACGGCGGGGCTGGCATTTCGCGGGGTAGGCGCGTGCTAGCATGCAGTTTGTCAACATCGCTGCCGGATCCCTGGCAGGCCCGCCTATGTCGCCGAACATGCCCCGACTTGCCTCACTACTCTTGTCGAGTCTACTTTGTCTGTGCGTGCTTCCCGGCGGCGCTGCCACTTACACTTACCTGCGTCCCGAATGGGCCGATAGCGAGCGCGATCCGTATGGCATCGCGTTGCTGAAACTGGCGTTCGCAAAAGCCGGGGTCTGCCACACACTGGTCTACAGCAAGCAAAAGATGAAGCAGGGGCGCGCGGTGTACGAACTCGAGCGCAATTCAGGCAAGCTCGACATCATGATCACGATGACCTCGCCCGAGCGCGAAGCTGCCTTGCTGGGCGTGCCGGTGCCGCTCACCAAGGGCCTGCTCGGCTGGCGCATCGCGCTGGTGCGCAAGGAGCAATTGCACCAGTTTGCCGCCGTGCGTGAAGCCGGGCAGTTGAAGAAATTCGTGGCGGGACAGGGGCATGACTGGCCGGACACGGCTATCCTGCGCGGCAACGGCTTGCCGGTCGAGGTGTCGTCGGCCTACGATGGCATGTTCAAGATGCTGGAAGCGGGACGGATCGACTATTTTCCGCGCGCGGTCCAGCAGGTATTCGCCGAGCATGAAGAGCATCCGTCCCTGGCGGTCGAGCCGCATATCGCGCTGCGCTACCCGGCCGATGCCTATTTTTTCGTCAACCGCGGCAATACGCGCCTGGCCGCGGACGTGCGGCGCGGCCTCGAGAGCGCCGTGGCCGACGGTTCCTTCGATCAGCTTTTCTACAGTTATTTCGCTGCGCAGATCGCCGCCGCCGGGCTGGAAGGGCGCCGCATCATCGATCTGGCGAATCCCGCACGCGCTCCTTCCTTGCCGGTCGAACGCAGCAAGCTGTGGTTCTCGCTGGCGGACTTGCGCAAGCCGGCCTTTATCGAAGCGGCGAGCGGACATCCCCGGCCGCCTCGTCCTTTGCCGGCCGGGCGCTGCGCCGGCAGCGTTCCGAGCAATACCTGACCTGGTCCCAGTCGCGCTCCCATTTCTTGCGCCAGCTGAAGGGGAGGGCGCAGTGGGCGCAGGTCTTCACCGGGAGCTCGGATTTCTTGCGCATTTTCATGGCTGCTTGCCGCGTCGATGCATCATCCGGTGAATTGCGGCACCTGCAGGATCGAGGATTGTTCAGGACGGTCCATTCCGACTGCAGCGTTGGCGCGCGCACCGGCAAGTGCGCTCAGGATCAGCTGTGCGGTCTCCGCCGGCGCATCCCAGTGCGGAAAATGGCCGCAGCGATCGAACCAGTGCAGTTGCGCATCCGGGAACAAGGCCAGCGCGCGCTTGGCCTGGCGCGGGAAGCAGACCCGGTCACGCCGTCCCCAGCCAATGACGAGCGGATGCGCGATGCTGTTGCGCGGCGCCCCTTGCTGCTCCTCACCGTAGGCGAGCTGGGCCAGCAGTTCATCGAACGCCGGCGAGGCCACATAGCTGCACAATTCATCGCTCACGGTGTCCGGCGCCAGCTTGGTCGGCCGGGCAGAAAATTGTGCCAGCAACAAAGCGCGGCCAAGCGGGTTGGCGCAGACCGCCGGCAATACCGGGCGCAGCAGCCGCAGCAGCCGGATCGACAGGTAGATCGAGCTGAAGAACGCGTGACGCTCCCATCCCTGCCAGAAACCGCCCGGATTGAGCGCCACCACGCCGCCGACGACGCCACCGCGCCGCGCCAGCTCCAGCACCAGCCGCGCCCCCATCGAGCTGCCGACCGCATCGATGCCGCTCAAGCCCTGCGCATGGAGGAAGGCGGCGGTCTCATCCGCCAGGGTGCGGATCGAGGTTTCGCCGGCCAGTTTCGGCGTCTGGCCAAAGCCGGGCAGGTCCACCGCGATGACTTCGCGCCGCGTCGCGAGATCGGCCAGAATCGGATTCCAGCTCTGCCAATGGCCGCCCAGGCCATGAATCAATAGCAAGGGCTTGCCGGTGCCGCAACGAATGTGATGCATGATCGATTCTCCCATCGCACGGGCGTGCGTATGCTGCAAGCCTACCGTAGCGGGCACAAGGACTGCGTTCGTTAGGAATTTTGCGAGGGAGGTATGTCCGGAAATGGACCGGCACAAAGACTGCCGAATCCCGGAAACGACAACGCCCACTTGCATGAGTGGGCGTTGCGTGAACGATGTTCTTGGTGGCCCGGGGCGGAATCGAACCACCGACACAAGGATTTTCAATCCTCTGCTCTACCAACTGAGCTACCAGGCCAAGGCGGCGATTTTAGCATGAAGTGCCGACTCGTCCATAGTTTTTGAGAACGGAAGCACAGCCTGCAGCGGCATGACGCCGGTCTGGCAAGTGGGGGCAGCGCGCACTATCCTGAAAGTCTCGATCCTGTAGATGGAGGATGACACCATGGACAAAACTACGCAATCGGGCCCGGCCGCGTCCCCCGGGCGGGGCGCCGCGCAACCGGACTATGCCGCGATCAAGGCGCGCCAGCAGGCGGCCTGGGCCACCGGCGACTTCGCCGTCGTCGGCGTGACCTTGCAGATCGTCGGCGAGACGCTGGCCGAGGCGGCCGATATCCGCGCCGGCGAGAGCGTCATCGATGTCGCGGCCGGCAACGGCAACGCGTCGCTGGCCGCCGCGCACCGCCTGGCGCGGGTGACCTCGACCGATTACGTGCCGGCCCTGCTGGAGAAGGGCCGTGCACGCGCCGCCGCCGAGGGGCTCGACATCGAATTCCGGGAGGCCGACGCCGAGAACCTGCCCTTCAGGGACGGCAGCTTCGACGTCGCGCTGTCGACCTTCGGCGTGATGTTCACGCCCGACCACGCGCGCTGTGCTTCGGAACTGCTGCGCGTGGTGCGCCAGGGCGGGCGCATCGGCCTGGCAAGCTGGACGCCCGACAGCTTCATCGGCCAGCTGTTCAAGGTGATCGGCAAGGCGGTGCCGCCGCCGGCGGGCCTGATGTCACCGTCGCTGTGGGGAACCGAAGCCTATCTGGGCGAACTGTTCGGCGACGCCGCCGCCGATATCCGCTGCGAGCGGCGCAACTACCATTTCCGCTACGCGTCCCCCAGCCACTGGCTGCAGGTGTTCCGCGATTTCTATGGTCCCTTGAACAAGGCCTTCGGCGCGCTCGACAGCCATGGCCAGGCCTTGCTCGAACGCGAGATCATGGCGCTGCTCGACCGCTTCAATACGGCCGGGAATGCCTCGCTGGTGGTGCCCTCGGAATACCTGGAGGCGGTGATCGTCAAGCGCAGCGCTTGAATCAAGATCGGGTGGCGGCGCGTGCCGGCACCCGGTTTTTCAGCCAATCATGCACACGCCGGGTCGAGCGATGTCAGCCATGGCCGCAGCGCGTCGATCGCTTCCTCTTTCGACTTCGCCTCGATCTCGATCCAGGGCGCCTGGGCATAACAGGCCGGCATCGTGTCGATCAAGTCGGCATGCTGGCGGTCGTTGAAGCCGCTGCGGCCGTTCGAGATGTGGACCAGCTGGTGCGCCGGGTCCGCCCAGGTTTCTCTCGCCTTGAGGAAGGATGCCGTCACGCTGGGGTGATCGTAGCTGGGCAGGTCTTCGTGCACGATGTGGTGGTGGGCGTCGAATACCATCGGCACGCCGCTGCGCAGGCTGATGGCGTGGATTTCGTCGGCGCTGTACGAATATTCGTCGTTCTCGAGGCCGAGGCGGCAGCGGATCGCGTCCGGCAGCGCCGCAATCGACTTCACCAGCGCATCGGCCCGGTTCGCCTTGCCGCCGTGGATTTCCAGCAGCGCCCAGGGCGAGCGCGGTTGTTCCAGCAAGTCCATGATGTCGGCGTGCATTTGCAGGATCTTGACGCTGTTGGCGACCACGTCGGGCGAGTCGGAACTGAGCACCACGAACTGGTCCGGATGCATCACCAGCCGGATGCCGGCGGCGAGGGCGCGCTTGCCCGTGCGCGCCAGGCTCGTGGCCAGCGTCCGCAGGATGGCCAGGCCCTCGGGCGTGTCCGCGAACGGGAAGATGGAAGAGGGCAGGCGATACAGCGAAATGCCGGCTTGCTCGCAATAGCGCAGGGCGCCGTCGAGGGTTTGCAGGTTGTCCCGGTAAATGTCTTCCAGGGTTTTACTCTGCCCCTCGGGCGATTGCGCGTGCAGGCGCGTGCGCGTCACCGTGCGGTAGCGGATGTCTTTGGAAACGGTAATGCAGACCAGGCCCAGATGCGGCATGTGAACCTCGAAAAAAAAGTGAGAGAAAAGTATAGGCTCGCGCGCAAAAGCGAAACGCCACCGTCCGCACGATGCGGACGGTGGCGTTCGGCCTGCCCGACGATTACTTCGGCATGATCACCGAGTCGATGACGTGGATGACGCCGTTATCCGCCGCGATATCGGTCTTGATCACGTGCGCCTTGTCGACCGAGACCTTGCCGCCCATGGCGCTGACCTTGAACGAGCTGCCTTCCACGGTTTTCACCATGCCCGGCTTGACGTCCGCCGCCATGACCGCGCCCGGCACCACGTGATAGGTGAGCACCTTGGTCAGCGCTGCCTTGTCTTTCAACAGCGCGTCCAGCTTGGCCTTTGGAATCTTGGCGAAGGCCGCGTCGGTCGGCGCGAACACCGTGAACGGTCCCGGACCCTTCAGGGTATCGACCAGTCCGGCTGCCTGCACGGCGGCGATCAGGGTGGTGAAGCCGCCGGCCGCCTTGGCGGTGTCGACGATGTCGGCGGCCTGGGTGGAACCGATTGCCAGCGCGAGTGGGAGGGCGAACAAGATTTTCTTCATGTGTGGCTCCTGATGATGGTGGTAGCAGTTCGGTATGAACTGGCATGGTTGAAATTTAGGCGTTAACCGTGCGCTTGTCCAAGGTTTGTCGCTATATAATCGGAATCAACGGGACAACGTCGGGACATTTATCATGGGATTGCCGGAAAGAACTGAACAGGATCGCATCATGTACCGCAGTGGCGCCGCCGCCAGGCTGGCCGGGCTGCCGGTGGAAACGCTGCGCATCTGGGAGCGGCGCTACAGCCTGTCGGACGCCGAGCGCTCCGAGCACGGGCAGCGCCTGTACTCGGCCGAGCAGGTGGCGCGGCTGGGCTTGCTGAAGCAGCTGGTCGACCAGGGACATGCGATCGGCGTGCTGGCGGGGCTGGCGCGCGAACAGCTGCAGGCGATGCTGGGCGCCGGGGCGGGCGACGCGCGGCTGGCGTCCGGGCCGGTGCGGGTGGTCCTGGTGGGGCCGAGCCTGGCGCGGCGCGTCGCGGCCGAGCCCCAGCCGCTGGGACTCGAGGTGCGCGCCAGCTGCGCCCGGCTCGAAGGCGTGGCCGCGCTGGGCGCGGTCGGCGGCGCGCAGGTGCTGGTGGTCGAACTGTCCGAACTCGACGACAGCGCCATGCCGCAACTGGCGGCGGCGCGCGAAGCGGTCGGCGTCGCGGCGACGGTGGTGCTGTACCGCTTCTGCGCCAGCGCCACCATCCGTGCGCTGCGTTCGCAGGGCTATCTGGTGGCGCGCGTGCCGGCCGACCTCGGCGAACTGGCGCTGCTGTGCCGTTCGGCCCTGGCCGGCCAGCGCCTGCCCTTGCAGCAGGCGCCGCTGGCGAGCGTTGCGCCGCCCCGCTTCGACGACGAGGCGCTGGCCACCATTGCGGCCGCCGGCAACCGCCTCACCTGCGAATGCCCGCGCCACCTGAGCGAACTGCTGCTGATGGTGGGCAGTTTCGAGCGCTACAGCGCCCAGTGCGCCAACCGCAATCCGGAAGACGCGCGCCTGCACACCCAGCTCGAGCTGGCGGCGGGCCAGGCGCGGGTGGTGCTGGAAAACGCCATGGTGGCGCTGGCGATCGCCGACGGCCTGCCCTTGCCGCCGCCGCCGAACTGAAACTGCGCTGATTGCAGCCGCCACTGGCGGCGGGCACGGCGACTTGCTATGCTGCGGTATCAGCGCCGGCCCATTCGGCGCCCCTTTACATGATGGAGCGCCGACAATGGCATCGTTGCAGGACCAATTTCTCAAAGCCGGGCTGGTCAACAAGAACAAGGCCAAACAAGTCCAGCAGGACAAGAGCAAGCAAAAGAAGATCGAGCGCCGCACCGGCACCGAATCGGTCGACGAGGCCAAGCTGGCCGCCGCCGAGCTGCAGCGCAAGAACGCCGAGCGCGCACGCGAACTGAATGCCCAGCGCGACGCCGCCGCCCAGCAAAAGGCGATCATGGCGCAGATCGTCCAGCTGGTGCAGAAGAACCGCCAGAACAAGGGCAATGGCGACGTCGCCTACAACTTCACGCACGGCACCAAAATCGAACGCATCCACGTCTCGAACGCGGTGCAGGAGCATTTGATGGCCGGGCGCCTCGTCATCGTGCGCCTGGGCGACAGCACCGAGCTGGTGCCGCGCGTGATCGCCGACAAGATCGCCGAACGCGATGCCTCGCTGGTGGTGCGCGTGAAGAAGAACGACGCCGCGCTCGAGGAAGACGATCCGTACGCGGCCTTCAAGATTCCGGACGACCTGATGTGGTAAGCGCCACGCAATAAAAAACGCCACCGCGAAGGTGGCGTTTTGCTTGATGGGTGCTTCCCATCAGTGATGCAGCGGTGCTCCCGCACTCGCTTGTCCCGGCTGATCCGGCCGGAAGGCGCGCTCGCTGGCGGCGGTATCGTGGTAGTCCTCGAAGCGCGCCACCTTGCCGTCGCGCAGGGTGAAGACATGCACCCATGGGCTGTCATAGGTGCGTCCGGTATCCCTCACCAGCCAGGTCGCTTCGCCGATGACGATCACCTTCTCGCCTTCGGCAATGAATTCTTTCGGCTCGAAGCGCAGTGGCTGCGCGGCCCGGTCCAGTTCCTGGAAGAACCGGGCAATTTCGCTCTTGCCGGTATGCGTTCCGGCGAAGGGCATATGTTCCGACATCGGGTTCGATCCATACCGCGTCGTCGTGGTACATCTGCAGCAAGCCCGGAATGTCACCGTTCTGGTACTTCTGGTAGCCTTCCATCACCAGCCGCTTGTTTTCCTGTGCATTCATGGCAGCTTCTCCTTCTCAAGGCACGTAGCCTCTCCTCTGAGCCTAGTGCACCATGCCGGGATGTCAAGGTGGGCCGTAGCAGGCGGCATTCTCTCCATTTCGACAGGACGCATCATGACAAACACATTCAAGGCCGGCGACAAGGTGCAGTGGCATTCCCCGCAGGGCACGGTGACCGGCACGGTCAAGAAGAAGCTGACCGCGCCCACCGAGATCAAGGGCCACCACGTGGCCGCCTCGGCCGACAATCCGGAATACCTGGTCGTCAGCGACAAGACCGGGGCCGAAGCGGCGCACAAGCCGGAGGCCTTGAAAAAAGCCTGAACGCGCGCGTCAGACGAACATGCCGCCCGATACCTCGATCCGCTGGGCATTCACCCAGCGGCTGTGCTCGCTGAGCAGGCTGGCAATCGCGCCGCCGATATCGTCCGGCAGGCCGACCCGTCCCAGCGCGGTCTGCGAAGCGATGAAGGCGTTCACGTTGGCGTTGTCGCGCACCGTGCCGCCGCCGAAATCGGTTTCGATGGCGCCCGGGGCGATCGTGTTGACGGCGATGCCGCGCTCGCCCAGTTCCTTGGCCAGGTAGCGGGTCATGACTTCGACCGCGCCTTTCATCGACGCATACGCGGCGTAGCCGGGCAGGGCGAAGCGGGTCAGCCCGGACGACACGTTGACGATGCGCCCGCCCTGGGCGATCAGCGGCAGCAGTTGCTGGGTCAGGAAGAACACGCCCTTGACGTGAATGTTGACCAGCGTGTCGAACTGTTCCTCGGTCGTCTCGGCAAACGCGGCGTGCACGCCGATGCCGGCGTTGTTGACCAGGAAATCGAAGTCGCTGCGCTGCCAGGTCGCCGCCAGCACTTCTTTCAGCCGGCTCGGCGAAGGCGGCGAACGAGCTTGCCTTGCCGGTATCGAGCTGGAGCGCCGCCGCGCGCGCGCCCATGCCTTCGATCTCGGCCACCACCTCTTGCGCCGCCTCGGCATTGCTGTTGTAAGTCAGGATCACGCCGACGCCTTCGCGCGCCAGTGCCAGTGCGGCGCTTTTGCCCAGGCCGCGGCTGCCGCCCGTGATGATTGCCAGTTTGTTTGCCATGTTGAAGTCCTCTGTGATGAAAGTCGCGATGAGGACCAGTGTATTGCGCAAGCTCGCGCGAACAAAGGTGTGATTCGCGATTACACTGTTCACGCCGATTGAACAATTCTTGAACAGGGAACTCATGAACCGGCTCGATGCAATGGGCGTATTTGTGCGGGTGGCCGACCTGGCCAGCTTCACCCAGGCGGCCGACCAGCTCGGCATGTCGAAAGCGGCGGTCTCGATGGCGATCCGCGAGCTCGAGACGGGGCTCGGCACGCGCCTGCTGCAACGCACGACCCGCAAAGTCCACATGACGCCCGACGGCCTGACCTTCTACGAACGCTGCCGCCACATGCTCGACGAAATGGAAGAGCTGCAAACCCTGTTCCGCCAGGGCGCCGGGCTCAGCGGCCGGTTGCGGATCGACATGCCGATCGGCGTGGCGCGCAATATCGTGATGCCGCACTTGCCCGCCTTCCTGCACCAGCATCCGCGCCTGCAGGTCGAGCTCTCGAGCACGGACCGGCGCGTCGACGTGATCAAGGAAGGCTTCGATTGCATCGTCCGGGTCGGCCGCCTCGACGACTCGTCGCTGATCGCCCGCCCGCTCGGGCATTTTCCGATGGTCAATTGCGCCAGCCCGGAATACCTGGCGCGCCACGGGACCCCGCAAGGGCTGGCCGACCTCGCCGGGCACCGCCTGGTCGATTACGCGCCGGCGCTGGGCGGACGGGCGGCGCAGTTCGAGTATGTCGAGGGCGGCCGCGTGCACCGCCTGGAACTGCCGGCGGCGGTCGCCGTGAACAACAGCGATGCCTACCAGGCCGCCTGCCTGGCGGGCCTCGGCATCATCCAGGCGCCGTTCACCGGGCTGGCGGACTTGCTGGCGCAGGGCAGGCTGGTGCCCATCCTCGACGGCTACCGGGCCGAACCGATGCCGGTGACCCTGCTCTACCCGAACCGGCGCCACGTGGCCCAGCGCACCCAGCGCTTCATGGACTGGATCGCGGAGCTGATGCGGGCGCACACCTGACCTATGCTAATGTCGCCTTTTTGCATGTCACGTACTGGAGATCCACTTTGAAAAACGTCACGCCCGTGCTGTTGGCCTTTCTTGCAACGTCGGCCCAGGCCGCTGAAGCACCGACATTCGATCCGCACCGCCTGGCGCGCGACGTCAAGGTGCTGTCGTCCGACGAGTTCGAAGGCCGCGGCCCCAACACCGCCGGCGAGACCAAAACCGTCGACTACCTGATCGAACAATTCAAGGCCGCCGGCCTCCAACCCGGCGGCGACCTGCATGGCGGCAAACGCGGCTGGACCCAGGACGTGCCGCTGGGCCGCTTCGAGATCACCGGCCCCGTCAAACTGGCCGTGACGGACAAGGCGGGCACGCGCCAGCTGGTGCAAGGCGACGACCTGGCCGTGCGCGCATCGATGAGCGGCGCGAAGCAGGTCGATTTCAAGAATGCGCCGCTGGTCTTCGTCGGCTACGGCGTCACCGCCCCCGAGCGCAAGTGGGACGACTTCAAGGGCATGGACCTGAAGGGCAAGCTGGCCGTGGTGCTGATCAACGACCCCGACTTCGAATCCGGCCAGGGCGAATTCGGCGGCAAGGCGATGACGTATTACGGCCGCTGGACGTATAAATTCGAGGAAATGGCGCGCCGCGGTGCATTGGGCACGATCATCGTGCACGAGACCGCGCCGGCCTCGTATGGCTGGCCGACCGTGAAGAACTCGAACACCAACGTGATGTACGACATCGTGCGCAAGGAGCCGCGCAAGGCGCACGCGCCGATGGAAGCCTGGGCCCAGCGCGCGCTGGCCGTCAGCCTGTTCAAGGCGGCCGGCCTCGATTTCGAGGCGGCCAAGAAGCGGCGCAATCGCGCAACTTCCAGCCGCTCCCGCTCAAGGGCGTGACCCTGTCGGCCAGCTATGCGGTCGACGCCAAGGTGATCAAATCGAAGAACGTGCTGGCGATCCGCGAAGGCAGCAAGCAGCCCAAGCAATACGTGATGTACAGCGGCCATTGGGATCACCTCGGCATCGGCCAGCCCGACGCCAGGGGCGACAAGATCTATAACGGCGCCGTCGACAACGCCACCGGCATCGCCGCCTTGCTGGAACTCGGACGCGCCTACGCCGCCCAGCCGGCGCCGCAGCGCAGCGTCGTGTTCCTGGCCGTGACGGCGGAAGAGAAGGGCCTGCTCGGTTCGGAATACTACGCATCGAACCCGGTCTACCCGCTGGCCTCGACGGTTGGCCTGATCAACATGGATGCCCTGAGCCCACGCGGCCCGGCGCGCGACTTCAACATTTCCGGCAGCGCCAAGCTCGATTTGCTCGACCAGCTGGTCGCCAAGGCGAAGGGGGCGAACATCGCCTATTCGCCCGATCCGAAACCGGAAGCGGGCCACTTCTTCCGTTCCGATCACTTCCCGTTCGCAAAGCGCGGCGTCCCGGCGATCTCCTTCGGTTCCGGCAATGACTGGATCGAGGGCGGCGTGAAGGCGGGCAAAGCGTCCGAGGACGACTATGTCGAGAAGGCCTACCACCAGCCTGCGGATGAATTCGATCCGACCTGGACCTTCACCGGCATGGCGCGCGACCTCGGGATCCTGTATGCGGTCGGCGCCGACCTGGCGAACGCGAAGACCTGGCCGAACTGGTCGATCGATTCGGAGTTCCGCGCGGCGCGCGACAAGTCCAAGGCCCAGCGCAAGTAATTCCCACGATGCTTACGGCTGCACCTGGTTGCGGCCGGCTTTTTTCGCCACATACACCGCGGCGTCCGCCGTGGCGAGCAGCTCGCCCACCGTCTGCTCGGCTGTCAGCGTGGCAACGCCGATCGACACCGTGACCTGCACCCGCGGCGTTTCCAGCAGGGGGCATTGGGCAACGCCCAGGCGCAAGCGCTCGGCCACTTCGCGCGCTTCCTCGAACGTGGTCTGGGGCAGCACCACCACGAATTCCTCGCCGCCGAAACGGGCGCAGACATCGCCCGGACGCAGGTACTCGCGTACGCGCTGGACGAAGGCGCGCAGGACGTCGTCGCCGGTCATGTGGCCGAAGCCGTCGTTGATGCTTTTGAAGAAGTCGATATCGAGCATCAGGATGGAAAACGGACTTTCCGCTCGAAACGTAGAACGCCGCTTGCTGTTTGAGGAGTTCGTCCAGCGCCCGGCGGTTGCCCTGGCCCGTCAAGGCGTCGGTAGCGGCGTCGAGTTCCACCTTTTGCAAGGCCACGTGCAGCCGCGCCGCCAGTAAAGCGTTGGCGCCCTGCAAGCGGATGCCTTCCAGCAGGCGCTTGGAAATGGCGGCCGTGTAATACGCGATCAGCGCGAAGAACACGGTCAGGCCGGCGGCGTAGTCCATGGCGCTCTGTCGGCTGGCAACGTGCAGCAGCAAGCCCAGTACCGACACGCACCAAATGACGCCGATTTGCCGGAAAAAGGCGGGGATGTAGGTGGCGTACACCTGTGCATTGACCGCGATCACGCCGCATAGCAGCGCGTTCAGGACGGCGTCCAGGATTGGGTCATGCCCCATCAGGAACCAGGCCGTCAGGCCCCAGGCAAATCCATCCAGGCCGGCCACGCAATGCAGGCGCGTGGCTATGCCGCTCCAGGTTCGCGCCTTCGACGATGATGCCCTGCAATATGCGCAGGCCGAGCGCCCAGATGACGAGAAAACATCCCAGCCACAGCAGAATCGAGGCCTGGGGAACACGGTCCCAGCAGAACCACACGGCAAGCAGCCAGCCGACCGGGGTTGTCGTCAGGGCGCGCCGCAGTGCATAGGCACATTCCGAAAAACCGGTGGCACGGGCAACGGCGACGTCGGATTCGATCGAAGGAAGGAGGGTGCTCACGCAGCAGGCTCACGCTCATTGGGCGCCGCAACCGGCGCTGGGCGCACGTCCGTCTCTCCCTGGGGAATGTCTGCTGAGCATGACTCGTATCCTGCTGGAAATTAGATCAGTAAGAGGGCGAGCATACCGCAAAAAAACGGCCTCATCAACGACAATACTTGTGCTGGCAGAAAGAATCTGGCGCCGGGATTTTGATGTCTGAAATGAAAAACGCCACCCGCAGGGTGGCGTTTTCTGCTGAATTCTTGGTGGCCCGGGGCGGAATCGAACCACCGACACAAGGATTTTCAATCCTCTGCTCTACCAACTGAGCTACCAGGCCAAGAGAGGCATGATTATAGCCACCCGCTCGCGCCTGTGCAAGTCCCGGCTGCAACTTTCTTCGGCCGCCGTGTCTCGCCGTAGGCTGAAGTGCGCCATGGACATGCCGCTATAATGCCAGGCATGACGACACCCACTTCCTCCACCGCACATACTACAAGCGACGTCTGCATCGTCGGCAATGGCGCCATCGCCAAGACGGCGGCGCTTGGCTTCGCCCAGGCCGGGCACAGCGTCACGCTGCTGGTTCCCGCATCGAACCCTGCCGGCGAACGAGGGCGCCGTCAGCGGCGGCGAACGCCCGTGGGATGTGCGCGTGTATGCGCTGAACCACACGGCGCGCGATTTGCTGGGCGCGCTGAAGGTGTGGGATGCGCTCGACGCAAGCCGCGTGGCGCCGGTCGATGCGATGGCGGTCAATGGCGACGGCAAGAACGGCGGCAGCCTCGGCTTCGACGCCTTCGGCGCCCATACCGGCGCGCTGGCCTGGATCGTCGAGGACAGCAACCTGAATGGCGCGCTCGACGCCGCCCTGAAATTCGCGCACAAGGTCGAGATCGTCAAAGGCTGCGGCGCGCGCCTGCACCTGCGGCCCGGAAGGGCGCGGCGGTGCAGCTGGAAGACGGCCGCCGCATCGACGCCGGCCTCGTGATCGGCGCCGACGGGCGCGATTCCTGGGTGCGCGGGCAATGCGACATCGGGATCGACTACCGCTCTTACCACCAGAAGGCCATCGTCACGAATTTTTCCTGCGAAAAGCCGCACCATGGCGTCGCCCACCAGTGGTTCACCTGCAGCGACGGCATCATCGCGCTGCTGCCGCTGCCGGGCAACCGCGTCTCGCTGGTGTGGTCGGCGCCGGAAACCCTGGCCGCGACCCTGATGGAAGAATCGATGGGCGAACTGGCGGTGCGCCTGGGCGAATACGCCGACGAGACGCTCGGCACCCTGCGCCCGCTGCAGCCGGAAGCGGTGAAAGCCGTGCCGCTGGCGCTGGTGCGCCCGCATGCCTTGACCGCCCCGCACGTCGCCCTGATCGGCGACGCCGCGCATGCCATCCACCCGCTGGCCGGCCACGGCATGAACCTGGGCTTCGGCGACATCGTCGACCTGCTGCGCGTGGTGGCCGAACGCGAAGAACACCGCGCCCCCGGCGACGAACGGGTGCTGGCGCGTTATGCCACGCGCGCGCAAGGAAGATGTGCTTCTGATGCAACTGGCCACCGACGGACTCGAGCGCTTGTTCGGCGCCAACCTCGAACCGCTGCGCATTGCACGTAATTTGGGATTAAACTTGCTCGATAAGTTGCCTTTCATTAAGCGTCAGCTGATGGCGCATGCCCTCGGTCAGTAATTTTTAAGGAATAAATAGTGATGTTGAAAACGAAGATCGCCGTGCTGGCGGCGACGGCCATGATGGCCTCGTGCGTGGGCGCCGAGAATACGACCGAAGCGGCTATCCGCAAGAATATCGAGCCGCGCCTGGGCGGCGCCAAGATCGAATCGATCACCGAAACGCCGTACGGCGGCCTGTACGAACTGCGCGTCGGCACCGACATCCTGTATGCGGACAAGAAGGGCGAGTACCTGTTCATCGGCCAGGTCTACGATGCGAAAACCTCGCGCAACATCACCAAGGCGCGCGTCGAGGACCTGAACAAGATCAAGTTCTCCGACCTGCCGCTGGCCTCCGCGCTCAAGCAGGTGAAGGGCGACGGCAAGCGCGTGATCGCCGTCTTCGAAGATCCGAACTGCGGTTACTGCAAGCGCCTGCGCCAGACCACGCTCAAGGACCTGGACAACGTCACCATCTACACCTTCATGTACAACATCCTGTCCGAGGATTCGTTCGTGAAGTCGAAGAACATCTGGTGCGCGCCGAACCGGGTCAAGGCCTGGGACGACTGGATGATCAACGGTAAGCTGCCGCCGACGGCGCCCGCCAGCTGCGAGACGCCGAACGACAAGATCGTCGCGCTCGGCCAGAAGCTGAAAATCCAGGGCACGCCGGCGATCTTCTTCACCGACGGCACCCGCATTCCGGGCGCGGTCGACCTGGCGGGGCTGGAAGCGAAGCTCGACTCGATCAAATAAGCATGGTCCGGCTGAACGTCAACGGGCGCGATCACCCAGGTCGACGCCGACCCGTCCACGCCCATCCTGTGGGCGCTGCGCGACAACCTGAACCTGACCGGCACCAAGTTCGGCTGCGGCGCCGCCCTGTGCGGCGCCTGCACCGTGCACCTGGACGGCGCGCCGATCCGTTCCTGCATCACGCCGATCTCGAGCGCGGTCGGTCTCAAGATCACCACCATCGAAGCGATCGGCGCAGGACGGCATCGGCAAGGCGGTGCAGGACGCCTGGATCCGCCACGACGTGCCGCAGTGCGGCTACTGCCAGAGCGGCCAGGTGATGAGCGCGACCGCGCTGCTGCGCTCCAACCGCGCGCCGAGCGACGCCGATATCGACAACGCCATGAGCGGCAACATCTGCCGCTGCGGCACCTACCAGCGCATCCGCGCCGCGATCAAGGATGCCGCTACCACGCTGGCCTGAGCCGGGCGCCTGCCCATGAACGCCGTCGGCATCCTGCTGGCGGCGGGACGCGGGCGCCGTTTCGATCCGCTCGGGACGCGCAACAAGCTGCTGCAGCCGCTGGCCTCCGGCGAGCCGGTGGTCGTCGCCAGCGCGCGCACATCTTCTCTCCGTTCTTCCCCGTGTGATTGCCGTCGTGCCGCCGCAGGATGGCGGCGTGGCGGACGCCTTGCGCGCGCTCGGCTGCGAAGTCACGCTGTGCGCGGAGGCCGACAGCGGCATGGCGGCCTCGCTGGTGCAGGCGATTACCTGTTCCCTGCCGCAGGCCGACGCCTGGCTGGTGGCGCTGGGCGACATGCCGTATGTGGCGCCGTCGACGCTGCGCGCGCTGCTCGATGCGCTCGGCGACGGCGCCGGCATCGCGGCGCCCGTGTTCGAGGGCCGGCGCGGCAATCCGGTGGCCTTCGGCGCCGTGCACTTGCCGGCGCTGCTGGCGCTGCAGGGCGAGCACGGCGCGCGCGCGCTTGCTGAAATCGGCGCCGGTCGACGGAAGTCGCGGTGGACGACCCCGGCATCCTGCGCGATATCGATACGCCAGACGATCTGGCGTAGCGCCGACGATTCTGCGCGCCGCTGGTCAGCCCCGGCGAATCCGTTACACTACGCAGATCGCCCGACTCCTTTCGCCATCATGAAAAAAACAGCCCAGAAAAAGCAGCCCGCGATTCACTACACCATCGTCCCGAAAGACCTGGCCGGCCACCTGTTCAACGTGACCGTCACCGTGCCGGCGCCCGCGCCGGATGGCCAGGTGTTCGCGCTGCCGGCCTGGATCCCGGGCAGCTACATGATCCGCGAGTTCGCGCGCAATATCGTGCGCATCCGGGCCGAATCGAACGGCGCCAACGTCGCGCTGACGAAACTCGACAAGCATTCCTGGCGCGCCGCGCCGGCGCCGGTCCGCTGACGCTGCACTACGAAGTCTATGCCTGGGACCTGTCGGTGCGCGCCGCCCACCTCGACCAGACCCACGGCTTCTTCAACGGCACCAGCGTGTTCCTGCGCGTGCTCGGCCAGGAAGAGGGCGCGCACGAAGTCGACATCCAGCGCCCGGGCGATCCGGCGGCCAGCAGCCTGGCGCGTCGCCACCGCGATGAAGGAAGCGGGCGCCAAGCGCTACGGCTTCGGCACCTATGCCGCCGCCAACTACGACGAACTGATCGACCATCCGGTCGAAATGGGCGACTTCGCACTCGCCACGCTTCAAGGCGCACGGCATCCCGCACGACATCGTCATCACCGGCCGCGTGCCGAACCTGGACATGGCGCGCCTGCAGGCCGACCTGAAAGCGATCTGCGAAGCGCAGATATCGCTGTTCGAGCCGGAAACCCGCCGCGCGCCGATCGACCGCTATGTCTTCATGACGATGGCGGTCGGCGACGGCTACGGCGGCCTCGAACACCGCGCCTCGACCGCCCTGATCTGCTCGCGCGCCGACCTGCCGACGACTGCCATGACCCAGTCCGGCGAGCCGGGCGAGGGCTACCTGAAATTCCTCGGCCTGTGCAGCCACGAGTACTTCCACACCTGGAACGTCAAGCGCATCAAGCCGGCCGTGTTCGCGCCCTACGACCTGCAGGTCGAGGGCTACACGCCGCTGCTGTGGCTGTTCGAAGGCTTCACCAGTTACTACGACGACCTGATGCTGGTGCGCGCCGGGATCATCGGCGAGCCGACCTATTTCAAGCTGCTCGGCAAGACCGTCGGCAGCGTGCTGCGCGGCAGCGGGCGCCTGAAGCAGAGCGTGGCCGATTCGAGCTTCGACGCCTGGAGCAAGTACTACCGCCAGGACGAGAACTCGCCGAACGCGATCATCAGCTATTACAGCAAGGGCTCGCTGATCGCGCTGGCCTTCGACCTGACGATCCGCGCCAAGACGAGCGGCGCCAAGACGCTCGACGACGTCATGCGCGCGCTGTGGCAGCGCTACGGCCGCGATTTTTATCCGAGCGTCGGCCGCGGCGTGACCGAGGCCGAAGTCGAAGCGCTGTTCGACGAAGTCAGCGGCCTGAAACTGCGCACCTTGTTCGACAAATACGTCCGCGGCACCGAGGACCTGCCGCTGGCCAAACTGTTCGCCCCCTTCGGCGTGAAGCTGGTCGACGAGCGCAAGAACGGCAAGCCCTCGCTGGACGCCGGCATCGGGCGCGATCCGCTCGGCGCCAAGCTGACGCAGGTGCACGAAGGCGGCGCGGCGCACCAGGCCGGCCTGTCGGCGCTCGACATCCTGATCGCCATCGACGGCCTGCGCGTGAACGGCAACCCGTCGAACGTCGACACGCTGCTGTCGCGCTACCGCGTCGGCGACAAGGTGACGGTGCACGCCTTCCGCCGCGACGAATTGATGGCATTCGAGGTGACGCTGCAGGGCGACCGGGTGCCGGGCATTACCCTGTCGCAGGCGGTCGCCGGCAAGAAGTCGACGGCGCTGGCGCGGCCGAGCGCATCCTGAAGTTTGCTGCTCCCATTTCTTGATCAGAAAAGAGGTGCTCCGTTGAAACAGCTTGCCGCCGCCGTCCTTGCCCTTGCCAGCCTTCCCGCACTGGCCCAGCTTCCCGCGCCGCTCAAGAACGACGTGACCAAACGCGTCGACGGCATGTATCCCTGGCTCGATACGGTCTACAAGGACTTGCACGCCCATCCGGAGATCGCCTTCCAGGAAATGCGCACCGCCGGCAAGCTGGCGGCCGAGATGCGCAAGCTCGGCTTCCAGGTGACGGAAAAAGTCGGCAAGACCGGCATCGTCGCGGTGCTATAAGAACGGCGCCGGGCCGACGGTGCTGGTGCGCACCGAGCTCGACGGCCTGCCGATGGAAGAAAAGACCGGCCTGCCCTACGCCAGCCGCGCGAACGCGAGCAGCGACGGGCGCGAGAGTTTCGTCACCCACAGCTGCGGCCACGACATCCACATGGCCAGCTGGCTGGGCGCCGCGCGCACGCTGGTCGAGATGAAATCGCAGTGGAAGGGCACCCTGGTGTTCATCGGCCAGCCGGCCGAGGAGACCGTGTCGGGCGCCAAGGCCATGCTGGACGACGGCCTGTTCACGCGCTTCCCGAAACCCGACTTCGCCTTCGCCCTGCATTCCTGGCCGCTGCGCGCATGGCACGGTGGGCTACAACACCGGCGCGGTGTCGTCGAACTCGGACGCGATCGAGATCGTGTTCAAGGGCCGCGGCGGCCACGGCTCGGCGCCCGACAAATCGGTCGACCCGATCACGATCGCCGCGCGCTTCGTGGTCGACGTGCAGACCGTGATCAGCCGCGAAAAGGATCCGAAGGAATTCGGCGTCGTGACGATCGGCGCGATCCAGGGCGGCACGGTCGGCAACATCATTCCCGACAGCGTGCAGGTGCGCGGCACCATCCGCTCCTACAGCCCGGCCGTGCGCGCCAAACTGCTGGAGGGCGTGCGCCGCGTGGCCAACGCATCGAGCGCGATGGCCGGCGCACCGGCGCCCGACGTGCAGCTGATCAGCGGCGGCGCGGCCATCGTCAACAGCGAAGCGCTGGTGACCAAGACCGAAGCCGTGTTCAAGGACGCCTTCGGCGACGCCAACGCCCAGCGCATGCCGGCCATGACGGCCAGCGAAGATTTCTCGCAGTACGTGAACCAGGGCGTGCCGTCGATGTTCTTCTTCACCGGCGTCTACGACCCGAAAATGGCTCGAGGAAGCCGAGCGCGAAGGCGGCAAGCCGATCGCCTTCAATCACTCGCCGTTCTATGCGCCGGTGCCGGAACCGTCGATCAAGACGGCGGCGCAGGCGATGAGCATGGCGGTGCTGAACGTGCTGGGACGCTAACGGACTGCGTGACCCTACTGCGGCCCGGCCAAACTGCGCAACTGGAACCGGTACTGGTCATCGAACAGGAAGGTCTCCGAAAACGTCAGCGCCCGCATGTTCGCGGCCAGCAGATTCACCGGCCGCGGCAGCGGCCCGCTGCGCCGCATCGAGGCCAGCGCCACCTTCGACGCGTCCGGGTCGCGCGAACGCTGGACGACGACGTCCTGCAATTCGCCATCCTCGCCCACCGTGATGTTCACCACCACGATCGCCGGCAGCATCGGCGGCAATTGGCCGCTGAAGGTCTGGCCGCTGTTGTGGCGCATGACGTGCTGCGCCACTTCGGTCTTGTAGGCGTCGAGCGTGCGCGAAGGCGGCGCGACCGGCGCGCGGGTTGTGGGAGTGGGAGCGGAAGAATGGCGGCGACGATGCGCCTGGCCGTGGAAGCGACGGGCTGGACCGCACTGCATCCGCCCAGGGCTGCCAGTAGTAGAAGGAAGGTAGCCGAGGTGCGGATGGAGGTGGTCATGTCAGTCGAATAATCGTCGAAGTTCGGCGCCAGGGCTTCGGCGCTCGCATGAACGCTTCGCCCACCAGGAACGCGTGCACGTTCGCCTCGCGCATGCGCTTGCACATCGCCCGGCACCATGATTCCCGACTCGGTGACCACCAGGCGTTCCGCCGGAATGCGCGGCAGCAGGCCAAGCGTGGTCTCGAGCGAGGTCTCGAAAGTGCGCAGGTTGCGGTTGTTGATGCCGACCAGCGGCGTTTTCAGCTTCAAGGCCGCGGTCAACTCATCACCGTCATGTACTTCGACCAGCACATCCATGCCAAGTTCCTGGGCACAGGCTTCCAATTCCGCCATCAGGCCGTGATCGAGCGCCGAGACGATCAACAGGATCGCATCGGCCCCCATCGCGCGCGCTTCGTACACCTGGTACATGTCGACCATAAAATCCTTGCGGATCACGGGCAGCTCGACGGCCGCACGGGCCTGCTTCAGGTAGTCGACGCTGCCCTGGAAGAAATTCACGTCGGTCAGCACCGACAGGCAGGATGCGCCGGCCTCGGCATAGCTCTCGGCGATCTGCGCCGGCTTGAAGTCGGCACGCAAGACGCCTTTCGAGGGCGAGGCCTTTTTCACTTCGGCGATCACGCCGGCGCGGCCGGCGGCGATGTTCTTGCGCAGGCTCGCTTCGAAGCCGCGGATATCGGCGCGCAATTGGGCATCGCCCTCGACTTCGCGGCGCAGGCTGGCCAGGTCGCGGTATTTTTTGGCGGCCGCCACTTCGTCGGCTTTGACGGCGAGGATTTTGTTCAGGATGTCGGACATGCTTGTAAACCTTTAGTGTGATTGGCCAGTGCCAGCTTGACGCCGAGCCAGACGAACAGGCCGCCGGTGACGCGGTTGAGCCAGAGCGAGACGGCCGGGCTGAGCTTGATGCGTGCGCTGGCCTTGGCGGTGGCCAGGGACAAGGCGCCGCACCAGAGCATGCCGTTGAAATTGAAAATGCAGCCGAGGACGATGAAGGCGAGCGCCTTGTTCGGCGCATCGGCGCTGATGAATTGCGGGACGAAAGCCAGGAAGAAGATCGCGACCTTCGGGTTCAGCACGTTGGTCAGAAAACCCTGGGCGAAGATGGTGCGGTAGGGCAGGGCCGGCAGCACGGGCGCTGCGACGTCGCCGGTCTGCTTGCGGCTGCGCAGCAGCCCGACCGCCATAGTACAGGATGTAGGCCGCACCGATCAGCTTGACGACGCGTGAACGCGGTCGCGGAGGTGGCCAGCACCGCCGACAAGCCGAGCGCCGCGGCGAAGATATGCACCAGGGTGCCGCGTGCCGATGCCCAGCGCCGCCGCGCAGCCGGCGCGCCAGCCTTGCGTCGCGCTGCGCGTCATGATGAGCAGCGAGTCGGGCCCGGGCATGATGTTGAGGAGAAGTCCGGAAATGATAAACAGCGGCAGATCGTGAATCCCCAACATGTGCATCCCTTCTTTTATGGTTGGCGCCCAGCTGGCGCGTGACGCTGACGAATTGTTCGAGCTTGGCCATGGCCGCGCCGGATGCGATTGTCGCACGGGCTTTCGCCAAACCGTCCTCGATCGATGCAACCACCCCCGCCGCATACAGCGCGGTGCCGGCGTTCAGCGCCACGATGTCGGTGGCCGGTCCCGGCTCGCCGCGCAGCGCCTCCATGACGCGCAGTTTCGACTCTTCCGTGTTCGCCACCTTCAGGTTGCGGCTGGCGATCATCGGCATGCCGAAGTCTTCCGGGTGGATTTCGTATTCGCGGATCTCGCCATTCACCAGTTCGCCGACCAGGGTGCCGGCGCCGAGCGAGACTTCGTCCATGTTGTCGCGGCCCCAGACCACCATCGCATGCTGGGCGCCGAGGCGCTGCAGCACGCGCACCTGGATACCGACCAGGTCGGGGTGGAACACGCCCATCAGGATGTTCGGCGCGCCGGCCGGATTGGTCAGCGGCCCGAGGATATTGAAGATGCTGCGCACGCCCAGCTCGCGCCGCACCGGCGCCACGTGCTTCATGGCCGCGTGGTGGTTCGGCGCGAACATGAAGCCGATGCCGGTCTGGGCGATCGATTGCGCGATCTGCTCGGGCTTCAGGTCGATGTTGGCGCCGAGCGCTTCGATCAGGTCCGCGCTGCCCGAGGACGACGACACGCTGCGCCCGCCGTGCTTGGCCACGCGCGCACCGGCGGCGGCGGCCACGAACATCGCCGCGCTCGAAATATTGAAGGTATGCGCGCCGTCGCCGCCGGTGCCGACGATGTCGAGCAGGTGGGTGGTGTCGGCCATCGGCACCTTGGTCGAGAATTCGCGCATGACTTGCGCGGCGGCCGTGATCTCGCCGATGGTTTCCTTCTTCACGCGCAGGCCCATGGTCAGCGCCGCGACCATGGTCGGCGACATCTCGCCCGACATGATCTGGCGGAACAGTGACAGCATCTCGTCGTGGAAGATCTCGCGGTGTTCGATACAGCGCAGCAGCGCTTCTTGTGGGGTGATCGGCATGGTGGTTCCAGTAATGGTTGAGAACCGCGCCGGTGCGCCGGCGCGGCAGGCGATCAGCAGCCTTCGAGGAAGTTCTTGAACAGCGCGTGGCCGTGCTCGGACAGGATCGACTCGGGGTGGAACTGCACGCCCTGGATGTCGAATTCCTTGTGGCGCACGCCCATGATTTCGCCGTCGTCGGTCCAGGCGGTCACTTCCAGGCAGGCCGGCAGCGACGCGCGTTCGATCGCCAGCGAGTGGTAGCGGATCACGGTGAACGGGCTCGGCAAGCCCTTGAAGACGCCGACGCCGGTATGCGCGATCATCGAGGTCTTGCCGTGCATGACCTGCTTGGCGCGGATGATCTTGCCGCCGAAGGCTTCGCCGATGGCCTGGTGGCCGAGGCAGACGCCGAGGATCGGCAGCTTGCCCTGGAAGCGCTTGATGACCTCGACCGAGACGCCCGCATCGACCGGCGCTTTCGGGCCCGGCGAGATGCAGATGCGGTCGAGCTTCATGGCCGCGATCTCCTCGATCGTGACCTCGTCGTTGCGCACCGTGCGCACCTCTTCACCCAGCTCGCCGAAATACTGGACGATGTTGTAGGTGAAGGAATCGTAGTTGTCGATCATTAGCAGCATGTCAGAACTCCCCATCCAGTCCGTCTTGCACTTGCTCGGCCGCGCGCAACACGGCGCGCGCCTTGGCTTCGGTTTCCTGCCATTCCATTTCGGGGATCGAGTCGGCCACGATGCCGGCCGCGGCCTGCACGTACAGGTTGCCGTCCTTGATCACGCCGGTGCGGATCGCGATCGCCACGTCCATCTCGCCGCCGAAGGAGAGATAACCGCAGGCGCCGCCGTAGATGCCGCGCTTCGTGAGTTCGAGCTCATCGATGATTTCCATCGCGCGCACTTTCGGCGCGCCGGTCAGCGTCCCGGCCGGGAAGGTCGCGCGCAGCACGTCCAGGTTGGACATGCCTTCCTTCAGCGCGCCTTCGACGTTCGAGACGATGTGCTGCACGTGCGAGTATTTTTCGATGACCATGCGGTCGGTGACCTTGACGCTGCCGGTATCGGCGATGCGGCCGATGTCGTTGCGCGCCAGGTCGATCAGCATCACGTGCTCGGCGATTTCCTTCGGGTCCGCCAGCAGCTCGGCGGCCAGTTCGGTATCGCGTTCCGGCGTCGCGCCGCGCGGACGGGTGCCGGCGATCGGGCGCAGCGTGACCTTGCGCTCGCCGGCGGCGGACGTTTCGTTGCGCACCAGGATCTCGGGCGAGGCGCCGACGATCTGCATGTCGCCGAAATTGTAGTAGTACATGTACGGGCTCGGGTTCAGCGAACGCAGCGAGCGGTACAGCGAGAGCGGCGAATCGACATACGGCTTGCGGATGCGCTGGCCAATTTGCACCTGCATCAGGTCGCCGGCCATCACGTATTCGTGGGCCTTGGCCACCGCTGCCAGATAGTCTTCCTTGCTGAATTCGCGCACCGCTTCGGTACGCACCGAGGCGGTCGTGACCGGCGCATCGACGCTACGGCGCAGCATGACGCGCAAGTCTTTCAGGCGCTGGCGCGCTTTCGAAAACGATTCCGGCTGCGCCGTGTCCGCATACACGATCAGGTACAGCTTGCCCGACAGGTTGTCGATGACGGCCAGTTCTTCGGTCACCATCAGCTGGATGTCGGGCAGGCCGAGCGGGTCGCTGGGCGCCTTGCCGGCCAGCTTGCGCTCGATGTGGCGCACCGTGTCGTAGCCGAAGTAGCCGGCCAGGCCGCCGCAGAAACGCGGCATGCCCGGACGCAGCGCGACCTTGAAGCGCGCCTGGTAGGTCTCGATGAAGTCGAGCGGATTGCCCTCGTGGGTCTCGACCACCGCGCCATTCGTGACGATCTCGGTGAGGTTGCCGCTGCTGCGCAGGAGCGTCTTGGCCGGCAGGCCGATGAAGGAGTAGCGCCCGAAGCGCTCGCCGCCGACGACCGATTCGAGGAGAAACGTGTTCTTGCCGGTGTTCTGCGACTGCGCCAGCTTCAGGTACAGGGTCAGCGGCGTCTCCAGATCGGCGAAGGCTTCGGCGATCAGCGGAATGCGGTTATAGCCCTGGTTGGCCAGCGATTTGAATTCGAGTTCGGTCATGTTCTTCTCCGGGCCGCCAGCGTTCGAGTTGGAGGATGGGCGGCGGTAGTCTAAAAAACCTGCCGGATGCGTGTGCAGCCGGCAGCAATCAAGTGGGTTCAGTTAGCCCAGGATTGCCAGCGTCGCCAGACCCAGGCCTCAGGGGCGCCGGTCTGGTTGACGGAGAGTTTTTTAATGGAGAACATGTATAGATGAGTTAGTTTTGAGTGCTGTTGTGCGCACGAACGAGCTCGGCGGCATCCAGTAGCGAATTAACTATACCATCGGAATCGATGTCTTGCACAGGCCTTCCGTGGTTATAACCATATGGCACTGTGAGCACGAAGCAACGTGCCGCGCGCGCCGCTTCGGCATCGTTCGAGGAGTCGCCGATCGCCACCACCTGGGGCGGAGCCAGGTCGAAATCGCGCGCACACCTGCAGCAGCGGCAGGGGATCGGGCTTTTTTGCGCGGCAGCGAGTCGCCGCCATACACCAGCTCGAAATAGGGCGCGAGCCCCTTTTGCGCCAGCAGCGGCGTGGCGAAGGCGATCGGCTTGTTGGTCACGCAGGCCAGGCGCAGGCCCATGTTTTTCATGGCCTCCAGCCCCTCGATCACGCCCTCGTACAGCACGCTGCGCTCGCCGTTGATGGCGAGGTAATGGCGCTGGTAGGCGGCCATCGCCTCGTCGAAGACGGCGTCGATGCGGGCCGCGTCGTAGTCGAGCGCGAGCACGTCGCGGATCAGCTTTTCGGAGCCCTTGCCGACCATCGGCGTGATGACCTGCCTGGGTGATCGGGGCCAGTCCGAATCCGGCGCGCATGCCGTTCAGGGCCGTTTCAAAGTCGGGCACGGTGTCGAGCATCGTGCCGTCGAGATCGATGATGGCGGCCCGGATGGCCGCGGCGCCGGAACGCATTACTTGCCGACCGTGGCCAGTTCGGCGCGCATGGCGTCGATCACGGCTTTGTAGTCGGGCTTGCCGAAGATGGCGGAGCCTGCGACGAAAGTGTCGGCGCCGGCAGCGGCGGCGGCGGCGATGTTCTCGGCCTTGATGCCGCCATCGACTTCCAGCATGATGTCGCGGCCCGATTCGTCGATCAGGCGGCGCGCGATCGCGATCTTCTTCAGTGCTTCGGGGATGAAGGACTGGCCGCCGAAGCCCGGATTGACCGACATAATCAGGATCATGTCGATCTTGTCCATCACGTGCTCGAGATAGTGCATCGGCGTGCCCGGGTTGAACACCAGGCCGGCCTTGCAGCCGTGGTCGCGGATCAGCTGCAGCGTGCGGTCGATGTGCTCGGACGCTTCCGGGTGGAAGGTGATGATGTTGGCGCCGGCCTTGGCGAAGTCGGGGATGATGCGGTCGACCGGTTTGACCATCAGGTGGACGTCGATCGGCACCTGCACGTGCGGGCGGATCGCCTGGCAGACCAGCGGGCCGATGGTCAGGTTCGGCACGTAATGGTTGTCCATCACGTCGAAGTGGATGATGTCGGCGCCTGCTTCGACGACGTTGCGGACTTCTTCGCCCAGGCGGGCGAAATCGGCGGACAGGATGCTGGGAGCGATGCGGTAGGTGGTCATAAGTGGAGCTGGTGCCGATGCGGTTGGGGTGAAGACGCTATTTTACGCCGAGCTGCTTGCGCAGTGCGACCGCGCAGCCCCGTTTCGCATGGCGGGGTATCATGCGCCTTTGCGCAATGCGTCTCCACCAATAAGAAAGAGGGAAGCCGATGGCTGCCTACGATTTGACCGTTACCGTCCGCACCAAGTACCTGCCCGAGCAGAGCAAGCCGGACCGCGACGAATACCTGTTTTCGCTACACGATCACGATCAAGAACACGGGCGAGGTGCCGGCCCAGCTGATTTCGCGCCATTGGGTCATCACCGACGCCAACAACCGGATGCAGGAAGTGTCGGGCCTGGGCGTGGTCGGGCACCAGCCGCTGCTGAAACCGGGCGAGGAGTTCGAATACTCGAGCGGCACGCCGCTGGACACGCCGCAGGGCTCGATGCACGGCGAATACTTCTGCGTGGCCGAGGACGGCCACCGCTTCGAGGTCAAGATTCCGGAATTCGTGCTGACGCTGCCGAGCATGCTGCACTGATCATTCCTGTTCGCGCGGGCGGCTTCTCTTCGCGCAGCGGCCGCTTGCGGTTTTCCGGGCGGCCGGAGAACATCGTCCACCAGACGATGAACACCAGCAGGAAGAATGCCACGCCCACTTCCAACATCAAGATCCACATAGACTGTCCTTATGCATTCGATACGCCGCAGTGTACCTTCTTCGTTTGCCCTCGTCGCCCTCCTGCTGGCCGCCTGCGGCACGCCGCCGCCCGCGCCGCCGGTCAAGCCGCAGCCGGTGCCGCCGCCATCGAAGCAGCCCGACATCGTGATGCCGCCGCCGGTCGGCCCGGTCGGCATCCCCGCCGACCTGCCCAAGCCGCCGCCGGTGCCCGCCATGACCCCGGTGTCCTTCGAAGCGCTGCCCGGCTGGCAGCAGGACGACCTGCGCCAGGCCTGGCCGGCCTTCATGGCGTCGTGCCGCGTGCTGGCGAAAAAGCCGCAGTGGACGGCGCCCTGCGCCGCGTCGAACGCGGTCGACGGCAATGATGGCGCTGCGATCCGCCGCTATTTCGAGACGTATTTCGTGCCGAACCAGATGCGCATGCCCGACGGCGCCGACACCGGCCTGATCACCGGCTATTACGAGCCGATGCTGCGCGGCGCGCGCAAACGCGGCGGCGCCTTCCAGACCCCGCTGTACCGGGTGCCGGACGATCTGATTACGGTCGACCTGGCCGCGGCCTACCCGACCCTGAAGAACATGCGCCTGCGCGGACGCCTGGTCGGCAAGACCGTGGTCCCGTACAGCACCCGCGCCGAGATCGAGCGCGCGCCGCTCGCCGGCAAGGAACTGGTCTGGGTCGACGATCCGGTCGAGGCCTTCTTCCTGGAAGTGCAGGGCTCGGGACGGGTACGCATCGACGACAGCGGCGAGACCGTGCGCATCGCCTTCGCCGACCAGAACGGCCATCCGTATAAAGTGATCGGGCGCTGGCTGGTGGAGCAGGGCCAGCTGCCGGCCGATGGCGTCTCGGCGCAAAGCATCAAGGCCTGGATCGCGGCCAATCCGGCGCGGCGCCAGGAACTCCTGAACGTCAACCCCAGCTATATCTTCTTCCGCGAAGAGACGCCTGCCAGACCCGAACGTGGGGCCGAAGGGCGCGCTGGGCGTGCCCTTGACGCCGGAGCGTTCGGTGGCGGTCGACCCGTCGATCGTGCCGCTCGGCGCGCCGCTGTTCCTGTCGACCACGCATCCGGCCGATGGTGCGCCGGTCCAGCGCCTGATGATGGCGCAGGACACCGGCGGCGCGATCCGCGGCGCGGTGCGGGCCGACTTCTTCTTCGGCTTCGGCGGCAATGCGGCCGAGTATGCGGGGCGCATGAAGCAGCGCGGCTCGACCTGGGTGCTGCTGCCGAAATAAGCGCGTCAATCGTTTACATGGCGCAGGCGGGTGCCGGCCACCGCCGCCACCGCCAGCACGACCGCCCCCGCCGCCACGCACACCAGCCCGGTCCGCACGCTGAAACGCTCGGCGATCGCGCCGGCCGCCAGCGCGCCGAGCGGGGCGGAAGCCACCGTCAGCGAGCGCATCGTCGCCACCATCCGGCCCAGCACCGCGTCCGGCGTCACGCGCTGGCGCAGGGCGATGTAGGGCACGAAGAACAGGGTCGCGCCGCAGTCGAGCAGGAACACGACACTGCCGTAGGCGACCGCCGTGAACGCCGTGCTGCCCAGCAGCCTGGCGGGAATGGCCGGCATCAGCGCGAAGCCCAGTGCCGAGACGCACAAGCCGACCAGGATCGCGCGCCCGGTGCCGTAGCGCTTCGAGAGCGGCTTGACCAGGATCGAGCCCGCCAGGATGCCGGCGCCGCCCAGCATCTGCGCCGTTCCCATCACGCCCGGCGCCATGCCCAGCACGCGGGTGGCGAACAGCACGTGCAGGGCCAGGTAGCCATAGAACAGGAAATGCCAGCTGCCGGCGGTCCAGGCGAGGGTACGCAGCACGCGCTGGTTCCACACAAAGGCCAGGCCTTCGCGGATGTCGGCCAGCGGATGCGCAGTCGAAGGCGCCGGTTGCGGTTCGCGCGCGCGGATCCGGCGCAGGTTCGCCAGCGAGACGACGAAGCCGGCCACGGTGCACAGGATGGCGACCGGCGCGCCCAGCAGCTGCACCATGGCGCCCGCCATGCCGGGGCCGACCAGGCGCGCCGCCGATTCGGTGCCGGCCAGCCTGGCCTGGGCATCGACCAGGCGCTCGCGCCCGACGACGAAAGTGAGAAACACCTGCTCGGCGCTGCCGCCGACGACAAGCCCCGTGCCCAGCATGAAGCCGACCGCATACAGCCAGTGGATGGTCAGCGCATCCATCCACCAGGCCAGCGGCACGCTCGCCAATGCCGTCGCCACCATCACGTCGCTGCACATCATGATCGGCAGGCGCCGGCGGCGGTCGAGCAGCACGCCCGAGGGCAGGCCGAACAGCAGGAAGGGCAGGGACTCGAGCGCGGCCAGGGTGCCCATCTGGCTCGGCGTCGCATGCATCAGCAATACCGCGCAGATCGGCAGGGCGAGCAGGGTGATCTGGGCGCCGAACTGGGTCAGTGTGCTGCTCAGCCACAGGCGGCGGAAATCGGCGCTGCGCAGCAGGCCGTCGGCGCGCATGCTGGATCAAGGTCTGGCGGAGTGTCGGAATGGCTGGCTCGCTGCGAACTTGCTTAAACAGAAATGATACCGCTCTTTGCGGCGCCGTCGAGGCGCTACAATCGCGGCACTGATCAATCCCTTATATAGAGGTGTCCCATGGAATACGCAGACCTGCTGATCGAAAACCACGGCAAGGTGGCCGTGATTCGCCTGAACCGCCCGAAGGCGATGAATGCGCTGAACGACAACATGATGAACGAGCTGGGCGACGCGCTCTACAAGTTCGATGCCGACCCAGGCGTGAACGTCATCATCGTCACCGGCAGCGAAAAGGTCTTCGCGGCAGGCGCCGACATCGCAGCCATGGCCGAGTACACCTATGCGCGACACCTATCCCGGCAATTACATCGGCCGCAACTGGGAACACATCCTGAACGTGCGCAAACCGGTGGTCGGCGTGGTCGCCGGCTACTGCCCTGGGCGGCGGCTGCGAACTGGCGATGATGTGCGACTTCCTGATCGCCGCCGACAGCGCCAAATTCGGCCAGCCTGAAATCAAGGTCGGCGTGACCCCGGGCGCGGGCGGCACCCAGCGCCTGCCGCGCACGATCGGCAAATCGAAAGCGATGGACATGCTGCTGACCTCGCGCATGATCGATGCGGCGGAAGCGGAGCGCACCGGCCTGGTGTCGCGCATCTTCCCGGCCGACAGCTGATGGAAGAGGCCCTGAAAGTGGCGGCGACCATTGCCGAGATGCCGGTGTCGGTGGCGATGGCGATCAAGGATTCGCGTCAACCGCGCGTTCGAGACGACGCTGACCGAAGGCGTGCGCTACGAGCGCCGCTTCTTCCACGCCGCCTTCGGCACGCCGGCGCAGAAGGAGGGCATGTCGGCCTTCCTCGCCAAGCGCAAAGCCAACTTCGAAGGCATGTAAGCGATGCGCGCGCGGCGCCTGCCTGGCAGGGGAGCGGCGGCGCTCGTCATCGTCGTGGCGGCAGGCGTCGGCTGCACCTCCCTGCCGCCGCCGGCGCGCGCGCACCGTCACGCCAGGCGCTGGCCGACACCGAGCGCCACGCGCATGGGGCAGGCGATCGCGCCGCTGGCCGCCGCGCATCCGGGGCGCTCGGGCGTGCTGTCCGCTGCCCGACGGGCGCGACGCCTTTGCCGCGCGCGTGCTGCTGGCGCGCGGCGCCGAGCGCAGTCTCGACGTTCAATACTATATCTGGCGCGACGACCTCACCGGCGTGCTGCTGCTCGACGAGCTGCGCAGCGCGGCGGCGCGCGGGGTGCGCGTGCGGCTGCTGCTGGACGATAACAACACCGCCGGGCTCGACCCGCATGCTGGCCGCGCTCGACGCCGAGCCGAATATCGAGGTGCGCCTGTTCAATCCCGTTCAGCACGCGTGCCTGGCGCAGCCTGGGCTACCTGTTCGACTTCAGCCGCCTGAATCGGCGCATGCACAACAAATCCTTCACGGCCGACAACCAGGCGACGATCGTCGGCGGGCGCAACATCGGCGACGAGTATTTCGGCGCGGCGGGCGATGTGCTGTTTGTCGATCTGGACGTGCTGGCGGTCGGGCCGGTGGTGCCGGAGACCTCGCGCGATTTCGATCGCTACTGGAACAGCGCCTCCGCCTATCCGGTAGCGAGCCTGGTCGACGCCGGCGCGAGGCCGAGCCGGCGGGCGCATTGGCCCGGCGTGCGGCGCAACTGCGCAGCCAGCCCGGGGCGCAGCGCTATATCGAGGCGATCCGCAGCTCTGCGTTTGTCGCGCAGCTCAAGGCGGGCCAGGCGCCGCTGGAATGGAATCCGGTCACCGCCTGGTCAGCGACGATCCGGCCAAGGCGACCGGCACGGCCAGGCCGGAAGACCGCTGGCAGTCGCAGCTGCGGCGCCTGTGGGGCAAGCCCGCGCACCAGCTCGACCTGGTCTCGCCGTATTTCGTGCCGGGTAAAGACAGGCGCCCAAGCCCTGGCCGACCTCGCCCGTGGCGGCGCCAGGGTCCGGGTGCTGACCAATTCGCTGGAGGCGACCGACGTCGCCGCGGTCCATGCCGGCTACGCGAAATGGCGCCACGACTTGCTGCGCTGCCGGCGTCTCCCTGTTCGAGCTGCGGCGCAGCTGGGGCGCCGACCTGCCGGACAGCGGGGCGCGGACGCTTCGGCAGCTCCGCATCGAGCCTGCATGCGAAAACCTTCGGCGTCGACGGCCGCAGTATCTTCGTCGGCTCCTTCAATATGGACCGGCGTTCGATCGACCTGAATACCGAGATGGGCTTCGTGATCGACAGCCCGCGCATGGCGCAGGCACTTGAGCCAGGTGCTGGACACCCGCATGCCCGAACGTGCCTACGAGGTGCGCCTGGATGAGAGCGGCAAGCTGTTCTGGATCGAGCGCGCCGACGGCAAAACCGTGCGCCATGACACGGAGCCGGGCACCGGGATCTGGAAGCGGGCAGGGGTGCGGATCCTGTCCATCCTGCCCATCGACTGGCTGTTGTAGAAAGTTGAAAGCGGGCCTTGCCAACTTCGCACCCGGTTCGCTATAATTCGCCTCCTGTTGAAAACGACAACGAAATCAAGTAGTTGGAGTGACAACAGGAGCCGCAGAGATCTGCGGTGTAGCAAAAAAGAGGTTGACGAGAATCAAGAAAAGCTTCATACTCTTTTTCTCTGCTGCTGACGAACAAAACGCTTTGTCAACAAGTAGCAAGGCAGTACCGAATAAGTTCTTTAAAAATTAACAGTCGATAAGTGTGGGCGTTTGATGAAGGTGCCAGTGACTTCGGTCACTGATTACTTAAATTATCAAATGTTCACAAAAAGAATTACGTTGTCTCAGCAATGAGATAACGGTCAGTATCTTGAGTGAGCGACCCGCTAGCAATAGCGGTGGCAGTAATGCCAACAAACAGAGATTAAACTGAAGAGTTTGATCCTGGCTCAGATTGAACGCTGGCGGCATGCTTTACACATGCAAGTCGAACGGCAGCGCGGGGCAACCTGGCGGCGAGTGGCGAACGGGTGAGTAATATATCGGAACGTACCCAAGAGTGGGGGATAACGTAGCGAAAGTTACGCTAATACCGCATACGATCTAAGGATGAAAGTGGGGGATCGCAAGACCTCATGCTCCTGGAGCGGCCGATATCTGATTAGCTAGTTGGTAG
>CAVSPL010000013.1:0-219212 GCA_963729765.1 uncultured beta proteobacterium | reverse complement strand
GGCACCGACAGGCGGGTGGCCGAGACCGAAGTAATCAGGTCCTGCAGCGCCACCAGGTTCGGCTCCTGCATGAGCAAGGGATTGGTCGGGCGCGCATAGCCGTTCAGGCTCCAGCGATCGAAACGGGAGGATTCGCCCAGCACCATGACGATCACGTCCGGCGTTGTCGCGGGGTCGGCCTGGAACGCATGAAAACGAAACGCCGCGCTCTTCCGGTGCAGGTCCGCCAAATACACCCGCTCTTTATAGAAATCGAGCCCGCGCGCCACCACGCCGAAAGGCCAGGACTGGGCAAAGGCGTTGACTTCGAAGGGCGGCTGCGCCCAGTGCGGCAGGCGCGGCAGGCTGGAGGCTAGGGCGGGCGGCAGCGCGTTTGTCGACGCGGCCGTCGCACGCCGGACACGCCCGCTTTCTGCCCGTAGGCGAACAATCCGACGGCCACGACCAGCAGCCCCAGCACCAGCGGACGCGAGCGGTCGTTCCAGTCGAGGTCGCGCGTCGCCAGCGCCGCCCGGTAGGTCGCGGCCCACCACGCGACGACGCCGACCATCACGCCAAGCAGCAGCCAGGCGCGCGCGCCCAGGAATTCCAGCGCTTCCAGCGGGCTGGTCTCGGCCATGATGCCCAGGTGGTGGGTCGAGATGCCCTGGCCGTAATACAGATACAGGTAAAGCTCGGCCGGCAGCGCGATGAAGGCCGGCAGCAACAGCCAGTGAAAGTACGCGGGGCGCTTGAACAGGGCCCAGACCGCGATCCAGGCGAACACGGCCATACCGGCGAGCTGGGCCGGGCGCGTCGCGGGCAACCCGGCAGGCCAGGGTCAGCGGAAAGAAGGGCACCGCCGACAGCACCAGGTAAGTCAGTACGAGGGCCAGGTTGGCGGGGCGCAGCAAGGTTCGCATCGAGAAGGAGGGCAGCGGAAAGTCGGCTATTGTGTCACGACTACCACAGCAGCAGGTCTCTTCGACGCCGGGGCTGCCCGTTAAATCAGCAAATCGGTTGACCGCGGTTTGCAACGAGTCTATACTCGCGAGTTCTCGATTTATTCTGCACATCGCTCATGCATTCGCAGCCGCTCCTTCGGTGAGTGGCTTTCGTCGCCGTCCGCTGTCAGACATCCGGGACTAGGTTTCAGTCCCCGGGCAGGCTTGTCCGGGTTATCAACTGTAGTACTTTGTTGGATTAGGAACGATGCCAACCATCAATCAACTGATTCGCAAGCCGCGCGTTGCCGCGGTTGTGAAGAGCAAGTCGCCGGCACTGGAAAACTGCCCGCAAAAGCGCGGTGTCTGCACCCGTGTGTACACCACGACCCCAAAGAAGCCGAACTCGGCTCTGCGTAAAGTCGCCAAAGTTCGCCTGACCAACGGTTTCGAAGTCATTTCGTACATCGGCGGTGAAGGCCACAACCTGCAAGAGCACAGCGTCGTCCTGCTGCGCGGCGGTCGTGTCAAGGATTTGCCGGGTGTGCGTTACCACATGGTTCGCGGTGCACTGGATACCCAGGGCGTCAAAGACCGTAAGCAAGCTCGCTCGAAGTACGGCGCGAAGCGTGCCAAGGCTGCCAAGAAGTAATCATCTGCGGTCTCGGTCATACCGAGGTCACATTTAAACGTTAAGTTGAGCCGGCCGTCAGGCCGAGTAAGTGAGTGGTCATGATGGCCCTCGCGAGTGCTGAATCAGCACTCAACTGAAGATAAAGGAATTGAAATGCCACGTCGTCGTGAAGTACCCAAGCGCGAGATCCTGCCAGATCCAAAATTCGGCAACACGGATGTCGCCAAGTTCGTCAACGTTCTGATGCTGTCCGGCAAAAAGTCGGTCGCTGAAAACATCATCTACGGTGCGTTTGAACATATCCAGCAAAAATCGGGCAAGGACCCGCTGGAAGTGTTCGCAGCCGCGATCAACAACGCCAAGCCAATGGTCGAGGTTAAGTCCCGCCGTGTCGGCGGCGCCAACTACCAGGTGCCAGTGGAAGTTCGTCCGGTTCGTCGTATGGCGCTGTCCATGCGTTGGTTGCGCGAAGCCGCAAACAAGCGCAGCGAAAAATCCATGCCACAACGTCTCGGCGGTGAACTGATGGAAGCGGCTGAAATGCGCGGCGGCGCCATGAAGCGTCGTGACGAAGTCCACCGTATGGCTGAAGCGAACAAAGCGTTCTCGCACTTCCGCTTCTAAGTACAAAGCAGTATCTGTTGTTCAGGCCGGGCACATTTTGATCTCCAAGATGCTGCTCGGTTTTGTCCATTAAAAGATTTAGGAAAAATTATGGCACGCAAGACCCCCATTGAGCGCTACCGCAATATCGGTATTTCCGCTCACATCGATGCTGGTAAAACCACCACCACCGAACGCGTCCTGTTCTACACCGGCGTGAACCACAAGATCGGCGAAGTGCACGATGGCGCCGCGACGATGGACTGGATGGAGCAGGAGCAGGAACGCGGCATTACCATTACCTCGGCAGCGACGACCTGCTTCTGGAAAGGTATGGCCAACAATTTCGAGCCGCACCACATCAACATCATCGACACCCCGGGCCACGTCGACTTCACCATTGAAGTCGAACGCTCGATGCGCGTGCTCGACGGCGCCTGCATGGTTTACTGTGCAGTCGGCGGCGTGCAGCCACAGTCGGAAACCGTGTGGCGTCAGGCTAACAAGTACAAAGTGCCACGTCTGGCCTTCGTCAACAAGATGGACCGTACCGGTGCGAACTTCTTCAAGGTCTATGACCAGATGCGCGCGCGCCTGAAGGCCAACCCGATTCCTCTGCAGATCCCGATCGGCGCCGAAGAGAACTTCCTGGGCGTGGTCGATCTGGTCAAGATGAAGGCCATCTTCTGGGACGACGCGTCGCAGGGCATGAAGTTCGACTACCGCGACATCCCGGCCGAACTGGTCGATCAAGCCAACGAATGGCGTGAGAAGCTGGTCGAGACCGCTGCTGAAGCGACCGAAGAGCTGATGAACAAGTACCTGGAAGAAGGCGACCTCTCGGAAGAAGAGATCAAGGCCGCTCTGCGCCAGCGTACCATCGCGTCGGAAATCGTCCCGATGATGTGCGGCACCGCGTTCAAGAACAAGGGCGTGCAAGCCATGCTCGACGGCGTGATCGAATACCTGCCATCGCCAATCGACATCCCACCAGTCGGTGGTACGGACGAAGACGACCAGCCGGTCACCCGCCGCGCAGCCGACGACGAGAAATTCTCGGCGCTGGCATTCAAGATCATGACCGACCCGTTCGTCGGCCAGCTGATCTTCTTCCGCGTCTACTCGGGCATGGTCAAGTCGGGCGATACCGTCTTCAATCCGATCAAGAACAAGAAAGAGCGTCTTGGCCGTATTCTGCAGATGCACGCCAACCAGCGCGAAGAGATCAAGGAAGTCCACGCCGGCGACATCGCCGCCGCGGTCGGCCTGAAAGAAGCGACCACGGGCGAAACCCTGTGCGATCCTTCGTCGGTCATCACGCTGGAAAAGATGGTCTTCCCTGAGCCGGTCATTCAGCAGGCTGTCGAGCCGAAGACCAAGGCCGACCAGGAAAAAATGGGCCTGGCGCTGAACCGCCTGGCACAGGAAGATCCGTCGTTCCGCGTGCGTACCGATGAAGAATCGGGCCAGACCATCATCGGTGGTATGGGCGAGCTGCACCTGGAAATTATCGTTGACCGCATGAAGCGCGAATTCGGCGTCGAAGCAACCGTCGGCAAGCCACAGGTTGCCTACCGCGAAACGATCCGCAAAGCCGTCACCGACGTCGAAGGCAAGTTCGTCAAGCAGTCGGGTGGTCGTGGTCAGTACGGTCACGCAGTCCTGACGATCGAGCCGCAAGAGCCGGGCAAGGGCTTCGAGTTCGTCGACGCGATCAAGGGCGGTGTGATTCCTCGCGAATACATCCCTGCAGTCGAAAAGGGTGTTCGCGAAACCCTGACCAGCGGCGTGCTGGCTGGTTATCCGGTCGTTGACGTCAAAGTCACCGTGACCTTCGGTTCGTACCACGACGTCGACTCGAACGAGAACGCGTTCCGTATGGCCGGTTCGATGGCATTCAAGGACGGCTGCCGCAAAGCATCGCCAGTCATCCTCGAGCCGATGATGTCGGTCGAAGTGGAAACGCCGGAAGACTACGCCGGTAACGTGATGGGCGACCTGTCGTCGCGTCGCGGTATGGTGCAGGGCATGGACGAAATCCCAGGCGGCGGCGGCAAGATCATCAAAGCCGAAGTGCCTCTGTCGGAAATGTTTGGTTACTCGACCTCGCTGCGTTCGGCGACCCAGGGCCGTGCAACCTACACGATGGAATTCAAGCACTATTCGGAAGCGCCTAAGCACGTGATCGACGCGATCGTCACTGCCAAGTCGAAGTAATTAGCAATATCCGCCTGCCGGGGCCAGTCCCCGGCAGGTGTAAAACAAAACACAATAAATCGTTCTTTTAAAGGAAGATCAAAATGGCAAAAGGTAAATTCGAGCGGACCAAGCCGCACGTCAACGTCGGTACCATCGGACACGTTGACCACGGCAAGACCACGCTGACCGCAGCAATCGCTACCGTCCTGTCGAAGAAATTCGGCGGCGAAGCAAAAGCATACGACCAGATCGATGCGGCTCCGGAAGAGAAGGCACGCGGCATCACCATCAACACCGCGCACGTCGAGTACGAAACCGAAAACCGTCACTACGCGCACGTTGACTGCCCAGGCCACGCCGACTACATCAAGAACATGATTACCGGTGCTGCGCAGATGGACGGCGCGATCCTGGTGTGCTCGGCCGCCGACGGCCCAATGCCACAGACCCGCGAGCACATCCTGCTGGCGCGTCAGGTTGGCGTTCCGTACATCATCGTGTTCCTGAACAAGTGCGACCTGGTCGACGACGCAGAGCTGCTGGAACTGGTCGAAATGGAAGTGCGCGAGCTTCTGTCGAAGTACGAATTCCCAGGCGACGACCTGCCAATCATCAAGGGTTCGGCACGTATGGCCCTCGAAGGCAAGCCGGGCGCAATGGGCGAAGACTGCATCATCGCCCTGGCCGCAGCACTGGACAGCTACATCCCAACGCCAGAGCGCGCTGTCGATGGCGCCTTCCTGATGCCAGTGGAAGACGTGTTCTCGATCTCGGGTCGCGGCACCGTCGTTACCGGTCGCGTTGAGCGCGGTATCGTCAAGGTCGGCGAAGAAATCGAAATCGTCGGTATCGTCGACACCGTCAAGACCACCTGCACCGGCGTGGAAATGTTCCGCAAGCTGCTGGACCAGGGTCAAGCTGGCGACAACGTCGGCCTGCTGCTGCGCGGCACCAAGCGTGAAGATGTCCAGCGTGGTCAGGTCCTGGCAAAGCCAGGTTCGATCAAGCCGCACAACCACTTCACCGGCGAGATCTACGTTCTGTCGAAAGATGAAGGCGGCCGTCACACGCCATTCTTCAACAACTACCGTCCGCAGTTCTACTTCCGTACCACCGACGTGACCGGCTCGATCGAGCTGCCAGCGGACAAGGAAATGGTCATGCCAGGCGATAACGTGTCGATCACCGTCAAGCTGATCAACCCGATCGCGATGGAAGAAGGCCTGCGCTTCGCAATCCGCGAAGGCGGCCGTACCGTCGGCGCCGGCGTTGTTGCAAAAATCCTGGCCTAATTAGCCAAGATCGCCGGCGGACAGCGTTCCGCCGGCACAACAGAGGGGGCAGAATTTCGATTCTGCCCCCTCTGCGTAAGGTGGAACGATGCTATACTCTCGCTCCTTTGCAGCACCGTAGTACCTGACAAATCATTGCCGGCCTCAACACCGGTTCGCTCTTTTCCAAGGAAATCGCATGTCCGCAAATCAAAAAATCCGTATCCGCCTGAAAGCGTTCGACTACAAGCTGATCGACCAGTCCGCACTGGAAATCGTCGACACCGCCAAGCGTACCGGCGCCGTCGTCAAGGGCCCAGTCCCACTGCCGACCCGTATCCAGCGTTTCGACGTCCTGCGTTCGCCGCACGTCAACAAGACCTCGCGCGACCAGTTCGAAATCCGTACGCACCAGCGTCTGATGGACATCGTGGACCCAACCGACAAGACCGTTGACGCACTGATGAAGCTGGACCTGCCAGCTGGCGTCGACGTCGAAATCAAGCTGCAGTAATTTTTTCAGGCTGGCGCGGAGCGATCCGCGCGCCGAAAATGAAAACGGGGCCGGGAAGCTTCGCCATGTGCGAAGTCTCCCGGCCCCGTTTTTCGTCATGTGTCTCCGCTTTTGCGCCATCACATCGTTACCAGGCTGTCAATAATATAAAATATCGCTGACTGAGTTTTCTGATAACGATCGGAGGCGGTATGGCAGCGGCGAGCATGAAGTTCAGGGAGCGCATCGACTGGCTGCACGAGACCAACTGGCTGACCATGTTCGGCTACGCCTGGGTGACGCTCATCTGCGGGCACCTGCTGCTCTTCGCGTTGCCCGATGCCGCCGCGCCCTACCTGAAGCAGCCCAGTGCTGCTCCTGCCCTTGCTGCTGCTGGTGGCGAAAGACCTGGCCGGCGCGCCCGATTTTCTGCGCCGCATGCGCCGCGGTCGGCGCGTCCGGGCACCGCGTGGCGCACGCGCCTGGGCGCCTTGCTGCCGCCCGAATTCCTCGCCCTGATCAAGCTCGACCGCGCAATGTGGCGCTCCCTGTCCTGCTGGCTGCGCCGCGCGCCGCCGCCGGCGCGCCCGAGCGGTACCGTCCTGACCTACACGCGCCAGGGTGCGTATTCGACCGTGCTGGCCCTGGCCATGTTCTCCGTCCTGATTGAATTTCCGCTCGACGCCATGATCGCCTCGTTCCTGATCGACGATCCCGGCGAACGTCATGGTCCTGCATGTGATGTACGGTGCTGTCGTGGGCTCTACACGCTCGCCTGGGTCGCCGCCGACCGCTGGCAGGTGCGCGCCGCGGCTGGCCACGTGGTGACGGACGAGGTGCTCGACCTCTCGGTCGGCATCCGCGCCTTCGGCACCATCCCCCTGAGCGCCATCGAGCATTGCGAGCGGGTCGCCGAGCCGCGCGCCGCCTGGTGCAAGCGCCATGGCGTCGCATTGCGCGACACCGTGGTCGTCTCGCCCTTTGACGCGCCGAATGTCGTGCTGCGCCTGGACCGCGCGCAGCCGGTGACGATCACGTATTACCAGCTCGAGAAGAGCGCGCCGCGCTACGTTTTCCTCTATCTCGACCGGCCGGATCAGCTGGCAGCCATGCTGGCGTAACAGCTGGGGTCAGGTCTGACATTCGTACACGAGCTCGACCTTAGGTGGAAAAACTGATGTCATTACTGCTGGGGCCGTGTCCGATTGTCAGACCTGACCCCAGCCGGTTGATTAATCCTTGCGGCCGGTCTTCCAGCGCAAGCCGAAATTGAAACGCCGGTCCATCATTTCGTGCGCGCTGGTCTTGCCCTGCTGCTCGAAGTACTCGGCCATTTTCGTCACCTGCAGCTGGCCGCCCTGGTTCTCGATCATGGCGATCGCGCACATCATCTGGCTGCCGCCGCCATCGAGCCGCACTTCGATCGGCGCCTGGTTCGGCACCGCGATGGTGACCACGCCATCGGTCGCCGACCAGTTCGGCACGCCCTCGTAGATGAAGGTGAAAATGATCGGCGCGCCGGATCTGCGCGAACTGGTCGCCGTTGATGTACAGGTTCTCGCCATTGCTGGACGCGCCGGTGCGGTCGTCGGCATCGAGCTTCATCCAGGGCGCGCCTTCGTAGTCGCCCCAGGCATTGCCCAGCGCCTGCACCAGGCCCTTGCGGCCGTCGGCCAGCTCGAACATGCAGCCGAGGTCGAGGTCGATGCCGCCGGAGCGCTTGCGCGCGGCCATGGCGCCGCCCATGGCGCCGCTGACCGCGCCGCTCAGGCGGCCCAGCAGGCCCGTCTTTTCCGGCGCGGTGACGGGCGCAGGCGCCGGCGCCATGCTGGAGCGGTTCCAGTTCAGGTTGACGTGGATGCGGCCGAAGCCGGCGCTGCCGCGCTTGTCGAGCGAGACCTTGTCGCCGCGCTTTTCCAGCGTGACTTTCGACAGCGAGACCTTGGGCGCGGCCGGCGCGGCTGCCGGCTGCTTTCGATGGCGCAGGCGCCGCCTGGTGCCGCCGAAATGCGCCAGCAGCGCGTCCAGGCCGCCATTAAAACCCTGGCCGACGGCGCCGAAGCGCCACTGGCCATCGCGCCGGTAGAGCTCGGCCACGATCACCGCCTTTTCGTCGCCGAAGTCGGCGCCCGACCACGGGAAGCGCAGGGCGCTGCCCAGGCTCAGGCTGCTCGCGCCGAGTGCGCGCATGGTCTGGGCGCCGTCGATGGCGGCGACGAACACCAGTTTCGAAATCGAGGACGGCAGGGCGTCCAGGTTGACGTTGAAGCGCGCGCCGCCCGGACGCAGTTCGAGGCGCACGGCGTCGCCTGGACTGGCGAGCTGGTTATAGAAGACCATGTAGCGGTCGTCCGAGAGTTTATCGGCGCTGTCGAGGCCGAAGCAGGAGACGTCGACGGCAAAGCCGGATGCCTGCACGTCGAGGTCGACCGCGAAACTGCTGCCGACGCCGAGGTCCGCCAACTTGCCCTTCTGGCCGCGCGAAAATGTGTTCATGGGTGGTTTACCTTTCGATTTTCATCAGGGCGGCGCCGTGCGCGCCGAACACGTGCGACTGGGCGACCATGCGCTCGGCCCAGGCGCGGTGGGTCGCGACTTCGCACATCGATTCGTACATCTTGAAGACGGCCGGGCTGTTCTCGTCGAGGATGGCGTGGGCCACCGCCAGGTCTTGCGGCTTGACCTTGTAGTGCTCTTCGATCGGCAGGATCTGGCTCGGGTGGATCGCGGTCTTGCCGACCATGCCGTAGGCGATGTCTTCCATGACTTCCTGGTCCAGCAGCTCGGGCAGGTCGAGGTGCTCGAACACGGGCGCGGTGAGCATGAAGCCGTGCGGGCGGAAAATCGTCACCAGGCGCGCGATCACGGGGCCGAGCGGGGTGCGGTAGATCGTCATGGCGCGCGGGCGGCGCAGGCCGAGCAGGGCCAGTAAATCGTTGCCGCCGATGCGCAGCGCCAGGATGCGGCCGCGCAGGCCGGGCGACTGCAGCAGGTCGCGGAAGGCTTCCATCTCGCGCTCGCTGAACACTTCGCTGGTCTCCAGGGTCGGCATCAGCATGTGGTCGGTGTCGCGCACGAGGCGGTAATAGGCTTCGAAATTCTGGCGGGTCGCCTTCGGGATCACGAAGCCGGTGAGTTTATGCGCGCCTTTCATCGCCAGCACGCGCGCCAGCACCTCGGTATTGCGCACGCGGACGAAGCGCTCGGCCTGCACATCGTCCTGCATGTTGTGCAGCACGACGGAGAGGTTGAACAGCGCCCAGCTCAGGTCGCGGTCGGCGACCGCATCTTCGGTACAGAAGATCAGCGAGCGTGCCTGCGGCAGCTTCTCGCCATTGGCGATCTGCAGCAGGTCTTTGTGATTGGCCGGCACGTACAGCGACGCGCCCATCGATTTATGCATCCGATGCACTCCCGATCAAGGATACAGCGAGGTAGGGCAATGCCGGGTCGATCTCGACCGGCACCTTCTTTTCTTCGGCCAGCAGGCGCAGGTGCGCCACGGCCGGGTGGTGCGCTCGCGCAGCAGCAGCAGGCGCGGCACGCGCCGCAACAGCACGCGCGTCGCTTCGCCGATGCCGGGCTTGATCAGGTTGACGTCACCGATGCCGTAGCGCTGCATTGCGCTTGCGCCGATATAGGCCTGCGAGCGCGCCGCCGCGGCCTGCGTGTCGGCCGCCTGCGGCCGGCGCGCCCGTCTGCGCCAGCGCAAGCCGTTCGAGCGTGTCGACAAAGCTGCGCGACCGGTCCTGCGCCGCCAGGGCGTCGTACAGCACGCAGCCGTGGAAGTCGTCCGGGCCGATCGCCTCGTTCAGCACCGAGCGGCTGATCAGGCCCGACACCGTCGCATTCAGGATGCTCGACGGGATCAGGTAATCGTCGCAGGACGCCGCCACCGCCGCGGCGCCGGCCAGGTCGGCCAGCACGTGCAAGCCGGCGTCCAGCGCCACGCCGTGCGCCGCATTGAAGCGGGCGATCGAGTCCGCCAGCTCGCGCGCGATCACGCCCTTGCCGGTCCAGCCGTCGACGAACACGATCGATTCCGGCGCGTGGCCCTGGGCCAGGATGTGGCGCAGGGCATTGGCGTCGATGCCGCGGTCGCGCACGATCGAGACCGAATAATGCGTCGCCGCGCGCTCGAACACGCTCTGCGCAGCAGGCGCTTGAGGACGACGCCGACCGGCGTGCCGCCGCGCGCCAGCGAGACCAGCGTCACGGGGCCGCTGCGGCGCTGCCGCGATCAACGCCGCCAGTCGCAGGCAATCGCGCGCCATGCGCTCGCCATTCACGCGGCAAGCCTCGTCGAACAAGGCGAGATAGCGTGCCGAGGGCGCACGCTCGGGCGAGAGCATCTCGCTGTAGTGGCGCCGGCCCGACTGGATCAGCGCTTCCTTCTCGGCGACGTCGACGAAATCGGCCAGCGGCAGGCGCTTGAGCAGGAAGTCGACATCGCCGTCCAGGTAACTGCCCGAGCGAAGCGTCACAGCGTCTCCACCGTCAAGCGCGACAGTTGGGTGCGGCGCGGGATGATGGCGTAGTCGCAGTCGGCCATGAAGCGCGCGTCCGAGCGGCGAGTCGCCCATGCCGAAGGTGATGATCTCGCCATGCTCGCGGCGCAGGCGTTCGGTGACGTAGGCGACCGCATTCGCCTTGTCGAGGCTGGTGGGCAGGATCGCCAGGTTGTTGCCGTTGCGGTGAACGCAGTAGTCGCCGTGGCCGTCCGCGATCCAGGGCCGCACGACTTCGCGCTCGATCGTCTCCAGGTTCGCCGTGACCTTGTCCGGGTCCTTGACGACGATGAAGAAGGGCGTGCCCGCGTCCTCCACCATGCGCGTGCGGCCCGCATAGCCGGTCGTTTCGGCCCAGGCGTCGATCCGGCTCGCGAGATCCCGCAGGCCGGGCAGGGCGGCCGTCATCAGCGCGTGCATGCGGCCCTGCCAGTCGCGCTCGATGCCGCCATCGGGCTGCAGGATGATGCCGCCGAAGTTCAGCACGACATAACTGGTAAAGCCGCAGATTCACGCGCGCGAAGGCATCGAGCGACGCGCGGTCGTCGGAATCACGGTCATGCCTTGATCCGACAAAGCGAAAAAGGCGCGCTGTGCGGGCGTGGTGTACGAACAGATGCTGCCATTGCTGTAATAGGCGGCCGGCTCGAGCGCTTCGCGTCCGGCGCATTTTTCGAGTGTCTGGAACAGGGTGTCGTCCAGGTCAGCGAACAGGAACTTCTTCAACATCGTCCTCGGTGTGATAGTGGAACAGGCGCGCGCTCAAGGTGCGTGCAAGACCGTGCAGGGCTTCGCCCGCCGGCGTTTCGTGGCAGACCAGCACGTGCCGGTACTGGCCGGGCGCGACGTTGTAGACGAAATTCGGGATGCCTTCGCCGTAGTTGTCGGGGAAGGCAAGGGCGTGCTGCACCGCGCCCCAGGTGAGGATGGGCGAGCGCGTGGTCGATTGCACGACGACGTCCAGGCCACGCCGTTCCAGCGCGGCGCCCAGCAGTGTCGAGGCGTGCATGAATTCGCCGGTGCCGAGTACCAGCACGCTGTCCTGCGGCGCGATGCCGGCCGCCAGCGTATCGGCCAGCGCCTCGGGCGTGCGCAAGGCGCGGTCCAGGCCCAGGCGTCCGAACACCGTGCTGGCGCCGCGCTCGGCCTCGCCGTCATAGCGCTGCGCCGGCGCCGCATCGACCGGGCAGTCGGCTTGGGGTGAAACGGTATTCGCCTTCGATCAGCGCGCCCAGCGTGGCCGGCAAGCCGAAGCGCGCCGTCAGCGCCTGCGTGGCGCTCGCGCCCATGAAGTTGGCCAGCACCGCCAGGTGCACGCGCGCCAGTGCGGGATTCAGGCGCCGGCAAGCCTGGGTCAGGTTGATAAACGTGTTGCCGGTACTGGCCTCGTCGTCGACCAGCACGATGGTGCGCGCGTTTTGCAGCAGCGCCTGTTCGTGTGCGCCCTGCGGCATGTGCAGGAACTGGCGCGGCGCGTGGCTGTGGGCTTCCTCGAATTCGATGATGGGGCCGCGTGCCGACGCGGTAGCGCGTGGTCTGCAGGAACAGCGCCTCGTGGCCGGGGTGGGCGCGCAGCCAGGCTTCGAACACGCCCTGGCCGAGGCCGACGGCCGTTTCCGCCATCGCGATGAAGAGCACGGGGCCGGGCGCATCGGGGACGCCGGCCGCGAGGCGTTCGTGGATGGCCAGCATGCGGCTGGGCCGCACCGGCCAGTGCTTGCCGAGCACCTTGCTGACGAACAGGAAGCCGCGCTTGGCGTTCGCGCGCGCGGCAAAGCCGAGCAGGGCGTCGAGTTCGTCGGCGCCTGCGTGCAGCGCGACTTCCAGCAGGCCGGTCGGCAGCTGCTGCGAGCGCTGCAGCGGCAGGCTGTCGGCGCGCGCGTTCATGCCAGCTCCACGGCGCGCGCCAGTTCGGCGACACGGATGCCGTTGCGGACCGGCGTGATGTCCAGCCCTTGATAACCGTCGGCGAAGCCGCACAGCGCGATATAAGGCAAGTTGGGGCCGGCCACGCAGGCCATGCCGATCCCGCCCGACATGCGCGGGTTAATTTCGAGCAGGCGCGGCGCACCGCCCGCTTCGCGGAACTGCACGTTGAAGATGCCGTTCAAGCCGTGCGTGCTGCACAGCCGGGCGGTCGCGTCCAGGATATCGGCGCGCTGGTCGATGCGCTGGCCGGCGCCGGCCTGGCTCGATTTGCGGCGCACCACGGCAGTGACCAGGCGGCCGTTGTCTCCCACGCAGTCGACGCTGTATTCGCGGCCCTCGAGGAATTCCATCAGCAGCATGCTGCGAAAGCTCCCCAGTGTCGCCAGTCCCGCGCGGAAGTCGGCCAGGGACACGTGGTATTCGGCGCCGGCCATCAGCAGCTCGGCGCTGTTGCGTTCTTCGTCGAGCACCGCGAAACCGAGGCCGTAGATCGAATGCGCGGGTTTTACGCACAGTTTGGCGTGGCGGCGGCGCAGCGCGTCGTAGGCGGACTCGAATGCGGCCACGTCCTCGAAGTGGCGGAACTCGGCCACCGGTGCGCTCGGCAGCACGGTCTCGGCATAGAAGCGCGCCTTGTCGTGGATGAGCAGCAGCTGTTCCTCCGAGGCCGCGCTCAGCACCCGCGTGCCGATCGCCTCGAAGCGGGCATGGCAGCCGGCGAGGGCGGTCGCTTCGCGGCCCGGAATGAAGATGTCGACCTGGTGCCGGCGGCAGAAATCCACGCACCAGTCGATGTACGTCGAGCGTGGCAGACCGGTCGGCTCGACGTGAAACGCGTGCGCCAGGCGCGCGCCCGGGGAGCGTGGGTTCGGATGGCTGTGGAGGATGGTGAAACGCTGTGCGGTATCGGCCTGACGGATGAGGTCGATCGCGGTGTGGACGGACGAGAAGCTACGATTGAACCAGACGCGCATGGAATTCTTCTGTTGCAGTGGAGAGGGCAGTCCCGCCGCATGCGTGGCGGGACTGCGGGGTCTGGCTGTGCCGCGCTTAGACGTTGACGCCGAACGAGCGGGCGAGGGGGCCGAGGCCGCCGTTATAGCCCTGGCCGACGGCGCGGAACTTCCAGTCGGTGCCGGCGCGGTACAGTTCGCCGAAGATCATGGCCGTTTCGGTCGAGCTGTCTTCCGACAGGTCGTAGCGGGCGATCTCGCGGTTGCCGTTGGCGTCGAGGCAGCGGATGAAGGCCTTGCCGATCATGCCGAAGCTCTGGCGGCGGGTTTCCGCTTCGTGGATGGTGACGCAGAAGGAGATCTTGTCGACTTCCTGCGGCACGCGGGTCAGGTCGACGGTGACGGTTTCGTCGTCGCCTTCGCCCTGGCCGGTGGTGTTGTCGCCGTTGTGGACGACCGAGCCGTCCGAGGACTTCAGGTTGTTATAGAAGATGAAGTCGTTGTCGGCGCGGACTTTCGCATCCGACTTGAGCATGAAGGCCGAGCCATCGAGGTCGAAGGCGGCGCCGTCGGTCGAGCGCGGATCCCAGCCGAGGCCGATGACGACCTTGGTGAGGTTCGGTGCTTCCTTGCTGAGGTTGACGTTGCCACCTTTTTGCAGACTGATTGCCATTACAGCTCCTTTCGTGAATGGATGAGTGGCGCGGCAGCGCGCCGCGGATGTGCTGAAGTGAATATAACGCTAATTGACGGATTCTACACAGGTGGGCTTACGGAAGACTGAGCGGGTGCAGGCACGCGCACAATTTCAACTCAGCTATTGCAAACCGCGAAAACCCTTGGCATAATGCGGCTCCCCGGGCGGTTAGTTCAGTTGGTTAGAATACTTGGTCGACATCCAAGGGGTCGCAGGTTCGAATCCTGCACCGCCCACCAAAGACACACTTCAAATATTCGCGCAGTCCTCCGGGATTGCGTAGAGAAATTGGCGCCAAGGCGCCTTTTTCTGTGCTGGCCACCAGGCCAGATTCCTCTCTCTCCAAGAACTGCGAACAACTCGCAACAGGTATCGACATACCCCCGATTAACTTGTTGCGTCAAGCCCTTTTGCACGCTATACTAGCCGGCTTCGGTATGGATTCGTCGTTAAGAGTCCATACGTTTTTGTAGTTCAACTACCCCTGCCCAATCGTAGGCGGGAATGGAGAAAAAATGAGCTTGGGCCTTCTCGGTCGCAAGGTTGGCATGATGCGCATCTTCACGGATGACGGGGACTCGATCCCAGTTACCGTGCTCGACGTGTCGAACAACCGTGTCGCACAAATCAAAACTCCTGAAACTGACGGCTACGCCGCAGTCCAGGTCGCATTCGGTCAACGTCGCGCTTCCCGCGTGACCAAGGCAGTTGCGGGTCACCACGCTAAAGCAGGCGTCGAAGCTGGCACCATGCTGCGCGAATTCCGCGTCGAAGCCGCCAAGGCAGCTGAAATGAAGACCGGCGATGCCGTCAACGTTTCGCTGTTCGAAGTCGGTCAGAAGATCGACGTGCAAGGCACCTCGATCGGTAAAGGCTACGCCGGTACCATCAAGCGTCACAACTTCGCATCGGGCCGTGCAACCCACGGTAACTCGCGTTCGCACAACGTTCCAGGCTCCATCGGTATGGCGCAGGATCCAGGCCGCGTGTTCCCAGGCAAGCGCATGACCGGTCACATGGGCGACGTCACCGTCACCACCCAGAACCTGGAAATCGCCCGTATCGACGCTGAGCGTCAACTGCTGCTGGTCAAAGGTGCTGTTCCTGGCGCCAAAAACGGTCAAGTGATCGTCAAGCCAGCCGTCAAAACCAAAGCAAAGAAAGGAGCTTAATTATGGAACTTCAGCTCCTGAATGAGCAAGGTCAAGCCGGCGCCAACGTTGCTGCTACCGACGAAGTGTTCGGCCGCGAATACAACGAAGCACTGATTCACCAGGTCGTGGTTGCCTACGCTGCTAACGCACGTAGCGGTAACCGCAAGCAAAAAGACCGTGAAGAAGTCAGCCACACCACGAAGAAGCCATGGCGCCAAAAAGGTACCGGCCGCGCTCGTGCTGGTATGTCGTCGTCGCCACTGTGGCGCGGCGGTGGTCGTATCTTCCCGAACTCGCCTGACGAAAACTTCACCCACAAAGTGAACAAGAAGATGTTCCGTGCAGGTATCTGCTCGATCTTCTCGCAGCTGGCCCGTGAAGGCCGTCTGGTCGTCATCGAGAACCTGTCGATCGAAGCCCCAAAAACCAAGCTGCTGTCGCAAAAGCTGCAGGGCATGGGTCTGGAATCGGTCCTGGTGATCACCGACACCATCGAAGAAAACCTGTTGCTGGCTTCGCGTAACCTGCCGAACGTGCTGGTTGTCGAGCCGAAAGCAGCTGACCCGATGTCGCTGGTGTTCTACAAGAAAGTCCTGGTCACCAAAGCTGCACTGGCCAAGATCGAGGAGATGTACGCATGAGCACCGCAATCAAATTTAGCGAAGAGCGCCTGATGAAGGTGCTGATGGCTCCGGTCATTTCCGAGAAGGCTACCTTCGTCGCGGAAAAGAACGAGCAGATCGTCTTCAAGGTCTTGCCAGACGCGACCAAGCCGGAAATCAAGGCTGCCGTCGAACTGCTGTTCAAGGTCGAAGTGGAATCGGTGCAAACCGTGAACCGCGAAGGCAAACAAAAGCGTTCGGGCCGTTTCAACGGTCGTCGCAACCACACCAAGCGTGCTTTCGTGTGCCTGAAGCCAGGCCAGGAAATCAATTTTGTCGAGGAGGCTAAATAATGGCACTCGTTAAGATGAAGCCAACCTCCCCAGGCCGCCGCGGCATGGTGAAAGTTGTGAGCGAAGGCCTGTTCAAGGGTCGTCCGTTCGCAGCACTGGTTGAGAAGAAATCGAAGACTGCTGGCCGTAACAACAACGGCCACATCACCACCCGTCACATGGGCGGTGGTCACAAGCAACACTACCGTCTGGTCGACTTCAAGCGCCAGAAGGACGGCATTCCTGCCAAGGTCGAGCGTATCGAATACGACCCGAACCGTACCGCGCACATCGCACTGCTGTGCTACGCGGACGGCGAGCGTCAGTACATCATCGCCACCAAAGGCATGGCTGTCGGCGACAGCGTCATGAATGGCTCGGAAGCGCCGATCAAGTCGGGTAACTGCCTGCCGACTCCGCAACATCCCGGTCGGTACCATCATGAACTGCGTCGAAATGCTGCCAGGTAAGGGTGCCCAGATGGCCCGTACCGCCGGCGCCGGCGTCGTGCTGATGGCACGTGAAGGCACCTACGCCCAGGTCCGCCTGCGCTCGGGTGAAGTCCGTCGCGTGCACATCGAGTGCCGCGCTACCGTTGGCGAAGTCGGCAATGCCGAACACAGCCTGCGCAAGATCGGTAAAGCTGGCGCGATGCGCTGGCGTGGTGTTCGTCCTACCGTTCGCGGTGTGGTCATGAACCCGGTCGATCACCCGCACGGTGGTGGTGAAGGTAAAACCGCAGCTGGTCGTCATCCAGTGTCGCCTTGGGGCCAACAGACGAAGGGTAAGAAGACGCGTTCGAACAAGCGCACTTCTTCGATGATCGTTTCGCGCCGCGGCAAGAAATAAGGGATAACTAAATGACTCGTTCATTGAAAAAAGGGCCGTTCGTTGACGCCCACCTGGTGAAAAAAGTCGAAGCCGCGCAAGCGAACAAAGACAAAAAGCCAGTCAAAACCTGGTCGCGCCGCTCGACGATCACGCCTGACTTCATCGGTCTGACGATCGCAGTTCACAACGGCAAGCTGCACGTGCCGGTGTACGTCTCCGAGAACATGGTTGGCCACAAGCTCGGCGAATTCGCGCTGACCCGTACGTTCAAGGGCCACGCCGCTGACAAGAAGGCGAAAAAATAATGGAAACTAAAGCTATCCTCAAAGGCGTGCGCCTGTCGGAACAAAAAGGCCGCCTGGTTGCCGACCTGATCCGCGGCAAGAAAGTTGACGCAGCACTCAACATTCTGCAGTTCAGCCCGAAGAAGGGTGCAACCATCATCAAGAAGGTTCTCGAGTCGGCTATCGCCAACGCGGAACACAATGATGGCGCCGACATCGACGAACTGAAAATCGTTCAGATCTATGTCGAAAAAGGTCCGATCCTGAAGCGTTTCACGGCACGTGCCAAAGGCCGCGGCGATCGTATTTCTAAACAATCCTGTCACATCTACGTGACTGTCGGTAACTAAGGAGTCACACGATGGGACAGAAGATTCACCCAACAGGCTTCCGCCTGTCCGTCACCCGTAACTGGGCGTCGCGCTGGTACGCCGGCAACGGCAACTTCGCTGAGATGCTCAACGAAGACTTGAAGGCACGTGCTTACCTGAAGAAGAAGCTGAAGAACGCTTCGGTCGGCCGCATCGTCATCGAGCGTCCTGCCAAGAACGCGCGCTTCACCATCTACTCGTCGCGTCCAGGTGTCGTGATCGGTAAAAAAGGCGAAGACATCGAAGTGCTGAAGTCGGCGCTGACGAAGATCATGGGCGTGCCCGTGCACGTCAACATCGAAGAGATCCGCAAGCCAGAGATCGATTCGCAGCTGATCGCCGATTCGATCTCGCAACAGCTCGAAAAGCGCATCATGTTCCGCCGCGCGATGAAGCGCGCCATGCAAAACGCCATGCGTCTGGGTGCCGTCGGCATCAAGATCATGTCGTCGGGCCGTCTGAACGGCATCGAAATCGCACGTACCGAATGGTACCGCGAAGGCCGTGTGCCTCTGCACACCCTGCGCGCCGATATCGACTACGGCACCAGCGAAGCATCGACCACGTACGGCATCATCGGCGTCAAGGTCTGGGTCTACAAGGGCGACCGTTCGGTCACCGGCGAAGCGCCAGTCATCGACACCCCGCCGGATGAGAAGAAGCCACGCGGCCCACGTCGTGACGATGGCAAGCCATCGCGCGGCCCACGTCCAGCCGGCGGCGCCCGTCCAGCCACTGCTGCACCAACCGTCCGTGCGCGTCCAGCCGTCAAGCTGGCGACCCCGGCCGCTGCTGCACCAGCTGAGAAAGCAGGAGAATAAGCATGCTGCAACCATCGCGCAGAAAGTATCGTAAAGAGCAGAAAGGCCGTAACACCGGCATTTCGCACACCCGCGGCACCGCGGTCTCGTTCGGTGAATTCGGTCTGAAGGCAGTTGCCCGCGGCCGTATCACCGCACGTCAGATCGAAGCTGCACGTCGCGCCATGACCCGTCACATCAAGCGTGGCGGTCGTATCTGGATCCGTATCTTCCCGGACAAGCCGATTTCGAACAAGCCGGCCGAAGTTCGTATGGGTAACGGTAAAGGTAATCCGGAATACTACGTCGCTGAAATCCAGCCAGGCAAAGTCCTGTACGAGATGGACGGCGTCGATGAAACACTGGCGCGCGAAGCATTCCGCCTGGCCGCTGCCAAACTGCCACTGGCTACCACGTTCGTCGTGCGCCAGGTCGGCCAATAACAGGAGTTGAATATGAAAGCAACGGAACTCCGCGGCAAGGACCAGGAAGCGCTGCAAAAGGAGCTGAGCGAGCTGCTGAAGGCCCAATTCGGCCTGCGCATGCAAATCGCTACCCAGCAGCTGGGCAACACCGCGCAGCTCAAGAAAGTACGTCGCGACATCGCGCGTGTGAAGACTGTGATGAACCAGAAGGAAGCCAAATGAACGACACCACTAAAACGGCGCTGAAGCGTACGCTGGTCGGCAAAGTCGTGTCCGACAAAATGGACAAGACGGTGACCGTACTGATCGAACGTCACGTGAAGCACCCGCTGTACGGCAAAATCATCGTGCGCTCGAACAAGTATCACGCGCACGACGAAACCAACCAGGCCAAGACCGGCGACACGGTCGAGATCGCGGAAGGTCGCCCGATCTCGAAGACGAAAGCTTGGACTGTGACGCGTGTTGTGACGGTCGCACAGGTACTGTAAGCATTAAAAATTTGTCTTGCGTGGCCCGCTGGTATCTGAGATACTAGCGGGCTTCGTTCATGTGTTGCCGCAGTTTGTCCCCCTCGGTAAATGCGGCCTGTATCGAAGTAATTGGAAAGTCCAATCACCCAATCGTATTGCTCCAGCAGGGGCGGTGCGGCGGGACCAAGACTGACCGCAGGCCTACGGTTTTCCGTGGGATTTCTTCGGCTTAAGTTGGGAAAGAAAATACTATGATTCAAACTGAAAGCCGGCTCGAAGTGGCCGACAACACTGGTGCAAAAGAAGTTTTGTGCATCAAGGTGTTGGGCGGCTCCAAGCGCCGTTATGCGAGCATTGGCGACATCATCAAGGTCACCATCAAGGTTGCTGCGCCACGTGGCCGTGTCAAAAAAGGTGAAATTTATAACGCTGTGGTTGTGCGTACCGCTAAAGGTGTGCGCCGCCAAGACGGCTCCCTGGTGAAGTTCGACGGCAATGCCGCAGTTCTGCTGAACGCCAAGCTGGAACCGATCGGCACCCGTATCTTCGGACCAGTGACGCGCGAACTGCGCACTGAAAAGTTCATGAAGATCGTGTCCCTGGCACCTGAAGTACTGTAAGGAGTCGCAATGGATAAGATTCGTAAAAACGACGAAGTCATCGTTTTGGCCGGTAAAGACAAAGGCAAGCGCGGCGTCGTTTCGCGTCGCGTCGACGCCGAGCACGTCATCGTCGATGGCGTCAACGTGGCCAAGAAGGCTGTCAAGCCGAACCCGATGACCGGCGTCCATGGTGGTATCGTCGACAAGACGATGCCGATTCACGTCTCCAACGTCGCGTTGTTCAACGCCGCGACCGGCAAGGCTGACCGCGTAGGCTTCAAAGACCAGGACGGCAAGAAAGTCCGCGTCTACAAGTCGTCCGGCGAAGAAGTGAAGGTTTAAGAACATGGCCCGTCTACAATCGTTCTACAAAGAAAAAGTCGTCGCAGACCTGACCGAGAAATTCGGCTACAAGTCGGTGATGGAAGTGCCGCGCCTGACCAAGATCACCCTGAACATGGGTGTTGGTGAAGCGATCGCCGACAAGAAAGTGCTCGAGCACGCTGTCAGCGACCTGACCAAGATCGCCGGCCAGAAGCCAGTGACCACCAAGTCGCGCAAGGCAATCGCGGGTTTCAAGATTCGTGAAGGCTACCCGATCGGTACGATGGTCACCCTGCGTGGCAATCGCATGTACGAGTTCCTGGATCGTTTCATCACCGTGGCCCTGCCGCGCGTGCGTGACTTCCGTGGCGTGAACGGCAAATCGTTCGATGGTCGTGGCAACTACAACATCGGTGTCAAAGAACAGATCATCTTCCCTGAAATCGATTACGACAAGATCGACGCGCTGCGTGGCATGAACATCTCGATCACCACGACCGCTAAGACCGACGAAGAAGCCAAAGCGCTGCTCGCCGCCTTCAAATTCCCGTTCAGGAACTAAGAGCAATGGCAAAACTTGCACTGATTAACCGCGAACAGAAGCGTGCAGACCTGGTGGAGAAATTCGCCGCAAAGCGTGCAGCTCTGAAAGCGATCATCAACGACCAGTCGAAGTCTGCAGAAGAGCAATACGAAGCGCGCCTGGCACTCCAGGCACTGCCGCGTAACTCGGCGCCGACCCGCCAGCGTAACCGCTGCGCAATCACCGGCCGTCCACGTGGCACGTTCCGTAAATTCGGCCTCGCCCGTACCAAACTCCGCGAATTCGCCATGAAGGGCGAAATTCCGGGTATGACCAAAGCCAGCTGGTAATAGGAGAATATGCAATGAGTATGAGCGATCCTATCGCCGATATGCTGACCCGCATTCGCAACGCACAAACTGTTCAGAAAACCACGGTCGCAATGCCGTCGTCGAAAGTCAAGGTTGCTATTGCCAACGTCCTGAAGGACGAGGGTTACATTGAAGATTTCGCCGTGTCCACCGAAGGTGGCAAGTCGGAACTGAAAATCGGTTTGAAGTATTACACCGGCCGTCCGGTTATCGAGCGCATCGAGCGCGTCTCCCGTCCTGGCCTGCGTGTCTACAAAGGCAAAGACGAGATCCCAACCGTGATGAACGGCCTGGGCGTGGCGATTGTCTCGACCCCACAAGGCGTGATGACTGACCGCAAAGCCCGCGCCACTGGCGTCGGCGGCGAAGTTATCTGCTACGTAGCTTAAGGAGTAGACGATGTCTCGAGTAGCTAAGATGCCAATCGCTGTACCAGCAGGCGCCGAAGTGGCGATCACTGCAGCAGCGATCACGGTAAAAGGCCCATTGGGCACCCTGACCCAGCCGTTGAACGGCCTGGTCAAAGTAGAAAACAACGACGGCACGCTGACCTTCGCCGTGGTGGACGATTCCCGTGAATCGAACGCCATGTCGGGTACCCTGCGTGCTCTGGTGAACAACATGGTGACCGGCGTGACCAAGGGCTTCGAGAAGAAGCTGAACCTGGTCGGCGTGGGCTACAAGGCAGCAGTGCAGGGCAACGCCCTGAACCTGTCCCTGGGCTTCTCGCACCCGGTGCTGCACGCGATGCCTGAAGGCATCACCGCAGTGACCCCGACCCCGACCGAGATCCTGATCAAGGGTATCGATCGTCAAAAGGTTGGTCAGGTTGCTGCAGAAGTGCGCGCTTACCGCTCCCCTGAGCCTTACAAGGGCAAGGGCGTCCGTTATTCGGACGAAGTGGTGAAGCTTAAAGAAACCAAGAAGAAATAATCGGAGCTGACGATGGACAAGAAAGAATCGCGTCTGCGTCGCGGACGCCAAACCCGCATCAAGATCGCGCAGCTGGGCGTGAACCGTTTGTCGGTTCACCGCACCAACCTGCACATCTATGCGAACCTGATCAGCCCGGATGCGAAGGTCCTGGTTTCGGCTTCGACGCTGGAAGCAGAAGTGCGCGCCGAACTGGCTGGCCAGAGCGGCAAGGGCGGCAACGCAACTGCAGCAGCATTGGTTGGCAAGCGCGTCGCAGAGAAAGCACTGCAAGCAGGGATCACCGAAGTAGCGTTCGACCGCTCCGGTTTCCGTTACCACGGCCGTGTGAAGGCGCTGGCTGAAGCCGCGCGTGAAGCCGGTCTGAAGTTCTAAGGAAGAATCGTCATGGCAAAAATGCAAGCGAAAATGGCAAGCGACAAGCCGGATGATGGCATGCGCGAAAAAATGATCGCGATCAACCGCGTGACCAAAGTGGTCAAGGGTGGTCGTATCATGGGTTTTGCAGCACTGACCGTTGTCGGTGACGGCGATGGCCGCATCGGCATGGGTAAGGGCAAGTCGAAGGAAGTTCCAGTCGGCGTGCAAAAAGCGATGGAAGAAGCTCGTCGCAACCTGATCAAAGTGCCCCTCAAGAACGGTACCCTGCACCACACCGTCACCGGTCGTCATGGCGCCTCGCGCGTCATGATGTCGCCAGCTAAGCCTGGTACCGGCGTCATCGCTGGTGGCGCAATGCGCGCTATCTTCGAAGTGATGGGCGTGACCGACGTGGTCGCCAAATCGACCGGTTCGTCGAACCCATACAACCTGGTGCGCGCTACCCTCGACGGTCTGTCGAAGATGAGCACCGCGTCCGACATCGCCGCCAAGCGTGGCAAGTCGGTCGAAGATATCCTGGGCTAAGGTGAATACAATGGCAAACACCATCAAAGTACAACTGGTCAAGGGCCTGATCGGCACCCGTCAAGATCACCGCGCTACGGTGCGTGGTCTGGGTCTGCGCCGCGTCAACTCGGTCTCCGAGTTGCAGGACACCCCGTCGGTGCGTGGCATGATCAACAAAGTCTCGTACCTCGTTAAAGTAGTCGGGTAAGCCTTCGGGCTTACCTAACGGAGAAAACAATGGAATTGAATACCATTCAACCAGCTGACGGCGCCAAGCACTACAAGCGTCGCGTCGGCCGCGGTATCGGCTCCGGCCTGGGCAAGACCGCCGGTCGCGGTCACAAGGGTCAGAAGTCGCGTTCGGGCGGTTTCCACAAAGTCGGCTTCGAAGGCGGTCAGATGCCTCTGCAGCGTCGTCTGCCGAAGCGTGGCTTCAAGTCGCTCAACGCAACGTTCAAGGCTGAGATTCGTCTGTCGGACCTGAACAACCTGGCCGTCGGCGACATCGACATCCTGGTGCTCAAGCAAGCAGGCATCCTGCCGGTGCTGGCGCGCGACGTGCGCGTCATCCTGTCGGGCGAGATCACCAAAGCGGTGAACCTCAAGGGCCTGAAGGCGACCGCGGGCGCGAAAGCGGCCATCGAAGCAGCTGGCGGTTCGGTCGCTTAAAGCGATCGCTGCCTGATCGGAGCACAAATTGGCGACTAATTCACAACTTGGTAAAAGCGCCGCTGCCGGCTTCCCCTGGGGTCGGTTGTGGTTTTTGCTTGGCGCGTTGGTCGTGTACCGCATCGGTGCTCACATCCCGGTCCCCGGGATTGACCCGATTGCGTTAGCGTCGCTGTTCAAGCAGAACGAAGGCGGCATCCTGGGCATGTTCAACATGTTCTCGGGTGGCGCGTTGTCCCGCTTTACCGTGTTCGCACTCGGGATCATGCCCTACATTTCGGCTTCGATCATCATGCAGCTGGGGTCGATCGTCTCGCCCCAGCTGGAAGCGCTGAAGAAAGAGGGCGAAGCAGGGCGCCGCAAGATCACCCAGTACACCCGTTATTTCACGGTTGCACTGGCTCTGTTCCAGGCGTTCGGCATCGCCGTCGCGCTCGAAGCCCAGCCGGGCCTCGTGCATCGATCCCGGGCATGGGCTTCCGCTTCGTCACCGTCGTGACCCTGTTGACCGGCACCATGTTCCTGATGTGGCTCGGCGAGCAGATTACCGAACGTGGCCTGGGTAACGGCATTTCGATCATCATTTTTGCCGGTATCGCAGCCGGTCTGCCGTCGGCGCTGGGTAGCTTGTTCACCCTGGTGTCGAACGGTTCGATCAGCAGCTTCGCCGCGATCTTCATCGTCATCCTGGTGCGCTTGCGGTGACGTATGCGGTCGTGTTCGTTGAACGCGGACAGCGCAAGATCCTCGTGAATTACGCCAAGCGCCAGGTCGGCAACAAGGTGTACGGTGGCCAAACCAGCCACCTGCCCCTGAAGCTGAACATGGCCGGCGTGATCCCGCCGATCTTCGCGTCGTCGATCATTCTGTTCCCGGCGACGATCGTCGACTGGTACACCCGGGGCAAGGACTCCAGCAGCCCGGTGATCGGGTTCCTGAAAGACCTGGCCGCCTCGATGGGTACCGGTGAGCCGATCCACGCGTTGCTGTATGCGGTGGCGATCATCTTTTTCTGCTTCTTCTATACCGCGCTGGTGTTCAACAGCAAGGAAACGGCGGACAACTTGAAGAAAAGCGGCGCGTTTGTTCCAGGCATCCGTCCTGGTGACCAGACCGCTCGCTACATCGACAAGATCCTGATGCGCCTGACCCTGGCTGGTGCGGTGTACATCACCCTCGTGTGCCTGGTGCCGGAGTTCCTGCAGTCGTTCTGGAAAGTTCCTTTCTACTTCGGCGGCACGTCGCTCCTGATCATCGTAGTGGTGACAATGGACTTCATGGCACAAGTGCAGAACTACGTCATGTCGCAGCAATATGAATCACTGCTGCGCAAGGCGAATTTCAAGGGCGGAATTCCGACGCGATAAGCGGAAGGTGCAGAAACCGAATGGCAAAAGACGACGTCATCCAAATGCAAGGCGAGATTCTCGAGAATCTCCCAAATGCGACATTTCGTGTGAAGCTGGAAAACGGGCATGTGGTCCTGGGGCATATCTCGGGTAAAATGCGGATGAACTATATCCGCATCCTCCCGGGAGACAAGGTAACGGTCGAGTTGACACCGTATGACTTGTCCCGGGCGCGCATCGTATTCCGCACCAAGTAAAAAATATTAAGTAAACTCACCAGGAGTACAAAATGAAAGTTAATGCTTCAGTCAAGCGGATCTGCCGCAACTGCAAGATCATCAAGCGCAAGGGCGTGGTCCGTGTGATCTGCGTCGAGCCGCGTCACAAGCAGCGTCAAGGTTAAGAGGAATAACGAATGGCACGTATTGCAGGGGTTAACATCCCAAATCATCAGCACACTGTTATCGGCCTGACGGCGATCTACGGTGTTGGCCGTCCACGCTCGCAGAAGATCTGCGACGCGACCGGAATCGCGACCAACAAGAAGGTCAAGGACCTCGACGATAACGAACTCGAGAAGCTGCGTGACGAAGTCGCGAAGTTTGTCGTGGAAGGCGATCTGCGCCGCGAACTGTCCATGAACATCAAGCGTCTGATGGATCTGGGCTGCTACCGCGGCATGCGTCACCGTAAGGGTCTGCCAGTGCGCGGTCAGCGTACCCGCACCAATGCACGTACCCGCAAGGGCCCGCGCAAGGCCGCTCAATCGCTGAAGAAATAATCTAGGAACCGACCATGGCCAAGCAACAAAGCAGCGCAGCAGCAGCGCGCGTCCGTAAAAAAGTCAAGAAGAACGTGGCTGAGGGCATCGCCCACGTCCACGCTTCGTTCAACAACACCATCATCACGATCACCGATCGCCAGGGCAATGCCCTGTCGTGGGCGACGTCGGGTGGCGCAGGCTTCAAAGGCTCGCGTAAATCGACTCCGTTCGCGGCTCAGGTCGCTGCTGAAGCAGCCGGCAAGGTCGCTCAGGAAAGTGGCGTGAAGAACCTGGAAGTGCGCATCAAGGGCCCAGGCCCAGGCCGTGAATCGGCTGTCCGCGCCCTGAACAACCTCGGCATCAAGATCACCGAGATCCAGGACGTGACGCCAGTGCCGCACAACGGCTGCCGTCCTCCAAAGCGTCGTCGTATCTAAATTCAGCGGGGCGGCTCAGGCTGCCCTGTTGTATCGATACAGCGTCGTAAGCAGTAAACGCCGGTGCAGTTGCCCGAATTCGGGTATACTGCCCGGCTGTTGTCGCCTCGGGCTCTTGCTCGGGGTGTTATTTTAGCCACGTCCGCTCATTACTGGGTCGGACTAGCGCCTGCCGCATCCTCGTGATGCCTCTGGGGCGTGATTAATACATCAAAGGATTCAACGTGGCACGTTATATCGGACCAAAAGCAAAACTGTCGCGCCGTGAAGGCACTGACCTGTTCCTCAAGAGCGCACGCCGCTCGCTCGACTCGAAGTGCAAACTGGACGTCAAGCCAGGCCAGCACGGTGTCAAGTCGGGTGCCCGCACCTCGGACTACGGCAACCAGCTGCGCGAAAAGCAGAAGGTCAAGCGCATGTACGGCATCCTCGAGCGCCAGTTCCGCCGCTACTTCGCAGAAGCGTCGCGCCGCAAGGGCAACACCGGCGAAACCCTGCTGAAGCTGCTGGAATCGCGCCTGGACAACGTCACCTACCGCATGGGCTTCGGCTCGACCCGCGCTGAAGCGCGTCAGCTGGTGAGCCACAAGGCGTTCACCGTCAACGGTAACGTCGTGAACATCGCTTCGTACGCTGTCAAGACCGGCGACGTCATCGCCGTTCGCGAAAAGGCGAAGAAGCAAGTGCGTATCGTCGAAGCGCTGTCGCTGGCAGAACAGATCGGCATGCCGAGCTGGGTGTCGGTTGACGCGAAGAAGATGGAAGGCACCTTCCGTTCGTTCCCAGAGCGTAACGAGATCGCTGCTGACGTCAACGAAGCACTGATCGTCGAACTGTACTCGCGTTAATCGTTAGTCGGTAATCACGCCCGCTCCTCACCGAGCGGGCGTTTGCACTTCCAAGAATTTAACACATGCCATCAGCCTTATCGGTGTAACGAGCCGAGGGTATTGAAAAGGACATTTCATGCAAAATAGTTTGTTGAAGCCACGTATCATCGATGTCGAAGCACTCGGTGCCGGTCACGCCAAAGTCGTGATGGAGCCGTTCGAACGTGGCTATGGCCACACGCTGGGCAACGCCCTGCGTCGCGTCCTGCTGTCGTCGATGATCGGCTACGCGCCGACCGAAGTCACCATCGCCGGCGTCGTGCACGAGTACTCGTCGCTCGACGGCGTGCAGGAAGACGTCGTCGACCTGCTGCTGAACCTGAAGGGCGTCGTGTTCAAGGTGCACAACCGTGACTCCGTGACCCTGACCCTGAAGAAGGAAGGCGAAGGCGCCGTGCTGGCATCGGACATCGATCTGCCGCATGACGTGGAACTGATCAACCCGGATCACGTGATCGCTCACCTGACCGCCGGTGGCAAGCTGGACATGCAGATCAAGGTCGAAAAAGGCCGTGGCTATGTCCCAGGTAACGTCCGTCGCCTGTCGGAAGACACCAACAAGACGATCGGCCGCATCATCCTGGACGCATCGTTCTCGCCAGTGCGCCGCGTTTCGTACGCCGTCGAATCGGCCCGCGTCGAACAGCGTACCGACCTGGACAAGCTGATCATCAACATCGAAACCAACGGCGTCATCACCCCGGAAGAGGCGATTCGCCAGTCGGCACGCGTGCTGGTTGACCAGTTGAACGTGTTCGCTGCCCTGGAAGGCACGGAAGCCGCCGCCGAAGCGCCATCGCGCGCTCCGCTGGTCGATCCGATCCTGCTGCGTCCGGTCGACGACCTGGAACTGACGGTGCGTTCGGCAAACTGCCTGAAAGCAGAAAACATCTACTACATCGGCGACCTGATCCAGCGTTCGGAAAACGAACTGCTCAAGACGCCGAACCTGGGCCGCAAGTCGCTCAACGAAATCAAGGAAGTCCTGGCTTCGCGCGGTTTGACCCTGGGTATGAAGCTCGAGAACTGGCCACCAGCCGGCCTCGAGAAGTAATTTGTACTACCTGCCCGGACAATGTTGTCCGGGCAGTCTTAAACCCTTATGAACCGGTCCGCGGTCATGCTTCACTGCATGAACGATCGAAGAACTGGAATATAAACACTCGAAAGGAACTACCATGCGTCACCGTCACGGCCTTCGCAAGCTGAACCGTACTTCGTCCCACCGTCTCGCCATGCTGCGCAACATGACCGTTTCCCTGCTGCGTCATGAAGCCATCAAGACCACCGTGCCAAAAGCCAAGGAACTGCGTCGCGTCATCGAGCCGATCCTGACCCTGGGCAAGACCGACACGCTGGCCAACAAGCGCCTGGCATTCGCCCGCCTGCGCGACCGCGAAATGGTCCTGAAGCTGTTCGCTGAACTCGGCCCACGTTACGCCAACCGTAACGGCGGCTACCTGCGCATCCTGAAAATGGGTTTCCGCGTGGGCGACAACGCGCCAATGGCGTATGTCGAACTGCTGGATCGTCCTGAAGTCACTTCGGCTGACGACGCTCCGACCGCTGAGTAATCGCTTCGTGCGAACGAAAAAACCAGGCCTCGTGCCTGGTTTTTTTTCGCCTGGACGGCAGCCGGTGTACCATTCGGCTGCGCAGTTTTGATTAAAGGAAGTCATGTTCATACACCCGTTTTCGTGAAGCGCCCGCGCGCCTGCTGGCCGCGCTGATGCTGCTGTTCGCCGCTTGCCTGCTGCTGGCCGCGCCAGGCCGTGCCGAGGACTTCCTCGACCCTGCCGTCGCCTTCAAATTTTCCGCGCGCATGGAAGGCGAGCGCACGGCCGTCGTCACCTACACGATCGCCGACGGCTACTACATGTACCGCGAGCGTTTCAAATTCACGGCGACCGGCGCCAGGCTGGGCGAGCCGCAGATCCCGCCGGGCAAAGTGAAGTACGACCAGACCTTCGAGAAGAATGTCGAGACCTATCACGGGACGCGTCGTGATCCGCATCCCGGTCGAGAGCGGCACGGCGTTCACGCTGAACGCGACCAGCCAGGGCTGCGCCGATGCGGGCCTGTGCTACCCGCCGCAGGAACACAGTGCGCGCCTGGCCGCGTCCGGCGGCGCGCCGCAAGGCCTGCCGATCGGCGCGAATGCCGAGCCGGCGTCCTCGCTTGTCCTGTCGTCGACGCCGATGAGCGAAGCGCCGGCGCAGCCTGTTGCCGCGCCCACGCCGCCGCAGCCCGCCGCCACCACGGCGAGCGCACCTTCCGAACTGGCCGGCATCGACGCCATCCTGCAGGGCGGCCGCCTGCTCGCCATCGTCCCCGCGTTCGCCCTGCTCGGCCTCGGCCTGGCATTCACCCCCTGCGTGCTGCCGATGGTGCCGATCCTGTCCTCGATCATCGTGGGCGAGGGCGGCAAGACCAAGCGTTCGCGCGGCCTGATCCTGTCGGTCACCTATTCGCTCGGCATGGCGATCGTCTACACGGCGCTCGGCGTCGCCGCCGGCCTGATCGGCGAGGGCCTTGCCGCCGCCTTGCAGAACCCGTGGGTGCTGGGCGCCTTCGCCCTGTTGATCGTCGCGATGGCGCTGTCGATGTTCGGCTTCTACGAGCTGCAAGTGCCGGCCGCGCTGCAAAGCAAACTGGCCGGCGCCTCGAACCGCCAGGCCTCGGGCAAGCTGGCCGGCGTGTTCGTGATGGGCGCGATCTCGGCCCTGATCGTCGGGCCCTGCGTGGCCGCGCCGCTGGCCGGCGCCCTGGTCTACATCAGCCAGACGCGCGACGTGCTCATCGGCGGCGCGGCGCTGTTCTCGATGGCGGTCGGGATGAGCATTCCGCTGCTGCTGGTCGGCGTCTCGGCCGGCTCGCTGCTGCCGCGCGCCGGCGCCTGGATGGAATCGGTCAAGCGCTTCTTTGGCGTGCTGATGCTGGGCATGGCCCTGTGGCTGGTGTCGCCCGTGCTGCCGCCGCTGCTGCAAATGGTGCTGTGGGCGGTGCTGCTGCTGGGCTATGGCGTCTACCTGCTGCGCCGGCGTGGGCACTGGGCGGCGATGGCCATCGGCGCCGCATTCGGCATCCTGGGCGCGCTGCAGCTGGTCGGCGCCGCCACCGGCGGACGCGATCCGCTTGGCGCCGCTGGCGCACCTGACTGGCGCGCCGAAGCACGCGCTGACCTTCAAGCGCGTCAAAACCGTGGCCGAGCTGGACGCGGTGCTCGCCGCAAGCAGCGGCAAGACGGCCATGCTCGATTTTTATGCCGACTGGTGCGTCTCGTGCAAGGAGATGGAAAAGCTGACCTTCGTCGATCCGGCCGTGCAGGCCACGCTGGCCAATACCGTGCTGCTGCAGGTGGACGTGACGGCCAACGATGCCGACGACAAGGCGATGCTCAAGCGCTTCGGCCTGTTCGGGCCGCCGGGGATCATTTTCTTCGACCGCAACGGAGCGGAGATCCCGGACAGCCGGGTGATCGGTTACCAGAACGCCGGCGAAATTTTTAACGGCGTTGCAGAAGCTGAATTGAACAAGCAAAAAGGGATGCCGCGGCATCCCTTTTTCGTTATCGGCTAAACCATTTAGCTTTGCAGCGCCGCGCCACGCTCGCCGTGCTGGCCGCCGTGACCGCCGTGGTGCCCACGGTGCTTGCCGCCGATCCGCATCGCCTTGCTGTCCAACACCTGCTTCTGCTCCGGCGTCAGCACGGCGTACAGGTTGTTCAGCGCGGCCAGGCGCGCTTCCATGCGCGCGGTGCGCTGTTTCTGGCGCTCGATGTGCTGCTGCAGGCGCTGCGGCGCGGGCAGGGCGGCCATGTTCGCGCGGTCGGCGCCCATCCGTGCATCCGGACGCCCGACCGGCTTGCCCGCCGCCAGGAAGGCGGCGAAGGCCGGTTCCTGCTGCGCCGTGATCTTCAGCTCGGCACGCAGCTTGGCCGCATGCTGGGCCTGGCGTTCGGCGCGCTTGGCCTGGCGCTCGGCGTGGTGCGCGGCGCGCTGCTCGCTGCTGACGGCATGCGCGTGGCGGCCTTCCGGCGCCTGCACGGCGGCGGTCTGGGCGATCGCGGCGCCGGCGATGCCGAGTGCGGTCAATGCGATGAAGAGTTTCTTGTGAAGAGTGTTCATTTCAGGATCCTTGTCGGTGTGTGAGTCAGTTGGTGTGTGCATCCAAGTACTCGCTGCACAGGGTCCATCATCGCCAAAAACTGTAAGCGCAGCGTGTCCCCTGCCACGCACTTTGTATCAATATGTTTCCTTCGTTATTTCATATACATACGGATACAAAACACTGTGCATGCCCCGTGTAAGCAGGGATAATCGCAGCCATGGACAATCCCTCTACTATCCTCATCGTCGACGACGACCGCGACATCCGCCAGCTGCTGGCCGATTACCTCGAGTCCAACGGCTACCGCGCGCTGGCCGCCGCCGATGGCATGGCGATGTGGAAGCTCCTCGACGAGTCGCGTCCCGACCTGATCGTGCTCGACCTGAACCTGCCGGGCGACGATGGCCTGACCCTGTGCCGCAAGCTGCGCGCCACCTCCAGCCTGCCGGTGATCATGCTCACGGCCCGCAACGAGCCGCTCGACCGCATCCTCGGCCTGGAAATGGGCGCCGACGACTACCTGCCGAAGCCCTTCGAGCCGCGCGAACTGCTGGCGCGCATCCGCAGCGTGCTGCGCCGCTCGCACGCGATGCCGTCCAACGCGCCGGCCGAGAACGTGCAGCAGATGCGCTTTTCCGGCTGGACGCTCGACCTCACCGCGCGCCACCTGCTCAATCCCGACGGCATGGTGATCATGCTCTCGGGCGCGGAATTCCGCCTGCTGCGCGTCTTCCTCGAGCACCCGAACCGCGTCCTGAACCGCGACCAGCTGCTCAACCTCACGCAGGGGCGCGACGCCGATCCCTTCGACCGCTCGATCGACATCCAGATCAGCCGCCTGCGCCAGAAGCTGGGCGAAGACGCGCGCATGCCGCAAATTATCAAAACCGTGCGCAACGGCGGCTACGTGCTGGCCGGGCAGGTCACCGTGGAGCCCGCAGCGTGAAAGCTTTCCTCGGCTCGATGACGGGCCGTGTCTTTGCGACTTTGCTCCTCGGTATTTTGATTTCCGCCGCACTGACCCAGTGGCTGGCCGACGTCGAACGCCAGCGGGTGCTCGAACGGCAGCGCGACCAGACCCTGATCGAACGCGCCGAAACCCTGATCATGGCCACCGAAATCGTGCCGTCCTCGAGCCGGCGCGCCTATCTCGGCGTCGCCAACCGTCCCGGCCTGCAGCTCGACGCCGGTCCCCTGCATCCGCTCGCGCCGCAGGCGAGCACCTTCGCCAAGACCCTGTCCGAGCGTCTCGGCAAGGATTACGTGATCAATGCCGCGGCGGCCGCGCCGGCGGCCTGCAAGAACCCGCCGCGCATGCCGCTGCTGTACGGCCTGCTGAGCGCCGAATGGCGCGGCGCCTGCGAGAACCTGAACGTGCGCCTGCGCGACGGCGAACAGCTGCATCTGGCCGTGCTGCCGCCGCGCTCGCTGGTCGCGGCCGAGACCGACTACCGCGCCGTGCTCGCCCTGTTTTTCCTGAGCATTGCATTGCTGGCCTACCTGGTCGCGCGCATGACCACGCGTCCGCTCAAGCGGCTGGCGCGGGCCGCGCAAGACCTCGGCAACGACATCAACCGCGCGCCGCTCGACCTGACCGGCGCCAGCGAGATCCGCCAGGCCAGCGCCGCCTTCAACGCCATGCAGGCGCGCATTCGCCAGTACATCTTCCAGCGCACGCAGATGCTGGCCGCGATCACCCACGATTTGCAGACGCCGCTGACGCGCATGCGCCTGCGCCTGGAAAAAGTGTCGGACCACGAACTGCAGGAACGCCTGATCGGCGACCTGTCGGCGATGCAGGCGATGGTGCGCGAAGGGCTCGACCTCGCGCGCAGCATGGACACGACCGAGAGCATGCAGCTGCTCGACCTCGATTCGCTGCTCGACGCGGTCTGCGACGACGCCGCCGACGCCAACCAGCCGGTCACGCTGGCAGGGCGCTCCGGCCTGGCGCTGCTGGGCCGTCCGCTCGACCTGCAGCGCTGCCTGGGCAACCTGATCGACAACGCGGTGAAATATGGCCAGCAAGCACAGGTCGCGGTCGACCGGGTGAATGGCGCGGCGCGCATCCGCGTGCGCGACAGCGGCCCCGGCATTCCGCCGGCGGAGCAGACCCGCGTGTTCGACCCGTTCTACCGCGTCGAAACCTCGCGTTCGCGCGAGTCCGGCGGCACCGGCCTGGGCCTGACGATCGCCCGCAACATCGCCGAACAGCATGGCGGCAGCATCGCGCTGGCCAACCATCCCGACGGTGGCCTGGAGGTGACGCTGATGCTCCCCGAATACTATCCAGGAAAATGACGCCGCCACATCGCGGACTGCCATACTTGCCACTTACTCTAAATAATTGATAAAGCCGCCGGCACGCGCGGCGAGGGACTTGAATGAAAAAGAATACGCTCGCAGTATTGCCGTCGTCGTGGCAGCCGGGGCAGGCGGCGCCTGGTACATGAACCGCGGCGCCGAAGCGCAAACCGAGCAGGGCGGACCCGGCGGCAAGGGCGGCGCCCAGCCGCCGACCACCGTCAACGTGGTCACCCCGACCCGCCAGGACGTCGGCGTCGACGTCGCCGCCAACGGCACCGTCACGCCGCAGCGCGCCGTCGACCTGCGTCCGCAAACCACCAGCACGATCCGCCAAGTCCACATCAAGGAAGGCCAGTTCGTGAAAGCCGGCCAATTGATGTTCTCGCTGGACGACCGCAGCGACCAGGCCAGCGTGGCCCAGGCGCAAGCGGAAGTGGCGCGCGGCCGCGCCACGCTGGCCGACCTCGAGCGCCAGTACAAGCGCAGCCAGGACCTGGTTGCCCAGAAATTCCTGGCCCAGAGCGCCGTCGATACCCTGAAAAGCCAGGTCGAAGGCGCGCGCGCCGCCCTGGCCGCGAGCAGCGCCGCCGTGCGCGCCAGCCAGGTCAACGCCAGCTACACCACCATCCGCGCACCGATGGCCGGCCGCGTCGGCGCGATCAATGTCTATCCGGGCAGCCTGGTGCAGCCGGCAACCTCGCTGACCACCGTCACCCAGCTCGACCCGATCGACGTCGCGTTTACGCTTGCCCGAGTCCAACCTCGGCTCGGTGCTGGCCGCCCAGAAGCAGGGCAAGGTCGCGGTGGAAGCGACCACCGGCGGCGAAGCCAAGCCGGTGACCGGCCAGCTGTCGTTTGTCGACAACACGGTCGACGCCACCAGCGGCACCATCCGCGTGAAAGCGCAGTTCGCCAACAGCGACGGCCTGCTGTGGCCGGGGCAATACGTGAACACGCGCGTGACCGTGCGCACGATCCCGAACGCCGTGGTGATTCCGCAAAATGCGATTATCATCAACGCCCAGGGCACCTTCGTCTACGTGGTCGAGAAGGATGGCACCGCGCGCCAGGTGCCGATTGCACGCCAGCATGCATTCGGCCTGAATGCCGCCGTGACCGGTCTCGCCGGCAACGAGCAGGTGATTACCGAAGGCAAGCAGAACCTGCGTCCGGGCGGCAAGGTGCGCCTGGCGGGCGCCAAACCGCCAGCGCACGCCAAGGCGCACGCTGCGGCAGGAAAGGATAAAGCGGCATGAATTTGTCCGAACTGTGTATCCGCCGCCCGGTGATGGCCGTGCTGCTGTCGATCAGCCTGGTGCTGGTCGGCGTGCTGGCCTACATGCATATCCCGGTCGCCGCGCTGCCGAGCTATAACACCCCGGTCATCAACGTCGACGCCAACCTGCCGGGCGCCAGCCCCGAGACGATGGCCTCCTCGGTCGCGCTGCCGCTGGAAAAGCAGTTCTCGACGATCGCCGGCATCAAGCTGATCACCTCGACCAGCACCCAGGGCAGCACCTCGCTGACGCTGGAATTCGACACCAAGATCGATGTCGACAAGGCCGCCGTCGACGTCCAGGCCGCCCTGCTGGCCGCCCAGCGCCAGTTGCCGCTGGAAATGACCGACTTGCCGTCCTACCGCAAGGTCAACCCGGCCGACGCCCCGATCCTGTTCATGCACATGACCTCGCCATCGATGGGCCTGGCCGAGCTGAACGATTACGCCGAGAACATGATTTCGCCGGCGATCTCGACCTTGCCCGGCATCGCCCAGGTGACGGTCAACGGCCAGAAGCGCTTCGCCGTGCGCGTGCGCGCCCGTTCCGACCTGATGAACGCGCGCAATATCTCGATGGATGAACTGGCGACCGCCCTGCGCGCCGCCAACTCGAACGCGCCGCTCGGCGTGCTCGACGGCCCGGCCCAGACGCTCACCATCCAGGGCGGCGCCCAGTTCATGAAGGCCGCCGATTTCGCCAAGCTGATCGTCGCCACCCGCGACGGCCTGCCGGTGCGCCTGCAGGACGTCGCCGCATGTCGAAGACAGCTACCAGTCGGTCAAGGCCGCCGGCAGCCTGAACGGCGAACGCTCGATCGTGCTGATGGTGCAGCGCCAGCCGAACGCGAACACCGTGCAGGTGGTCGACGCCGTGCGCGCGCTGCTGCCGAAATTCGAGCAGCAACTGCCGGCCTCGATCAAGATCAGCCTGGTGAACGACCGCTCGATCTCGATCCGCGAAGCGATCCACGACGTCAACCTGACGCTGGCCGGCACCATCGTGCTGGTGATCCTGGTCATCTTCCTGTTCCTGCACCGCCTGACCGCGACCCTGATCCCGGCCGTCACCGTGCCGATCTCGCTGCTGGGCGCGCTTGTCTCTGCTGTACACGCTGGGCTACAGCCTGGACAACATCTCCCTGCTGGGCATTACGCTGGCCGTGGGCCTGGTGGTCGACGATGCCATCGTGGTGCTGGAAAACATCGTGCGCCACATGGAGCTGGGTAAAAAACCCTTCCATGCGGCCCTGATCGGCTCGCGCGAGATGGGCTTTACCATTATCTCGATCTCGATTTCGCTGGTCGCCGTGTTCATCCCGATCTTCTTCATGCCGGGCGTGATCGGCCTGCTGTTCCGCGAATTCGCCGTCATCGTCGGCCTCGCCGTGCTGGTCTCGGCGGCGGTGTCGCTGACCCTGGTGCCGATGCTGTGCTCGCGCCTGCTCAAGGGCGGCGGCCACCTCGAGCCGCACGAAATGACCTGGATCGGACGCCGCTTCGAAGCCGCTGTTCACCAGCGTGCGCAACGGCTACGCGCGCAGCCTGGACCGCGCGCTGCGGCACCGCTTCCTGGTGCTGATGCTGGCCGCCGGCACCCTGGTGCTGACCATCGTCCTGTATTCGACCATGCCGAAGGGCTTCTTCCCCGAGGAAGACCTGGGCCAGTTGCGCGTCACCGTCGAGGCGTCCGAAGACACCTCCTCGGCCAAGCTGATGGAACTGCAAGGCAAGGTCGTCGATGCGATGCGCGCCAACAAGCACGTGCAGAGCGTCACCTCGTTCACCGGCGGCGGCAATACCGGCCGCATGTTCCTGGTGCTGCAGCCGCGCGCCGAGCGTCCGGCGATGCCGGCCGTGCTCGACGAACTGCGCAAGGCCACGCGCAACATCGCCGGCGTGCAGGTGTACATGGCGCCGGTGCAGAACCTGCAATTGGGCGGACGGCCGAGCAAGAGCCGCTACCAGTACTCGCTGCAAAGCGTGTCGGGCGGACAGATCGGCGACTGGGCCGACCAGTTCCTCGAGCGCATGCGCAACAATCCGAAATTCCGCGACGTCACCAGCGACTCGCAGAACAAGGGCCTGCAGGCCACGCTCGACATCGACCGCGACAAGGCGGCCCTGCTCGGCGTCCAGATGGCCGACGTGCGCACCGTGCTCTACGCCACCTTCGGCGAGCGCCAGGTCTCGACCATCTATTCGAGCGCGGCCAGCTATTACGTGATCCTGGAAGCGGCCGAGGCCGACCGCTATTACGACGATGCGCTCTCGCAAGGTCTCGGTGCGCGCGAAATCGGGCCAGCTGGTGAAACTGTCGAGCTTTGCCACCGTCAAGCGCACGGTCGGCCCGATCGCCATCAATCACCAGGGGCAATTGCAAGCGATCACGCTGTCGTTCAACCTGGCGCCGGGCGTGCCGCTGGGCGACGCCACCGAAGCGATCGATCAGATGGGCCGCGACATGAAGCTGCCGGCGTCGATCATCACCCAGTATGGCGGCGACGCCGCCGTGTTCCAGGACACGCAGTCGAGCCAGCTGATCCTGATCATCACCGCGATCGGCGTGATCTACGTGCTGCTCGGCGTGCTGTACGAAAGCTATATCCACCCGCTGACCATCCTCGCCGGCCTGCCGTCGGCGGCGGTGGGCGCCTTGCTGACGCTGTGGATCTTCAACAAGGACCTGACCCTGATCGCGATGATCGGCATCCTGATGCTGATCGGTATCGTCAAGAAGAACGCGATCATGATGATCGACTTCGCCCTCGATGCGCAGAGGAATGCCGGCATGACCCCGGACGAGGCGATCCGCGAAGCCTGTATCCTGCGCTTCCGTCCGATCCTGATGACGACGCTGGCGGCAATGATGGGCGCGCTGCCGATCGCGCTGGGCATCGGCGCCGGCGCCGAACTGCGCCAGCCGCTGGGCCTGGCCGTGGTGGGCGGCCTGATCTTCTCGCAAGTGATCACGCTCTACATCACGCCGGTCATCTACCTGTACCTCGACAAGTACAGCGGCAGCGGCCCGATGACGGACGACGACGTGGCGGCGGCCGAAGCCGGCCATGTCCGCCCAGCCGACGCGTCGCGAGCCAGTGAAGCACCCGTCACGCGCCGCCTGAAACAAGTTGTAACAACTGTCAGGATGACAAGCCTGTAAGCTCCAGGGAAACGCGGCTGTGCGGGAGGGACCCAAACCGGGTAGACTTCCGCACTGCGCCGCCTGTTCGCTGACCTCGACTTTCAGGAAGTGCTATTGAACTTGCGTGACGATCCCCATATTTGCACGGACGACAGCGATGTCTGCGCACATTGCGGGCAGCCCCTGCCTGGACCGTGTCGTGCCGCAGTATGGCGACAAGCGCACCAACCGCATCGGCCTGGCCGTCACGGTCCTGCTGCACTTGCTGCTGGTAGGCGCTCTACTTCTTCCAGCCCCACAAGACCGAGAAAAAGGCCCGCCCGCCCGATGGCGGCGAAGTCGTCTACGTCCAGCCCCTGGCCAAGCCGGCGCAGCCGCCGCCGCAAAAGTCGGCCGCTGCCAAACCCTCGAAGACCACGCCAGCGCACCCGTGCCGACGACCGCCGCGCGTCCAACGCTTGCCCGAACACCATTACCTTGCCGGACGAAAAACCGGTCGAGGTCGCCAAGGCCGAGCCAAGCCGAAGCCGAAACCAAGCGCGAGGAAGCCCCGCCCGAGATGGACATGTCGGAAATGCTCGCCAAGCGCCGCCAGGCCCGCGGCGCGACCGACCCGAGCACGTCCGACCGAGGAAAGCGAAGCCGCACGCGGCACCCGCAATGCGCTGGCCAATATCGCCGCGGTCAACAACCGCGGCCGCGACGACGCCAACGAGAGCGGCGGCGTCTTCTCGATCTCGAACAAGACCTTCCACAGCATGGATTTGAAGTTCCGCGGCTGGAACCCGAACTTCAAGCGCCGCTGGCTGACCTCGGTCACGGTGGAGCAGGGCAGCGACCCGGATATCGAAACGGCCGTCGTCAAGAAGATGATCGAGCTGATCCGCCGCGAAAAGACCGGCGACTTCGAATGGGATTCTCACCGCCTCGGCAAGGTCATCACGATGAGCGCGCGCGAAAAGGATACGGCGGAGTTGCAGGCCTTCCTGATGAAGGAAATGTTCCCGGAATACAGGGCGCCGGCAAGCCGGTAAGGACGAAAAAAAACCGTGCAGCTGCACGGTTTTTTTATTGGGCGACTGAAAGGCTTAGCCGCCAGCCTTCAGCTTCCTCGCCACATCCAGCGCGAAATACGTCAGCACCCCATCGGCGCCGGCGCGTTTGAAGGCCATCATGGTTTCCATCATGACCTTGTCGTGATCCAGCCAGCCGTTCTGCGCGGCCGCCTTGATCATCGCGTATTCGCCGCTGACCTGGTAGGCGAAGGTCGGCACCCGGAACTCGTCCTTTACGCGGCGCACCACGTCCAGGTAGGGCATGCCCGGCTTGACCATCACCATGTCGGCGCCCTCGGCCAGGTCGAGCGCCACTTCGCGCAGGGCCTCGTCGATGTTCGCCGGGTCCATCTGGTAGGTGTTCTTGTCGGCCTTGCCGAGGTTCGCGGCCGAGCCGACGGCGTCGCGGAAGGGGCCGTAGAAGGCCGACGCATACTTGGCCGAATAGGCCATCAGGCGCGTGTGGATGAAGCCGCGTTCTTCGAGCGCGTTGCGGATCACGCCCATGCGCCCGTCCATCATGTCCGAGGGGGCGACGATGTCGACGCCGGCTTCGGCCTGCGCCAGCGCCTGCTTGACCAGCATCTCGATCGTCTTTTCGTTGACGATGTAGCCGTTTTCGTCCGGCAGGCCGTCCTGGCCGTGGGTCGTGAACGGGTCGAGCGCGACGTCGGTCAGGATGCCCAGCTGCGGGAAGTTTTTCTTCAGCGCACGCACCGCGCGCGGCACCAGGCCGTCCGGGTTGGTCGCCTCGACGCCGTCATAGGTTTTCAGCGACGCGTCGATCACCGGGAACAGCGCCAGCACGGGAATCCCGAGCGCCACGCATTCCTCGGCCACACCTCATCAGCATATCGACCGACACCCGTTCCACGCCCGGCATCGAGGCCACCTGCTGGCGCTGGTTCTCGCCGTCGAGGATGAAGACCGGATAGATCAGGTCGGCAGCGGTGACGGTGTTTTCGCGCATCATGGCGCGCGAGAACGGGTCGCGGCGCATGCGGCGCATGCGGGTAGCAGGGTACTGGCCGGTAATGATGGATGGCATCGTGGTCGCTTTCTTCAGGATTGGTCGGGGGCCTTGTCGGCGTCGTCAGGCGCTTCGTCGCTGCCGCCGTCGATCTGCATCCTCGCCAGTCTCGTCCGCCGGCTCGATATCCAGCCCCACCAGCGACTGGATCTTGGCGTCCGCTTCTTCGATGCCGATGCGTTTCAAGGCCGAGAACAGCTGCACCGTGAACGGGAAGCCTTCGCCATCTTCGTCGACATAGCTCTCGAGCACGCCTTTCGCTTCGCGCAGCACGTTGGCCTGCTCGTTGCGGTTGAGTTTATCGGCCTTGGTCAGGATGCAGTGGATCGGTTTGCCGGTCGGGGCGAACCATTCGAGCATTTGCGTGTCGAGGTCGGTGAACGGGCGGCGCGAATCCATGATCAGGACCAGGGCGGCGAGTTGTTCGCGCCGCTGGACGTAGTCGCCCAGCAGCTTTTGCCAGTGCAGCTTGGCCGTGCCCGACACTTCGGCATAGCCGTAACCCGGCAAGTCCACCAGCAGGCAGCGGATTTCATCGACGATGGTCGGGTCCTTGCGGTGCTGGCCGACGTGGGCGCCGCCGATCGAAAAATAATTGATGTGCTGGGTGCGGCCAGGGGTCTTGGACGCGAACGCCAAGACCCTTCTGGTTAGTCAGGATATTGATCGCGGTCGACTTGCCCGCGTTGGAACGGCCGGCAAAGGCGATCTCGGGCACCACGGTGTTGGGGAGATCGCGCAGTTGATTGACGGTCGTAAAGAAGCGGGCTTGCCAGAGTTTGGACATGGGGGAGAGGTGAAAAATGCAATGAAATGAAGCAATAGGGAAACAAAGCTATTGTACAATAAGGGGTTGTCAAGGGCGTTAGTAGGCCGCTATTTACCAAACGATTATCAAAACTGTTGTCGACTTTTTCAGGGTGCTCGAATGAATCGTGTGTCTGTACCGTCCGCTAATGCGGTGTTCGTGAAATCGTTGTTCGTTGCAAGCATGGCGCTGGGCAGCATCGCCGGCGCCGCCGAAGCGCAGCACCCCGCCGCCGCCGTCAAAGCCGACCCTGCCAAAGGCGCCACCCTGTACGAGAGCGGCGACAACGCGCGCGGCTTGCCCGCCTGCGTGTCCTGCCACGGCGCCAACGGCAATTCGAGCATCGCCGCGAACCCGAAGCTGTCGAACCAGATCGCAGCCTACACCCATAAACAGCTGGTCGACTTCACGACGCCGCAGCGCGTGAACCCGATCATGACCACCTACGCCAAGATGCTCACCGACGAGGAAAAGCGCAACGTCGCCGCCTATCTCGCCGTGCAGAAAACCAAGCCGGGCGCGGCCAAGAACAAGGACACGGTCGAACTGGGCCGCAAGATCTACCGTGGCGGCATCGCCGAGAAGGGCGTCGCCGCCTGCGCCAGCTGCCATGGCGCCGCCGGCGCCGGCATCCCGGCGCAGTATCCGCGCCTGGCCGGCCAGCAGCAGGATTACACGACTGGCCCAGCTGACCGCCTTCCGCGCCGGCGGCCGCAGCAACAGCCCGCAAATGGCGACGCTGGCCCAGCGCCTGTCGGATGCCGAAATGAAAGCGGTCGCCGACTACATCGCCGGCCTGCGTTAATATCGATCGGATCGATGCGAGTACCAGAAGGGCGGCAGCGCAAGCTGGCGCCCTTTTTGCTGCACACTAGCAGTATGAAAACGTTGGCGGAACCATGAGCACCACCGGAATTGAACTGAACACGCGCCGCCGCGGCCTGGCCGATGCGGTCGAGCTGGTCTCGTCGATGCGCTTCGCCATCAGCCTGCTGGTCTTGCTGGCGATCGCCGCCATCATCGGCACCGTGCTGCGCCAGGGCGACATGATGCCGAACTACGTGAACCAGTTCGGCCCGTTCTGGTACGAAGTGTTCCGCAAGTTCGGCCTCTACACCGTCTACACCGCCTGGTGGTTCCTGCTGATCCTGCTGGTGCTGATCGTCTCGACCAGCCTGTGCCTGATCCGCAACGCCCCGAAAATGATGCGCGACATGCGCAGCTGGCGCGAGTCGGTGCGCGAAGAATCCCTGCGCAATTTCCACCATAAAAGCGAGTGGACGGCGCCGCTGGATGCCGCCGCGCTGGCGCAGCAAAGCGCCGTGCGCCTGGGACACGCCGGCTACAAGGTCAAGATCGTCGAGAAAGAACACGGCATCCTGGTGGCGGCCAAGAAGGGCGCCGGCAACAAGTTCGGCTATATCTTCGCGCACACGGCCATCATCGTGATCCTGCTGGGCGGCATGCTCGACTCCGAACTGCCGATCCGCCTGCAGCAGTGGTTCCTCGGCAAAACGCCGTTACATGGGCAGCGGCCTGATTGCCGACGTGCCTGCCCAGCACCGCCTCAGTGTGTCGAACCCGACCTATCGCGGCAATATCCTGCTGTCGGAAGGGCAGACCGGGCGCACCGCCACCATCGCCCAGGCCAGCGGCTCGCTGCTGCAGGAATTGCCGTTCGACCTGCAGCTGAAGAAATTCCACATCGACTTCTATTCGACCGGGATGCCGAAGCTGTTCGCCAGCGACGTCGTCGTCCACGACCGCGAGGAAAATAAAACCTTCGCGGCGACCATCAAAGTCAACGAACCGCTGATCTACAAGGGCGTGGCCGTCTACCAGTCGAGTTTCGAGGATGGCGGCAGCCGCCTGAAACTGACCGGCTTCCCGATGGCCGGCAGCGAGGCGCGCGCCTTCCCGATCGCCGGCGAAGTCAATGGCGCCACCGCACTGAAAGCCGGCGGCGCGACGCTATTCGGTCGAGTGGTCGGGCTTCCGCCCCTTCAACGTCGAAAACGTTTCAGTTGAACAATGACGCGCGCGCCGTGGCCAAGGGGCAATCGCTCAATGAACAGCTGACGGCGACGCTGGGCAAGGCCTCCGGTTCGGCCGGCAAGCATGCCGGCAACAAGGACCTGAAAAACGTCGGCCCCAGCGTGCAATACAAGTTGCGCGACCAGACCGGGCAGGCCAAGGAGTTCATGAACTACATGCAGCCGGTGACGCTCGAGGGTAGCCAGGTCTACCTGGCCGGCGTGCGTTCCAGCCCCTCCGAGGCTTTCCGCTTCCTGCGCATTCCCGCCGACGACGCCTACAGCGTGCGCGAGTGGATGCGCCTGCGCGCGGCGCTGGCCAACCCGGCCATCCGCGCCGAGGCGGCGCGCCGCTATGCCGCGCGCACCATGGCGCAGGGGCAATCGGGCGGCGAGCCGCTTCGCCGGCCAGCTGCGCGAGTCGGCCGAACGCACGCTCGGCATGTTCGCCGGCGACGGCACCCCGGGCGGCTTTGTCGCGGTGGCCCAGTTCCTGGAAAAGATCCCGGCGGCCGAGCAGGAAAAGGCGGCGGGCGTCTTCATCAAGATGCTCAACGGCGTATTGTGGGAACTGTGGCAGGCCGCGCGCGTGCAGGATGGCGAAGAGCCGATCGAGGCCAGCGAGACCCATGCGCGCTTCCTGCAACTGGCGACGAATGCCTTGTCGGACAGCTTCTTCTACGGCGCGCCGGTCTACCTGCAACTCGACGAATTCCACGAAGTCAAAGCCTCGGTGCTGCAGGTGACGCGTTCGCCGGGCAAGAAGATCGTCTATCTCGGCTGCGTGCTGCTGATCGCCGGCATCTTCTCGATGTTTTATATTCGCGAGCGGCGCCTGTGGATCTGGGTGCGCAATCAAGCGGGTGGGGCGCATGCCCTGATGGCAATGAGTACCCAGCGCAAGACGCTGGATTTCGAAAAAGAGTTCGGCGAGCTGGCAGCCACGCTGCCGCAATCGGCGTAAGCTGGGTTCAAAACAGGCACTGGAGACAAGCATGGAAGCATCCCGACAGAACCCCGGCGTCATCTACAAGGAAGCGCCCGGCTATTTCCGCAGCTTGAGCGCCGATCGACTGGCTGTTCGGCGCCGGCCTGCTGGCGGCCGTGCTGTTCGCCCTGAGCCGCTACGCCGGCTACATGGACGGCTACGAGCGCGCGATCCTGCTGCTGACCGCGCCCACCTTTGCCGCCCTCGGCTGGCACTGGAAGCCGGTGCGCTGGCTGATGCCGGTCGTCGCCCTGCTGTCGCTGTGGGCGATCTCGCTGTACGGCGGTTCGCTGGCCGCGGCCGAACAAAAATTCTTCCTGAAATACATGCTGTCGAGCCAGTCGGCCATCCTGTGGATGAGCGCGATGTTCGTGTTCTCGACCGTGTTCTACTGGATCGGCCTGCTGGCCCGTTCGCCGTTCGGCGCGGCGATCGGGTCGCGCCTGTGCTGGGCCGCCGTCGTGCTCGGCTTTACCGGCATGATGGTGCGCTGGTACGAGTCCTACCTGATCGGCGCCGACGTCGGCCACATCCCGGTCTCGAACCTGTACGAAGTGTTCATCCTGTTCTCGATGATCACGGCGCTGTTCTACCTGTATTACGAAGCAGCGCTACGCCACGCGCCAGCTGGGCGCCTTCGTCCTGCTGATCATCAGCCGCCGCCGTCGGCTTCCTGCTCTGGTACACGGTCTCGCGCGACGCGGCCGCGATCCAGCCGCTGGTGCCGGCGCTGCAAAGCTGGTGGATGAAGATCCACGTGCCGGCCAATTTCATCGGCTACGGCACCTTCTCGCTGGCCGCGATGGTCGGCACGGCCTACCTGCTGAAATCGCACGGCATCCTGGCCGACCGCCTGCCGGCGCTCGAGGTGCTGGACGACGTCATGTACAAGTCGATTTCGGTCGGCTTCGCCTTCTTCACGGTCGCCACCATCCTGGGCGCGCTGTGGGCGGCCGAAGCCTGGGGCGGCTACTGGTCGTGGGATCCGAAAGAAACCTGGGCCCTGATCGTCTGGCTCAATTACGCGGCCTGGCTGCACATGCGCTTGATGAGCGGCCTGCGCGGGCGCGTCGCGGCCTGGTGGGCGGTGATCGGCTTGCTGGTGACCACCTTCGCCTTCCTCGGCGTGAACATGTTCCTGTCGGGCCTGCATTCCTACGGCGAACTGTAAGCGATAACTCGCAACGTGGGCAAGGCAATTTGACGAAATCGTGTATCTTTGACTAGTCAATTGCCTGGAGTTAGCGATGCTCATCAAATCTCAGTCGCGACGGAGCCAATCCGCCGCTTGCCTCGGAAATCACGCCGCGTGAAGTCTACGAGGAGCGGCGCAAATTTATCGCCCGCATGGCGCTCGGCGCGGTCGCCGGCAGCGCCTTGTGGGAAATGGCGAACCGCGAAGCCTTCGCGCAGGCGGCGCCGGCCCAGAAGCTGGCCGCGCGCGCCAATCCCGGCCTGTCCACGACCGAGCCGCGCACCGCCTTCAAGGACGCCACCAGCTACAACAATTACTATGAATTCGGCCTCGACAAGGGCGATCCGGCCGAGAACGCCCACACGCTGAAAACGCGGCCGTGGACGGTGTCGATCGAGGGCGAAATCAAGAAGCCGATGCGGCTCGATATCGACGGCCTGATGAAACTGGCGCCGCTCGAAGAGCGCGTGTACCGCCTGCGCTGCGTCGAAGGCTGGTCGATGGTCATTCCCTGGGTCGGCTATTCGCTGTCGAACCTGATCAAGCACGTCGAGCCGAACGGCAACGCCAAATATGTCGAATTCACGACCCTGGCCGACCCCAAGCAGATGCCGGGCCTGCGCAGCGGCGTGCTCGACTGGCCCTACGTCGAAGGCCTGCGCCTGGACGAAGCCATGCACCCGCTGGCGCTGCTCACCGTCGGCATGTATGGCCAGGTGCTGCCGAACCAGAACGGCGCGCCTGTGCGCGTTGTGCTGCCCTGGAAGTACGGCTTCAAATCGGCCAAGTCGATCGTGCGCATCCGCTTCCTGCGCGAGCCAGCCGAAGACGGCCTGGAACGACTCGGCGCCGTCCGAATACGGCTTCTATTCGAACGTGAACCCGAAGGTCGACCACCCGCGCTGGTCGCAGGCGACCGAACGGCGCATCGGCGAAGACGGCTTCTTCAAGAAGAAACGCGAAACGCTGATGTTCAACGGCTACCCGGAAGTCGCGTCGCTGTACGCGGGCATGGACCTGAAAAAGTTCTTCTGACGATGGCGTTCAATCCTCCAGCCAAACAGGTCTCGCTGATCAAGGGCGCCGTCTTCGTCGCGGCGCTGCTGCCCTTCGTGTGGGGCCTGTGGCTGGTGCTGCGCCAGGTGCCGGTCGACCCGCTCGAATACATCACCCACGAGACGGGCGACTGGGCCTTGTACCTGCTGTGCGCCACGCTGGCGGTGACGCCGCTGCGCCGCCTCAGCGGCTGGAACTGGCTGCGTCAAACTGCGCCGCATGCTGGGGCTGTTCACCTTCTTTTACGCGCTGCTGCACTTCATCGCCTTCCTCTGGTTCGACCATTTCTTCGACTGTCGCCGCGATGCTGCGCGACGTCGCCAAGCGGCCCTTCATCCTGGTCGGTTTTACCGCCTTCGTGCTGCTCATTCCGCTGGCCGCGACCAGCACCAACGGCATGATCAAGCGCCTGGGCGGCAAGCGCTGGCAGTGGCTGCACAAGCTGATCTACGTGATCGCGCCGCTGGCCGTGCTGCACTTCTGGTGGATGAAATCGGCCAAGAACAACCTGGCGCAGCCGACCTTGTTCCTGGTGATCGTGGCGCTGCTGCTGGGGCTGCGCTTCTACTGGAGCCGGGTCAAGACGCGCGCGGCGGTGCGCGCCTGAGCGGCTGCATTGTATATACATGCGGAAACGTCTTGTAGCGTTCCTTACGGTGTGCAGTGACCTGTTGTGTCCGATTCACGGTGTAATGGTCTCACTGCAGTCCCACCGTGACATCGAGAGGAAGCACAATGAAAACCAAATTGATCGCATCGGCACTGATTGCCCTGAGCATGGCCGCCAGCGGCAGCGCCTTCGCCCAACGTAATGACCATGGCAACGACCATAACGGCCGCAACGACCAGTCCTACCAGCGCGACAATGACCACCGTGATAACGACCGCCATGACAATGGCCGCTACGACAACGACCGCCGTGACAATGCCCGCGACGCCCGCCAGTATCGCCGCGACGACAATCGCGGCGGCGGTCCCCGTCACGACCTGCGCCGCGGCCAGCGCCTGAACCAGGAATACCGTGGCAACCGCTACGTCGTCAGCGACTGGCGCGCCCGCCACCTGAGCGCGCCACCGCGCGGCCATCAGTGGGTGCAGGCCGGCAACGACTACGTGCTGGCGGCGATTGCCACCGGCATCATTGCCCAGGTTTTGCTGAGCAATTAAGCCGATCGACACATACAAACCGCGCTCTCGCGAGAGGGCTGGTTTTTCGTCCGATATCGTTTGTCGCTTTTGCACGCGCGGTATACGCACTAGCGTACCGATCTAGAGCGCAAGCCAATAGATAATGTTTTTGCAGTCATTGCAAACAAAATTCGGAAATTTTGTACTTACAGGCACGAAACATGTTGTCGCCCAGCTTACCAGTCTGCCTCACCTGTTCATTCCAATCCACGGTGTAATAGCTTCATCAGGTAGTTCAACCGATACACTGAGAGGAAAAAAAATGAAAAGCACTTTAATCGCTTCCGCAAGTTTCGCGTTCAGCGTGGCCGCCAGCGGCATCCGCCCTGGCCCATCGTGGTGATCATGGCAATGACCGCCACGACAACGGCCGCAATGCCATGCGCGACGCGACAACGACCGCAACATATGACCGCAATACCTCCAGCAAAACAAGAACCCGAAGCGATTTCAGGCGCCGAATTTACCTCCGATGGGCTCCGAGGCGCGGTCCCCGCCATAACCTGATCCGCGCCAGCGCCTGACCATTTCCACGCATCCTCTACGACGTCAGCTACAGCCCAAGCGCGATTGTCCGCCGCCTCGTTGCCATCGGGCACGACGGCAACGACAACGTGATCTCTTCAGTTTCGTCCGGCATCATTGCCCAGATCCTGGAGCAATTAAGCCACCGGCGTCAAAAGAAAAACCGCGCCCTCGAAAGAGGGCGCGGCTTTTTTGCATGCGGACCCAAATGCACGTTACCTATTCAGTTAATAACTTGCCTGCAGAGGGCTGTCTACCAGAGTTGACATCGCCCGGTACATAACGAGTAACTTCTCGAGTTACATCACGTCTACATGGTCACATTGGACCGCTGTGCTCGTCTAATAATGTGCCTTCTCCTCGTTCTCCCCTAAGACCGCTTCAGCAAGCCCGCGTTTGATTGGCCATCACTCTTAGGAAACAATGGAACAGATCCAAATTTCTCCGTACGCAAACGCCGGTATCATCGCACATACCTGGATGAAGCACGACGCAAGGTGCCGGGACTCGCCGATCTCCATCGCATGCTGTTATTGCTTCTGGTGAATAAGCTTCCCGTGATGCCCGCTTCCTTGTCGTCGGTGCAGGAGGCGCACTGGAAACTAGAGCCTTGGCTGAGGCACAACCAGTTGGCAATTTACTTCCGTCGATCCTTCGCCAGCCATGTTAGACCTGGCGCGCCAAACGATCGGACCATTTTCAGATCGGTTCCGTTTAGTCGAGGGGTCGGTGGACCAAGCGCTGCAGGACCGTTCGACGGTGCACGCTGCCTTCTCACCCTTCACCATGTTGAACGATGTGTGCGGCTTCGGAGCACCTGAAGAGATAGTCGTCGACTGAAACCAGGTGCGAACTTTGTCGTAGCAGGCATTCGGCCCCAGAACCAGATGCCGCCCGATCGATAAGGCGCTCCGTTGCCTTTAGCGTCCGTCACGCTATTAATCCGTCATCGGCTGCTGATACAGGGAAAATGATGGCTCAGCGTCTTCAACTGCTAACACCTGCTGACAATGCAGACATGTCCCGAGACGCAGGCTTCATTGAGGATTCCCTCGTCACATGCTGCGTTTTCCTATCGCGGATGGGTTGCGTATGCTCGCTCGCACTAGCGGCGCAGCGCTCCTTACTTCAGCAGCGATTCCAGCGCAAACAGGTCGGCCGGATTTTCGCGCTGGCGCACCAGGTGCACCTGGTCGCCGTCGACCATCACCTCGGCCGCGCGGCCGCGCGTGTTGTAGTTCGAGGCCATCGTCATGCCGTAGGCGCCGGCCTCATGATCGCCAGCAGGTCGCCGGCTGCACGGCCAGGGCGCGTTCGCGCGCCAGCCAGTCGCCCGATTCGCAGATCGGGCCGACGACGTCGTACAGGCGCCGGCGCCTCGCGTCGCGCGGCGTGCACCGGCTTCATGTCCATGCCAGGCCTCGTACAGGGCCGGGCGCATCATGTCGTTCATGGCGGCGTCGACGATGCAGAAGTTTTTCTCCGCGCCCGGCTTCAGGAATTCGACCTCGGTCAGCAGCACGCCGGCGTTGCCGACGATCGAGCGGCCCGGCTCGAAAATCACCTTGATCGGCGCGCCGTCGTGGCGCTCTGCGCGCCAGGCGTCGATGCGCGCGAACAGGCGGCCCAGGTAGTCGCCCACCGGCACCGGCGGCCGTCGCCAGCTCGCCGTAGTTGACGCCGATGCCGCCGCCGATGTCCAGGTGGTGGATGCGGATGCCCTCGGCGTCCAGCGTGTCGATCAGCTCGATCAGCTTGTCCAGCGCTTCCAGCAGCGGCGCGTCGTCCAGCAGCTGCGAGCCGATATGGCAGTCGATGCCGACCACGTCCAGGTTCGGCAGGGCGGCGGCCGCGCGGTAGGTGGCCAGCGCATCGTCGAACGCCACGCCGAACTTGTTGGCCTTCAGGCCGGTCGCGATATAGGGATGGGTCTTGGCGTCGACGTTCGGATTGACGCGCAGCGACACCGGCGCGCGCTTGCCCATCTCGCCGGCCACCTCGTTCAGGCGGTGCAGTTCGGGAATCGACTCGACGTTGAAGCACAGGATGTCATTGTCCAGCGCCAGGCGCATTTCGTCGCGCGGTCTTGCCGACGCCCGAAAAGATCACCTTGCCCGGATCGCCGCCGGCGGCGATCACGCGCAGCAGTTCGCCGCCCGAGACGATGTCGAAACCGGCGCCCTGGCGCGCCAGCAGGTCGAGGATCGCCAGGTTCGAATTGGCCTTCATCGCATAGCAGACCAGGGCGTCGCGGCCCGTGCGCAGGCGTCGGTGTAGGCCGCGAAATTTTCCAGCAGCGCCGCTTTCGAATACACGTAGGTCGGCGTGCCGAAGTGCTCGGCGATGCTGGCAAGGGCGTGCGTTCGGCGTGCAGGACGCCGTCTTGGTACGAAAAATGCGACATGGGAGACTGTACTTATTGAGCGGGAACGGGAGGGCGGTGTCGGGGGCGGCGCGGGACGGCTTGAGGCGGCGGCGACGACGGGCGTCCGGGTCTGGCGGGCGCCGCGGGGCTTGGCGGGCGGTTTCGGCATGTACAGCGGGCCGGTCTGGCCGCAGCCGGCGAGCAGCAGAGCGGCGCAAGCAAAGCAGAGGCGCAGAGAAACGCGGAGGTGAGCTTCACGATTAGAATCACGGTTTGATTAAGACCTTGGAGTGTAGCATGACCGAATCAGAATTTTTGGACCTGGCCGATCGACCCTGAACACGCATCGAGAGCGGCCTGGACAGCCTGAACGACGAGGACGTCGTCGACGTCGAGTGCAAGCGCAGCGGCAACGTGCTCGAGATCGAGTTCATCGACAACGGCTCGAAGATCATCGTCAACAGCCAGGCGCCGATGAAGGAAATGTGGGTGGCGGCGCGCTCGGGCGGCTTTCACTACAAGCGCGTCGGCGACGAGTGGCGCAATACGCGCGACGGCAGCGAGTTCTTCGCGGCCTTGTCGGACGTGGCGACCGAGCAGGGCGGGGCGCCGAGTCACGCTGTAGTCGTAATCAGCGCCGACCTGAACGCAGTTTCACGGACAGAGCGTCCGATGACAGATGCTTTCGAGCATGGCAGTCAGAACAACTCGTTCCTCACCGCGTCCTGCTGGCCTTCTGCTGCGCCGGCGGCCGGCGTCGTGCCCACATCCAGCGCCTGCACGCCGGTTCCCGGCGGGTTCTCGGCATAGTAGTACTCGCCGTTGGCCATGCATCAGGCCGCCCGGCACCGCGCGCTCCTCCACCGGCACGTTTTTCAGCGCCTTCTGCATGTAGCCGATCCAGATCGGCAGCGCCAGGCCGCCGCCGGTTTCCTTGTTGCCCAGGTTTTTCGGCTGGTCGTAGCCCATCCAGGCGATGCCCACCAGTTTCGGCTGGTAGCCGGCGAACCAGGCGTCGATCGAGTCGTTGGTGGTGCCGGTCTTGCCCGCGATGTCGGTGCGCTTGAGCAGCTGCAGGCCTTGGCCGCGGTGCCGTAGCGCACCACGTCCTTGAGCATGCTGTCCATCAGGAAGGCGTTGCGCGCATCGATCACGCGGTTCGCTTCGTCGCCGGCGCGGTCGGGCGTGGCTTCCGACAGCACCTTGCCGTCGCTGTCGGTGACCTTCGAGATCAGGTAGGGGCTGACGCGGTAGCCGCCGTTGGCAAACACGGCGTAGGCGCCGGCCATCTGCAGCGGCGTGGTCGCGCCCGCGCCCAGCGCCAGGGTCAGGTAGGGCGGATTCTTGTCCGGCATCGAAGCCGAAGCGGGTCGCGTATTCCTGGCCGTACTTGGCGCCGATCTGGTTCAGGATGCGGATCGAGATCATGTTCTTCGACTTGGTCAGGCCGCGCCGCATCGTCATCGGGCCTTCGTATTTGCCGTCGTAGTTCTTCGGCTCCCAGGCCTGGCCGCCGGTCTGGCCGGCGTCGAAGGAGATCGGCGCGTCGTTGATGATGGTGGACGGCGACAGGCCGCGTTCCAGCGAAGCCGAATAGATGAAGGGCTTGAACGAGGAGCCCGGCTGGCGCCAGGCCTGGGTCACGTGGTTGAACTTGTTGCGGTTGAAGTCGAAGCCGCCGACCAGTGCGCGGATCGCGCCGTCTTCGGTGTTGGCCGACAACGAAGGCCGATTCGACTTCCGGCATCTGCGTGATCTTCCAGGTCGCTGCCGCCCTCCTGGGTCACGCGGATCACGGCGCCGCGCGTGACGCGCCGGTTCGGCGCGGCCTTGGCCGACAGCCAGCTCTGGGCGAAGGCCAGGCCGGGGCCGGTGATCTTGATCTCTTCGCCGGAGGCGAGTCACCGCGCTGACGTCTCGGTCGGGCGAGGCCTGACAGCACGATGGCGGCCACGATGTCGTCGCTGTCGGGATGTTCGGCCAGTTCGGCTTCGATCGCTTCGTCGGCTTCTTCCTTGTCCTTCGGGATATCGATATACGCTTCCGGGCCGCGGTAGGGGTGGCGCTTTTCGTATTCCATCACGCCGCGGCGCAGCGCCAGGTAGGCCGCGTCCTGGTCGGCCTTGGTGATGGTGGTGAACACGTTCAGGCCGCGCGTATAGGTGTCTTCCTTGAACTGCTCGTACACCAGCTGGCGCGCCATCTCGGCCACGTATTCGGCGTGCACGCCGAAGTCGCTGCTGTCGGTCTTGATCTTCAGCGGCTTCGGCCTTGGCCGCCTCGAACTGGGCGTCGGTGATGTAGCCGAGCTGATGCATGCGCTGCAGGATGTACTGCTGGCGCGTGCTTGGCCCGCTTCGGGTTGACCACCGGGTTGTAGGCCGACGGCGCTTTGGGCAGGCCGGCCAGCATGGCCGCTTCGGCCACGCGTGATGTCCTGCAGCTTCTTGCCGAAATAGATCTGGGCGGCCGAGGAAAGCCGAAGGCGCGCTGGCCCAGGTAGATCTGGTTCATGTAGACCTCGAGGATCTGGTCCTTGGTCAGGTTCTGCTCGATCTTCCAGGCCAGCAGCACTTCATAGGCCTTGCGCTTGAGGGTCTGTTCGCTTGACAGGAAGAAATTGCGCGCCACCTGCTGGGTGATGGTCGACGCGCCCTGGCGCGCGCCGCCGGTGGCATTGTGCACGGCCGCGCGCAGGATGCCGATGTAGTCGACGCCGCCGTGCTGGTAGAAACGGTCGTCCTCGATCGCCAGCACCGCCTTTTTCATCACATCCGGAATTTCCTTGAAACGCACCAGGGTGCGGCGCTCCTCGCCGAACTCGCCGATCAGCACGTTATCGGCCGTAGAAGATCCGCAGCGGCATCTTCGGGCGGTAATCGGTGAGGGTATCGAGCGCCGGCAGGTTGGGGTAAGCCATCGCCAGCGCGAACACCACGACCAGCACGCCGACCAGGCGCTAGGCCGGTAAGGGCGCCGAGCGCCATCAGCAGCAGGCGCTTCGGGCTGTACTTGGCTTCGGGCGGCGGGGATGTTCGTGCGTTTGGAGATCATGCGTGGAGATTTCGAAGTGTTGATCGTCTCATTATACAGGCACGCGTTGTCACGCGGTGGCTGCGGACTCAGCCACATAGCGAAAGCGTGCTGGCATGCATGTCAAGGTGGTATTACCAATGAAGTGCAGTCAGAGTGTGGCGTCCCCGCCGCGATTGTAATGTTCCAGTGCAGAAATATCTTTACACGTGCGCAGCTTATTGCTACGATCTAATGTACTGCCTCATATATGACGCAGCTAAATATCGGTTTTAAAGCATAAGTTACATTCATTTCCCCGCGCGCGAATTGGACGTTCGAACAATGTAGCTTCGCACGCGACAGCGTTGCAGTCTGAGGGAGTACGCTCGCTATGATCAATCTAGGTTCCTTGTTCGGAAAAAGAGTCCACCGTTGCTCGGGCTCGACATCAGCACGTCGGGCGTGCGCCTGGTCGAACTGGCCGATGCCGGCAAGGGCGAGTTGCGCCTCGAGCGCTATGCCTTCGAGCCGCTGCCGCGCGGCGCCGTGGTCGACGGCAATATCGAAAATATCGACCAGGTTGCCGAGGCGGTGCGCCGGGTCTGGAAAAAGAGCGGCACCCGCGCCAAGCTGGTCGCGCTCGGCATGCCGCCGGCCTCCGTCATCACCAAGAAAATCATCCTGCCGGCCGGCCTGTCGGAAGACCAGCTCGAAGTGCAGGTCGAATCCGAGGCCAGCCAGTACATCCCGTTTGCGCTGGACGAAGTCAGCCTCGATTTCGACGTGATCGGCCCGGCCGCCAATTCGCCCGAAGACATGGAAGTCATGCTGGCCGCCGCGCGCAAGGAAAAGGTCGAGGACCGCGTGGCGATCGCCGAAGCGGCCGGCCTGACCGCCGACGTGATGGATATCGAATCCTACGCCGCGCGCGCCGCGCTGGAGCGCGTCACCGCCCTGCCCAAGCGGCAGCGAGCCAGATCGTCGCCCTGTTCCAGATCGGCGCCCAGGTCACCCATATCTCGGTGCTGCTGGACGGCGACACCATTTACGAGCGCGAGCAGCCCTTTGGCGGCAACCAGCTGACCCAGGATATCGTGCGCGCCTACGGCCTGGCCTTCGAAGAGGCGGACACCAAGAAAAGCGCCGGCGACCTGCCCGAAAACTACCGGGCCGACCTGCTCACCCCTTTCCTGGAAAGCGCCGCGCTGGAAGTGACGCGCGCGATCCAGTTCTTCTTTACCTCGACGCCCTACACCCGCATCGACCAGTCTGTACCTGGCCGGCGGCTGCGCGCAGATTCCCGGCCTGCTTGATGATCGTTGCCGGCCGCACCAAGATCTCCAGCGCCGTGGTGGCGCCGTTCAAGGGCATGCTGCTGGCGCCCGGCTGCGCGAAACACAGCTGCGCGCCGAGCGCCGGCCTATCTTGTCGCCTGCGGCCTGGCACTGCGGAGGTTCGGCTGATGATCAGAATTAACCTGCTGCCGCACCGCGAAGCCAAACGCAAACAGAAGCAAGCGGCCTTCGTGGCCCTGCTGGTGCTCGGCGGCCATGATCGGCGGCGCCGTGGTGCTGGGGTCGGCGGTTGGAACGCCAGCCGGATCGCGATCCAGAACGAGCGCAACAGCGTGCTCATCAAGGCCGAAAACGCCGAGCTCGACAAGAAGATCAAGGACATCGCCACCCTGAAGGAAGAAATCGAAGCGCTCAAGGCGCGCCAGCAGGCGGTCGAAGACTTGCAGGGCGACCGCAACCAGCCGGTGTATCTGTTCGACGAACTGGTCAAGCAGACGCCTGAAGGCGTGTACCTGAATCCTTCGAGCAGGACGGCCAGCGGGTGTCGCTGAACGGCTATGCCCAGTCGCAGGAGCGGGTGGCCGAGCTGCTGCGCAACCTCGCCGGCAATTCGCCCTGGCTCGAGCGTCCCGAGCTGACCGAAGTGAAGGCGGCCAGCTGGGCCAGAGCAAGGTCGGCGCAAGGTGGTCGAGTTCACGCTGGCGGTGGCCATCAAGCGCCCGCGCGAACGAAGAGGCGGCCGGCGAGGATGCGCCAAGCGTCAAAACGCCCGCTGGCCGGCAGCCAGTGCACGAGAGGGAACGCCATGAACATCGACCTGAAACAAGCTGGCGCCGACGCTCGCGGCCCAGTTCCAGGGCCTGCAGGGCCGGCACGCCGGGCCAGTGGCCGCTGGCGCCGCGCCTGCTGTGCGCGGCCGGCGTGATGGCCGCTGGTCGTCGCACTCGGCTACTTCCTGTACTGGAGCGGCCAGTTCGAAGACCAGGATGCCGCTGGCGAGCCAGGAAGCGACGCTGCGCGACGAATACAAGCAGCAAGATCGCGCAGGCGATCAACCTGGAAGCGCTGCAGGCGCAAAAGGTCCAGGTCGACCAGTACGTCGACGCCTGGAAAAGCAGTTGCCGAGCAAGGCCGAAATGGCCGCGCTGCTGTCGGACATCAACCAGGCCGGCGTGGGCCGCGGCCTGGCAGTTCGAACTGTTCAAGCCCGGCCAGGTCGTGGTCCGGACTACTACGCCGAACTGCCGATCGACATCAAGGTCACCGGCAGTTACCATGACATCGGCGCCTTTGCCGGCGACATGGCCAACCTGCCGCGCATCGTCACGCTCAACAACATGGCCTGAAGGCCGGAAGACGGCACGCTGAGCCTGGAAGCGATCGCCAAGACCTTCCGCTACCTCGACCCGGACGAATGGCGACGCAGCGCAAGCGGCGCGCCGAAGGCGAAGAAGAAGCAAGAGAGCGGAGGACGCATGATGACGACCAAGAACAGTGCCGCTGCTGGCGCTGGCGGCCCTGCTGCTGGCCGGCTGCGGCGACAGCGACGTGCGGGAAGTGCGCAATGGATGGACGAAACCAAGCGCGCAGACCCAGGCCGATGGTGAAGCCGATTGCCGGGCCGAAGGAATTCGTGCCCTTCGCCTACAACCAGCGCGCAGGCGCCCGATCCGTTCAACCCGACCAAGCTGGCCGGCGCTGGCACGTGGCGGCCGAGCGAACACGAGCTCAGCCGGACCTGAACGTCGCGCGTGAAGCCGCTGGAAAACTATCCGCTCGACACCATGCGGATGGTCGGCACGATGCAGAAAGGCGGCGTCAGCTTATGCCTTGGTGCAGATCGAACGCAGCATCTACCAGCGTGCGGGCAGGACAACGCCTGGGCCAGAACTACGGCCTGGTCACGCGCGTGACCGACGGGCGATCGAAATCAAGGAAATGGTACAGGACGCGGGCGGCGATTGGGTCGAGCGGATAGCCAAGCTGGAATTGCAGGAAAGTAAGGAGATGCGGTAAATGACCCCATTCGCAATCAATGACGCCTGAAGCGCGGCCGTCGCAGGCGCTGCTGGTGCCGGTACTGCTGGCGCTCGGCGGCGCGGCGCAGGCGCAGGCGCAGCCAGGACAACGCGATCGAGTCGATCAGCGCCAACCAGCAGGGCGCCAACGTGGTCGTCAACATCGCGATGAGAAACGCGCCCGACCAAGCTGCCGATCGGTTTTGCGATCACCAATCCGGCGCGCATCGCGCTCGACTTCGGCGCCACCGGCAACGCCACCGGCAAGTACGCGCAGGAACTCAACCTGGGCGACGTGCGCAGCGTGAACGTGGTGCAGGCCGGCGAACGCACCCGCCTGGTGTTCAACCTGAAGCGCGCCGCTCAACTATGCCACCGCGATCGACGGCAAATCGGTCATCGTGACCGTCGACGGCACGGGCGGCGTCGCCACCGCGTGTCAACGCCGCCGGCTGCCGGCGGCAGCGCCGGCCGCGGCCGCGGCCATGCCGCCAGGTCTTGCGCGACCTCGATTTCCGGCGCGGCGCGGACGGCGAAGGCCGGGTCGTGGTCGACCTGCCGAACAACCAGGTCGCGTGTCGATGTGCGCCAGCTCGGCAACAAGGTGCATGGTCGATTTCATGAATACCGGCCTGCCGGAAACCCTGCGCCGCCGCCTGGACGTGACCGATTTCGGCACGCCGGTGCCGCCGTCACCACCAGCACCCAAGGCGACAATGTGCGCATGATCATCGAAGCGCAAGGCTTGTGGGAACAGTCGGTCTACCAGAGCGACACCCAGCTGGTGGTCGACGTGCGTCCGGTCAAGGAAGACCCGAACAAGCTGGCCAAGGCACCCAGGGCTACCGCGGCGAAAAACTGTCGCTTCGATTTCCAGAACGTCGAAGTGCGCGCCGCGCTGCAGGCGATCGCCGACATCTCGGGCCTGAACATCATCACCAGCGACTCGGTCGCCGGCAACCTGACCCTGCGCCTGAAGGACGTGCCATGGGACCAGGCGCTGGACGTGATCCTGCAGGCCAAGGGCCTGGACATGCGCAAGAACGGCACCGTGCTGTGGATCGCGCCGAAGGAAGAACTGCTGACCAAGGAAAAGCTCGAACTCGAGCAGCGCGCCCAGATCGCCGAACTCGAGCCGCTGAAGCTCGGAAATCTTCCAGCTGAACTACCAGAAAGCCGAATCCTTCCGCACCGTGTTCGGCCTGGACGCGGCGCCGGCGGCGCCACCGGCAACGACCGCAACCGCGTGCTGTCCAAGCGCGGCAGCGCGATCATCGATCCGCGCACCAACCAGCTGTTCGTGACCGACATCGCGTCGAAGCTCGAAGACATCCGCAAGCTGATCCAGAAGACCGACGTCGCCTCGAAGCAGGTGCTGATCGAAGCGCGCCTGGTCGAAGCGAACGACGGCTTCTCGCGCAACCTCGGCGCCAAGCTCGGCTTTGCCGACATGCGCACCTGCGCGGCGGCGACCCCGGCTACGGCATCGGCGGCAACGAACGCGTCGCCATCGGCGGCAACCTGGCCGGCGTCGGCCAGGTCACCGGCCAGATGCCCGGACAAGGGCGACAGCTATCAACAACACCACGATGGTCAACCTGCCGGCGGCGGCATCGGCGGCATCTCGCCCGTCGCTGGCGTTCTCGCCTGTTCTCGTCGGCCGGCCAACCGCTTCCTGAACCTGGAACTGTCGGCGCTGGAAGCGGACGGCAAGGGCAAGATCATCTCCAGCCCGCGCGTGGTCACCGAAGACAAGCAGGTGGCCGTGATCGAGCAGGGTATCGAACTGCCTTACCAGATTGCCACCAGCAGCGGCGCCACCGCGATCGAGTTCAAGAAGGCCAACCTGCGCCTGGAAGTCACGCCGCAGATCACGCCGGACGGCAACGTGGTGCTCGAAGTGGACGTGAGCAAGGATTCGAAGGGCGAAGAAACGCGCGCCGGCTTTGCCATCAATACCCAGCACGTGAAGACCAAGGTATGGTCGAAAACGGCGGCACGGTGGTGCTGGGCGGGATCTACCAGCAGACCGAGCGCAACAACGTGACGCAAGGTGCCGTTGCTGGGCGACGTGCCGGTGCTGGGCTACCTGTTCAAGACCACCGGGACGCGAAAGCACAAGACCGAACTGCTGGTCTTCATCACGCCGAAGATCGTGACGACCGAGCGAGGACGCTGAGCCGCAGAGCGTCGCGACCGATTACCAGAGCGGCCGTTCACTCGACGTCCGCATGACATATCAACGAACTGAATCAACATGAACTCGACACGCTCCTTCGGCCCCGCTTGGCGCCGCCTCCTGACCCTGCATCGCCGCGGCGGTCCTCTCCGCCTGCGGCGGCGGCGGCGGCGATCCCGGCACGGTGCCGGCGGCTCCGGCACCGGGCACCGGCACCGGCACGGGCACGGCCCGGCACCGCGCGGCACCGATACCGCCGTCACGCCTGCGCGACCGAAACCAAGTCACCCTGGTGCTGGTCGACGGCGCCGGCAATCGCGTGACCAGCCTGTCGGGAGGCCAGAGCGGCACCCTGAAGGCAACGGTCCTGACGCCAACGCGGCCATGCCGGCAGTGGGCGAGATCGTCAAGTTCGCAGCCGCGACAGCGGGCCTGGTTGCATTTCACTCCGGGCACCGGCTCCGCCTTGACCGACGCGAATGGCGTGGCCATCGTCACCGTCAAGCCGGCCAGCTATACCGCCGCCGGCGCGCTGGCCCTCACCGCCACCGCGGTGGCCGACGGCAAGACCGGCACCGGCGGCGTGAACATCGCCATCGGCGCCGCGCCGCTGACGGTCGGCACCCTGTCCTTCACGCCGGCGCCGACCGGCTGCCTGCCGGCCTTCAGCACGCTCTCGCTGAACATCCCGGTCACCAGCGGCGGCAAGGCCGGCCACCGCGTCGACGGGCCTGACCTTGAGCTCGCTGTGCACCGGCGACGGCACCGCCACCCTGGTGCCGGGCGCGATCAACAATGGCGTCCAGCCGCCACCTACACCAATAACGGCTGCGTGCGCGGGCGCGACGTCATCACCGCGTCCGATCGGCAACTTCGAGCCAGACGATCGCGCGTCGAGGTCAGCGCGGCCAATATCGGCGCGATCCAGTTTGTCGAGCACCACCTGCCGGGAACATTCGATCGTGCTCAAGGGCTCGGGCGGCCAGGGCCGCTCGCGAGACGGCCCAGCTGACCTTCCGCGTGGTCGACCAGCAGGCAATGGCCTGGCCGGCGTCGATGTCGACTTCAGCGCCACCACCTATACCGGCGGCCTGACCGTCAGCCCGCTCCGCGCCACCACCGACGCCAACGGCAATGTCATCACCATGGTCTCGTCGGGCACGATCCCGACCCCGGTGCGCGTGCATCGCCGATCGGCCAGCCGCAACGGCGTGACCATCAGCGGCCTGTCCGATACCCTGACGATCGTCGACCGGCCTGCCGATCCAGAAATCGATGTCGATCAGCGCCGAGCAGTACAATATCGAAGGCTGGCGACATCGACGGCACCACGGTCGACTGTCACGGTGCGCATGGCCGACCAGTACGGCAACCCGGTCTCGGACGGCACCGCTGTCACCTTCGTGACCGAAGGCGGCGCCGTTGGCACGTCGGCACAGGGCGGCTGCACCACGCGTCAACGGCGGTTGCACGGTCACGCTCGTCAGCCAGAAATTCCGCCCGGCCGACGGCCGCGTGACGGTCCTGGCGTTTGCCCAGGGCATCGAGAACTTCATCGACATGAATGGCGACGGCCAGTACAGTGCGCCGGCTATACGGGCACCCCCGGGCCTACCGTCCACTGGTCGACGCCTGCCCGAGCGGCGGCGAGCCATTCACCGACACTGGGCGATCCTTTCCTCGACACCAACCGTAACGGCCTGTACGACCCGGCCAAGGCGACCTGCCGTTCCCGTACAACGGCAGCGCGTACAGCGGCCAGCGTAACGGCAACTGGGGCCTGAACTACATCCGCAGCTCGATCGAAATCGTGTTCAGCGGTTCGTTCGCCACCCTGACGCGCCAGTCTGCCTGAACGGCAGCAGCTGCCGCGACTGGACCGCAGCCGACGGCGCCACGATCTCGCCTGGTGGACGCCGGCCGGCACGCGGCTGCGCGCCGCAAGTCGCTGTCGGTGCGCCTGGCCGATGCAACAACAATCCGACTGCCGTTCGGACACGGCCGTGACGATCTCGGCGGCAACCAATGTGACGGTCGATGCGGCAGTGACGCCGGACCAGTTGACGTCGACCAACAACGTCGGCGGAACCATCCACTCCATGACGGTCACGCCGGAAGCTCGCGTGCGCCGCCGGCGACTTCACTCTCCGGACCAAGACGCCACAGGGTAATATTACGGCAGTTCAAGTTCACCGCAAACTGATGTGAAATCCGAAAATGTGTTTCTTGTCGGACTGATGGGGTCCGGCAAGACCACCATCGGCCGGCTGCTGGCGCGCCGGCTGAACAAGCGCTTCGTCGATTCCGACCATGCGATCGAGGCGCGTACCGGCGCCACGATCCCGTGGATCTTCGAAATCGAGGGGGAGGGCAGCTTCCGCCGGCGCGAAGCGGACATGATCCGCGAACTGACCAGCCAGCGCGGCATCGTGCTGGCCACCGGCGGCGGCGCCGTGCTCGACGCCGCCAGCCGCGCCCACCTGGCCGAACGCGGCACCGTGATCTACCTGCGCGCCGGCATCGGCAGCATCCTGCAACGCACCTCGCACGACAAGAACCGTCCGCTGCTGCAGACCGCCGACCCGCGCAGGAAGCTCGAGGAATTGCTGGCCCAGCGCGAACCGCTGTACCGCGAGATCGCCGACCTCGTCATCGATACCGGCCGACCTAACGTACAATCGATGGTTCAGACAATTTTGGACCAGCTTGACGCGCTCGACACGGCGCGCTCGCGGCGCGCAAGGGCGGCATCGATGAATCAAACGGCACACATCAATCTCAACGTCGAACTGGGCGAGCGCAGCTACCCGATTTCGATCGGCCCCGGCGTGCTCGACGACGGCGCGCTGCTGGCGCGCCTGGTCGGCGGCAAGAAAGCGGCGATCGTCACCAACACGACGGTGGCGCCGCTGTACCTGGACAAAATCGCGGCGCCGCTGCGCGCGGCCGGCCGCGAGGTGGTCGAGATCGTCCTGCCCGACGGCGAAGAGCACAAGAACTGGGGCTCGCTGATGACTGGTGTTCGACGCGCTGCTGGCGAACAAATGCGACCGCAAGACCACGCTGATCGCCCTGGGCGGCGGCGTGATCGGCGACCTGACCGGCTATGCGGCGGCCAGCTACATGCGCGGCGTGCCCTTCGTGCAGATCCCGACCACCTTGCTGTCCCAGGTCGATTCCTCGGTCGGCGGCAAGACCGGCATCAACCACCCGCTCGGCAAGAACATGATCGGCGCGTTCTACCAGCCGCGCGCGGTGCTGGCCGATACCGGCACCTTGAGCACGCTCCCAAGCCGCGAGCTGTCGGCCGGCCTGGCCGAAGTGATCAAGCATGGCGCCATCCTCGACCTCGAATTCTTCGACTGGATCGAAGCGAACATCGAGCGCCTGGTGGCGCGCGACCCGGCCGCGCTGTCGCATGCGATCGCGCGTTCCTGCGAGATCAAGGCCGACGTCGTGCGCAAGGACGAACGCGAAGGCGGCCTGCGCGCCGTGCTGAACTTCGGCCATACCTTCGGCCACGCGATCGAAGCGGGCCTCGGCTACGGCGCCTGGCTGCACGGCGAAGCGGTCGGCTGCGGCATGGTGATGGCGGCCGACCTGTCGCGCCGCCTCGGCTTCATCGACGACGCCGCCTTCGAGCGCGTGCGCGCGCTGGTGGCCGCCGCCGGCCTGCCGGTGGCCGCGCCCGACCTCGGCGTGGAGCGCTGGATCGAGCTGATGGAAGTGGACAAGAAGAACGAGGGCGGGGCGATCAAGTTCATCCTGGTCAAACCGCTGGGCAGCCCGAGCATCGCCAGCGTGCCGCAGGACCTGCTGCTCGCCACCCTCGACGCCTGCGTCCAGAAATAAGGAGCCGCGCATGATCGACTTCGACTGCCACCTGGCCCCGTATGCGGCGCATTCGGCGAAGTCGCGCGGACGCCGCTTCGATGAGCCCGCGCCCGGTTCGCGCAGCGAGTTCCAGCGCGACCGCGACCGCATCATCCACTCCACCGCTTTTCGCCGCCTCGAATACAAGACGCAGGTCTTCCTGAACCACGAGGGCGACCTGTTTCGCACGCGCCTGACGCATTCGATCGAAGTCGCGCAGATCGGCCGCACCCTGGCGCGCAGCCTGCGCCTGAACGAAGACCTGGTCGAAGCGACCGCGCTGGCGCACGACCTCGGCCACACGCCTTTCGGCCACGTCGGCCAGGACGTGCTCAACGACTGCATGAAGGACTACGGCGGCTTCGAGCACAACCTGCAAAGCCTGCGCGTGGTCGACCACCTGGAAGAACACTACGGCGCCTTCGACGGCCTGAACCTGACCTTCGAGACGCGCGAAGGCATCCTGAAGCACTGCTCGCTGAACAATGCGCGCACGCTGGGCGAGCTGGGCCAGCGCTTCATCGACAAGTCGCAGCCGAGCCTGGAAGCGCAGCTGACCAATCTCGCCGACGAGATCGCGTACAACAACCACGACATCGACGACGGCCTGCGTTCCGGGCTGCTCACCATGGAGCAGATGAACGAGGTCGAACTGTTCGCGCGCCACCGGCATGCGGTCGAGAGCGCAGTATCCGGGCCTGCCGGGCCGGCGCGCGCTGTACGAAACGATCCGGCTGATGATCACGGCGATGACGGCCGACCTGGTGCAGACCTCGGCCGCGCTGCTGGCGGATGCGGCGCCGGCCAGCATCGACGACGTGCGCACGGCCGCCGCCGCTGATCCGCTTTTCGGACACGATGCGCGCCGAGACGACTGCACTGAAACGCTTCCTGTACGCGAATCTGTACCGCCACTTCAAGGTCAACCGCATGCGCGTGAAAGCCAGCCGCATCGTGCGCGAGCTGTTCGACGCCTTCATGACGGACCCGGTGCTGCTGCCGCCGGATTACCAGGTGGCCTCGGGCGACCTGCACAAGCAGGCGCGCAAGATCGCCGATTACATCGCGGGGATGACCGACCGGTATGCGATTCGCGAGCACAAGCGGATTTTTTCGCTGGACGAGTTGTAAGGGTGCAGTTGCCACCCTGCGGCCGCAGGGGTCCGCGGCACGATCACCCGAACAAACTCGGGCGCGCCAGGTCGATCAACAACTTCTTCACCGGCGCCGGCAGCGCCGCATCTTCGATCCCGTCGAGCTTCACCCACACATGGCGCGCCGGCGTGACGCCGCGCGCGGCCAGCGTCACCTTGTGCGGCACCATGTGCAGCTTGTAGTGCGTGAACACGTGCACCAGCGGCAGCAGCGCCTGCACTTCCTCGACCTCGCCGAACGCCTGCAGCGCCGCCGCCAGCGCAATGCCGCCGTCGCGCGCCGTCTCGATGCCGACGTGGCCGTCGACTTCCGGCAGCGACAGCAAGCCGCCCCAGATCCCGCTTCCCGGCCGCTGCTCGAGCAGCACATGGCCGTCGTGCACCACCACCAGCATGTCGGCGCGCTTTTCGGGCGTCGTCTTCTTCGGTTTGCGCACCGGCAGTTCCTCGGTGCGGCCGGTGGCGTAGGCCACGCAGCGCGCCTGCAGCGGGCAGCGCGGGCAGTCCGGCTTCGAACGCGTGCACAGCGTCGCGCCCAGGTCCATCAGCCCCTGGGTGTACGACTCCATGCCGTCTTGCGGCAGCAGCGCGTCGGCGCGCCGCCACAAAGCGTCTTCGATGCGCTTCTCGCCCGGATAACCCTCGACCCCGAACACGCGCGCGAACACGCGCTTGACGTTGCCGTCCAGGATGGCGGCGCGGGTGCCGTTCGAAAACGCGGTGATCGCCGCGGCGGTGGAACGCCCGATGCCGGGCAGGTCGGCCAGCAGCGCGGGATCGGCCGGGAATTCGCCGCCGTACTCGTTCACCACGCGCACCGCGCAGGCGTGCAGGTTGCGCGCCCGCGTGTAGTAACCGAGGCCGCTCCAGTGCGCCATCACGTCCTCGATCGGCGCGCTCGGCCAGGTCGTGCACGGTCGGAAAGCGTTCCAGGAAGCGCGCGTAATAGCCGAGCACCGCGGCCACCTGCGTCTGCTGCAGCATGATCTCGGACAGCCAGACCCGGTAGGCGTCGCGCGTGTTCTGCCAGGGCAGCGTATGGCGCCCGTGCACGCGCTGCCAGTCGATCACGGCCTGCGAAAAGGTCGGATCGGCGAGGTCGTCGAATTCGGTCGAGACGTTTCATGCGGCTTCTTTCAGTATCGGCTCGTCGAGCGCGGCGGCCACCGCATCGTTCAGGGCGGCCAGGCGCCGGCGCTGCGCGTCGAGCTCACCCTGGCTCGCCTCGAAGGCGGCGATCTTCTGCTCCAGGCTGTCGGTCGCATCGTGGATGCGCTGGATCGACGACAGGCGATGCCGCAGCTGCTCCTTGTGCTGGCGGATCTGCGTTTCGAGCGGCGCCATGATCACCTTCAGCCAGGCCTCGACATCGGCGTTCGCGGCGCGGAAGCTGCGCCGCACGCTGGAGACGATCGAGTCGAAGAAGCGCTCGAGCAGCGTGCTGCGGCTGGTCATGAGCAGGGTCGCGGTGCCGAACTGCTTGACGTACAGCGCCTCCACCGCGGCGATCTCGTCGTGATAGCGGGCCAGCGACAGCGCCATCGGCGGCGCCATGGTGAGGCCGTGTTCGGCGGCGAAGCCGCGCACCATCGCCTCCATCACCTTGCCGATCTCGGCGACTTGTTCGCTGGCCGCGTCCAGGCTGGCGCGGGCATTGCTCGAAAAAGGCGCGCACCGGGGCGCGCATGCCGGTGGCGAAGCGCGCCGCCTGCAGCGACAGGCGCACGGTGTCGGCCTGGCGCGCCACCGCATCCATGTCGAGCGTCGAATACAGTTCGGTCGACAGGCTGGCAAAGCGCTGGCGGGCGTCCTGCAGGCGCATCAGGCCGGCGTCGAAATCCTTCCGCTCGGCCTCGATGCGCCGCATCATGTGCGCCAGCACGTTCTGGTTCTTGCCGCGCAGGCTTTTCAGTTCCTGCAGCTGCTCGACCAGGCCGCGCCCGCGCGAGGCCAGCGCGCTCGATTGCGCGGCTTCCAGCGCCGCCAGGTCGTCGCGCAGCGCGCTGCCGAGGATGGTTTTCTTTTGCGGGATCAGGCCATGCAGCAGGGCCGCTTCGAGCGCGCCCAGGCGGCTGCGCTCGAACAGATCCATGTCGCCCTGGATGCGGCCGACCAGCGCCTTTTGCGCCGACACCGGATACACCTGGTCGGCCGCGAGCCCCAGCTGCTGCGCCACGCTGTGCTGCTGGCGCGCGATCTCGGCCTCGTTCTGGGCGTCGCTTTTCAGGGCGTCCCACATCGCGTCGATCTTGTTGAGGACGACGATGCGGCCCGGCCCGGCGCCGATATGGGTGCGCCAGACCTCGATGTCGCTGCGCGTGACGCCCGTTTCGGCGGCCAGCACGAACAGCACCGCGTGCGCGTTCGGGATCAGGTTCAGCGTCAGTTCGGGCTCGGTGCCGATCGCGTTCAGGCCCGGCGTGTCGAGAATGACCAGTCCCTGTTTCAGCAGCGGATGCGGCAGGTTGATGATGGCGTGGCGCCACTGCGAGATTTCGACCAGGCCGTCGGCGCCGAGCGCATCGGCCAGTTCCGGGTCTTCCGGGTCGTACAGGCCGTAGCGCTGCGCTTCCTCGGGCGGCACGCGGCGCGTCATGCTGACCTGGCGGAAGCTTTCCGCCATGCGCTCGGGCGCATCGAGTTCGAGCGGGATCACGGTCCAGGCGGCGGCATCGTCGCGGTAGTCGCTGGTGGAGAGCTGGTGCGCGCGCGTTTCGATCGGCAGCAGGCGGATGCAGGGCGCCCAGGCGGCGTCGTACAGCAGTTCGGTCGGGCACATGGTCGTGCGGCCGGCGGAGGAGGGCAGGATGCGCTGGCCGTAGTCGGCGAAGAAGATCGCGTTGATCAGCTCGGATTTACCGCGCGAGAATTCGGCGACGAAGGCGACCGACAGGCGGTCGTCGCGCACCCGGGCAGCCGCCTGGGCGGCGCGCTGGGTGGCCGCCGCGTCGAGCACGTCGCAGCCGGCCAGCGCCGCGCGGTAGGCTTCCAGCGCCGTTGCGATCGATGCGCGCCAGGCGCCGTATTCTTGTATGTCTTGCATGGTTCCGCCCGCTTTCAATTTGGCCTAGCGCTGGCAGGTGGCGCAGTAAAACGTCGACCGCTGCCCCTGCTTGATCTGGCGCACCGGCGCGCCACAGTTTCTGCACGGCACTCCTGCACGATCATAGACGAAATACGTCTGCTGGAAATAGCCGGATTGACCATTCACGGCAATAAAGTCACGCAGTGTGCTGCCGCCCTGCACGATGGCCTCGGCCAGGATCTCGCGGATGGCCAGCGGCCAGCTTGTCGTAGCGGGCGCGGCTGATGCGCGAGGCCGGCGTTTTCGGGTTGATGCCGGCCTTGAACAGGCTTTCGCAGGCGTAGATATTGCCCACGCCAACGACGATGTCGCCGGACAGCAGCACCTGCTTGATCGGCGCGCTGCGCTTGCGCGTCGCCTTGTGCAGCAGTTCGCTCGAAAAGCCGTCTTCCAGCGGCTCGACGCCGAGGCCGCGCAGCAGCACGTGCTGGTCGATGTCGCCATCGTCGTTCGCATGCCAGAGCACGGCGCCGAAGCGGCGCGGGTCGTGCAGGCGCAGTACCTGGGTTTGCTCGCCGTCGTTGACGACCAGGTCGAAGTGGTCGTGCTTTTTCGGTTCGATCCCGGGCGGCAGCACGCGCAGGTGGCCGGACATGCCGAGGTGGATGATCAGCTCGCCGCTGTCGAAGCCGATCAACAGGTATTTGCCGCGCCGGCGCACGTGCGCGATGCGCTGGCCGACCAGGGAGGTGGCCAGGTGGGCCGGGAAGGGCCAGCGCAAGCCCTCGCGCCGGAACACGACCTGTTCGACGATGCGGCCTTCCAGATGCGGTGCGACACCGCGCCGGGTCACTTCTACTTCGGGGAGTTCAGGCATGAAAATCTGACAAAATTCTTGTAAATCGTGTTGGGCTCGCGCACGCGCGACGGGGCTTGGGCGTAGAATCGAAGATCATTCCACACCTGGACTTGCCTTGAAAAACGCTTTCGTCATTGTAACCCTCTCCGGCCTGCTGTCGGCGTGTGCTGTGGCGCCACAACAGCAGTCCGTTGCGCAATCAGCGCAGGATCCGGCGGCGCTGGAGCAGGCCAAGCTCGATGCGCAGGCCAGGGCGGAAACCGAGGCAAAGGCCGAGGCCGACGCCCAACTGGCGCGCCTGCCGAAAGTCGAACTGACGAGCACCTTGCTGAACCAGTTGCTGCGCGCCGAGTTCATGTTCCGCGGCGGCGACTGGCAAGGCCCGTATCTCACCATGATGAGCCTGGCGCAGCAGACGCGCGACCCGCGCCTGGCACGGCGCGCCGCCGAAATGGCGCTGGCCGCGCGCCAGCCCGACGACACCCTGGTCGCCGTGCGCCAGTGGCGCCAGCTCGACCCGCAATCGGACGAAGCGACCCAGTACTATCTGGGGATGGTCATCATGTCCGACAATATCTCGGACGCAGAAGAAATTTTCCGCAAGCGCCTCGAAGCGGCGCCCGCCAACCTGCGCGGCATCGTGCTGTACCAGGTGCAGCAATTGCTCGCGCGCGCCAAGGACAAGGAAGCGGGGAGCGCCATGCTCGGTGCGCATCGCGGCGCCTTACCGTGACACGCTCGAGGGACATGTGGTGCTGGCGCAGGACGCGCTCACGCGCGGCGACAAGGCGGCCGCCCAGCGCGAGGCGCGCGCCGCACTGGCGCTCAAGCCCGACTCCGAAATCGCCGTCCTGACGCTGGCCCAGGCCGGCGAGAGCGAAGCGCAGGTGCGCGACCTGCTCACCAAATTCATCGCGGCCAACCCGAATGCGCGCGAAGTACGCGCGGCGCACGCACGCCTGCTGGTCAACGAAAAGCAGTTCGAAGCCGCCCGCACCGAGTTCCTGCTGCTCGACAAGCAGCAGCCCGACAACGTCACGACCCTGTACGCGCTGGGCGTGCTGTCGACCCAGCTGAACGACCCGGGCGGCGCCGAAAGCTATTTCACGCGCTTCGTCGACGTCCTCGGGCGCAATCCCGAGGATGAACGCGATCCCTCGAAAGCCTTATTGATCCTGTCGCAGCTGGCCGAAGAGCGCGGCGACATCAAGGCCGCCGTCGGCTGGCTCGACAAACTGCCCGAGGGCGACGAAAAAACCGTCTTCGGCGCCCAGTTGCGCCGCGCCCAGCTGCTCGGCAAGGGCGGCGACGTACCGGCCGCGCGCCGCCTGCTCGCTTCCATGAAACCCGGCGACCCCGCCGCCCAGGCGCAAGTGGTGGCGGCCGAAGCGCAAGTGCTGCGCGACGCCGGCCAGGCCGACCAGGCGTTTACGCTGATGCAGGACGCGACCAGGCGTTTCCCGAAGAATCCCGACCTGCTGTACGACTTTGCGCTGCTGGCCGAAAAGACCGGCCACTTCGATGTCATGGAAGGCAGCCTGCGCGAAGTGATGCGCCTGGCCCCGGACAACCACCACGCCTACAACGCCCTCGGCTACTCCCTGGCCGAGCGCAATGTCCGCCTGGAAGAGGCGCGCACCCTGATCGCGAAAGCGCTGGCCATGGCGCCGGACGACCCCTTCATCATGGACAGCATGGGCTGGGTGGAATATCGCCTCGGTAACCTGGAGGCCGCCGAAACCCACCTGCGCCGCGCCTACGGCTTGCGCCGCGATCCCGAGATCGCCGTCCACCTGGGCGAGGTGCTGTGGCAGCGCGGCAAGCAGGCCGACGCCCAGAGCCTGTGGCGCGAAGCGCGCGCGAAAGACCCGCAGAACGACACGCTGCGCAGCACGCTCGCGCGCCTGCGCCAGTCCTTGTGAAATAATGCGTCATTACACACGGCGGGCATGACGCCCGCCGTTTTCATTTTTCTATTGCCGACCGATGCCATTCAATCTTCGCTTACCCCTGTTGTCCTTGCCGCCGCACTGGCCGGCTGCGCCACCACCGCCACCCAAACGACGGGCGTCACGCCGGGCGCAAGCCAGGCCGTCGCGCCCTACCGCGACACGATCGAGCTGAGCGGCCGCATCCAGGTGAATTACCAGAAGGATGGCCAGCCCGGCAACGTGACGGGCGGCTTCGAGTGGTCCCAGCAGCCCGGCAAGATCGACGTCAGCCTGATCTCGCCGCTGAAGCAGACGATGGCGACGATCAATGTCACCCCGCAGCAGGCAACGCTCACCGAAGCCGGCCGCGCCCCGCGCACCGCCAGCGACATCGACGCGCTGACGCGCCAGGCGCTCGGCTGGTCGCTGCCGGTCTCCGGCCTGCGCGACTGGCTGCAGGGCTATGCCACCGATGCCGCCGGCAAGCGCTTCGCCGCCTCTCCCGCCAACAACAGCGTCTTTACGCAGGATGGCTGGCGCCTGCGTTTCGTCTCCTGGCAGACCGGGCAGGGCGGGGCGCAGATGCCGAAAAACATCGTTGCGCAGCGCAGCGCCACCGCCACCAGCGACGAGCTGGCGCTCCAGATCATCCTCGACCCGGTGTCCTAAATGCGCTCGCTGCACGCTTGCCCGGCCCCGGCCAAGCTGAACCTGTTCCTGCACGTCGTCGGCCGCCGCGCCGACGGCTATCACCTGCTGCAAAGCGTATTCCAACTGATCGACCACGGCGACACCCTGCATTTCGATGTGCGCGATGACGGCCGCATCCGGCGCACCAACGAGGTGCCGGGCGTGCCGGAAGAGAGCGACCTGATCGTGCGCGCGCTGCGGCGCCTGGCCGACGCATTCGAACAGCGGCATGGCCGCGCCGCGCCCGGCATCGATGTCGCCGTCGACAAAATCCTGCCGATGGGCGGCGGGCTGGGCGGCGGTTCGTCGGATGCGGCCACCGCGCTGATGGCGGCGAACCACTTGTGGGATGCCGGTTTCAGCGATGAAGAACTGATGGCGATCGGCCTGCCGCTGGGCGCCGACATTCCCTTCTTCATCTATGGACGCACGGCATTCGTCGAGGGCGTGGGGGAGGCGATGCAGCCGGTGGCAGGGCCCGGATTGCTGGTATGTCGTGATCGAACCCGGGGTCTCGGTGCCGACGCCTGCAATTTTTACTGCAGAGGATTTGACGCGCGACACAAAGCCCATTAGAATAGCGGACTTTCCTGCAGCACACTTATTAAGTGAGTTCGGGAAAAATGATTTGCAAGCAGTGGCGTCCCGTTTATTTCCGCCGGTAGCACAGGCGATCGAATGGCTGGGGCAGCATGGTGCGGCAAGGATGACTGGTTCGGGTGCATGCGTGTTTTGCGCGGTCCCCGACGAGGCACAGGCGGATCAGGTGTTGGGGCAGGTTCCCGCTAGCCTGGCGCGCATGGAAAGCCCGGTCCCTGCAGCGACATCCGCTAAAATCGCTCTTGCAAAACAATGAGTTGTAGAATAAAATTTTGCCTGTCGCAGCGTTGGATGAGTTAGATGTTGCGGCAAGCTGTAAGTTGCGTAGGGGAATCGCCAAGCTGGTTAAGGCACTGGATTTTGATTCCAGCATACCAAGGTTCGAATCCTTGTTCCCCTGCCATTCGTTTTGTCCGGCTGTCGATACGACTGTGTCCAGCGGATAAATCAGGCGGTGCCGCTCTCGCGGTCCAGTCTTTTAAGCGCATAATCAGCCGGTACATCCGGCTGATTGTTTTTCAAAGTATCAACGCTCTTCTCTCAGGACTCCCATGGCTTACGAAAACCTGATGGTTTTTACCGGCAACGCTAATCCGGCGCTAGCAGAAGGGGTCGCAAAAAGCCTCGGTATTCCTCTCGGTAAGGCAGTCGTCTCGAAGTTCTCGGACGGCGAAGTCATGGTCGAAATCAATGAGAACGTGCGCGGCAAGGACGTCTTCGTCCTGCAGTCGACCTGTGCTCCGACCAACGACAGCCTGATGGAAATCATGCTGATGGTCGATGCCCTCAAGCGCGCCTCGGCCGGCCGCATCACCGCCGCCATTCCTTATTTCGGTTACGCCCGCCAGGACCGCCGCCCACGCTCGGCGCGTGTCGCGATCTCGGCCAAGGTCGTTGCCAACATGCTCGAACACGCCGGCGTCGAACGCGTCCTGATCATGGACTTGCACGCCGACCAGATCCAGGGCTTCTTCGATATTCCGGTCGACAATATCTACGCCTCGCCGCTGCTGCTGGGTGACCTGCAAAAGCGCAACTACGACGACCTGCTGGTCGTCTCGCCGGACGTCGGCGGCGTGGTGCGCGCCCGTGCGCTGGCCAAGCGCCTCGGCTGCGACCTGGCGATCATCGACAAGCGCCGCCCGAAGGCGAACGTGTCGGAAGTCATGAACATCATCGGCGAAGTCGAAGGCCGCAACTGCGTCATCATGGATGACATGGTCGATACCGCCGGCACGCTGTGCAAGGCCGCCGAAGTGCTCAAGGAGCGCGGCGCCAAGAAGGTGGTTGCCTACTGCACGCACCCGGTCCTGTCGGGCCCGGCCATCGAGCGCATTTCGAATTCGCCGCTGGACGAGCTGGTCGTCACCGACACGATCCCGCTGAGCGCCGAAGGCCAGGCCTGCGGCAAGATCCGCCAGCTGACCTGTGCGCCGCTGCTGGCCGAAACGTTCAAACGTATCGTCAAGGGCGACTCCGTCATGTCGCTGTTCGTCGACTAAGTTTTTCCAGTTTCACAACGCGGCGCGCCCGGCTTCATGCCCGGCGCGCCGTTGTACCGTTCTACGAATACAGAATTTTCTTGAGTGCGTCGTCAGTGCTCAGCCAAGCCAGCCCCTGGTCGCGGGGGCGGGCACAACCGGGAAATCGGGCAGGAACGACCTGCATGCGATCCCAAACTTATGGAGTTTCACATGAAAGTAGTTGCATTCAACCGCACCCTGCAGGGCACCGGAGCGAGCCGCCGCCTGCGCAAGGCTGGTCAAACCCCAGGCATCATCTACGGTGGCGCCGCAGCCCCGGTCCTGATCTCCCTGGACGGCAATGCCCTCTGGCACGCCCTCAAGAAAGAAGCTTTCCACGGTTCCGTGCTCGACCTCGAAATCGAAGGCGCAACCCAGCAAGTCCTGCTGCGCGACTTCCAGATGCACGCATACAAGCAACTGGTCCTGCACGCTGACTTCCAGCGCGTCGACAATTCGCAGCCGATCCACACCAAGGTCGCCCTGCACTTCATCAACGCCGAGACCTCGCCAGGCGTCAAGCTGAACGCGGCTGTCATCTCGCACGTGCTGAACGAGCTGGACGTGTCCTGCCTGCCAGGCAAGCTGCCTGAGTTCATCGAAGTCGACCTGGGCAACCTGGAAGCCGGCGCCTCGATCCACGTCAACGACATCACCATGCCAGAAGGCGTGACCGCGCTGACCCACGGCCAGAACCTGACCCTGGCAACCTCGTCGATCCCACGTGGCGCCGTTGCCGCTGAAGCCGAAGCCGCTCCAGAAGAGAAGAAGTAATTATTCGTCCACCGCGCAAGCGGTGTGTGAAGCAAAACCCGCCGCGCGCAAGCCGGCGGGTTTTTTTATTTCTCTCTTCTATTTAAGCGATAATCCCCCTTTTCCTGACGCGACCGCTATGTCCATCCGCCTCATCGTCGGCCTCGGCAACCCTGGCCCCGACTACGAACAAACCCGCCACAACGCCGGCTTCTGGCTGGTCGACAACCTCGCCAACAGCCTGCCGGGCTGCCGCCTGCAGCGCGAAAGCCGTTTCAATGCCCTGATGGCGAAAACTTCCATCGCCGGCAAGGAAGTCTGGCTGCTCGAGCCGCTGACCTTCATGAACCGTTCCGGCCAGTCGGTCGGCGCGCTGGCGCGCTTTTATAAAATCAACCCGGACGAAGTGCTGGTCGTGCACGACGAACTCGACCTGATGCCGGGCGTGGCGAAGCTGAAAAAAGGCGGCTCCTCGGGCGGCCACAACGGTTTGAAGGACATCACCGCGGCGCTCGGCACCCAGGAATACTGGCGCCTGCGCCTCGGCATCGGCCACCCGCGCACCCTCGGCCTGAACCAGGGCGTGGCCGATTTCGTGCTGCACCGCCCGCGCAAGGACGAACAAAGCCTGATCGAGGAATCGATCGACAAGGCGCTGCGCATCATCCCGCTGGCCGTCGACGGCAAGCTCGATACGGCGACCATGCAGCTGCACACGGCCTGAGTTCAGCGTCGGTCCGCCGCAGCGGCGCCTGGCCGTACCAGGCCATGCGCGAACACGTAGTCGGCCACCTGGTGGCTCAGCGCCGTGCCGGCCGTCTTGTCGAACTGCCAGTGCACGCCCAGGTAGATCCGGCTTTGTCCGTTTTCTTCTTCCGCCTGCGACAGCGTGCGAAAAGCTGCGCGGCAGGCGCGGCCGCACCCGGCCGTCGTTGTCGCGCGTGATGCCGTTCCATTCGTCCGACACGAAGGTGAACGCCACCCGGTCGCCGTACAGGCGGCGCAGGATGTGGAAGGTGGCGCCGCCCAGGCCGGCGTGACCCGAGGCATAGGCCGGGAAGGGCGGCGTGAAATCAGGACCGATCAGGTTGCTCGCCGGCGCGCCCAGCGGCGTCCAGAGCGGATCGGCCTGGGTCTGCGGATTGCCGTCGCCGAGGCCGGTAGGGCCCGTCCCCGGGCTCGCTTCGCGAATCGCCGTCATCGGGCGCCAGAAATCGTAGTCGTACTTGCCCTGCCATACCGCCATCGTCGTGTCGGCGATCGCGACGTTCACCAGCGCCAGCACGCGCGCCAGTTCGAGCGCATCGCCGCAGCGGCGCAGCGCCAGCTGCACCGCGATCTGGTTGTACAGGCGTACCGGCGTGCCGATCCAGGCAACGCCGTCATAGGCCCAATAAATGCCGGCAACGGTCTGGTCGCGCGTGCGCCGGGTCGGCGTGTGCACGCCGTCGCCGCCGAGCTGTTTCACTTCGTTGAAGGCGCGCGCATAGGCCTCGCTCGTCAAGCGCGGGCGGGGGCGGGACGCGGAACTGCGCGCTCGACTGCAGCACGAAGGGCCGCACGCCCTGCCAGTAGGCGCCCAGCGCAATCGGGCTGTTGCTGACCGGATCGGGCCGCCAGACGCCGGGCGCATTCGCCGACCTGGTAATCCTCGCCGACGATCGGTTCGCCATAGTAATTGCCGTCGCTCGCGCGCAGCGCCAGGATGGCGGCCGCGGCGCGGCGTCCGACGTCGATGCCGCCCAGCTTGGCGCGTCCGTCCGGCAGGCGCGCCAGGTCCTCGCGCAGCCAGGCGTCGAAGCGGCCCGCCTGGCGCGGATACAGCGCGGCCAGGGTGTCGTGCGTGGCCTGGGCAATGGCGGCGTCCTGCGAACTGTCGCCCAGCGCCGCCAGCGGCCCGGTGTAGCCCGGATAGCGGCGCACGATGGCGTTCAGGGCGTCGTAGACGGCGATCTGGACGATCGCCATGACCCGGCTGGTGCGCGTCGGGCCCGAGCTGTTCGGCTTCGAGCGCCACGTTGCCGACCACGGCCGGCGTATGGTCGACGGCGATGGCGCGCAGCGCGACCTCGTTCCAGTAGGCCAGGCGCGCGCTGGCGTTCGGACCGGCGGGCGGGGCGTAGCGCGGCGGCAGTTCGCGCGTGCCGGGCTGGGTCTGGTAGGGCGGCCCGCCGCCGCCCACCGGCGGATGCGTACCCGGCCAGGGCCGGCGCGCCGAACGGTGGCGGCCAGCAGCCAGCAGCACAACAGCACAACGCGCGATTTCATGATGATCCTCCTGTCGGGATGGTGCCGGCGCGGTGCGCCGGCAGGCAGCGAACTGTCGGCTGCTGGAATCGAGCTTAGAAACGGATGAGTTGAAAGACAAGCGCAACGGCACCGGAGCTTGATATTGCCCAGCCTGAGTTCTGCTCTGCATTAAAGTGCTCTGCGCCATTCTTTCTGTCGGCCTATCGCCGTGCGAGCAAGACGCGCGCGCCAGCACGGCAGCGCCCGTCCTGCGATAATTCCACGCATGAGTGCACTTTCCTTTCACGCCGGCCCGCGCGCGCTGGCCCGGATCCGCGCGCAGGGCTTGCGCGCGGCCGACGTCGCCGTCATTCCCGCCGCCGCCGGCGGTCCCAAGGGCCTGATCTTCCAGGCGCTCGATCAATACGTGTTCGGCGAATGGCTGCCGTCGGCGCCGCGCGAGCGCACCCTGATCGGTTCCTCGATCGGCGCCTGGCGCATGGCCGCGGCCTGCCAGCGCGACCCGGTACGCGCCTTCGAGCGCCTCGGCGCCCTGTACGCGGGCCAGCGCTACACCAGTACCAAGCCGAGCGTGCAGCAGATCCACGAGGTGGTGCAGGGGCTATTGCACGAATTCGTGAACGGCCACGAGGACGACATCCTCGCCCACCCGCACAACCGCCTGCACCTGCTGGCCGTGCGCGGCAAGGGCGCGCTGGCCAGGCCCGCGCACCGGCGCGCCGAGATGCGCGGCTTCGCGCAAGCGGCGCTCACCAATTTCGCCTCGCGCAAACGCCTCGGGAATCTGCTGGAGCGGGTCGTGATTGCCGACGCCCGTGCCCCGGCCGCCTGGCTGCGCGAAGGTTTCGACGGTTTTACCACGCATTTTTCCACGCTCACGCGCGCCAACCTGGCCGCCAGCCTGCTGGCCTCGGGCACGCTGCCCCTGATCATGCAGCCGGTCACAAGCATCGAGGGCCTGCCGCCGGGCCACTACTGGGATGGCGGCATCATCGATTACCACCTGGCCCTGCCGTACGCGCGCCTGGAACGCGAGGAGCCCGATGCCCTCGTCCTGTATCCGCACTTTAACGAACACATCGTGCCCGGCTGGCTGGATAAAGCCATGCCCTGGCGCCGCGCCGCGCGCGGGCCGAACCGGGGCTGGCTCGACAACGTGCTGATCGTCGCGCCGACGCCGGCCTTCCTGCAAACGCTGCCGCGCGCCAAGCTGCCGGACCGGGGCGACTTTAAACATTACGGGCTGGATCACGATGCGCGCATCCGCCACTGGCAGCAGGCGATGGGGGAGGGGCAGCGCTTGCGCGACGAATTTGCCGCCTTCGTCGAACGGCCCGACCTGTCGCGCCTGCGGGCGATCTGACGGATTCAGGCCGAAAAAAAACCGCTGCGAGCAGCGGTTTTTTCTTGATCGTGCCTCCGTTCAGGCGCGCTTGCGGCGCAGGCCCAGGGCAGCCGCAGGCCCAGGCCCAGCAGCGCGACGCTGCCCGGTTCCGGCACGTCCCGGTGCCGAAGAATTCGAGTTCGCCGATCTGGTGGATGTCGAATTGTTGACCACCGAGAAGGTCTGGTAGCGCAAGATGCTGTAGCCCTCGGGCAGGCGAAGTCGGTGCCGGCGACATACAGGTTCACCTGGCCGCGCGTCCGCCCATGGCGACACGGTCTCGCGGTTGTACGAGAAGATCGTCGTGTAATGGACGCCGTCGTTCGAGCCGAGGATTTGCCAGACGTCCGAATCGCGCTCCGGCTGCATCGTTGCCGGAGGTCGCGGTGAAGCTGGTGAGCTGGTAGCGCTTGCTTGCCGAAGTCGGCTTCGACCCAGGCGTTGGCGTCGCAGCACCACTTGTCGTCGCCGCCGCCGACCCGGTTGTCGAACACATTGAAGGCGCCTTCGAAACCGTAATACGCCTTGGTCGACGCGCGGAACACGGCGTTGTAGTTGATGTATTCGTTGGCCGCACCGTCGTCTTCCGGATCGGTCAGGTCATGGCCGACCAGCGCGAGGCGCCCGTGCCGAGTACCTTGACGGCCTGGGCAGGAGCCGCGCACAGGGCGGCGGCGGTAACGAGGGCGAAGAGAATGCGTTTCATGCAGAATTCCTGTTGGATATTTTATCCTTTACCAAAAGCAAGATTCATTCCATCAAAATAAGTTATTGATAGGAAAGAGATAATTGGCGGCATGCCGGATCGGTGCGATCCGAGTGTAAGAGAATGTCGACAGGCCGGGGCGGCGCGACCTGTGTGGCATACAGGCGCGTGGGGGCTGCCGTACGCGCCTGTTTTTGCGGCATGCGGGGCCGTCCCCGGTTACAATATCGGGTTACGAGCCGCGCACCTGGCTCACCACCATCGAAAGAAAGAATTCCCATGAGTCTCCAATGCGGCATCGTCGGCCTGCCCAACGTCGGCAAGTCCACCCTGTTCAATGCGCTGACCAAGGCCGGTATCCCGGCCGAGAACTACCCGTTCTGCACGATCGAGCCGAACGTCGGCGTGGTCGAGGTGCCGGATCCGCGCATGCAGGCGCTGGCCGAGATCGTCAAGCCTGAGCGCGTGGTCCCGGCCATCGTCGAATTCGTCGACATCGCCGGCCTGGTGGCGGGCGCCTCGAAAGGCGAGGGCCTGGGCAACCAGTTCCTGTCGCACATCCGCGAGACCGACGCCATCGTCAACGTGGTGCGCTGCTTCGAGGACGACAACGTGATCCACGTGTCCGGCAAAGTCGACCCGATCGACGACATCGAAGTGATCCAGACCGAACTGGCGCTGGCCGACATGACCGCCGTCGAAAAGGCGATCCACCGCGAAAACAAGAAGGCGCGCTCGGGCGACAAGGACGCCGCCAAGCTGGTGGCCATCTGCGAGCGCCTGATGCCGCACCTGAACGAAGGCCAGCCGGTGCGCACGATGGGCCTGGACGCCGACGAGATGGCGCTGATCCGCGACCTGCACCTGATCACGGCAAAGCCGGCCATGTACGTGGCCAATGTGTCCGACACCGGCTTCAAGGATAACCCGCTGCTGGACCGCCTGACCGAGTTCGCCAACAAGCAGAACGCGCCGATCGTGGCCATCAGTGCCGCGATCGAAGCGGAAATCGCCGACCTCGACGACGCCGACAAGGCCGAATTCCTGGGCGACATGGGCATGGACGAGCCGGGCCTGGACCGCCTGATCCGCGCCGCCTACAAACTGCTCGGCCTGCAGACCTATTTCACCGCCGGCGTGAAGGAAGTGCGCGCCTGGACCGTGAAGGTCGGCGCCACCGCCCCGCAGGCGGCCGGCGTGATCCACACCGACTTCGAACGCGGCTTCATCCGCGCCCAGACGATCGCCTATGACGACTACATCGCCTTGAAGGGCGAGAGCGGCGCCAAGGAAGCGGGCAAGATGCGCGCCGAGGGCAAGGAATACGTGGTCAAGGATGGGGATGTGCTGAACTTCCTGTTCAACGTCTAAATCGTAATAAAAATGCAACCAGCAGTGTGTCGGAAAAATTTACACCTGGTTGCATAAGTTGATGTAGCGCAAAGCCAAGTCCTTGATTTGGAAATGTAATCATGCCGGGGCATAAAAATTGCTCCGATTAAATTTCTAATTCAAGGATGAGGTTTACATGAGCAAGTTTCTCCGCGTGTTGCTCGCGAGCGCCGCGCTGGCCCTGTGCAATGCTGCCGGCGCCGCTGTCATCGACGGCAGGATTTCCACCATCGCCGGCGATGGCGAGGATCCGGAACTGAAGGTGGCGCGGATCGCCTTCACCGTCGGCGCCGGCACCCGGCTGTTCTTCGATTCCCTCGTGCTCGAGCTGACCCGCGACCTGAACGGCGACGGCTTCATTACCGGTTTCGACGACGAGCTGCGGCTGTACGACGGCACCACTTTACTGACACGCAACGACGACTCGTCCATCACCTATGGCGACGGCTCCGAGCACCCGTTCGACTCGGCCTTCTGCCTGGGATTTCCGCCAGGCCGGCACCTATGTGGTGGCCCTTGGCGTGCGCGGCTTCAGCGATGGCGACGCGCTGCGCGGCTACCAGGCCAACAAGGCCTTCCAGGCGCGTGTCGGCTACGAGAATTTCGGCGCCTGGCGCCTGACCCTGTCGGCCCTGAGCGGCAGCGTGAGCGACGTCCACGAAATCGGCGCCGAGGTGCCGGAGCCGGGCTCGCTGGCGCTGTTCGGCGCCGGCCTGCTGGGCGCGCTCTGGCTGCGCCGCCGCCGGCGCTGATGCCCACTTGCTTCGTCATGAGCCCGCCGCGTGCGGGCTTTTTTTCGCCCTTGCGCTTGCCCGACTGTCATCAAGCTGACACACGCCTCACCTATTCTGCCCCTCCATGGACGCGGCAAACCGCCGCACACTCGACCTGGAGAGACACGCATGAACCCGACCCCCGAACTGTCCCGCCGCCGCCTGCTCCGCATGCTGGGCTCCGCGCCGATGCTGCCCCTGGCCGGCGCTGCCGGCGCCTCGCTGCTCAGCGCTTGCGGCGGCAGCGACGATGCCACGCCCGATGCGGTGGCTCCCGTTGCGCCCGTCGCCACCCTCGGTTCGGTCACCTTTAGCTCGATGGCCGCGCCCACCCTGGCGAATGCCGCCGCGATGGCGACCAACACCGTCGGCTCGACCATGAGCGTGAACTTCAGCGACAGCAGCAAGCTCGATTTCAAGCTGGCTTATCAACCCTTCTTCGTCACCGGCGACCTGGTCCCGAACGGCAGCGCCGGCACCATCCTCGCCGGCGGCTACTACGACATCCGCAACCAGCCGATCGTCGACACCAGCGTGGCTGGCAAGCGAGCGCCAGTTCTTTTCCGACGCGCCCGACGGCACCTCGCTGCTGGCCGTGCCGAATGCGAGCGTGGCCGGCGTGAAGGGCAAACCCGTGTTCGCCGTGGTGCAGTTCGAGTACACGACCTTCGCCCAGGACGGCAAGACCGGCATGTACGGCCGCCTGCCGTCGCCGATCGGCGTGCTCACGCTCGACCAGGACCAGGCTACCGGCAAATTGAGCCTCGTGAAATACCACAACGTCGACACCTCGGGCGTCGAGGGCCTGTGGATCACCTGCGGCGCCAGCCTGTCGCCCTGGGGCACCCATTTGTCGAGCGAGGAATACGAGCCGAACGCCTTCACGGCCGCGAGCGACGCCCAGTTCAAGGCCTTCAGCAAAAATCTGTACGGCAGCGAGACGGCGGCCAATCCCTACAACTACGGCCACCTGCCGGAAGTGACGGTCAACCCGGACGGCACCGCGTCCATCAAGAAGCATTATTGTTTGGGCCGCATCTCGCACGAGCTGGTGCAGGTGATGCCGGACCAGCGCACGGTGCTGATGGGCGACGACGCCACCAACAGCGGCTATTTCGTGTTCGTGGCCGACAAGGAGAAGGACCTGTCGTCGGGCACGCTGTACGTCGCGAAAGTCGGCGCCGGCTTCTCGCTCGACCCGGCCGCCGCCGCCGCGCCGCTCACCTGGATCAAGCTCGGGTCGGCCACCAGCGCCGAGATCCGCGCCCTGGCCGCCTCGATCAAGGCGATCGACATCATGGACGTGCGCACCACCGACCCGCAGGACCCGAGCTTCACCAGGCTGGCGGCGAACGGCGCCATCGAATGGATCAAGCTGAAACCCGGCATGGAAAAGGCCGCCGCCTTCCTCGAGACCCACCGCTACGCCGCCCTGGTCGGCGCCTCGATGGGCTTTACCAAGATGGAAGGCACGACCGTCAACGCGAAGGACAAGATCGCCTACTCGGCGCTGCAGAACTGCCAGAGCTCGATGGTGGCCGGTAACGCCCTGAACGTGCCGGGCAACGGCGTCTCGATCCCGAAGGCCCTGAATGCGGGCGCGGTGATGGCCTTGAAACTGGCGGGCGGCCAGAAGGACCTGGGCGGGACGGCGATCAACAGCGAGTGGATGCCGGTCGACCTGAAAGCGCTGATCACCGGCGAAGACATCGCCGCCGACGCCCTCGGGAACACGGCCAATCCGGACCGCATCGGCAATCCGGACAACCTGAAATTCTCGGAAAAGATGCGCACGCTCTTCATCGGCGAAGACAGCGGCCAGCACGTGAACAACTTCCTGTGGGCGTACAACGTCGACACCAAAGTGCTGTCGCGTGTGATGTCGATTCCGGCCGGCGGCGAATCGACCGGGCTGCATGCGGTCGACGAGCTCAATGGCTGGACCTACATCATGAGCAACTTCCAGCACGCGGGCGACTGGGGCGGGATTCACAACGTCGTCAAGACCACGCTCGATCCGCTGGTGCGGGCGAATTACAAGGACAAGTTCGGGGCGGCGGTGGGGTATTTGACGGCGGAGTTGAGTCAGACGAAGCTGGCGAAGGGGTGATGTTCAGGGGGGACGCGCCTGATTGATGCGATACTGTCGGCCCTATGCCGACGCTCTCCCATCTCATCCTCTACCCCATCAAATCCTGCGCCGCCATGCCGGTCGAGGAGGCCACCGCCACCATCTCCGGCCTCTCCGCCCACGGCGTGCACGACCGCGAATGGATGCTGGTCACGAACGAGGGCCAGTTCCTGACCCAGCGCGAATTCCCGCGCATGGCGACGGTCAATCCGCGCGTCGAAGGCGATGCCCTGGTGGTGAACGCACCCGGCATGCCGCCCCTGTCGCTGCCGCTGCGCGGCAGCAGGCGCAAAGCCGCACAGTGCGCGTCCAGATCTGGGACGACCTGGTCGATGCCGACGACTGCGGCGACGCCGCCGCCGCCTGGTTCGGCCACGCCCTGGACACGCCTTGCCGCCTGGTGCGCTTCAAGCCGCGACGCTGCGCGCCCGACCAGCGAAAAGTGGACCGGCGGCGCGCCGTCGGCCGCCCTGTTCGCCGACGCCTATCCGCTGCTGCTGATCGGGCAAGCCGCACTCGACGAGATCAATGCGCGCATGCTGGCGGCGGGACGCGCACCCCTGCCGATGGACCGCTTCCGCCCGAACCTGGTCGTGGAAGGCACCGACCCCTTCGAAGAGGATTACACCGCGTCGTTCCAGGCCGGCGACATCCTCATCGCAGCCCGTGAAACCCTGCGCGCGCTGCCCGATTCCCGCCATCGACCAGGCCACCGGGATTCCCGGCCCCGATCCGCTCGACATCCTGCAATCCTGGCGCGGCAAGGCGATCCTGGACGGCGCCGTCTGCGTCGGCATGAACTGCATCGTGGCCGAGGGGGCAGGGGGCATCCTGCGTGTGGGGCAGCCGCTGGAGGTCAGCCTGTCGTTTTAAGGCTGCGCTCCCGGGGCCGCGCGTGAAAAAAATGGCAATCCCGTTCTCAAGCGTTAAAAACTCACGTAATGTAACGGATATTGCTAAAAGGAATCCCCATGCACCAGCCGGATGTCGTCGTTTCGCCCAACCTGCGCGACCTCATTGCCGAGAACGAAGCCCTGCGCGCGCGGATCGGCCATGTCATGGACCAGGCCGAGCGCAACCACGAAATCATGTGCCGGCACCAGGCCTTCGACCTCGAAATCGTCGGCGCCTCGAATTTTCCGCAGCTGGTCGGCACGATCTTTCGCCTGCTGCCCGTCATTTCCGATCTCGACAGCGTGACCCTGTCGCTGGTCGACACCGATGCCGACATCTACACGGTCATGCATAAACTGGGCGTCGATTTCGAGACGCTGCCCGACCTGCTGTTCTGCGAGCATGCGGTGGAACTCGGCTTCGACGCCGGCGACGCGCCTGCGGCCGCGCCTGGGTCCTTACGCTGCGCGCCGAGCATGCGCCGATGTTCCCGCATCCGCCGGAAGGGCTGCAAAGCGTGGCGCTGGTGCCGCTGCTGCGGAATAAACGCCTGATCGGCAGCCTGAACCTGGGCAGTTGCGACCCGCAGCGCTTCACGCCGGCGCTCGGCACCGATTTCGTCGAGCACATGGCCTCGATCATCGCGATCTGCCTGGAAAACGTGATCAGCAACGAGATGCTGAAGTATATCGGCCTGACCGATTCGCTGACCGGCGTCTACAACCGCCGCTACATCGACCGCCGCCTGGTCGAAGAGATCGCGCGCGCGCGGCGCCAGAGCTATCGCATCTCCTTCATGTACATCGACGTCGACCATTTCAAAAAGGTCAACGACACGGTCGGCCACCAGGCCGGCGACGACGTGCTGCGCGAAGTGGCGGCGCGCATCAAGATGGAATTGCGCCTGTCGGATGCGCTGGCCCGTTTCGGCGGCGAGGAATTCGTGGTGCTGCTGATCGATGCCGACCTGCAGGCCGCGGCCATGGTCGCCGACCGCATCCGCGCCGGCGTGGCCGACAAGCCCTTCGACCTGGCGGGCGGGCAGAGCCTCGACGTGTCGGTCTCGATCGGCGTCGCCGCGCTCGAGCGACTACGCGCGCGACAACGCGATCGAGGGCGTGGCGCAGCAGCTGGTGGCGTCGGCCGATGGGGCGCTGTACCAGGCCAAGGAAGCAGGGCGGAATCGGGTCGTCATGGCCGCGTAATGGTGGCCGCGAATTCTGTTCATAACAACATCCCCTCGGCCCGCGTCACCGCATCGGCCGACCCGCGCAACACCACCACGTCCCCCGCCTGCAGCTGCGTCTCCGGCATCGGCTCGACCCGCACCCGCGCGCGCCGGATGCCGCTCACTTCCGCCCCCATCCCTTCCAGCCCGAGTTCGTCGATGCGCCGTCCGACCGCCTGCGCCTCCGCATTCAGCACCACCGAATGCAGGCGCACATAGGTGTGTTCCGGGTCGTCGATCAGGTCGCTGGCGCCGTGAAAATAGCCGCGCAGGGAAGCGTAGCGTTCGTCGCGCGCGCTTTGCACGCGGTGCACGACGCGGCGCAGCGGCACGCCGACCACGACCAGCGCGTGCGAGGCCAGCATCAGGCTGCTCTCGAGCGCTTCCGGCACCACCTCGGTCGCGCCGGCCTGGCGCAGCAGTTCGAGGTCGCTGTCGTCGTGGCTGCGCACGATCACCGGCAACGACGGCGCCAGCTCGTGCACCAGGTGCAGCACCTTTAACGCCGCGCGCGTGTCGGCGAAGGTGATCACCAGGGCGCTGGCGCGGTTGATGCCGGCCGCGATCAGCGATTCGCGCCGGCCGGCGTCGCCATACGACACGCTGGACCCGGCCGCCTGCGCTTCCTGCACCCGCTCCGGATCCAGGTCGAGCGCATACCAGGGCAGGTTTTCGTCGGAGAGCAAGGTCGCCACGCTCTGGCCGCTGCGGCCGAAGCCGGCCAGGATCACGTGCTTTTGCGCGGCCATCGTGCGGCTCGCCAGTTGCGTCAGCTGCAGCGACTGCATCATCCATTCGTTGGACGCGATCTTCATCACGATCTGGTCGGATTTGGCGATGACGAAGGGCGCGACCAGCATCGACAGCACCATCGAGGCCAGTACCAGCTGCATCAGGAAGGGGTCGATCAGCTTCGAGCCCGAGGCCATGTTCAGCAGCACGAAGCCGAATTCGCCGGCCTGCGCCAGCGCCAGACCGGTGCGCATCGCCACGCCGTCGGTCGAGCCGAATGCCTTGGCCAGCGCCGCGATCAGCGCGAATTTCAGCAGCACGGGCACGGCCAGCAGGAGCAGCACCAGCCACCAGTGCTGCAGCACCAGCTGCACGTTGAGCAGCATGCCGATCGTGATGAAGAACAGCCCGAGCAGCACGTCGCGGAAGGGTTTGATGTCTTCCTCGACCTGGTGCTTGAACTGGGTTTCGGAGATCAGCATGCCCGCGACAAACGCGCCCAGCGCCATCGACAGCCCGGCGCGCTCGGTGATCCAGGCCGCGCCCAAGGTGACGAGCAGGAGGTTGAGCATGAACAGCTCCTGCGAGCGGCGCTTGGCCACCAGCGTGAACCAGCTGCGCATCAGCTTCTGGCCGAAGAACAGCAGCAGGGCCAGCACCGCCGCGGCTTTTACGCCGGCCCAGGCCAGCGTTCTCACCAGGTTTTCCGGGTCTTTCGCCAGCGCCGGAATCAGGATCAGCAGCGGCACCACGGCCAGGTCCTGGAACAGCAGGATGCCGATGATGCGCCGCCCATGCTCGCTTTCCAGCTCCAGCCGTTCGGTCAGCAGTTTGACGACGATGGCCGTGGACGACATCGCCAGCGCGCCGCCCAGCGCGAACGCGGCCTGCCAGCTGATTTTCAGCTGCGGCGCCCAGAGCGACATGAACAGGCCGCCCAGCATGGCCGCGACGATGGTCAGCACCACCTGCGCCGAGGCCCAGGCCGAACACGATGCGCCGCATCGAGCGCAGTTGCGAAATCGAGAACTCGAGGCCGATCGAGAACATCAGGAAGACGACGCCGAATTCGGCCAGCGCGTGGGTGGCGCCGGTTTCGGCCGCGAGCCCCAGCGCGTGGGGGCCGATCAGCACGCCCGACGGCCAGGTAGCCCAGCATCGGCGGCAGGTGCAGGCTGCGGAAGACGACCACGCCGAGGACGGCGCTGCCGAGCAGCAAAAGGGTCAGTTCGAGGCCGGATGCCATGCAATGCGGGTACTTTCTGCGAACACGGTGTTGTTAGATACGTCTGGCAAGTTTTTTGCTTTCCCAATTCGTTTATACTTCCAGAATGAGTGTAACCGATGAAAAAACAATGCTGAACAGTTTTGACGAGACCCAGTCGCGCCGGGTCCTTGAACTGGCGCGCGAAACCCTCACGATCGAGGCCGATGCGATCCACGCCATGCACGCGCGCCTGGGCGACGACGACAGCGTCGCGCGCGCCGTCGCGCTGATGTACGCCTGCACCGGCCGCGTGGTCGTCTCGGGCATGGGCAAGTCCGGCCACATCGCGCGCAAGATCGCCGCCACGCTGGCCTCGACCGGCACCCCGGCCATGTTCGTGCACCCGGGCGAAGCCGCCCACGGCGACCTCGGCATGGTGACCGCGCAGGACGTGTTCATCGCCATCTCCTATTCCGGCGAATCCTCGGAGCTGATGGACATCCTGCCGGTCGTGAAACGCATGGGCGCGCCGCTGATCGCGATGACGGGCAAGCCGCAATCGCGCCTGGCGCAGCTGTCCGACGTGCACCTCGACGTCTCGGTGGCCAAGGAAGCCTGCCCGATGAACCTGGCGCCGACCGCCAGCACCACCGTCACGCTGGCCCTGGGCGACGCGCTGGCCGTGGCGCTGCTCGATGCGCGCGGCTTCCGCGAGGAAGATTTCGCGCGCTCGCATCCGGGCGGCGCGCTCGGCCGGCGCCTGCTGACCCATGTGCGCGACGTGATGCGCAGCGGCGAGGCGATCCCCGCCGTCACGCCCGAGACGCCAGCTCACGCGCGCGCTGCTCGAAATCAGCCAGAAGGGCATGGGCATGACCGCCGTGGTCGACGCCGGCTTCAAGCCGCTGGGCGTGTTCACCGACGGCGACCTGCGCCGCCTGATCGAACGCCTGCAGGACTTTTCGAATGTCACCATCCGCGACGTCATGCACGTCGGCGCGCGCACCGTCCACCCCGACCAGCTGGCGGTGGACGCGGTGGCGATCATGGAAGAATTCCGCATCAACCAGATGCTGGTGGTGGACGACGACGGCGTGCTGGTCGGCGCGCTGCACATCCACGACCTGACCCGCGCCAAGGTGATTTAAATGACGCCCCTGGACCACATCACCCGCGCCGCGCGCGTCAAAGTCATGATCTTCGACGTCGACGGCATCCTCACCGACGGCAGCCTGACCTACGGCCCGGACGGCGAAATCACCAAGACCTTCCACGTGCTCGACGGCCTGGGCATCCAGCTGCTGCAAAAGACCGGCGTCGCAACCGCCATCATCAGCGCGCGCAAATCGCCGATCGTGGTCGCGCGCGCCAAGGACCTGGGCATCACCCACGTCTGGCAGGGTTATCCACGACAAGCGCATCGCGCTTTGCCGAACTGCTGGCGCAACTGGGCCTCACGGCCGAGCAGTGCGGCTATATCGGCGACGACGTGATCGACATGCCGCTGCTGTCGCAAGGTCGGCTTCGCCGTCACGGTGCCGACCGGGCATCCCGAGGTGCAGCACCGCGCGCATTACGTCACCAAAGCCGGCGGCGGACGCGGCGCGGTGCGCGAAGTGTGCGACATGGTCATGCGCGCCCAGGGCACCTACGAAGCAGGCGCTCGCGCCTTACTTTAAATAAGTTCGCATGAACAAATGGCTACCTACGTGAACAAACGTACCGCGCATCGCTGGCGCACGCTGGCACTGATGCTCACGGCCGTGTTCTTCGCCTTCGGCAGCTTCTGGCTGCTGCAGGCGATCCAGGGCGATGGGCGAGCGCCACGGGCAGCAATGACCTGAGCGAGCCCGATTACATCGTCGAGAATTTCAGTTTCGTGCGCATGAACGAAAACGGCGTGCCGCGCTACGTGATGACCGGCGCGCGCCTGGCCCACCATCCGGACAACGACGTCTCCGAAGTCACCAAGCCGATCGTCGAGAGCATGGCGCCGGAGCGTCCGCGCATGACCATGCACGCCGACCGCGGCCAGGTCTTCCATCGCGAGAACCGCGTCGAGTTGATGGGCCATGTCGACGTCGCGCGTCCGGCCACGCCGACCAGCGAAGCGCTGCGCGCACGCACCGAAGCGCTCACCGTGCTGGTCGACGACGAAATCCTCAAAACGAAGCTGCCGGTACAGATGACGCTGGGCGCCTCCTCCGTGAACGCGGTCGGCATGGTGGCCGAGAACCCGACCCAGAAGCTGCACCTTGGCGGGCGCGGCCGGATCGTCTCGCCGCCGCGCCAGCAGCGCCGCACCCAACCAATAACAGGAACGAGCACTCATGAAAAAAATCCTTGCCGCCGCCTTTCTTTCGCTGCTGTCGCTCTCAAGCCAGGCCGAGCGCGCCGACTCGCTCAAGCAGGCCGTCATCGACTTCGATTCGCTCGACGTCGACGAAGTCACGCAGACGCGCATCCTGACCGGCAACGTCATCCTCACGCGCGGCACGCTGACGCTGAAGTCGGACCGCGCCCTGGTCAAGGAAAGCCCGGAAGGCTATATGAGCGTCACGCTCACGTCGAACAATGGCCGCGTCGCCACCTTCCGCCAGAAGCGCGACGGCGGCCCCGACCTGTGGATGGAAGGCCAGGCCGAGCGCATCGAATACGACGAGCGCCTGGAACTGGTGAAACTGTTTTCGAAGGCGATCGTCAAGCAGCTCGAGAACGGCCGCCTGACCAATGAACTCAACGGTCCCTTCATCTCCTACGACAGCCGCAAGGAAGTGGCGACCGTGCGCAACGACGCCAGCGGCGAAAGCAAGGTCGGCGGCGGACGCGGCACCCTGATCATCGCGCCACGCCGCACGGCGCCGGCCGCGGCACCAGCAGCCGGCGGGAAAGCCATGATGAAAGACGATTCCGCCAGCCGCAGCACCCTGGTCGTCCGGGGGCTGCAGAAGAGCTATGGCAAGCGCCTGGTCGTGCGCGACGTCTCGCTCGAAGTGGGCTGCGGCGAAGTCGTCGGCCTGCTCGGTCCGAACGGCGCCGGCAAGACCACCTCGTTCTACATGATCGTCGGCCTGGTGCCGCTCGATGCCGGCGCCATCGAGATCAACGGCGCCGACATCTCGAGCCTGCCGATCCACCGGCGCGCGGTCATGGGCCTGTCCTACCTGCCGCAGGAAGCGTCGGTGTTTCGCAAGCTGACGGTCGAAGACAATATCCGCGCCGTGCTCGAACTGCAGCACGACGACAACGGCAAGCCGTTGACCAAGGCCGCGATCAACACGCGCCTCGATTCCCTGCTGGCCGAACTGCAGATCGAGAAGCTGCGCGAGAACCCGGCGCTGTCGCTGTCGGGCGGCGAGCGGCGCCGCGTCGAGATCGCGCGCGCACTGGCCACCAATCCGCGCTTCGTGCTGCTCGACGAACCGTTTGCCGGCGTCGACCCGATCGCCGTGATCGAGATCCAGCGCATCGTGCGCTTCCTGAAGGAGCGCGGCATCGGCGTCCTGATCACCGACCACAACGTGCGCGAGACGCTCGGCATCTGCGACCGCGCCTACATCATCAACCAGGGCGCCGTGCTGGCGTCGGGCCGTCCCGACGACATCATCGCCGACGAGTCGGTACGACGCGTCTACCTGGGCGAACACTTCCGGATGTAACCACGAACGGTCATGAAACAATCCCTGCAACTCCGGACTTCGCAGCACCTGGCGCTCACGCCGCAGCTTCAGCAGTCGATCCGCCTGCTGCAGCTGTCGACGCTCGAACTGCACCAGGAGATCGAACAAATCCTGTCCGACAATCCGCTGCTCGAGCGCCTCGATGATCCGCTCGACCACTCGGTGCGCCTGCTGGCCGACGGCGCGATCAACGACGCGCCGGCGCAGGCGGCCGAGGCGCCGGCGCCGAATGGCGAGCGATAGCAGCGCCCCCGCGGCCGAGCGGGCGAGGGCGGCGAGAACGGCGGCGAGGTCGAACGCGGCGAAGCCGCCGATTCCGATTCCGACTGGGGCGAAGGCAACCGTTCGGCGGGCAGCGAGAACGACGACGACGGCCGCCCGCAGCTGGGCGCGATCAGCGTCACGCTGCGCGAGCACCTGAGCGAACAGGTGCGCGTGACGCGGCGTGACCGACGCGCGACCGCGCGCTGGCCGAACTGGTCATCGACGCGATCGACGACAACGGCTACCTGGAAGAACCGCTCGACGAGATCCACGCGCGCCTGCCCGCAGAGCTCGAAGTCGAGATGGACGAGCTGCGCTGCGCGCTGGCGCTGGTGCAAAGCCTCGATCCGGTGGGCGTGGGCGCGCGCAGCGCGGCCGAATGCCTGGCGCTGCAGATCCGCGCCATGCCGGGCGTGCCGATGGTGACGCGGCGCATGGCGCTGAAGATCGTCGAGGGCTATCTGACCTGGTTCGCGCAGCGCGAATTCACCAAGCTGAAAAAAGCGCTCGACTGCGACGACGAAGACCTGCGCGAAGCGCAAGCCGTGATCCGCCAGTGCAATCCGCATCCCGGTGCGGCCTTCGGATCGGGCGTCTCGAATTACGTCGTTCCGGACGTTATTGTCCGCAAGGCGAAGGGCGGCTGGAGCGTCACGCTGAACAACGAAGTGATGCCGCGCCTGCGCGTGAACAACGTCTACGCCAACCTGCTCAAGGGGAAAGGCGAGGGCCAGATGAGCGCGCAGCTGCAGGAAGCGAAGTGGCTCATCAAGAATATGCGCCAGCGCTTCGACACGATCCTGCGTGTGTCACGAGGCAATTGTGGAGCGCCAGCGCAACTTTTTCAGCCATGGCGCGGTTGCCATGCGTCCCCTTGTGCTTCGCGAGATTGCTGATACACTAGGTCTGCACGAGAGCACGATTTCTCGTGTAACAACTCAGAAATTCATGCTGACCCCGCACGGCATGTTTGAGCTGAAGTATTTCTTCGGAAGCCATGTCGCCACCGAAGCGGGGGGCGAAGCATCGTCGACGGCGATACGGGCGCTCATCGCGCAACTGACAGGAGCAGAGGACCCAAAGAACCCATTATCCGACAGCAAGATCGCGGAAATGCTCGGTGAACAAGGTATGGTCATTGCGCGCCGCACGGTTGCAAAATACCGCGAAGCGCTCAAGATCCCTCCTGTCAGTCTCCGCAAATCCTTGTAACAGCGGCACCCACGCGCACTCCTTGCGCGCTGCGGCGGCCGCGCATTTATCAAAGGAGTGTGTATGAATCTCACCATCAGTGGTCACCACCTCGAAGTAACCCCTGCCATCCGTGAATACGTACAGAACAAGCTGGAACGCATCACCCGCCATTTCGATCAAGTCATCGATTCCCACGTGATCCTCGCGATCGACAACCTCACCGAAAAAGACAAACGACAAAAGGCCGAGATCAACTTGCGCCTGTCGGGCAAGACGGTGCACGTGGAGAGTGTGGCGCAAGACTTGTATGCCGCGATCGACCTGTTGATGGACAGGCTGGATCGCCAGGTGATGAAGTACAAGACCATCATGCAATCCCATAGTCGCGAGGCGCTCAAGCGCTTCCCTGAAGGCGGAGAGGCCGTTGCTGCTGCGCTCTGATCAGTCGCATAGCATAAGCACCGTCTGAACGAGGGCGCCGGAAGGCGCCCTTTTCAATTTAAAATGGCTGTCTCTTCAATCACCTCATTCACCATGACCGACCATGTCCTGACCCGCGTTGCCAACGGCACCGGCATGATTACCCTCGACCGCCCGAAGGCCCTGAACTCGCTCTCGCTGGCGATGGTGCGGCGCCTGACCGAGATCCTGCTGGCCTGGCGCGACGATGCCGCCGTCGATGCCGTCGTCCTCGCCAGCAGCAGCGAAAAAGCCCTGTGCGCGGGCGGCGACATCCGCTTCTTCTACGAGGCCGGCCACGCCACGCCGACGGGCGGCAGCGCGCTGCTGGAAGACTTCTTCACCGAAGAATACGCGCTGAATCACCTGATCCATTTCTATCCGAAGCCGTATATCGCGCTCATGGACGGCGTGGTGATGGGCGGCGGCATGGGCATCGCCCAGGGCGGTCCCGAGACCGGCCTGCGCATCGTGACCGAGCGCACGAAGATGGCCATGCCCGAAGTGAACATCGGCCTGTTCCCGGATGTCGGCGGCAGCCATTTCCTGTCGCACGCGCCGGGGCAGCTGGGCAATTACCTGGGCTTGACCGGGCCTGACGATCGGCGCCGCCGACGCGCTGTATGTGGGCCTGGCCGACGTGTTCGTGCCGAGCGCGCAGTTGGCCGACTTGAACGCGCTGATCGAGACCACGCCGGGCGCGCAGCTGGCCGACGCGATCCGTTCGCGCTTCGTGGAGGCGCGCCGGCGACAGCGTGCTCGAAGCGCAGCGCGGCCTGATCGACCAGCACTTCGGCGCCGGTTCGGTGGCCGCGATCATGGCCTCGCTCGCAGGCGACGACACGCCGTTCGCGCAAAAGGCCTTGTCGGCGATGCGCCAGCGTTCACCGCTGATGATGTGCGTGACGCACGAGATGCTGGTGCGCGGCGCGTCGATGAATGTGGCCGACTGCCTGCGCATGGAGCGCTCGCTGGTGCGCCGCAATTTCGAACATGGCGAAGTGCTGGAAGGCGTGCGCGCGCTGGTGATCGACAAGGACAATGCGCCGCAGTGGAATCCGCCGACGCTGGACGAGGTGACGCCGGAGATGGTGGCAGGCTTCTTCGCGCCGGTGTGGCCGGATCACGCGCATCCGCTGCGGCATCTGGCTACGAGGCGCTTGAAGCGGGACTTGACCCGCGCGCGACACGTAGCGGCGGCATCGTTGCGAGTCGTACCGCAGCTGCGGTCACCCTCCTACGACTGCTCGCGATGCCTCAGCACGACGCGCTCGCTGTCGCCGAAGTAAGCGGCCAGCCGCTCGGCCATGTACACCGAGCGATGCTGCCCGCCCGTGCAGCCGACGGCCACCGTCAGGTAGCTGCGGTTGTCCGTCTTGAACGAGGGCAGCCACTTTTCGACGAACTTGCAGATATCGTTCAGCATCTCGGTGGCGCTCGGCTGGGCGTCGAGGAAGGCGATGACCGGCGCATCCTTGCCGGTCAGCGGGCGCAGGGACAGGTCGTAATACGGATTCGGAATCGCGCGCACGTCGAACACGAAATCGGCGTCGAGCGGCACGCCGACCTTGAAGGCGAAGGATTCGAAGAACAGCGTCAGCGGCGCGTGCTGGACCTCGGCCAGTTCCTTGATCCAGGCGCGCAGTTTATTCGCCGAGGCTTCGGAGGTATCGATCACGTGACCGAGCTGTTCGATCGCGGCCAGGCGTTCGCGCTCTTCGGCGATACACTCGATCAGGGTGCGGCGCGAGGCCGGGTTCTCGCCCGGCATCAGCGTGTGCGACAGCGGGTGGCTGCGCCGCGTTTCCGAAAAACGCGCGACCAGCGAATGGGTGCTCGAGGTGAGGAACAGCACCTTGACCTGGTGGCCTTCTTCCTTGAGGCGTGCGCACCGTCACCGGCAGCCCGGCCAGCGATTCGGCGCTGCGGGCATCGACCGCGACGGCCAGCTTGGCCGTGCTGTTCGATACGGTATCGACCAGCTGCGGCAGCAAGGGCGGCGGCAGGTTGTCGACGCAGTAGTAACCCGCGTCTTCCAGGACATTCAGGGCAACCGATTTGCCCGAGCCGGAAATACCGGTAATGAGAACGATGTGCATGCCATGATGATACCGCAACGGCAGCGCCTTTGCCGGGGCCACCTCGCCAAAATCAGCGGGTTGAGCGTCAATACGTTCCGATCGCGGCCGTTGAAGGGGAATGCGCGGATGTTTTAAGCAGCTAGCGTGGAATGGCGATTTTTGCTCAATCCCCGCTCATGGCCTGTCGTCTGCCGCTCCATGAACTCCTGCAGCGTATCGATCCCGCGCAGTTGCAGGATCGTATTCCTGACCGCCGCCTCGAGCAGCACCGCGATGTTGCGGCCGGCCGCGACGGGAATGACGACCTTGCGGATCGGCAGTCCCAGCACTTCTTCGGTCGGGAAGTGGAAGGGCAGGCGTTCGACTTCTTCGTCGAGCACGCCGCGCTTGACCAGATGGACGATCAGTTTCAGCCGCATCTTGCGGCGCACGGCCGTCTCGCCGAAGATCGCCTTGATGTCGAGCAGGCCGAGTCCGCGCACTTCCAGCAGGTTCTGCAGCAGCGGCGGGCAGCGGCCCTCGATCATGTTCGGGGCGATGCGCGAGAATTCGACGGCGTCGTCCGCCACCAGGCCGTGCGAGCGCGAAATCAGTTCCAGGCCGAGCTCGCTCTTGCCGAGGCCGGAGTCGCCCGTGATCAGCACGCCGACGCCGAGCACGTCCATGAACACGCCGTGCATGATGACGCGGTTGCGCGAGTTTCTTGGACAGGTAGACGCGCAGGAAGTCGATCACCTGCGCCGCCGGCAGCGGGGTCGAGAACAGCGGGATGTTTTGCTCGTCGCAGATGGCGAGGATGTCGGGCGGGGTTTCCAGGCCTTGCGCGATGATCAGCGCCGGCGGTCCGCCGCCGATCAGTTCGCCAATGACGTGGCTGCGCGAACTCGATTTGAGGCGGTGGTAGTAATTCAGTTCCTGGTGCCCGAAGACCTGGATGCGGCCCGGGTGGATCAGGTTCAGGTGGCCGACCTGGTCGGCGGCCGAGGCGACGTCGCCGGAAATGAGCCGTTCGCCGCCGGGAAAGCCGGCGAACCAGCCCAGTTGCAGGCTGTCGCGGTTGTCGTCGTACAGCCGTTGGATGGTAAGCGGAGTCTGCAGCATGGCGTCAAAGGAGGAGGAGGGAGACTCCTCCGAGTTTAACCCAAGGCCTGCAAGCTAGGTTGCCAGTTGATAATACGTTCGTGGATAGCGCGTGGATCGGTATCCGTCGCCAGCGCCGTGCGGATGGCTTCGTCCGAGAACAGCTCGGCGATTTCCGACAGGATTTCCAGGTGCTGCTGGGTGACGTGGTCCGGAATCAAGAGGAAGAACAGCAGGCTGACCGGCTGGCCGTCGGGCGATTCGAACGGGATCGGCGCTGCAAGGCGCACGAAGGCGGCGATCGGCTGCTTCAGGCTCTTGCTGCCCTTGATGCGTCCGTGGGGCACGGCGACGCCATGTCCCAGGCCGGTCGAACCGAGGCGCTCGCGCGCGAACAGGTTGTCGGAGACGGTGGAACGTGCGATCCCGCAGTTGTTCTCGAAAATCAGTCCCGCCTGTTCAAAGGCGCGCTTCTTACTGGACACTTCGATGTCGAGCTGGACGTTTTCGAGCGAAAGAATTTTACTCAGGTTGGTCATTTCACGCTTTTCATATTGCGGCATACGGGCCGACTTGCGGAGCGGAATTATAGGCCTGTTTCCGGGCCCTGTAATTCGATTTCGCGTCGGTATCGTACGCCTGTCGCCGCCTTGTTTGGACCTTTCAGCCAGCAGGACCACGGGCGCTGTTTGCGCTTCCACAAGGGTCCGCGCAATTTCCGTATTGAAAATCAATGCGCCATGGATGAAACGGGGGAGGGAGGGCATCTTCGCCGTCGTTTCCCCGTTTTTGCTTAAAACTTGAGCAGGATCAGGCCTGCGATTTGGCTGTTGTTTTTCTGCCATAACTGTGGCTCAAAACGGACAGGCGGCGACCGGTGGATTACTGGCGCGCGCCGCGCAGATTGGGCGGACGCGCGGTGCTGAAGTTCGCGCGCCATGGATTGATGTCGAGGCCGCCGCGTCGGGTATAGCGCGCATACACCGCCAGCTTGCTCGGCTTGCACTGGCGCAGGATGTCGATGAAGATCCGCTCGACACATTGCTCGTGGAATTCGTTGTGCTCGCGGAAGCCGATCAGGTAGCGCAGCAGGCCTTCCTGGTCGATCTGCGGCCCGACATAGCTGATCTGCACGCTGCCCCAGTCCGGCTGGCCGGTCACCAGGCAATTCGATTTCAGCAGGTTCGACACCAGCGTTTCCTCGACCGGCGCTTCATCGAAGCGGGCGGTGAGCAGGTGCGGCGCCGGCGAGTAATCGTCGACCTCGATATCCAGGCGGTCGAGCGAACAAGCCTTCGAGTTCGCCCATTTTGAGTTTGCCGAAGCTGTCCGGCTCGGTGATCGTGACGTGCACCGGCGCGCCGAAGGCGTTCGACAGGTCTTCGCGCAGCAGCGCCAGCAAGGCCTCGACGCCGGCCACGCGGGTCTGGTTGAAGGAATTGAGGTAGAGCTTGAACGACTTCGATTCGACGATGTTCGGCGAATCGGCCGGCGCGCTGATGGTCGCGATCGCCACCTGCGGCTTGCCGCGCATGTTCAGCCACGACAATTCGTAGGCGTTCCAGATGTCCATGCCGAAGAAGGGCAGGGTGCCGCTGAATGGCCAGTTCATCGCGCTTTTGCTGGCGCGGAATCGGAAACAGCAGCTCCGGCGCGTACTGGGTCTGGTAGGCGGAGGATTTGCCAAGTGGCGACTGATCGGGGGTATTGTTCATGGGCTTGTCTCGAAGCGCCGCTGCGGCGCCGGGGCGGCAAAGCGGCGTATCGTACACCTTTCGGGCGCGGCTTGCGCGCCGCGTCCGCTAGCCTGCCGCGCCCGATAGTGCCATTACAAGAACAATTTATAAACGGGATTGGCCGTCTCATCCCAATACCGGTACCCCAGCGACGCCAGAAACTCGCGGAACGCATCCATCTCCCCGGTCGGCACCTGCAAGCCAACCAGGATGCGGCCGACGTCCCCGCCCTGGTTCCGGTAATGGAACAGCGAGATATTCCAGTTCGGCGCCATGCTGTCGAGGAAGCGCATCAGCGCGCCCGGGCGCTCGGGGAATTCGAAGCGGTACAGCAGTTCGTCCTGCGCCAGCGCGCTCTTGCCGCCGACCAGGTGGCGGATGTGCAGCTTGGCCAGTTCGTCGTGGGTCAGGTCGAGCGTCGGGAAATCGTGCTGCTCGAAGGTGTGCGCCAGCAGGCCCGACTCGCCGCGGCTGCCGACCTGGATGCCGACAAACACATGCGCCTGGCGCGCGTCGCTGATGCGGTAATTGAACTCGGTGACGTTGCGCGCGCCGACCAGCGAGCAGAAACGTTTGAAGCTGCCGCGCTGCTCGGGAATCGTCACCGCGAACACGGCCTCGCGCGCTTCGCCCAGTTCGGCGCGCTCGGCGACAAAGCGCAGGCGGTCGAAATTCATGTTGGCGCCGCAGGCCACCGCCACCAGGGTCTCGTTCTTCACCGGCTGGCGCGCCATCTGCGAGCGTTCCACATAGGCCTTGGCGCCGGCCACGGCCAGCGCGCCGGCCGGTTCCAGGATGCTGCGCGTGTCCTGGAACACGTCCTGGATCGCGGCGCAAATGGCGTCGGTGTCGACCAGGATGATCTCGTCGACGACCTCCTTCGCGATGCGGAAGGTCTCTTCGCCCACCAGGCGCACGGCGGTGCCGTCCGAGAACAGGCCGACGTCCGGCAGCGTGACGCGCTCGCCCGCCTTCAGACTCTTCGCCATCGCGTCCGAGTCGACCGACTGCACGCCGATGATGCGGATGTCCGGCCGCACCGCTTTCACGTAGGCGCCGATGCCCGCGATCAGGCCGCCGCCGCCGATGGCGACGAAGATCGCGTGGATCGGGCCGGAGTGCTGGCGCAGGATCTCCATGCCGATCGTGCCCTGGCCGGCGATCACGTCCGGATCGTCGAAGGGGTGCACGAAGGTCAGCTTCTGTTCGTGCTCGAGCGTGATCGCGTGGTTGTAGGCGTCGGTGTAGGAGTCGCCGTGCAGCACGACCTCGACCGCATTGCCGCCGCGCGCCTTGACCGCATCGATCTTCAGTTGCGGGGTGGTGGTCGGCATCACGATCAGGGCGCGGCAGCCGAGGCGCGCGGCCGACAGGGCCACGCCTTGCGCGTGGTTGCCGGCCGAGGCGCAGATCACGCCGCGCTTCAGCGCTTCCGTCGATAAGTGGGCCATCTTGTTGTAGGCGCCGCGCAGCTTGAAGCTGAACACGCTCTGCATGTCTTCGCGCTTGAAATAGATGCGGTTGCCGAAGCGATGCGAGAGGGTCGGCGCGAGTTCGAGCGGCGTTTCCTGGGCGACGTCGTAGACGCGGGCGGTCAGGATTTTTTTCAGGTAGTCGGTGGTCATGGTCAAGATAGGAGAGTGTGTGGCCAGTGTCCTGGTTCCTGTGACGCGAGACTGTTAACCGTGGCGGGTGACCTGGGCTGCAGTGCGAGACGACGCGCCTGGGTTGCAGGCTCATCGTATCGTGTCGGGGCGATGTGTTTTCCTCATTATAATGGACGCCTCCCACCTCACCGAACATGACTCGATGATCGAAACCGCTGTCCTCTGGCTGCTCAAGGTCCTCGCCGCACCCACAGTCGGGCTCACGTCGGTCTTCCTCATCGCTTTCGTCTCCGCCACCCTGGTGCCGCTCGGCTCCGAGCCGGCCGTGTTCGCCGTCGTCAAGGCCAACGAGGCCATGTTCTGGCCCGCGATCATCGTCGCCACCATCGGCAATACCCTGGGCGGCGCGGTCGACTACCTGATCGGCTACCGCGCGAAGATCGCCTTTGCCAAGCGAGCGCCAGAGCCGCTGGTTCGACTGGCTCGCCAAATACGGCGCCAAGACCATGCTGCTGTCCTGGGTGCCGGGCATCGGCGACCCGCTCTGCACGCTGGCCGGCTGGCTGCATCTGCCGTTCTGGCCGAGCGTGATGTATATGGCGATCGGCAAATTCGGGCGCTACCTGACGATGACGGCGGTGCTGCTGTACGTGCCGGACGACTTCTGGCGCAACCTGGGCGACACCATCACCCGGATTACCGGCTGAAGGTCAACATCATCCAATTTGGATGGGGTCGGCTCCAGGCGCATTTTCTGTGCCTCAGCAGCCATTTTTGCAAACGTAATTTGCATGGGAGGCCTTCGGTGCAAATTTTGTTGCTCGGCACGCCTTTCGGAAATTCGCCCGCCCCAGCGTTGTGCGGCGCAATAAGCTAGAATGGTCGTCCTTCGGGCCAGTCCAAAACGTCGATCATCCATGAACGCCCCAGTCCATATCCAGACCCTGCTCGCCGATAACGCTCCGGCGCGCCTGCGCGAAATTCCTTATAACTACACCTCGTTCTCGGACCGCGAAATCGTGATCCGCCTGCTCGGCGAATCGTCGTGGGCAGCTGCTCGACCAGCTGCGCGGCGCGCGCCAGACCGGGCGCTCCGCACGCATGCTGTACGAGGTGCTGGGCGATATCTGGGTGGTACGGCGAAATCCCTACCTGCAGGACGACATGCTGGACAACCCGAAGCGCCGCCAGAAGCTGATCGACGCGCTGCATCACCGCCTGGCCGAAGTCGACAAGCGCCGCCTGACGGTCGACACCAGCGATGGCGGCGACGCCGCCACGGTCGCCGCGCGCAGCAGCGCCGTCGAACAGCTGCTCGCCGCCGCCACCAAGGCCGTCGACGACTTCGGCCGCGAGTTCCGCGAGATGTACGACCTGCGCAAGAAAGCGCGCGCCGTGCTCGGCGCCTACACGGACAAGCGCAACATCCGCTTCGACGGCATGCACCGCATCTCGCACGTGACCGACGCCACCGACTGGCGCGTCGAATACCCCTTCCTGGTGCTGGTGCCCGACAGCGAGGAAGAGATGGCCGGCCTGGTCAAAGGCTGCATCGAACTCGGACTGACCATCATCCCGCGCGGCGGCGGCACCGGCTACACGGGCGGCGCGATTCCGCTCACCGCCATGTCGGCCGTGATCAACACCGAAAAACTGATCGGCCTGGGCGAAGTCGAGATGACGCGCCTGCCGGGCCTGGACCGCGACTACGCGACCATCCACACCGGCGCCGGCGTCGTCACCCAGCGCGTCTCGCAGGCGGCCGAGAAGGCCGGCTTCGTGTTCGCGGTCGACCCGACCTCGGCCCACGCCTCCTGCATCGGCGGCAACATCGCCATGAACGCGGGCGGCAAGAAGGCCGTCCTGTGGGGCACGGCGCTCGACAACCTGGCTTCCTGGCGCATGGTCGACCCGAACGGCGACTGGCTCGAAGTCACGCGCATCGACCACAATCTGTCGAAGATCCACGACGCGCCGACGGCGGTGTTCAAACTGCGAATGGACGCACCCGGCCGTGAAGGGCGCCCCCAAGGGCGAGCCCTTCCGCACCGAGACGCTGACCATCGAGGGCAAGAAATTCCGCAAGGAGGGCCTCGGCAAGGACGTCACCGACAAATTCCTCTCCGGCCTGCCGGGCATCCAGAAAGAGGGCACCGACGGCCTGATTACCTCGGGCCGCTGGATCCTGCACAAGATGCCGAAGTTCACGCGCACCGTGGCGCTCGAATTCTTCGGCCAGGCGCGCGACGCGATTCCGTCGATCGTCGAGATCAAGGATTACCTCGACGGCCTGCCGAAGAACGGCAAGCCCGAATTCGAGACACTGCGTCTCGCCGGCCTCGAACACCTCGACGAGCGCTACCTGCGCGCGGTCGGCTACGCCACCAAATCGAAGCGCGGCACGCTGCCGAAAATGGCGCTGTTCGGCGACATCGTCGGCGACGACGAGAACGCCGTGGCGATCGCCGCCTCCGAAGTGGTGCGCATCGCGAACACCCGCGTCGGCGAAGGCTTTGTCGCCGTCAGCCCGGAAGCGCGTAAAAAATTCTGGCTCGACCGCGCCCGCACCGCGGCGATCGCGCGCCACACCAACGCCTTCAAAATCAACGAAGACGTCGTCATTCCGCTTGAACCGGATGGGCGAGTACACCGACGGCATCGAGCGCATCAACGTCGAGCTGTCGATCAAGAACAAGCTGCAGCTGGCAAGCGAGCTGCGCACCTATCTGTCGGGCGGCCACCTGCCGCTCGAGAAGAGCGACGACGCCGGCAACAGCGACGCGTCGCGCGCGACGAGATCATGGGCGACCGCCCGGAGCAGGCCGTGGCCCTGGTCGACGCCGTGCAGGCGCGCTGGACCTATGTGCTGGCGAACCTCGACCAGAAGCTGGCCGACATCCACCACCAGCTCGACGAACTCGGCCTGGGTCAGCTTGTCGGACGCCTTCGACCTGCGCATCGGCAACCAGCCGGATGCGACCCTGTTCGACGTGGTGCAGGACCACACCCTGCGCGTCTCGTGGAAGCAGGACCTGCGCGCGCCGCTGCGCCAGATCTTCAACGGCGCCGCCTACAAATGCATCCTCGACGAGACCGTCGCGATCCATAAGCGGGTGCTGCGCTCGCGCGTCTTCGTGGCGCTGCACATGCACGCCGGCGACGGCAACGTGCACACGAATCTGCCGGTGAACTCGGACGATTACGCGATGCTGCAGGACGCCCACAAAGCCGTCGAGCGCATCATGAAGCTGGCGCGTTCGCTGGACGGCGTGATCTCGGGCGAACACGGCATCGGCATCACCAAGCTCGAATTCCTGAAGGACGACGAGATCCAGGAATTCCGCGACTACAAACTGCGGGTCGATCCGGAAGGGCGCTTCAACAAGGGCAAGCTGCTGAACCTGGAAGGCGCCCACGCCGACCTGCGCAACGCCTACACGCCGTCGTTCGGCCTGATGGGCCACGAGTCGCTGATCATGCAGCAGAGCGACATCGGCGAGATCGCCAACAGCATCAAGGACTGCCTGCGCTGCGGGAAGTGCAAGCCGGTCTGCACCACCCACGTGCCGCAAGCGAACCTGCTGTATTCGCCGCGCGACAAGATCCTCGCCACGTCCGCCCTGATCGAAGCCTTCCTGTACGAAGAGCAGACCCGGCGCGGCGTCTCGATCCGCCACTGGGAAGAGTTCGAGGACGTCGCCGACCACTGCACCGTGTGCCACAAGTGCCTGACGCCATGCCCGGTCGACATCGACTTCGGCGACGTCTCGATGAACATGCGTAACCTGCTGCGCAAGATGGACAAGCGCAGCTTCAAGCCGGCCAATCGCGCGGCCATGTTCTTCCTGAACGCGACCGATCCGACCACGATCAACGCCACGCGCAAGGCGATGGTCGGCGTCGGTTTCAAGGCCCAGCGCCTGGGCAACCAGCTGCTGCGCAAGTTCGCGAAAGAGCAGACCGCGGCGCCGCCGCCGACCACCGGCAAGGCGCCGGTGCGCGAGCAGGTGATCCACTTCATCAACAAGAAGATGCCGGGGAACCTGCCGAAGAAGACGGCGCGCGCGCTGCTCGACATCGAGGACGACAAGGTGATTCCGATCATCCGCAATCCGAAGGCGACCAACGCCGACAGCGAAGCGGTGTTCTACTTCCCGGGCTGCGGTTCCGAGCGCCTGTTCTCGCAGGTGGGTCTGGCGACCCAGGCGATGCTGTGGGAAGTGGGCGTGCAGACCGTGCTGCCGCCGGGTTACCTGTGCTGCGGCTATCCGCAACGCGGCGCCGGCCAGTACGACAAGGCCGACAAGATGATGACGGATAACCGCGTGCTGTTCCACCGCATGGCGAACACCCTGAACTACCTCGACATCAAGACGGTGCTGGTCTCCTGCGGCACCTGCTACGACCAGCTGGCGACCTACGAGTTCGACAAGATCTTCCCGGGCTGCCGCATCATGGACATCCACGAATACCTGCTGGAGAAGGGCGTCAAGCTCGAAGGCGTCGAAGGCACGCGCTACATGTACCACGACCCTTGCCACACGCCGATGAAGATGCAGGATTCGATCAAGACCGTGAACGAATTGGTGAGCACCTTCGACAACGTCAAAATCGAAAAGAACGACCGCTGCTGCGGCGAGTCGGGCACCTTTGCCGTGACGCGTCCCGACATCGCGACCCAGGTCCGCTACCGCAAGGAGAGCGAGATGGAGAAGGGCGCGGCGAAACTGCGCGAAGACGGCTTCGAGGGCGAAGTCAAGATCCTCACCAGCTGCCCGTCCTGCCTGCAGGGCCTGTCGCGCTACAACAATGATGCGAACACCTCGAGCGACTACATCGTGGTCGAGATCGCGAAGCACCTGCTGGGCGAGAACTGGCTGCCCGATTACGTGGCGCGCGCCAACAACGGCGGGATCGAGCGGGTGCTGGTATGACGATTGTCCAAGGTTGCGAGCTGTGCCAGTTCGCCGCGTCGACCGTCCACGCGAACGAGAAGTTTTCGGTCATCTTCGCCGACGAGGCGAATTATCCCGGCTTTTGCCGCGTCATCTGGCGCGACCATGTGCGCGAGATGAGCGACCTGTCGCATGACGACCGCCTGCTGCTGAACGAAGCGGTGTACCAGGTCGAGCAGGCGGTGCGCGAGACGATGCTGCCCGATAAAATCAACGTCGCCAGCCTGGGCAATGTCGTGCCGCACCTGCACTGGCACGTCATCCCGCGCTACACTGACGACGCGCACTTCCCGGCGCCCGTCTGGGCGGCCGCCGTGCGCGAGCCGGAAGCCGGCGTGCTCGAAGCCCGCCGCGCCCTGTTGCCGCAACTTGCAGACGCCATCGCGCGCCGCATGAACCATTGATTAAAGACTAGCCATGCCGATTCCAACCGAACTGACCGTCCACCAGAAGTCCCGCCTGCTCGAGGTCGCTTTCGACGACGGCAGCGCCTTCTCGATCCCTTTCGAACTGATGCGCGTGTATTCGCCCTCGGCCGAAGTGAAGGGCCACGGCCCGGGCCAGGAAACCCTGCAAGTGGGTAAACGCGAGGTCGGCATCAAGGGTGTCGAGCCGGTCGGTAACTATGCGGTGAAACCGCTGTTCACCGATGGCCACGAGAGCGGGATCTTTACCTGGGATTATTTGTACAAGCTGGGCAGCGAGCATAACGCGCTATGGCAGGATTATCTCGGCCGGCTGCATGCGGCGGGCTTTGAAGGCGATAGCGGGCGCGAGACGGGAACCGTATTGCCGGGTGCATTGGTGCGTGGCGGTGTTTGCGGTAGCGGCGCATAGCGCATCTGAAACAGCGCCGTAGGGTCACATCATGTCATAAAACGCCACCCATAAAAAAAGCGCCCCGAAAGGCGCTTTTTTACTGCTCAAACCGCGTTCACCCGAAGGTCACGCAATCCAGTCATTATTGTGGCTGGATGTTGGCAGCCTGTTTGCCCTTCGGGCCAGTGGTGATCTCGAAGCTCACGCGCTGATTCTCCGCCAGCGACTTGAAGCCGGGAGCGTTGATTGCCGAGAAGTGCGCGAACAGGTCTTCACCGCCGCCGTCAGGCGTGATGAAACCAAAACCTTTTGCATCGTTGAACCACTTAACAGTGCCAGTCGTCATTTTTATTCCCCAAAAGTTTATTTTAATGTGCCTTGTTTCGGCCTGTCGGTGAAGAAAACGAATGACGCCAGCGACTGTCTTAACAAAGCGAAATTATTATAGGCAGAAATTTGTCTTCGTGAAGCACAATTAATCGCAGTATTTACTGTCGAGTTGGGGCGAAACGACAGCGTGCAGCAGCAACACAGCGCCTTCTCGTTCTCAATCGAAATTAAGGTTGTCGAACGCTAAGAATATCGCGCCTTCTCAGGCCTGCGCGGTCGCCTTCGACAGGATCGCCACCAGCTGTTCGATCGCATACGGCTTGGCCAGCACCTGCACGTCGGGCACGGCGATCTGCTGTTCGGTATAGCCGGTGGCGAGGACGACCGGCAGGCCGGGGAAGCGCTGGCGCAGGATGCCGGCGAGATCGATGCCGCTGACCTGGCCCGGCATGACGACATCGGAAAACACGACGTCCGGACGCTGTCGCGCTGCTGTCCAGCAGGCGCAGCGCCGCTTCGCCGTTTTCCGCGACCAGCACCGCGAAACCGCTTTCGATCAGGGCGCGCGTCACCGCTTCGCGCACCAGGGCGTCGTCTTCCACGAACAGGACGGTGCCGCTGCCGCGCACAGGGACGGCCTCGCCTCGGTCGCCGGGCTCGGCGCCGCGGCCTGGCTTGCGCCTGGGCGCGCGCCAGGTACATGTCGACCCGGGTGCCGATGCCGGGAATGCTGTCGAGGATCAGCGTGCCGCCCGCCTGCGCCGCGAAGGCATAGGCTTGCGGCAGGCCCAGGCCCGTGCCCTGGCCCGGCGGCTTGGTCGTGAAGAAGGGGTCGAGGGCGCGCGCCATGACGTCGGGCTGCATGCCGCTGCCGCTGTCGACCATGCTCACCAGCACGTAGTCGCCGCGCGGCAGGTTGCCGTCGGCGCCGTCGATGCTGACGTTGCGCGCGTCCAGGCGCAGCAGGCCGCCGGCCGGCATGGCGTCGCGCGCGTTCAGCGCCAGGTTCAGCAGGGCGACGTCGAACTGGAGCGGCTCGAGCGTGACCGGCCAGACGTCTTCCTCGCAATGCACCTCGACCGTGACGTCGCTGCGCAAGGAGCCCTTCATCAACTGCACGGCGCTGCGCAGCTGCTCGCAGACGTCGACCGTCGACAGGCGCGCGGCCTGCAGGCGGCCGAAGGAGCCGAGCTGGCCGGTGAGGGTGGTGGCGCGCGCCACCGTGCGCTGGCAGGTCTGGATCAGGCTTTTGACCTTGTCCTCGCGCGTCGAGAACGCGGCCAGCTGCAGCGCCGTGGTCAGCGTCTGCAGCAGGTTGTTGTATTCGTGGGCGATGCCGCCGGTGAGGCGCCCCAGGGCTTCGAGCTTCTGGTTTTTCAGCAGCGCGCTCTGGGCGCGCTCGGTGGCGGCGATCGCGGCGGCGACGCGCGCCTCCATCTCGGTCTGGGCGTGGCGGATGCGGGTGCTGGCGTCGGCCAGGTGATGGGCCACGCTGTCGAGCTCGGCCCAGCCGGCCGGCGCGTAGTGGACTTCGGCGCCTGCGCCGAGCGCTTGCGCGCTGTGGCCGAGCGCCTCGATCGGGGCGATGGCGCGGTTGGCGAAGCGGCGCGCGGCCAGCAGGCCGACAGTCAGCAGCAGGGCCATCAGGCCGCCGAGCACGGCGGCGGCGCGCAGCGGCGCCTCGCGCAGTTCGCTCGACGGGTATGCTCAGCAGCACTTTCCATCCGGCGCCCGGCACCGTGCTGACGAACACGCGCGACTTCGACGCCGTCGAGCGTGCGCGATTCGATCATCGTTTCCGTCTGCCGGCGCGTGATGAGTTCGCGCGACGCGTCAGGTTGCGCGAGGCCGCCAGCATCGGCTTGCCGACAAACCGCTCGGGTGGCGGGTGCGGGCGACCACGATGCCCTTGCGGTCGACGACGTGGCGAGCCAGCCCGCAGGCAGCTTCTGGCGCATCAGCAGCGCCTGCATGGCGTCCGCGCCCACGCCCATCGTCAGCATGTAGCGCAGGGTACCGTCCATCTTGACCGGCACCTGGATGGCAAAATCCTTGCGCTTGGCAATTTGCCCGATGAACAGATCGGATACCACGGCGTCGATCGGTGCCATACGCTTGCCGTCAGTTCGGCCATGTTCGACGGCGGTGCGGGTCGGCAAGGCGCTGCCGAATGGGCGGCGTGTGTTGAGCAGCTGGCGCCATTCGAGGTCGAACAGGACGACCGTCGCGTCCGGCGGCGGCACGACGCTTCTGGCATGTTCGTAGAAATTCGGCAATGCGGCCCTCGGCCAGCGCGGGCGAGGCCGCCAGCGCGCGCAGCACCTCTTCCTTTTTTTCGAGTTCGTTGTCCACCAGCAGCGCCATGGCGCGCGCGGTCTCGGCCATGCTGCGGTTCTGCGCCTGCTGGGCATCGCGATACACATAGGCGACCGCGAGCGCCGCCGCGATGAACGAGGGAACCAGTATCGACAGCACAAGCAGCAGGAAGCGGGTCCTGGTTCGCATTGGAATTGTTATTGCTAGAAGGGAAATAAATCGAGGAGAGCAGATTATACAAGAGGCAACAATACGCCTGTCGCGCCGGTGCGGCAGGCGCGGCGAGCGCCCCGGAATGGTGACGCTTGTATAATGTGGCAAGATCAAAACAGCCACCTTCATATGACCAAGAGCACCCATTTCGGCTACAAGACCGTTTCCGAGGACGAGAAGGTCCACGAAGTCGCCAAGGTTTTCCATTCCGTCGCCGCCAAGTACGACGTCATGAACGACCTGATGTCCGGCGGCCTGCACCGCATCTGGAAAACCTTCACGATCGCCCAGGCGGGCGTGCGGCCGGGCTTCAAGGTGCTCGACATCGCCGGCGGCACCGGCGACTTGTCGAAGGCCTTCGCCAAGCAGGCGGGGCCGAGCGGCGAGGTCTGGCTGACCGACATCAACGAGTCGATGCTGCGCGTGGGGCGCGACCGTCTATTGAATAAGGGCCTGGTGACCCCCACCTTGCTGTGTGATGCCGAAAAGCTACCGTTCCCGGACAATTATTTTGACCGTGTGAGCGTGGCCTTCGGCCTGCGCAACATGACGCACAAGGATGCGGCGCTGGCGGAAATGCGGCGCGTGCTGAAACCCGGCGGCAAGCTGCTGGTGCTGGAATTTTCGAAAGTGGCGACGCCGCTGCAAAAGCCGTACGACGTGTATTCGTTCTCGGTGCTGCCATGGCTGGGCCAGCGCATCGCCGGCGACGCCGAGAGCTACCGTTACCTGGCCGAATCGATCCGCATGCACCCGGACCAGGAAACGCTCAAAACGATGATGGAAACCGCCGGCCTCGAGCGCGTGCAGTACTTCAACCTGACGGCAGGCGTGGCTGCGCTGCATACCGGTATCAAACTTTAAGAGGTCATTCAATGAAAAAATTCCTGGTGACGATGGTGCTGGCCTTGACCGCCACCGCCATGATTTCGGAAGCGATCGCGCGCCCGATGGGCGGCCGCCGTTCGATCGGCCGCCAGTCGCAGGCGGTGCGCCAGATGCCGGCCCCGGCGCCCGCACCGATGACGCCGATGAACCGCCAGGCGGCGCAGCCGTCGCCTGCCGCGCCGATGGCGGGCGCCGCAGCCGGCGCCGCCGGTGCGCGCGCGATGCAGCCGAAGCGTCCGAGCATGTGGAAGGGCCTGCTGGGCGGCGCGCTGCTCGGCCTCGGCCTGGGCGCCCTGTTCTCGCACCTGGGGATCGGCGGGGCCATGGCCTCGATGCTGTCGACCCTCCTGATGCTGGCGCTGCTGGCCTTTGCCGTGATGTTCATCGTGCGCATGTTCCGCCGCAAGGACGACGCCGGCCACGACCCAGTTCAACGGCGGCTTCAACCAGCCGGCGCCGGCTGGCGTCCCGACGCCCGATATCGGGTCCGGCCTGCAGCCAGCCACAGTCCTACCAGGGGCAGGGCACGACCTCGGGCGTCTCGCTGAGCAAGGGCGCCGCCCCTGCGCCGCACACCCCGTGGGGCGTGCCGGGCGACTTCGATACCGAAGCCTTCCTGCGCCACGCGAAATCGTCCTTCATCCGCATGCAGGCCGCCTGGGACAAGGCCGACGTTGCCGACCTGCGCGAATTCACCACGCCGGAAATTTTCGCCGAACTGAAAATGCAGATCGCCGAACGCGGCGCGACGCCCGACTTTACCGATGTCGTCTCGATCGACGCCCAATTGCTCGGCATCGAAACCACGGCCAGCGACTACCTCGCCAGCGTCCAGTTCAACGGCATGATCCGCACCGCGCCGAATGCGCCGGCAGAACCGTTCGCCGAGGTCTGGAACATGGAAAAGCCGCTGTCGGGCAACACCGGCTGGCTGCTCGCAGGTATCCAGCAGCTGGCATAATATTTCCGGCAAACTTTCCGTGCACCCGGGTTTGCGCCCGGCAAACTGGTAAGATCGAAACCGCCCGCGTTACCACGGGCGGTTTTGTTTTTTAGCGACCAATTCAATGCTCCCTAGCCCTTCCTTACTTTTGTCGCCGCAGCGCGCCTTGAGCGCGTCCGCCGTTGCCACGATCAACCACTTGCTGGCGGACGAGGCCTGGGCGCGCGCGTCGCTGCAGCGCCATGCCGGCAAACTGGCCGTGATCGATACCGGCCACCTCGCGCTGCGCCTGCTGGTCGCGGCCGACGGCCTGCTCGAAGCGGGAACGCCTGATGCGGTGCCGAACGTCACCATCCACGTGAAGCTGGCGGATTTGCCGCTGATCGCGCAAAACCGCGACCGCGCGTTTTCGTATGTGCGCATCGAAGGCGACGCCGAGTTCGCCAACACGATTTCCCAGCTGAGCCGCGGCCTGCGCTGGGAGCCCGAACACGACTTGCAGCGCCTGTTCGGGCCGATCGGCGCGCAGCGCCTGGCCGGCGGCGCGCGTACCGTCTTCGCCAACGTGAATGCGACCGGACGCCGCCTGGCCGAGAACCTGGCCGAATTCCTGGTCGAAGAACGTCCCGGTGCTGGCGCGCCCGGTCGAGCGTCGACGCCTTCGGCGCCGATGTGGTGCGCCTGCGCGACGACGTCGAACGCACCGCCAAGCGCATCGCCCGGCTCGAACAGGCGCGCTTATTCCGACAACCCGCCCGAGCGGGGATACCACCCTGGATAGCTGATGATATTGAAATTCCTGCGCCTGCTTAAAATCTTCACGGTCGCAACCAAGTACGGCCTCGATGAAATTGCAATGTCCGGCTTCGATGCCCCGCGCACGGCACGTTTTGTCAGCGGGATGTTTTTCTGGCGCAGGCGCATCACCACCCCGCGCGCCATCCGCCTGCGCCTGGCGCTGGAAGAACTCGGTCCGATCTTCATCAAGTTCGGCCAGGTGCTGTCGACCCGGCGCGACCTGATGCCGCGCCGATATCGCCGACGAGCTGGCCCTGCTGCAGGACCGCGTGCCGCCGTTCCCCTCGGACCAGGCGATTGCCCAGATCACGCTCTCGCTCGGCGCCCACCCCGACCAGCTGTTCGCCAGCTTCGACCCGGTGCCGGTGGCCTCGGCCTCGATCGCCCAGGTCCACTTCGCGACGCTGAAAAACGGCAAGGAAGTCGCCGTCAAAGTGCTGCGTCCGGGCATGAAGAAGACGATCGACGAAGACGTCGCGCTGATGCAGCTGGCGACCGCGCTGCTGGAAAAGGTGTGGGCGGAAAGCCGGCGCCTGAAACCGCGCGAAGTCGTGGCCGAATTCGACAAATACCTGCACGACGAACTCGACCTGATGCGCGAGGCGGCGAACGCCAGCCAGCTGCGCCGGAATTTCGCCGACTCGGAATTGCTGATGGTCCCGGAAATGTACTGGGACTATTGCTCGAGCAGCGTGATCGTCATGGAGCGCATGAAGGGCATTCCGGTGTCGCAGATCGACCGCCTGGCGGCCGAAGGCGTCGACCTGAAAAAGCTGTCCAGCGATGGCGTCGAGATCTTTTTCACGCAAGTCTTCCGCGACGGCTTCTTCCACGCCGATATGCACCCCGGTAACATCCTGGTCTCGGTCGAGCCGGAAACCTTCGGCCGCTACATCGCGCTCGATTTCGGCATCGTCGGCACGCTGAACGATTTCGACAAGGATTACCTGTCCCAGAATTTCCTGGCCTTCTTCCGGCGCGACTACAAGCGCGTGGCCGAGGCCCACATCGAATCGGGCTGGGCGCCGAAGAATACCCGCGTCGACGAACTCGAATCGGCCGTGCGCGCCTGCTGCGAGCCGATCTTCGACCGTCCTTTGAAAGACATCTCGTTCGGCCAGATCCTGCTGCGCCTGTTCCAGACCTCGCGCCGCTTCAATGTCGAGGTGCAGCCGCAACTGGTGCTGCTGCAAAAAACCCTGCTCAATATCGAAGGACTGGGCCGCCAGCTCGATCCCGACCTGGACCTGTGGAAGACGGCGAAACCCTATCTGGAAAGCTGGATGGGCGAGCAGGTCGGCTGGCGCGGCCTGGTCGAACGGCTGAAAGCCGAGGCGCCGCGCTACGCCCACATCTTCCCGCAACTGCCGCGCCTGATGCACCAGGCGCTGGAAAACCAGGCGCATCCGCATTCGGCCAACAATCACGAGATGATGAACCAGCTGCTGCTGGAAGTACGCCGCAGCAACCGGATGCTGGGCTTCCTGGCCTGGCTGGTCGGCGGTGTCGCATCGGGCGTCATTACGGCCGCTGTACTCGCGCACTACGGCCTCGTCTTCTGACATGCCGGAATTTGCCAGCCGCGATCCGCTGGCCCCTGCATTCTGGGACGAACGCTTCGAACGCGATTTCACGCCCTGGGATTTGAAGGGCGTGCCGCAGGCCTTGCGCGATTTCGTCGCGCGCGATGCCGCGCCGCGCACGGTGCTGATTCCCGGCTGCGGCAATGGCTATGAACTGGTGTGCATGGCCGAAGCAGGGTGGGACGCGACCGCCATCGACTTTTCTCCCGCCGCCGTGCGCCGCGCCCGTGACGTCGTGGGCAGGTGGGCGCCGCGCGTCGTGGAAGCCGATTTTTTCGCATGGCAGCCGCCGCGCCCGCTCGACCTGATCTACGAACGGGCCTTCCTGTGCGCCATGCCGCCGGCGATGTGGCCGCAAGTGGCGGCGCGCTGGGCGCAACTGCTGGCGCCGGGCGGGGAATTGGCCGGCTTCTTCTTTTTCGGCAGCGCGCCCAAAGGCCCGCCCTTCGGCATCGCACGCGCTGCGCTGGAAGCATTGCTGGCGCCCTGGTTCGACCTGGTCGAAGAAGGGGAGGTCGTCGATTCGCTGCCCGTCTTCGCCGGCCAGGAGCGCTGGATGATGATGGCGCCGTCGCTGATCGAATAAAAAAAAGCCCGCATGCAGCGGGCTTTTAACTTACAGCTTCTTGTACGGCCATGCGGCGATGAAACATCGCGCCAACTTCTGTTTCTTAGACCTAGTCCCGCTGGCTCGCGCCGCGGCAGCATGCGCTGTCGAAGATGCTATTTAATCAGCTAAGTTGATTTTCGGCAAATGAAACGGTTGAATTGCTGACTAAAAACAACACTTGATCCAGCTGCTGCTTTCGCAGGCAATCCCTTGCAAGGCGGCGCTCCCAAGCAATCCGTCAGAGCTCGCTAAAACCTTTATAATTCAGGGTTTTGAAGATTTTTGCGGAGTATCACAATGCCGATTTACGCTTACCGCTGCGATGAATGCGGTTTTTCCAAAGATGTACTGCAAAAAATTTCCGACCCGGTCTTGACGACCTGCCTGTCCTGCGGCAAACCCGCGTTCAAGAAGCAGGTCACGGCCGCCGGTTTCCAGCTCAAGGGTTCCGGCTGGTATGTCACCGATTTCCGTGGCGGCAACGCGCCGAAGACCGGCACCGCGCCGGCCACCACGGCGGCCGACGCCGCCCCGGCCGCAGCTGCAGCCGCACCGGCAGCGCGACCGAGAGCAGCACGCCTGCCGACCCCGGCGCCGGCGCCGAAGAGCGATACCAGCACCTCGTGATGGCGCTCCCTGCGGCCCCCGGGCCGCAGCAATAAAAACAATGAGAATTTGATGCGCAAATATTTCCTGACTGGCTTGCTGATCCTCGTGCCCCTGGCGATTACGGCCTGGGTCTTGAGCATGGTCATCGGCACCCTCGACCAGTCGCTGATGTTCGTGCCGGAGCGCTGGCAGCCGAAAACCCTGTTCGGCTTCGACATTCCCGGCATCGGCGCGATCCTGACGATCGCCATCGTCTTCATCACGGGCTTGCTGACGAATAACCTGGTCGGCAACTACGTCGTGCGCGTCGGCGAGCGTCTGTTGAAACGCGTCCCGGTCGTCAGCTCGCTGTACGGCAGCGTCAAGCAGGTGTCCGATACCCTGTTTTCGTCGTCCGGCAATGCCTTCCGCCAGGCGGTGCTGATTCCGTATCCGCATGCCGATTCCTACACCATCGCTTTCCTGACCGGCACGCCGGGCGGGGACGTGAAGAACCACCTGGTCGGCGACTACGTCAGCGTGTATGTGCCGACCACCCCGAACCCGACCTCGGGCTTTTTCCTGATGATGGAACGCAGCAAGGTCGTCGAGCTGAACATGACGGTCGATGCGGCGCTCAAATACATCGTCTCGATGGGCGTCGTCGCACCGGAATAAGCGTCCCGAAGCGGACTACAATATAACGCATGCATCAAGGCCGCCCGCGGGCGGTGCAACCGAATATACCAACCTGGAATAGAGAAAATATGTCCTCCATGCGTACTCACTACTGCGGCCTCGTCACCGAAGAATTGCTGGGCCAAACCGTCAGCCTGTGCGGCTGGGTACACCGCCGCCGCGACCACGGCGGGGTGATCTTCATCGACCTGCGCGACCGTGAAGGCCTGGTGCAGGTCGTCTGCCATCCGGACAACGCCGATGTCTTCAAGGCCGCCGAGCACGTGCGTAACGAGTACTGCCTGCGCATCACCGGCACCGTGACCAACCGCCTCGAAGGCACGGTCAACACCAACCTGAAATCGGGCAAGATCGAAATCAACGCCAGCGCCGTCGAAGTGCTGAACGCCTCGGTGCCGGTGCCGTTCCAGCTGGACGACGACAACCTGTCGGAAACGACCCGCCTGACGCACCGCGTGCTCGACCTGCGCCGCGGCCAGATGCAGCACAACCTGAGCCTGCGCTACAAAGTGTCGATGGAAGTGCGCAAGTACCTCGACAACCTGGGCTTCATCGACATCGAAACCCCGATGCTGACCAAGTCGACCCCGGAAGGCGCGCGCGACTACCTGGTGCCGTCGCGCGTCAACCCGGGCAACTTCTTCGCGCTGCCGCAATCGCCGCAGCTGTTCAAGCAACTGCTGATGGTCGCCAACTTCGACCGTTACTACCAGATCACCAAGTGCTTCCGCGACGAAGACCTGCGCGCCGACCGCCAGCCGGAATTCACCCAGATCGACTGCGAAACCTCGTTCCTGACCGAACAGGAAATCCGTGACCTGTTCGAAGACATGATGCGCGTCGTCTTCAAGAACGCCGCCGACATCGACCTGCCGAACCCGTTCCCGGTGATGGACTTCGCCACCGCCATGGGCATGTACGGTTCGGACAAGCCGGACATGCGCGTCAAGCTCGAGTTCACCGAACTGACCGAACTGATGAAGTCGGTCGAGTTCAAGGTCTTCAACAGCGCCGCCAACATGAAAGGCGGCCGCGTGGTCGGCCTGCGCGTGCCGCAGGGCGGTTCGATGCCGCGTTCGGAAATCGACGCCTACACCCAGTTCGTCGCCATCTACGGCGCCAAGGGCCTGGCCTACATCAAGGTCAACGAGAAGGCCAAGGGCCGTGACGGCCTGCAGTCGCCGATCGTGAAGAACCTGTCGGACGAAGTGCTGGCGCAAGATCCTGGAACTGACCGGCGCGCAGGACGGCGACCTGATCTTCTTCGGCGCCGACAAGGCCAAGGTCGTCAACGACGCCATCGGCGCGCTGCGCGTGAAGATCGGCCATTCGGAATTCGGCAAGAAGGCCGGCCTGTTCGAAGACGCCTGGGCGCCGCTGTGGGTGATCGACTTCCCGATGTTCGAGCACGACGAAGAAAACGACCGCTGGACCGCGACCCACCACCCGTTCACGGCGCCGAAAGACGGCCACGAAGACATGCTGGAAACCAATCCGGGCGCCTGCGTCGCCAAGGCCTACGACATGGTCCTGAACGGCTGGGAAATGGGCGGCGGTTCGATCCGTATCCACCGCGAAGAAGTGCAGAGCAAGGTGTTCCGCGCGCTGAAGATCGACGCCGAAGAAGCGCAGCTGAAATTCGGCTTCCTGCTCGACGCCCTGCAATACGGCGCGCCGCCGCACGGTGGCCTGGCCTTCGGCCTGGACCGCCTGGTCACGCTGATGACCGGCTCGGAATCGATCCGCGACGTGATCGCCTTCCCGAAAACCCAGCGCGCGCAGTGCCTGCTGACCAACGCGCCGTCGGAAGTGGACGAGAAGCAGTTGAAAGAGCTGCATATCCGCCTGCGTAACGAGCCGAAAGTCGGCTAAACACTCAGCGGCATGACTGGGTAGACTAGGGGCCGGAGCATTGTCGTCGACGATGCTCCGGCCCTTTTTATTTGTTTCGGAGTAGCCTCGCGTGCACAAGATTCCTGAGTCGGTTCTCGTTGTCATTCACACGGTGATCTGGACGTCCTGTTGATCGAGCGCGCGGATCGGCCGGGGTTCTGGCAATCGGTGACCGGCTCGCTCGATGCGCCCGATGAGCCGCTGCTGGAGACGGCGCGGCGCGAGTTGTTCGAGGAGACGGGGATCGTGGCCGACGGCGTCGAGATTCGCCTGCATGACTGGGGGCTGTCGAATATCTACGAGATCTATCCGACCTGGCGCCATCGCTATGCGCCTGGTGTCACGCACAACACCGAGCACGTGTTTTCGGTGTGCGTGCCGCGCGATATTCCCATTACCCTGAGTCCGCGCGAGCACTTGCAGCATGCGTGGCTGCCGCTATTGGAAGCGGCGGACCGCTGCTTTCTCGTCGTCGAATGCGGAGGCGGTGTTGCAGTTGCCGCGGTTCGGATCGTGCTAGGGAATTGACTTACAAAGCCCAAACATGCTTGGGCTAGTCTGACAAATCAAACCCGCGCAGCGAAGCCTGCAAGGGCGAATGTGACGACCGGTCCAGTTGCTTGACGAAGTCTTCAACGCAAATCGGATCGGTTGCAAAGTGAATGGTGCAGGTGTCCAACAAATCCGGGGTGTTCCTGCCGGGCTGCCGCGAGGTCAACTGCACCGACACGATAATCCGGTGGACGTGGTGGCCAGCAAGGTCAAATTGCATCTGCCTGGATGCACCTGGAAAGACGAATCGCACACCGACCGCGAACGCGACGGTGACTTCATCCTTGATGTTTCCACTCGCGAGACGCTCGTGAAACGCGCGCAGTTTGTCGGCGTTGCGCGCGATATCGGCTTGGGGGCACCAGACCTCCGCCTGAAAAACCTGGGCGGCATCATCGGCAGTAAACGAGAGGGGCTTGGTGATCCTGAAGACGATCGGGCTCTCTTCAGATTCTCGCTGCGCTCGGCTTTAAGTTCAATACTCATCTACGCTCCCTTGTGCTTCAGTCTTCGCTTTCTTGATTACGCCCTATCCACAGGCACCGCAACTATACCTGTTCGAACCAACTCCCTGATTCTCAACAGTCGAAGAAAGGTCGAGCTCCGTGCCATTGCCACACACAGTGAGGAACTAGTGCTTCCTACCCACCCGATGGAATCGACCTGCGTCGCCGGCAAGGACGGATAGCGACATGGGGCTCTGCTGTCTGTTCATCCTTTTCTGCCTGGTCTGGTTCTATATGCTTGGCGCCCGGACGCTGGTGCCGACCGACGAGGGGAGGTATGCGGAAATTGCACGCGAGATGGCGGTCACCGGAGATGTCATCACGCCCCGGCTCAACGGCATCAAGTATTTTGGAAAGCCGCCTTTGCAGGCGTGGATGAACGCGCTGACCTTCCGGGTTTGGACTCGGGGAGTGGCAAGCGCGGTCTATGGACGGGGTTGTGCGGGATGCTCGGCATCCTTATGGTGTTGCTCGCCGGTCGCCGCGTCTACAACGCGCAGACCGGTTTTACCGCCGCACTTGTCCTGGGATCCAGCTTTTTCTGGGCCGCTGCCGCCCATGTCAATTCCTACGATATGGGTTTGAGCGCGATGATGGCCGTGGCATTGTGCGCCATGCTCATCGCGCAGCGCGCCGATGCGGCGCCGCGCGCGCAGCGCAACTGGATGCTCGTCTGCTGGGCAGGCATGGCACTGGCGGTCATGTCGAAAGGCCTGGTGGGCATCGTGTTGCCCGGCGCTGTGCTGGTCGTGTACACGGCGGCGTCGCGGACTGGCGAATCTGGAAGCGCCTGCACATCCTTCCGGGTGTTATGGTGTTTCCTTGCGATCGCCGCACCGTGGTTCGTGCTTGTATCGCTGCGCAATCCTGAATTCCCTGAATTCTTTTTTATTCGCGAGCATGTTCAGCGCTTTACCAGCAATGTGCATGAACGGGGCGCGCCTTTGGGTACTATTTTCTGCCATTGCTGATCCTGGGGATCACGCCCTGGTTGGGTGTGCTGGTGCAAAGCCTGCGCCATGGTCTGCGCGACACCTGCGCCGGGTTCAATCCAAGCCGCTTGCTGGCGGTCTGGGCACTATTCATGCTTGTTTTTTTCAGCCTCTCGCATGCCAAGCTGCCGGCCTACATCCTGCCGGTCTTTCCGGCGCTGGCGCTGTTGATTGCGCCACTACCTGGAGAATGCTTCGCACAAGGCGATGATCATCGCCGCCGGCGCGCTTGCTTTCCCTGGGCGCGGTCCTCCTTGTGTTCGCCTACGGCGCACCGGCGCTGGCGCTCCCATCGGCGGCCTTTGCGCCCTGGATTCTGTGGCGCCGCAGTGCTGCTCGTATCGGGAGGCATCGCTGCTGCCTGGTTGGCACGACGGGCGCGCGCATGGGCACTGATCGTTCTCGCGGCGGCTGGATTTTTTGCGGGACAGGCGCTCATGCTTGGACACGAACCCTTCGGAAGGGAGAGAGCAGGCGTCGGCCACCTTGCCGCGCTGCGGGCCGAAATCGCCCCGCAGACGCCGATCTACGGGGTGGAGCTGTATGAATACGCGCTTCCTTTCTATCTGGGCCGCACCTTGATCATGGTGGGCACAGGCGGAGGACGGGATGCGCCTGGGATTGCAGCAGGAGCCGACTGTTGTGGGTACCGACGCTGGATCGCTTCATCAGCGTATGGGCGGCGGACCGTGCGCACGTGGCAAGAATGCGGTCGCCTTCATGCGTCCGGGAATGTACGCGTCCCTGCGCAAGCGCGGGGTCCCGATGCGTGTGATAGGACAGGACCCGCGCCGGGTCATCGTGACGAACTGCACGTGCGGCGCATCCGCCTTCACGCTCGCGCTCGAGCCCCCTGACGTAAATCACGTAGTACACAAGCGCCACGAGCACGCTGCCGCCGACCAGGTTGCCGGCGATCACCGGCCCAGGTTGGCCAGCATCGCGATGCCGATCTCGCCGGCGCGCGCCGGGTCGAGCAGCATCGCGAACGGGAAGAAGAACATGTTGGCGATGCTGTGCTCGAAGCCGGGCGCGACGAAGGCCGCGATCGGCGGCACGATCGCGACCGCCTTGTCGACGACGCTGCGCCCGGCCGGGCATCCAGACCGCCATGCACACCAGCACGTTGCAGAGCACGCCCTTGAAGAACGCCTCCAGAGCGGCAGCGCGGACTTGGCGGCGACGAGCGCGAGCCTGGCGCCGAGCCGGCCGCCGTTGAGCGTCGCCCGGCGCGCGAGCCAGACCAGCAGCGCCAGCCCGGCCGCGCCGACGAAGTTGCCGGCGCACACGACGACCCAGTTGCGCAGCACCTCGCGCGTGCCGATACCGCCGCTCCGCCCACGCCATCGCGAGCAGGTTGTTGCCGGTGAAGAGCTCGGCGCCGGCGACAACCACCAAGCAACAGCCCGAGCGAGAACGCACGCCGCCCGCCAGCACCGCTGCCGGGCCGAAAGCCGAGCGCCGGTGTCGGACCCGACGACGAGTGAAGCGCACCCAGGCCGATAAAGGCCCCGCGCCAGCATGCCCAGCATCACCATTTGACAGCAGCGGCAGGCGCGCCTTCTTGACCCCGCTTTTCCTGACCAGGGCGGCGACCTCCTGCGGCGAAAACGCATCGAAGCCGAACAATTGCTCCGCACCACCCGCATCGCTCGCGCGCGGCTGCTGGCTGCGCCTCGTTCATAGCAAGAGCGCCGGCACGATGTCCACGAACAGGATCTTCACGATGGTCATGCCCGGGAAAGATCATCGCGTAGCCGATGTCCGGCCGGTCGGTCGGCGCGAGCTTGTTCGAGTAGGCGAGGATCGCCGGATTGCCGCAGGCGCCGGCGACGATGCCCGCCACCTCGTCGTACGGCATCTGGAACACGAACAGGCCGAGGATGCAGGATCGGCAGCGACCAGCGCGAGCAGCACGATCGCGCCCAGGCCCAGCATCAGGAAGCCGGTCTCCGCGACCGTCGCGGCGAACTTCGGCCCCGACGACATGCCGACCTGCGCCAGGAACAGCGTGAGCCCGAGGTTGCGCAGCACGAGGTTGGCCGACAGCGGGATGGTCCAGTTCATGCCGCCGGTGCGGCGCAGGTTGCCGAGGATCAGCGCCACGATCAGCACGCCCGACAGGCCGACGGCGATCTTGCCGATGCCGGGCATCGGGATCTGGATCGCGCCGATCAGGAAGCCGAGCGCCATGCCCAGACCGATCGAGATGTAGCTGAACTCCGCGGTGCCCTTGATCGAGTCGCCGAAGAACTTGCGCAGCGCCGGGAAGTCGGCGCGGTTGGCGAGCATGCCGACGCGGTCGCCGAACTCGAGCACCAGGTCCGGGCGCGGCAGGATGTCGGCGTCGCCGCGCCGCACCTGCACCACGATCGACGCCTTCTCGCCCGGCAGGTCGAGGTCGCCGAGCGTCCGGCCCACCACCGCCGGCCGCGAGGCGAACACGCGCATGTAGTCGAGGTCGCGGCGGTCCTTGACCAGGCGGCCGGGCGCCGCTTCGCCGAGGTCCCTGCGCGACCTGCTCGAGCGTCTCCTTGCTCGGGCCGACGACGAGCAGCACGTCGTCCTCGGCGACGACGATGCTCGGGCGAGGCCGGCTCGTTGTGGTGCTGCGCGGCGCAGCGCCACGACCTGCACGCCCGCGGGCAGCGCGGCCATCACCTCGCCCAGCGTCTTGCCGAAGTGATCCGGGTTGCGCACGGCGATCTCGAGCATCTCCATGCCGGCGCCCGGGCGCCTCGATCTTCGGCTTGAGCAACATGAAGGCGATGTACAGGAACAGGATCGGCCCGGCCACGCCGAACGGGTAGGAGACCGAATAGCCCACCGCCGGGTCGTCGTTGCCGAGCGTCGCGATCGCCGCCTGCAGCGTCGGCGTGCTGGTGCCCGAGCCCGCGAACAGCCCCAGCGCGTAGCCGACGTTGACGTCCATCGGCTTCACGAACAGCAGGCTCACCGCGCCCGCCAGCAGCACGCCGACGAGCGCCATCAAGTTGGCCCTGCGCCCGGCCGCGCTCGTCAGGCCGATGAAGAACTGCTTGCCGTACTGGACGCCGACGGCATAGAGGAAGAGCGCCAGGCCGAGCGTGCCGACCATCGGCGCCGGCGCCGACTTCGGCGCGAACCAGCCCATGGCGAGCGCGACGAACAGCACCGCGCCCACGCCGAGCGAGAACCCCTTGATGTTGATCTCGCCGACGAGATAGCCGATCGCGATCGTGAGGAACAGCGCCATCAGCGGCTGCTGCTCGAGCAGCGTCCGGATGAATTCCATCGATCTCCTCCCTTCGGTCGTCGCTGTTCAGTAGACGGTCAGGCCGCGGCTGCGGAACTGGCCGCGCACGCGCTCGGTCAGCTCGGCGTCCGGCGGCTCGACGTTCTCCAGCGGGTAGGCGAGGCCGAGCTTGTGCCACTTGTCGCGGCCCATCTGGTGGAAGCGCAGGATCTCCACGCGCTCCACGTTTTCAGCCCGGCGCACGATGTCGGCCACCTTCTCGACGTTGTCGTAGGCGTCGGTGAGCCCCGGCACCAGCACGAAGCGCACCCACATCGGGCGCCCCAGCGCCGACAGCCGCCGCGCGAAGTCGAGCGTGGGCTGCAGCGGATGGCGCGTGACCTTCTTGTAGGTCGCCGGGTCGCCGGACTTGATGTCGAGCAGTTGCAGGTCGATGTCCAGCAGCTCGTCGTCGGTGAAGCGGTCGCCGAGCCGGCCCGAGGTGTCCATGCAGGTGTGCAGGCCGAGCGCCTTGCAGCGCCGGAAGATCCGCGTGACGAACGCCCGCTGCACCATCGGCTCGCCGCCCGAGAGCGTGATGCCGCCGCCGCTGATCTTGAGCACCTGGCGTACTTGCCGATCTCGCGCATCGCGCGCGACGACCGTGCACCGGGTGGCCGTTGCGCTTGTGCCAGGTGTCCGGGTTGTGGCAGTACTGGCAGCGCAGCAGGCAGCCGGTCAGGAAGGCCGACGAAGCGGATGCCCGGGCCGTCCACCGTGCTGCCCACCTCGTACGAGTGCACGTAGCCGACGAGGTCCTCGCCTCTCCTCGACTCTCCTCGATGTCGCCCGGATAGACCGCGTAGTAGTCGTGCGCGCCTTGCTCTCGGCCGCGCCCTTCGCGCGCGACGTGCAGCTCGTAGCGGCTGCCGGTCAGCGAGGTTGGCTCATGGCGTCGCCCCTACATGGCGCCGTGGAAGGTGCGGTTGATGACGTCCAGCTGCTGCTCCTTGGTGAGCTTGACGAAGTTCACCGCGTAGCCGGACACGCGGACCGTGAGCTGCGGGTACTTCTCCGGGTGCTTCATCGCGTCCTGCAGCGTCTCGCGGTTCAGCACGTTGATGTTGACGTGGAAGCCGCCGCTGCGCGAAGTAGGCGTCCAGCGCGCCGACGCCGCGCGCGATGCTGCTCGTCCTCGGTGCCGAGCGCCGTGGGCACCACCGACAGCGTGAGCGAGATGCCGTCCTCGGCGTCGTCGTAGGGGATCTTGGCGACCGACATCAGCGCCGCCAGCGCGCCGTGCGTGTCGCGGCCGTTCGACGGGTTGGCGCCGGGCGCGAACGGCTCGCCCTTCTTGCGGCCGTCCGGCGTGTTGCCGGTCGCCTTGCCGTAGACGACGTTGGAGGTGATCGTCAGCACCGACTGGGTGTGCACCGCATCGCGGTAGGTCGGGTAGCTGCGGATCTTGTTCATCATCGTCGACACCAGCATCTTGGCGATGTCGTCGGCCCGGTCGTCGTTGTTGCCGAAGCAGGGGAACTCGCCCTCGATCTTGAAGTCGACGATCAGCCCGCGCTCGTCGCGCACCGGCCGCACCTTGGCGTACTTGATCGCCGACAGGCTGTCGGCCGCGTGCGACAGGCCGGCGATGCCGCAGGCCAGGGTGCGCAGGACGTCGCGGTCGTGCAGCGCCATCTCGATCGCCTCGTAGCAGTACTTGTCGTGCATGTAGTGGATGACGTTGAGCGCGTTGACGTAGGTCTTCGCGAGCCAGTCCAGCATCGGGTCGAGGCGCTCCATCACCTCGTCGTAGTCGAGCACCTCGCCGTGATCGGGCGCGAGCTTCGGCCCGACCTGCTCGCCGGTCACCTCGTCGCGCCCGCCGTTGAGGGCGTAGAGCAGCGTCTTCGGCAGGTTCACGCGCGCGCCGAAGAACTGCATCTGCTTGCCGACGCGCATCGCCGAGACGCAGCAGGCGATGGCGCAGTCGTCGCCCCACTTCGGGCCGCATCAGGTCGTCGGACTCGTACTGGATCGGCGCTGGTGTCGATCGACGCCTTGATCGCGAAGCGCTTGAAGCCGTCGGGCAGCCGCGGCGACCAGAACACGGTGAGGTTGGGCTCCGGCGCGGGCCCAGGTTGTACAGCGTGTGCAGCATGCGGAACGCGGTCTTGGTGACGAGCGTGCGGCCGTCCTCGCCCATGCCGCCGAGCGACTCGGTGACCCAGACCGGGTCGCCCGAGAAGAGCTGGTTGTACTCGGGCGCGCGCAGGAAGCGCACGATGCGCCACTTGATGACGAGGTCGTCGATGATCTCCTGGGCCTGCGACTCGGTCAGCGTGCCCTCGCGCAGGTCGCGCTCGAAGTAGATGTCCCAGAACGTCGACAGCCGGCCGGCCGACATCGCCGCGCCGTTCTGCTGCTTGATCGCGGCGAGGTAGCCGAAGTAGGTCCACTGCACGGCCTCGCGCGCGTTGGTGCGCCGGCGCCGGAGATGTCGTAGCCGTAGCGCGCGCCATCTCCTTGAGCTCCTCGAGCGAGCGGATCTGCTCGGCGAGCTCCTCGCGCAGGCGGATGATGTCCTCGGTCGAATGGCGGTCGTCCAGCTCGCGCTTCTCGCGCTTCTTGTCGGCGATCAGGAAGTCCACGCCGTAGAGGGCCACCCGGCGGTAGTCGCCGATGATGCGGCCGCGGCCGTAGGCATCCGGCAGGCCGGTGACGATGCCCGACGAGCGCGCCTTGCCGGATCTCCGGCGTGTAGGCGTCGAACACGCCGTCGTTGTGGGTCTTGCGGTACTTGGTGAAGATCTCGCCGACCTCCGGGTCGGGCTTGTAGCCGTAGGCTCGAGGCTGGCCGCGACCACGCGCCAGCCGCCGAAGGGCATGATCGCGCGCTTGAGCGGCGCGTCGGTCTGCAGGCCGACGATGATCTCGTTGTCCTTGTCGATGTAGCCGGGCTCGTGCGCGAGGATGCCCGACGGCACCTGCGACACGTCGAGGACGCCCTTCTCGCGCTCCTCCGCGAGCAGCGGCTGCAGCTTCTTCCACATGCCCGTGCGTGCGCTCGGTCGGGCCCTGCAGGAAGGCGCCGTCGCCTTCGTAGGGCGTGTAGTTGCGCTGGATGAAGTCGCGCACGTTGACGCGGTCCTGCCACGCGCCGGGCAGGAAATGCGCCATGCCCCCGACGAGGACTTCCGGTTGTGCAGCTTGAAATCGAACTTCTCGCGACGTCCATGGTGTTCTCCCTTGTTTCCTGTTCAATGGCAGCCGCTCACGGCGCAAGCGCTTACTTGGCATGCGTTCGTGCAGCTCAGCGATCAGGGGAGGCGGAGGGAACAGCGACATGGGCCATACGCGCCGAAAACCCGTGCAGCTTCGAGCGTCGCGGAACAAGGCAAGGTGGCAAGCGGCCAAACCCTGAACCTAGCGTAGGCCGCGGATGTTGTCGGGGGTCCAGAGGGCTTTCGTCGTATGTGCCGCCTGCTCTGCCGGGAAGGCGGCCCGGCCAACCTGGATGTTGGATTAGTGGGCGGTCCAGCCGCCATCGATCAACAGATTGTGGCCATTGATCATGTGGGACATCGGCGAGACCAGGTAGTAGATGCCCCATGCCACTTCTTCGGCAGTAGCGGCGCGTCCGGTCAAGACCTTGCGGTTGATTTCGGCCCGCATCTCGTGCGAATCAAGCATGGCGCCATTGGTGCCGTTGTCGACAAAAGTAGGACTGATTGCATTGACGCGAATGCCATACTCGGCCCATTCCACCGCGAGCGCGCGCGTGAGGTTGATCAGCCCGCCCTTGCTGGCGCAGTAAGGCGCCCGCAGCTTGTTGCCCACTACCCCGTGCTGGGACGCGACGTTGATGATGCAGCCGCCTTTTTGCTCCACCATGATCGCCGCTGCCGCCTGGGCGCACATGAATGCACCCTTCAGGTTGACGTTCATGACCTCGTCGAATTCGCTTTCTTCCAGATCGAGCGCCGCCTTCAGAATCTGCGTGCCCGCGTTGTTGACAAGAATATCGAGCGAGCCGAAGGTGTTGGCCACCTGGTCCATCACTGTGGAGACGGCGTAGGTTGCGCGCACATCGAGCGCCAGCGCGATCGCTTCGATCCCGCTGGCCTTGAGTTCGGCTACCAGGCTCGCAGCCAGCTCAGTGCGTCCGGGTAGTTCGGTCACTGCGATGCGCGCCCCTTGCGCGCCGAGCGAACGGGCGGTAGCGTGTCCGATGCCGGAGCCGCCGCCGGTGATCAGGGCCACCGCGCCGTTCAGGTCAAACTGTGCCTTCTTCATCACGCAGCACTCATGCCGGCGATACGCCCTTGCGCCAGCAACAACAGGCCCCATACCAGGAAGCTCGAGATCAGCGCGGGTGTCCGCTTGAGGCCGGAGACGATGCTAAAGCCCAGCATGACCAGGCCAAAGGTCCACAGGTCGCCAAAGTCGTACGGCATCAGCATTTTTCCCATTGTGGGGTCGGCCGCCAGCGGCAGGTAGGTCGACAGCTTGACAACAGGGAGCTTGGCGGCGGTCGACAGACCTGTAGAGAGTCCAATGACGTTGCGCACAAGGCGCAGCAAGATCCCGGGCACCGAGGCCAGGATCAGCATACCGTAGAGATCGCTGAATGAAGGGCGCTGTTCGAACATGTGCGCCACCAGCAGAAAGACGAGCGCGGCCAGCAGCAAGATCACTGGATTGACAAGCGCGCCCGTCAGCAGCGCCGCCCACACAACGATCGTGCTCATATTTTGCGTCACCATTGGATTGGTGGCAGCAACCTTGACGGCCGCTGCGGCGTAGACGTTGTACATCGACAGCGACATGATCAGTTCAACCGCGAGCATGATCAGCACCAGGTGCGAAAGCTTGATGCGGGGGACGTTCGACAGCGCAGCATTCGGTTGCCACAGGACTTGGATATAGTTTTGCATATGGTTCAGATCAGGGTGAGCAGGACTTCGGTGAGAATATCGGTGAGTTCGAAGGATTCATCATCGCTCATGGTCAGCGGCGGGAATAGGCTGATGCCACTTTGAAAGTGGTACACCAACAGGCCTGCTTCCTTGCACAGGGCACGCACCTGGCCTGCTTCCTCCGCGCTGAACGGGGCGCCGGCCTGGTGGGCGAGCTCGATGCCGATCATCAGCCCCATTCCACGTACCTCGTGCACCACGCTGGCGCCCACCAGTTCACGCAGGCGCGTGCTGATGTCGTTGCCAAGCACCTGCGCGCGCGCCAATAATTGCTGCTGTTCGATGATGCGCAGGCTTGCCAGCGCCGCCACGCAGCCGAGCGGGTTGCCGTCCTGCGTGCTGCCATAGTGCAGAACCAGCCCGGCGCGCGCGATGGTGTGCGTACGACTTCGGAGAACAGGGTGGCGCCCAGCGGTGCGTAACCGGAGTTCAAGCCCTTCGACAGGGTAATGATGTCCGGCGTCAACCCGACCAGGTCGGAGGCGAACATGGCCCCGCAGCGGCCCACGCCGGTGGCCACCTCGTCAGCGATCAACAGCACATCGTGTTCGGCGCACAGGCGCGAGACAGCTTCGCAGTAGTTCTTGCTCGGAACGATGATGCCGCCTGAACCGAGCACAGGTTCCATCAGCAGCGCTGCCACCGATGCCCCATCGCGCGCCAGATAAGCGCGCAGGGCGGCCAGCGACGCGGTCTCGTCGAGCGGCGAGGGGAGGTGGACGAACTCGGGCAGCATCTCGACCGGTTCGCCCAATTCGAGGTGGAGGATGCCACTGGCCGAGCGCGCCACCGCGGAGCCGCCATGGTAGGCCAGGTCGAAACTGAGGATGCAGCGCTTGGCGTCTGGTGCCGCGCGCGGTGATACAGCCGCGCCACCTGCACCGCCACTTCCACCGCGCTGCTGCCGGTGGTCGATAGATAGACCTGGCCGATGCGCCCCGCGCTGAGCGCTACCAGCTTGTCGCTTAATGCCTCGGCCGCACGGTGGCTGCCGTGAAACAGGCTGGCAAACGCCAGCGTTTCCAGTTGCTTTCGAACGTCGCTCACCAGCGCTGCATTGCCCAGGCCAAGCGAAACGTTCCACAGCCCACCGGCGGCGTCGAGATAGCGCCGGCCGTCGGCATCGATTACGTAGGCCCCATCGCCCGCTTCGATCATGGTGGCTGGCCGAGCGCCGGGTGCCGAAAACGGACGCCAGAGACGATTCATGCGGGTGCTCCCCCGACAAACAGCGACTTGATGTAATTGATGGTGGGGCGGCACCAGCGCTGCAGCAGCAGCAGCGTAAACACCACCACCACGCTCAGCGCGGCCGTGTGCGAGATCCGCTGGGCATAGCCATACAGTGCATACAAGCCCCACGCATACGACCCGATCGCGGCCGCCAGACTCAGCACGCCAAACCCGAGCAGGCCGGGACGAAAACGCACGGTATTGCCACGCCTGCCACCGAACAGCCCACGTACCGCCTGATCCAGCTGCTGAAAGCTCACGCCCGCAAGTTCGGTTCGTCCACAATATGGACCAGCATCCAATAGCCGTCGAGCTTGATGAAAGGGATCAGGTTGAGCACCGCGATTGCCGTGTTGAACGCCGCGAAATAGGGGAGCGGCTCCCAGCCGGTCAACATCCAGGTGGCTAATGCCAAGCTCGACAGCAGAAGTTGCGAGAAGATGCCTGCCATCGTCACCATCACCTTCTGGCCCACTTTGCCGAAGCGCCAGCTGTCGCTGACATCGCAATACGCCACCGGTTGCAGGTACAGCAACTTGATGCCCACGCTATGGACCTTGCCGCCGAAATGCTTGCATGTCACCGCGTGCGCACCCTCATGGATGGCAATGACCCCCAGCAATGAAACGTAGAGCATGGCCCAGTCGGTCCAGGCTAGCAAGCTGAAGTCAACCATTTTCATGTTGTTCAGCAAGGCGGGGTCGTACACGAACAGGCATAGCGGGGCCAGAAGGATAATCAGGTAGACTGCCATGGCGGCCGGCGAAAACAAGCCATGCACCATGTCAATGTGGCGTTCCAGCAGGCGGTCCGGATTCATCAGCTTCCAGCGCCATTGCGATGGATGGGCAAGGCGGTCAAGCAGTTTGGCCGAGCGCGAGCGCGTGTCCTCAACCACGACTTGCTCCACTACCAGCAGACCGTTGGTGGTGTACCACGCCAGCAGATGGTCCACTTCCTGCACGTTGAAGCCTTGTTCGTTGCTTTCATGCAGGGCGTCGAGCGTGCGCGTGCCGTCCAGGCTGGCCAGGAAACCGGCTTCGCGCTGGCCCATGCGAAAATATCCTTGCGTGGCCGGGTTATGCACCACGCGCGAGGTGCCGATGACGGGATCGACAATGATTTCGGGCTTGCAGCATGGCCCGGTGTGCCCGGCGTATGTCATTGAACAACCTGTCCTTCGCGAAGTTTTTGCATGCCTTCTTGCAGGCTGGTGAGGGCTACCCCACGCTCTACCTGGAAACTGTCGACCAGCGCGCTCACGATGTCCTCGTCCTGGGCGCCCGTCCACCAGGCCTCGGCCATCAGCGCCAGTGGTGGGCTCAGGCGAATCAGGCGGCGGGTCCCGCGCCACCAGGCCAGGTGCTGGTCTGCGAACGACACGATCACCGGACGCTTGCCGCTACGGCCGCCCGGCGCCGGGCCGCGGTAGTGCTGGGCTGGCAGGTCGGTGTAAGAAACGCGGCAGGCGACATCGTCCTCGCTGTCTTTCAGCAGCGGCTTGATCAAATGGCTCAACATCGGCATCTCGAAGTACAGCGAGGTTTGCGGATACGTCTTGCGGATGCTGCAGTATTGGCCGCCCCAGGTGTCGGGCAACTGGCTGCACTGGCTGCATTGCGATACCACGGGGCACGTTGCGCAACCGCGCCGTACCTGCTCCATCTGCTGGCGCTGCTTGACATTGATGACGATGCGGTCGTAGTCCTCGCCCACGGTGCCGATAACGCCGGCGTCGCGGCAGGCGCGTAGTGTCAGATCGGGCTGCACCTGTACGCGGCGCATCACTGGCAGGCGGCAGTTGCCGAAGTTCGTCCAGCGGCAGGTATTTTCGAAATAGACCGCCTGGCGCGGGTTGCGCAGCATGATGTGCCCTTCGCTGTGCATGGCGGCCAACTGGCCCGACAGCGCTTGCGCGTCCTGCGCCGTTTCCATGGTGACGAAGGTGGTCGTACCCACGGCTGCGGGCGCCTCCGCCAGCTGGCTCATGGCTACATAGCGGATCGGCATGGCGGTCTGGCTGATCCCATCGAAGGTCATGCTCGCTTCACCTTGCGGGCTCACGCCGAGGCCGTAGGCGTGCTTGGGCCAGCCGCCTGTTTCCACGCTGCCCGGCGCTTCGAACGCGCTCAGGTGTTCCAGCACGAGCTCGCTGCTACCCTTGAGCACGGCGGCGCTGCGAATATCCATACTGTTGGCCGCCCAGCCATACACGGCGCTGCGCTGGCTCGGGTCCATCGCCAGGGGCAGTTCGAGATGATAAATTCCGGGGGTCTGCTTGGCGTCGAAATAGCTGCCGGTGTGCAGCACCACATTGCCGTTGCGGCCATAGGCAGCGGCCTTGGCCGTTCGTTGTTCTTCGCTCTCGGCTTCCTTGATGGCGCCTTGCCAGGCGCCAGCCTGCGTCGGCAACGCCGCGCTGTCGCCGTCGAGCACGAGGCTGATCGGACGGCCGGGCGGAATGGCGCTAAAGAAAGCATCGCTGCAATCCTGCGCGCGGGCCTGGATTTCAAGCGCGAGCGCCGGGTCCATCTGCTCCAGCAAGCACGCCATGGCCACCAGTTCGGTGCTGTTGGCGGCGCGGGCGTCGATCGTCAGCGGTGCAGCGAACGTCAATTGCTGGCTCGCCATCCAGCCCAGTTCTTCGGCGAACAGCTTCGGCGTGCTCAGCGCCAGACCCTTGCGCGCCAGATCTGCGCCGGTTAGCAAACCCGACAAGTAGGGCGATACCGGTTCAATGCCGATTTGCGCCGCCAGCACGTCCCCCAGCGCGACTTGGACGTCGGCCAGGATGTCGCTTTCAATCCAGGTGGCCATCGCGCGCACGCGCTCGGCCAGCGCAGGACTGACCCCTTCGGTACGGCCCCAGAACGCGAATTCCACGGTTGGCACCAGAAGCCGCAGCTCAGCGGCGAGGGTGCAGGTAACGGCCAGGCTGGCGGAGGAGACATGAAAGACATATACCTGGGCGCGCGTGCGCGCCAGTTGACGCGCCAGTTCCAGCACGCGGCCTTCGCTCTTGCCGGCGTAGAGTTTCACGGTAACGCCGGCCGCCGCCAGGGCAGCTGCCAGCCGTGCTTCATCCAGTGCGTAACGCAATCCCGCCACGTGGCGGCCGTCGATTTCGATCCGTGCCAAGCCTGCTGATTTCAATTGCATCCCCGCTGATGGTTTTTTGGTTCAAATTCGGAAAAGCGATATCTGAACGTGATAGTGTTTTCGAATTTTTATATATATTTCGACGATGGGAAAACAATCGCACGATAATAATGGGTTCGCATTCCCGGTGCGTTAAATAATAACCACCAAGATCGATAGAAAAAGAAACCGAGCGGTTTCTCAGGATGGCCGGCGCCTACCCATGGCGTAACGTGTCCCTGTGATTCCAATGCAGGGGGTTATCGCATGGATGAGATTAAACAGACCGATCGTGTTGATCATTTTAATTCTATTATTAAGTATGCGGGGCGTACCGTCACCGATACCGCCCCCGCATCTTCCTTCAAACTAGCCTGTGGTGCCGGCCGTCTTAGGTAACAATGAGGCCGATGATGATGCCGGCTTCAAGGATAGCGATTGCCTCGATAGCTTCCAAAGGGGCTTCCACGACATCCAGAACTTCAAGTTGCAGATTCATTTTATATCCTAACTTTTTATATATTCTCCCGGTGTAATCGGCGTTTATCTTTTTAAGATCCGCCGACTTATTCGAGGTAGGGAGTTATTGCTCGAATGAGTTAATATTAGAATGTATGTATTTGGCTGTCAACATCATTTTTCAGCTATTTTTAAATATTTTTTCGACGATTTACAACAGTGCCTGAGTTTCTATTTTGCCGCACCGTTCCAGTGCGCCAAATATTAATCGCAATAATCGATAAAGGATGCAATCGAGTCGTTTTTTAGTATGCAGTTCGCTTATTCATAGCGTAATGCTTCAATCGGATCGAGATTAGCCGCCTTACTGGCCGGGAATACGCCAAACAAAATACCCACGCCCCCAGAAAAAAACAGCGCCACCGCAGCGGCCCACCACGGGACCACCGCATCGGGAAACCCGGGAATTATTTTCGCCACCGCGTAGCCGACTGCGTAGCCGCACGCCAGTCCGATCACCCCGCCCATTACCGAGAGCAGCACCGACTCGATCAGAAATTGCATCAGTATGTCCCGCCGTTTGGCGCCCAGCGCCTTGCAGATGCCAATTTCGCGGGTCCGTTCGGTGACCGACACGAGCATGATGTTCATGATCCCGATACCGCCCACGAACAGGGCAATGCCGACCACGGCCGCCATCACGAACGTCACGCTATTGCTGATGGTGTCGAAGGTCTTGGCCAGCTGGTCGGACGATTCGATATCGAAGTCGTCGCGCGCGTCGGGCGCCAGCCGGTGGGCTGCGCGCAGCACACTGGCGATGCGCGGCTTGACATCTTCCAGGCGCGAGAGGTCATGCAGCGACACGATGAACTGCATGTTGTCGAGCTTTTCGTTATTCCCGATCAGGCTGCGGCCGGTCTTGAACGGGATCATCACATATTCGTCCTGCGAGATGCCGAACAGTTCGCCGCGCTTTTCCATCACCCCGACCACCTTGAACCACTCCTTGTGAATGTGGATGAAGGAACCGAGCGGATTGGCGGGCAGTTCGAGCCGTTCGATCAGTTTTTCGCCGATCACGGCCACCCGGCGCGCGCTGGCCTCGTCGGCGGCGGTCAGGAACCGGCCCGACTGCGTGTAGCTCTGGCGTACGTCCTGGTAGCTGGGGGTGACGGCGAGTACCTGGGCATGGAAGCTTTGGGCACGAAACTGGATATTCTCGTTTCCGAGGAAAAACGCTGGCGAGACCTCGCGGATCTCGTCGACCCGTGTTTGCAGCTGCTCGACATCGTCAAAGCGCAAGGCATTGCGCTTGCCGCGCATCACATCTTTGAAGTCATTGTGCGCCTTGACCGTCAGCGTGTTGCCGCCCAGTCCCTGGAACTGGTCGGTCACGCTGCGCGACAGGCCCTGCACGAGCGAAATGACGGCGATCACCGATGCGACGCCGACGATAATGCCCAGCGAAGTGAGGAAACTGCGCATGCGGTTGGCCGCAATCGAACGCAAGGCCGAGCGTAGGGACTCACGCAGCAGGAAGATCATGCCGCAATCCTTTCTACCGGCGTATCGCTCAGCACTGCGCCGTCTTGCAGCCGCACCACCCGCTGGCACATGGCCGCGATATCCGGTTCGTGGGTCACCATAATGACGGTCTGGCCCTCGGCATGCACCTGCTGGAGCAGGCCGAGAATCTCATGACTGGTCTGGGTATCGAGGTTGCCGGTCGGTTCGTCGGCCAGCAGGATGGCAGGGTTGCCCACCAGCGCCCGAGCAATTGCCACCCGCTGGCGCTGTCCGCCTGATAATTCGTTGGGACGGTGATGCAGGCGCGCGCCCAGGCCCACCCGTTCGAGCGCGTGCGCGGCCCGCGCCAGCCGCTCGCGCGGCGCGATGCCGCGGTAAATCAGTGGCTGGGCGACGTTGTCGAGCGCAGACATGCGCGGCAGCAGGTGAAAGCTCTGGAACACGAAACCGATGTCGATATTGCGCACATGCGCCAGTTCGTCCTGGTCCATGCCCGCCACGGCGCGCCCGTTGAGCAGGTACTCGCCGCTGCTCGGCTGGTCCAGGCAGCCGATGATGTTCATCATGGTCGACTTGCCCGAACCGGATGCGCCGATAAAGGCCACCAGCTCGTTGCGCGCAATGTGCAGGTCGACGCCGCGCAGCGCCTGGACGGTCTGGTCGCCCATGTGGTACTGGCGGGTGATGGCGCGCAGCTCGATCATTTGATGCTTTGGGCGGCGATCCGCACCGGTTCCGGCTTGGCGGTGTCAGCCTTGCTTGGTTTGACGCAGATCGCCGTCGTGCAATTCCCGCAGCAGCCGTGCCGGCCCCACCACCACCGTGTCGCCCGGCGCGAGGCCCTTGACGATCTGCTGGTTCGCATCGTCTGCCAGGCCCACTTCGACCACCTGCTTTTTGACGATGCCGTCGCTCACGCGGAACACATGCGAAACTGGTTTGCCTTTGACCTTGTTGCCGCCTTCCGCAGACAGGATCGACTGCACCGGCAAGACGTTGAGGGTTCCGCCGTTGCCGGTACTGATTTCGACCCGGCATGTCATTCCGGTGCGCAGCGCGTCACGCTGCGCGCCCTCGGCAAGCCGCAGCTTGACGGTGTAGCTGCGGCCCTGCTGGCCGACCTTGGGGGCCAGCGAAATCTGGTCAACCGTTGCCTGCACCGGCGAAGTCGGACACGGCAGCGGGGTAGACCCGGGCTCACTGGCCCATCCGGACGCCCGCGATGTCGGCTTCGTCGACATTGACTTCGGCCATCAGGCTGGCGGTGTCCGCCACGGTGAGCATGTTTGAACCGGCAATCCCCGTCGTGCTGGGCACTGCGGTTTCCCCTTCCTTGATCTGGATTTGCGTCGCAATGCCTGAAATTGGCGTACGCACTTCCGTTTTCGCCAACCGCTCGCGCACCTGCGCGCGTTGGGCCAAGGCCAGCTGACGTGCTTCGGAACTGGCGCGCAGTTCGACCTGGGCCAGGTCGAGTTGATGCTGAACGGACGAAAATTTGCTGGCGTCAATGAATTTCGCTTGCATCAGCTTGCGGTACCGCTCAACGTTGGCCTGCTCATTTTCGACGTTGATGCGCGCCCGTTCAATCGCCACCTCGGCACTGCGCAAGTTGGCTTCCTGCTGCGCCAACTCGGCCCGGTAGCTGCTCGGATCCAGGCGCAGCAGCACCTGTCCCTTGGTGACGGCTTGCCCCTCGCGCACGAGCAGCTCGGCCACCCGTCCGATCAGTTCGCTCGACAGCTGTACTTCCTGCTTGTAGACAAAATTCCCGCTGGCCAGGATGAGGGGATGGATTTCCTTGCGCTCGACCTTGACCAGTTCGGCTTCGTATTGGGGCGCGTTGCGGGTAAATTTGATCGCCACGGGCGTGGCGATAAAGGCGACCGCCAGCGCGACCCCCTGAAATTTTACGAATGTTCATGAGGTACAGTCGTCAGGCAGTCAGCACGATCTTGGCGGCCCAGCCGCCATAAACGATGAGGGTGGGCACCACCGCCAACAGCAATGCCGCCTTCAACGAGCAGCCGGTCCAGGCGCGCAGGCCGAGCGCGGTCAGCACGACAATCAGGACCTGGGTCAATTGCAGGCTCGACAGCCAGCCGGCCCAGGCATGCGATGGCGGGAGGTGAAACACCAGGTAGTTCAGCGATACCATCGTCGAGGTTTTCCACGGCCAGCTGGCCCTGGCTCGACATGATCTGCATGGCCATCAGCGGGATGGTCAGCAGGGTGGGAATGCTGGTCCACCAGGCGAACGAGAACCACTTGCCATAGCCAGGTTTGCACCGACGAACTTGCCGGCCAACAGGAAGTACAAGGCCGAGACCGCCATGATGATCGGGGTCATCAGAGTGGCGGCCGCCGACCGATGGTGCGGAAGATTTCGCGGTTTCATCATCTTGGCCATCGCTTCGCGTTGTTCCGGCTTGGCGTCCGGCGTGGCCGAGAGCATGCGCTCGAGCAGCCATGCATAATCGACGGTGGCGTAATACCAGTACATCATGGCGATGGAGGTGGCCATCACAGCACCAGTGGCAGCCAGCCGTAGAGCGCTTCTGGAGCGTGCGGAAAGCATTGGTGGGCTCGGTTAACATCTGGCCCATCACCAGCATCGGGTTCGTTTGCATTGTCATTCTCCTTGATTAAATTACAGGCCCTTGACGCATTCAAGGCCAGGGCAGAATACTTTGACGACCGTGACCGGCAATTCCGGTGGGCTGATCACGCAGGAATGCACGTCGCCCAGCCCATGGCAGCCATGTTGTCCAATAAGGTTTGCAGGGCCGCGTCGATATTCGCCGGACCGGCGCCCGCTTCAGGCGGCGGCAGCGCCATGTAGTCGAAGTCGATCAGTTCCAGGGTCGCGCGCAGCATCTGCAAGCTCTTGTAATCGAGCGCGCGCTGGCGCGCCACCATGTGCGGCTCCAGCATGGCCGCTTGCTTGGACGTCATGACAACCCGGGTTTGCTCGTCCGCAGCGTCGGACAGCGCACCGGATTCGGGCGGGACCAATGCAAGAATCTGCACCGCTTCGGCCAGCGCCCGCGCCATCGCGATGCGGGCATCGGGATGGGCGCCGAAACCTTGCACCGCGCCGCGGGTGTCGGCGTCAAGCGGGATGTCGAGATAGCAGATGAACACGGCCACGCCCGCCTCGGTCGACAGCAGCAGGAAGTCGGCATGCATGTCCTGCGCTTGTAATTGGTCCAGGCAGCGCCGCAGGGCAGGGGCATCGGCCGGCGCCGCCACGCGTTCCAGCGCTTGCGGGGGCCGTGTCGCCTTTTCGTCCGCGCTCAGGTAGAAGCTGGCCAGAGCATGGCGTTCCAGCATTTCTCCCAGGCTGATAGACCGCCTCGGCGCGGGTATTGCCGCTGGCAATACCATTCGGTGTAGCGCCGGTCAATACGCCATCGAGCTCATGGAACACGGCGTGGGCCGGCACCAGGACGCGTTCGTGGCTGCTCTGGTCGTACCCTTCGATCAGGGCGCTGCGCGCGCGGCGATCTGCTCGCGGCACAGAGCATCATGGGCAACCGTGCGCAGCGCGGCGCCGGGTTCGACCAGCAGGCTGGCGGGGGCGCGTTCGAAGCAATGCACTTCGATCGCTTCCATCAGACCCGACACTTGCGACTCCACTTTGCTGTAGCCTTTGCCAGCATTGAAATACAAGGAACGCATGTCGTCGCGCACGATTTGATAGGCCGGGCAGGCGGGCACGCCGGCAAGGGTGATGTCGATGATCTGGCGCACCCCGATCTGTTCCAGGTAGGGTTGGATCAGGGCCAGCGTTTTTTCGGCGGCCACTGCGCGCACCGAGGTGTTCAGGGTATGCAGCTGCGGTTCGGACAGGACGAAGCTCTCTTGTTTCATGCGTAATCTCGCTACGAGAATGGGGGGGGCGCCAGCTTCAGCGTGGGCAGCGCAAGGGCGGCCGCCTTGGATCAAGCAGCAACCGCTACGAACAGCACCGTGTCCTGTTCATGGCTTTGCTGCAACAACCGCAGGCCGTTCGCTTCGAGGTCGGTGCGCAGTTCGGCATCGTCGAGCCAGGCTTTTCTGCTGTACCCGAGGGTCCGCGTCATACTGCGATCCAGCGCTGAATTCGCGGAAGATATTCAGGTCGATGGTGCGTTTCTGGTGCAGAACTGCTGACCGACGATCTACTTCCTGGCCATCGTCGCGCTCGATCGACAAAACGTCGAGATCATCGTGGTATTTGCGCCAGCGGTCGCCGTCGACATTCCACACGTCGAAGGAAAATTTCCCGCCGGGCGACAGATGCCGGCGCACGCGGTCAAACATGGCACAACGCTGCTCGCGTTCGAGCAGCAGGGAGATGCTGGTGGCGCCGACCACGATCAGGTCGTAACGATGTGGCAGTTCGAATGCGCACATGTCGCCTTGGAAAAACTGCAGGCGTGCACGGACACTCGGCGTCAGGTGTTGCAGGCGCTCGTCCACCAAATCCAGCATGGCTTGCGACAGTTCGACGCCGTCCACCTGAGCGCCCTGTTCGGCCAGGCCGATCCCGACGCGTCCCGAGCCGCACGCCAGATCGAGAACACGGCCACCGCCAGGGGGAATAAGGCGGCGAAATGGGCGATATCCCGACCCATCTCCTGGCTGTAGCGATCCCAGAAGTCAGCAAAGCCGCGGTCGTAAATATCGCGTAGATCGTGCTCAAAAATATCGAGTTTCTGCAGCTTGGCAAAGATGCCGTGCAAGGCGGGATGTTGGCTCAAAGTGTTATTTCTTTCGATTCACAATCATACGATTCGACCCGATGGCTTGGCGCCCACTATCAGAATTTCCAACACAGAAACAATGTTTAAAAGCAAGTGGAACTGTAGCGTTCCATATGTACGAAGTAAACATTTTTTTGCGGGTTAATCATCTTCAACTTAATGTTAATTCATTGATGAAGTTTTAAAATGTCGGCAAAAAGGGCTACGGCCGGTTGATGCACAAAAGCGAAATGAGTGCATACCTATGGACTGATAGGTTTTTATGAAATGAATCGTTCCGCAAATATTATGCATGGTAAATAATATGGTGAAGCAATGATAACTCATGCATAGTAAATAATATTGAGACCGATTAATCGCGCGCCAGCATTAATGTTTTTTGGAAAAATCAAATGATCGAAGTGAGGGATTGTTCAATACCTTTCGTTTGAAAAATGGGACGCTGGCGCGCCCGGTTTGCGCCATTGTCGTGAGGAAGAAGGAAAGTTTCACGCCATACGCGACGTTAGTCTTCACTGTGCGCCTGGTGAGGCGCTTGGCTTGCTTGGGCCGAACGGGGCGGGAAAGACGACTGCCTGGCGTATCCTGGCCACGTTGCTGCGGCCCGATTCCGGTAGCGCCTTCAATAACGGCAATCGACATTGCAAAATCTCCTCTGCAGGCCCGCGCGCGCATCGGCTTTCTGTCCGGCTCTACCGGACTGTACGGGTGACTGACGGCACGCGAGACTGTCGATACTTCGGACGCCTGCATGGCTTGCAGGGCGACCGTCTCAGCGCCGCTGCGATGCCCTTTCAGACCAGCCCGACATTCACGCCTTTGCCCATAACCGCGCCGATACTCCGTCCACTGGCATGAAGCAAGGTGCTCCATCGCGCGTGCTGTCGTTCACGAGCCGGAAGCAGCGATCTTTGACGAGCCGACTACTGGTCTTGACGTGATGAGTGCAAAAATCTGCTTGACTTATTGAAGGCTATAGAGCGCTTGGAATTCCACTCATTTTCTCCACCGACCATTTGCATGAAATAGAAAAAGTGTGCGATCGGGTCAGCGTGATCAATCTGGGCCGCACCGTGTTTGATGGCACCACGCAGACGTTCCGTTATCTCGATGCGAACGGCAGCCAGACGACGCCTTGGTGCAAATCATCAATCAGGAACCGTGAGCATGTGGAATATCTATTTCAAGGAATTGCGGGAACTGCTACGTGACCGTAAGCAATGATATTGACGATCATCATTCCAATCGTCGCTATTCCGGGGCTATTCGCTGGTTCACCATGTTCGCCGTCAGTTCCAGCAAGGACGCGATGGAAGCGCCGCTGAAATACGCGCTTTTCGGGGCGGCGATGCACCAGCGCTGAGCGAACGCTTTGCCCATGCCAGGGGATTTAATCCGGTCAAGCTCGACAGCGAAGCGGAGATTAACGCGGCCATCGCGAACGACGAGATCAAGCTGGCATTGGTGATTCCGCCGGGTTTCGATGAGGCGCTGGTCAAGCGCGAGAAGGCGAACTGGCGCTCGACTTCAACAGTGCCTCGTCGGGCCTGATCACGAAGCGGCGCGTCGGCGCGGTGGTCGATGAAGACGAGGCCAGCGTGCGCGGGCGAGGGCTTGGCATCCGCATCTGGACAAGACCGAACTCGATTTTGCGCTCGATCCGGTTAACATCGTGGAGCACTCGACCGCTGATTATCGCGAACAGTGTGGCGATGGTCGGAGGCGTCGCGCCTTACTTTCTGCTCATCGTGCGCCGATGGCCGCGATGTACCCGGCGATCGACCTGGGCGCCGGGGAAAGGAGCGTGGCACGCTCGAAACGTTGCTGCTGGCGCCGGTGTCGCGCGGCCAGATGGTATTCGCCAGTTCATGGCGCTGTTCACCGTTGGGCTGATGGCACCATGTTGATGGTCGCGAGCCTGAGTGTCTTGCTGGGCGTGTTTGCCTGTCTGCTCGACCCGGAAGTCGTCGCCTTCACTGCTGCCGTGAGCGCTGGCGTTCTGCTGCTGGTGGCGCTGATGCTGGTACCAATGGCGGCCATTTTTGCCGCGACGCTGCTCACCATGTCGATTTACGTGAAAAACCACAAGGAAGTGGCCTGCATGACGCAGCCCGTGGCCATGTCGGTGCTGCTCCCGGTCATGCTGGCGGTGGTGTCCGGTGTAGAGCTGAACTGGGCCGGCGGCAGTGCCGGTGACCACGTGGCGCTCGCCACGGAGGAGCTCGTCAAAGGCACCATGGATTATCGCTTGATGTCCGTGACCTCTTGTCAAGCACCTTGATTGCTGGCGCGATGCCGGCGTGCTGCCGCTGGTTTTTCGAACAGGAGGAAGTGCTGTTCCGGGACCGACCAGCGATTTTTCCCGCGGGGTGGAGCGAGTGGCGGCAGTGCGGGCACGAGCGCTGCATATAAAGTAGTGCGACTTAATCGTTCGCTTTGAGCCGCGTCTTGGAGTAGCCTGATCAAATGGACAACTACGACATGCAGCGGCCGGCTCCAGCCATTGGCACCTGGGCCCCATGATCGAGGCCCTGCGCACCTCGCGCGAAGCCACCCACAACATCCGCCACCACGGGCGCGTGCGCGAGCTGCCATCGCGCGCAGCGCTGGCCAGGTGATCGACGGCCTCTCGGCAGCCTTGTTCCCGACCCACTACGGCCGGCCCAACCTGACCGACGAGAGCATCGACTTCTTTGTCGGCGACACCCTCACCACCACCCTCAACACCCTGGTCGAGCAAGTGCGCCGCGGCCTGCTGTTCATCCCGACCGAGGCCAGCGACGAGTCCGCCCTGTCACAGCGGGCCGCCGCCGTCACGCGCGATTTCGCCGCCAGCCTGCCGACCTGCGCGCGCTGCTGGTGTCCGACGTGCAGGCCGCGCTCTGGGCGACCCGGCCGCCAGTTCGGTGGCCGAAATCATGCTGTGCTATCCCGGCACCATCGCCATCCTCTACTACCGGCTCGCGCACGGCCTGCACCAGCTGGGCGTGCCCTTCCTGCCGCGACTGATCTCCGACATCGCCCACTCGCTGACCGGCATCGACATCCACCCGGCCGCGCAGATCGGCGCCAGCTTCTTCATCGACCATGGGACCGGCGTGGTGATCGGCGAGACCGCCATCATCGGCGACCGCGTGCGCCTGTACCAGGGCGTGACGCTCGGCGCGCGAGCGCTTCCCCATCGACGACGAGGCGCGCGATGAAGGGTGTGCCGCGCCATCCCATCGTCGAAGACGACGTCGTGATCTACGCCGGGGCCACGATCCTCGGCCGCATCACCATCGGCGCGGCTCCACCATCGGCGGCAATGTCTGGCTCACCGAGACGTCGCTCCCGGCAGCAATGTCAACCAGGCCCATACGCGCCTCAATGGCGAGCGAGGCGGGCGCACCAAAGGATAGTCCGGCCTAGGCCGGTCTTCCTTAGCGCCAGCGCAGTCGAGCCGCCGACGCGCGCCGCTGCGCTAATGGGAGGAGCGCCGCGTTTCTGTTCGAGCCGGTTGTCGAAGCTTGAACACATGGAGGGCATGGACCAGGACGGTAGTCTGCTCCTGCAGATCGTGGCGGCCGCCGCCGCCGCTTTCTTCCACCAGCGCTGCGTTCTGCTGCGTCACCTCGTCCATCTGGGGTCGACGGCGTCATTGATCTGGTTGATGCCGGCGGTCTGCTCGCAGAGAGGCCGAAGCAAATCTCGTTCATGATGTTGGCTTACCTTGCCGAACACGATCCGATAATCTCATGCATGGTCCGGCCGGCCTGTTCGGCCAGCAGCCATGCCGTTGTCGACCTTGTCGATCGAAACATCGATCAGGATTCTTGATTTCCTTGGCCGCCGAGGCAGCTGCGATGGGCCAGGTTGCGTACCTCGGAGGCGACCACTGCAAATCCGCGCCCCTGTTCTCCCGCGCGCGCCGCCTCCACCGCCGCGTTGAGGGCCAGGATATTCGTCTGGAAGGCGATCCCTTCGATGATGCCGACAATGTCGACGATTTTTCTTCGACGAATTGCTGATCTTCGTTCATCGTGTGCACCACCTGGCTAACCACCTCGCCACCCTTCGCCGGCCACGGCGGAAGCAAATCGCCTGCCATGACGAGTTCGCCTGCTGTGCATTGCCGGTGTTCTGCTGGACCGTGGACGGGCGAGTTCCTCCATGCTCGAGGCGGTTTCCTCTAGAGCGGAGGCCTGCGACTCCGTGCGGCCCGACAGGCTCATGATTCCCGGCGGCGATTTCGGCCGAGGCGGTGGCGATATTCTCGGTGCCCGCACGGACCTGGCCGACGATCGTGGACAGGTTGTCGCGCATGGTCTTGATCGCGTAGATCAGGCTGGACGTATCGCCGCGGACGGGTCGCCACGTCGATCGCCAGCTCGCCTTGGGCGATGCGGGTGGCGATCGCCGCCGCGTAGGTCGGTTCGCCACCCAGCTGGCGCAGCAGGCCGCGCGTGATCGCAACGGCAATGGCGATGCAGGCCAGCAGGGTGCACACCGTCACCGACACGAGCAGGGTCTTCGACTGGTCGAAGACACTCTCCGCCGCACGGTTGGCCTCGGCCGTTTCCCGCTGCACGGAGGTGAGCAGCGCATCGATATCGGCCACGATCTGGCGCCGCAGCGGACTGCATTCCTTGACCAGGAAGACGCCGAACTCGGCCATCTGGCCGGCTTCGCGGAAGCGCGCGCGGACGCTCGAGCTCCCTGGCCATGGCAGTCAAGCCGGCGCTCACCTTGTCGAACTCCCGGTTCCCTTCGAAGCGTGGCTTCAGTTTCGCCAGCGCGGCCATATAGATCGCCTTCTGTGTCGTCGAGGATCGCCAACTCCTTGGTCGCATCGGCGTTGTCGCTGAAGATATACGCGTTGCGCGCCGCCATCCCGGTCTGGTCCAGGGCTTCGCGCGCGATGTAGAGCGGATCGACCTTGAGGCGCTGCACATCGTCCTGATGCTGGACGGCGTCCGAAATGGCACCCATTCGCAACAGCGAGATGGCGGCAACGAGCATTGTCATGCCCACAACGATGGCGAAACCCAGGCAAAGCCTGGTTCCAATTTTGAGCTCGCGAAGCATGCGCATGACGTGTCCTTGTGATTTTGTGTGTATTTTCTAGGAAACGATTAATACCTCACGGCACTCAATTTCGTCAATACGACTTAATGCTTAATCATGAACAAGATCAATACTGCGACTTATTTGCTACATATATAACGGGATTTCGTCGTTTTACGGGCGATTGCATTTATTCGCTCAGACCGCATGCAGCGCGTGCAGGGCGTCGAGAATCGCCGCCTTCAGGGCCGGGCCGGCGAGTTCGGCGCGGGCACGCGGGCGCGCCAGGTCGACCAGGTACTCGGCGCGCGCCGGGCCGGGGTGGCCATCGAGCAGCACCACGCGGTCGCTCAGATACAGCGCCTCATCGATATCATGCGTCACCAGCAGCACGGTCAGCGCATGCTCTCGCGCCACGCGCGTCAGCAGGTCCTGCAGCTTCATCCTGGTGAACGCATCGACCGCCGCAAACGGCTCGTCCAGCAGCAGCACGCGCGGCTGGGTGAACAGCCCGCGCGCGATCGCCACCCGCTGCGCCTGCCCGCCCGACAACTGCTTGGGCAGCGCGCCGCCGTAGCCGGACAATCCGACTTCAGCGAGCAGCGTTTCCACCTGCGGATCGTCGTGCGCGCCAGGTCCCTTGCCAAAGGCGATATTCTGCGCCACGGTCAGCCACGGAAACAGGCGCGGCTCCTGGAAGATGAAGCCAATGGCGGGGTCGATACCGCCCGTGGCCGCGCCATCGAACCGTACTTCGCCCCGATAGTCGCGATCGAGCCCCGCCGCAATCGCCAGCAGGGTACTCTTGCCACAACCGCTTGCGCCGATCAGGCTGACGATCTGGCCGGCCTTCAGCGTCAAACGCAGGTCGTTCAGCACGAGCCGCGCGCCGTAGCGCTTTTCGCGCACATGGACATCGAACAGGACCGTCATGCCGCACTCCGCTGGGCGTAGCTGTCGCGCCAGGAGAGCAGGCGATGCTCCAGTACGAGCATCACGCTGTCGCTCGCTTTGCCCAGCACCGCCAGCAGCACGATCGCGGCAAGCACGATGTCGGCGCGGCTGGTCTCGCGTCCATCCGACAGCAAATAGCCCAGTCCCTGGCTGGCCGCGATCAGCTCCGCCGCCACCATGAACATCCAGGCCAGGCTCAAACCATTGCGCAGGCCCGTCATCACGGCCGGCAGCGCTGCCGGCAGCAGCACGCGCCGCGCCAGCGCAATGCGGCCCAGCTGATATAACTGCGCCACTTCGATCAGCTTGCGGTCCACCCCGCGAATTCCCGACGACACCCCCATGTACACGGGGAAGAAGGCGCCGATCGCGATCAGCACCAGCTTGGGCGTCTCGTCGATGCCGAACCAGAGCAGCAGCAGCGGCACCCAGGCCAGCGAGGGAATCGCGCGCAGCGCCTGGAAGCTCGGATCGAGCAGGCTTCGGTGCGGCGGTTCAGGGCGACCGCCGCGCCAAGCAGGATCGCCAAGCCGGCGCCGGCGGCAAAGCCCAGCCACGCGCAGGGCGCTGCTGGCCACGTGGCCGGCCAGGCCGTTGTGGGCGAGATAGGCCAGGGTGCCGCGATCTCGCTCGGCGCCGGCAGCAGGTTCGCCGGCAGGGCGCCGCTGCGCACGCCGACCTCGGCCAGCCAGCAGCACCAGCGCGGGCAACAGCAGGCCGAGCGGCACTCGCCGCGCGCGGGATGCGCCGCGCCGGCCGGGCCGGCGGCGCCCCGGGCAGCCTGATCGAAGGCGCGTTCCATGCTCAGGCACGCGCGATCGACGGCTGCGCAAAGCGCGTGTCGACCAGTTCGGGATCGCGGCCAGGTCGGTGCCCGGTTTGACCAGGCCTCGTCGAGCAGGATCGGCGCCGCCAGCCTGCAGCGCCTTGACATGCTCGCTCGATGGGCTGCGGGTTGCTGAAAGTCGCTGCGCAGCTTGATTTGCAGCAGCGCCACCGGCAGCGACACCTTGGCCTCTTCGGCCAGGATCTTGGCCGCCTCGGTCGGGTTGGCGCCGGTCCATGCGCGCGCCCGTTCGTAAGCCTTGATCACGCGCGCGAGCCTCGGGTGCGCCGCCAGGAATTCCTCACGCACGTTCAGGAAACCGTAGGTGTTGAAAGCGACGTTGCGGTAAATCAGGCGCGAGCCGCCTTCGAGTTCGCTGGCCGCCATGTGCGGATCCAGCCCGGCCCAGGCATCGACCTTGCCTTGTTCCAGCGCCGACGCGGCCATCGGCATGCTGCAGGCCGATGTGTTCGATGTCGCTGCGCTTCAAGCCCGGCCTTGTCAGGGCGCGCAGCAGGAACAGGTAAGGATCGGTGCCCTTGGTGGCGGCGACCTTCTTGCCCTTCAGGTCCGCCAGCGTGCGGATCGGCGAGTCCTTGCGCACCACCAGCGCGGTCCACTCGGGCCGCGAGTAAATGTAGGGCGCCTTGATTGGATTGCCGTTGGCCTTGGCCAGCAAGGCCGCCAGGCCGGCGCTGGAGCCGATGTCGATGCTGTTCGCATTCAGGTATTCGAGGGCGCGGTTGCTGCCGGCGCTGAGCACCCATTTGACGGCCGTGCCGTCGGCCTTGAACGCTTCCTCCAGCCAGCCGAAGCGGCGCAGCACCAGGCTGGTGGGCGAATAGTAGGCGTAGTCCAGCCGCAGTTCCTTGAGGGTGGCGGCGCGCGCGCCGAGCCGGCAGGAGGGACAGGGCGGCGCCGCTGGCGGCCAGTTGTAGTACTTCTCTGCTTTCATTCTGATCCTTAGGTAGGTCATGCCGCTGACTTTAGCGGGGTATCGATGGCGACACCTGGCGGCCGGGGTGGGTGACGGGAAAGCGCGGCCCCGCGCCGTGCAGCTGATGGCGCAGGGTGCCGTGCGTGTACGCGCGGTAGCGCCCGCGCCGCTGCAGTTCCGGCACGACCAGCTCGACCACGTCGCGCATGCTTTCGTGGGCCACGCGCGAAGGCGAGGTTGAAGCCGTCGATGCCGGTCTCGTCCATCCATCTTCCAGCTGGTCGGCCACCTGCGCGGATCGCCGACGAGCACCGGGCCGCGCCCGCCGATGCCGATGAACTCGGCCGCTTCGCGCACCGTCCAGCTTGCGGTCCGGATCGGCCTGGCTGAAGCGACGCCAGCGCCGAGCGGCCGGCTTCGGTCTCGATGTAGTCGATGCTCGTCGTCGAGCGCGATAGCGGCAGAAATCGACGCCGGTCCAGCCCGGACAGCAGCGCCAGCGCCGCTTCGATGTCGACGTGGCTGCGGTATTCCGCGTAGCTTGGCCCGCGCCTCGGCCTCGGTGGCGCCGGTGACGATCAGCGCCTGCGCGTAGATCAGCAGCGTCGTCGCCGTCGCGGCCGGCCGGCGGCGCGGCGGCGCGCGCAGATCGTCGACGTAGCTGCTGCACGACCGCCTTGCTCGGGCCGCTGATGAAGACGCACTCGGCGTGGCGCGCGGCGAAGGCGCGTGCCGCGCGGCGAGGCGCCGGCCTGGTACAGCACCGGCGTGCGCTGCGGCGAGGGCTCGCACAGGTGGATGCCGGGCACCGTGTAGTAGCGCCCCTCGTGCCGGATCGGGTGCACGCGCGCCGGATCGGCGTAGACGCCGCGCGCCCTGTCGCGCACGCACCGCGTCGTCGTCCCAGCTCCTCTCCCACAGCTTGTAGACGACCTCCATGTATTCGTCGGCGAGGTCGTAGCGCTCGTCGTGGCCGAGCTGGCGCGTCCAGGCCCAGGTTGCGCGCCGCGCTGTCGAGGTAGCCGGTGACGATGTTCCAGCCGATGCGCCCGCCGCGTCAGGTGGTCCAGCGTCGACATGCGGCGCGCGAAGCGTGTAGGGCTGCTCGTAGGTCAGCGCGCAGGTGACGCCGAAGCCCAGGTGCTCGGTCGCCTGCGCCATCAGCGGCACCAGCGCCAGCGGATCGTTCAGCGGCACCTGCACGCGCGTGGCGCAGCGCCGCGTCCGGCGCTGCCCGTAGACGTCGTAGACGCCCAGCACGTCGGCCAGGAAGATGGCGTCGAAGCGGCCCGCCTCCAGCAGCTGCGCCAGCTCGTCCAGTGCGAGATCGGTGTAGCGGTGGCGCTGTCGCGCGGATGCGTCCACAGGCCCGGCGACTGGTGGCCGACCGTGTTCATCTGGAAGGCGTTGAAGCGGATCGGCTTGGTCATGACTTTACTTCGCGCGCTTCTGCAGCGCCAGCTGGTAGTCGGTCTTGGCGTAGCCGGCGAAGTGCTTGTTGGTCACCTCGAGGAATTCGCGCGAGCGGTAGGCCGCGGCGATGTCCTTGGCGAACTGCTTGTCCTTGTCGGCCGTGCGCACCGCCACCAGGTTGATGTAGTTGGGCGAGATTTTTTCGGCGCCAGCGCTTCGGTCAGTTTCAGGCCGGACGCCAGCGCGTAATTGCCGTTGACGAAGGAGTAGTCGGTGTCCTGCAGCGAGCGCGGCAGTTGGGCCGCTTCCAGCGGCACCAGCTTGATCTTCTTCGGATTGGCGGCGATGTCCTTTTCGGAGGCGCGCACCGGATCGAACTTGTCGCGCAGCTTGATCCAGCCCAGCTGGTCGAGCAGCACCAGCGCGCGCGCCTGGTTGGTCGGGTCGTTCGGCAGCGCCACGGTGGTGCCTTCCTTCACTTCGGTCGAGCGCCTTGTGCTTCTTGCTGTAGATGGCGATCGGCGCGGTGGGAATCTTTACCAGGTCGGTCAGCGCCAGCTTGTGCTCGGTCGGCGAACTTGTTCAGGTAGACGATGTGCTGGAACACGTTGGCGTCGAGCGAGCCTTCGGCCAGCGCGAAGTTCGGCTGCATGTAGTCGTTGAACTCGACCAGCTTGACCTTGTAGCCCTGCTTTTCCAGGATCGGCTTGATGCCCAGCTTGATCTGGTCGGCGTAGGGACCGGCGCTGGTGCCGATGACGATTTCCTTCGGGTCCTTGGCGTTGGCGATGCGGCGAGGCCAGGCCAGGCAGGGCGGCGAACAGGGTGCGGCGGGCGATGGTCATGCGTTGTGTTCCTTGATGAATGTGTGAGCGAGTTCAGCGTTTGTCGATGCGTTTGGCGATGCGGTTGCCGGTGAACTGGATCAGCTGCACCAGCGGCATCAGGATGGCGACGGTGGCGACCATGATGTCGGTCTCGAAGCGGTAGTAGCCGTAGCGGATGGCCAGGTCGCCGATGCCGCCGCCGCCGACCACGCCGGCCACGGCCGAGTAGGACAGGAAGCTGATCGACAGCACGGTCAGCGCCAGCACCAGGCCGGAGCGCGCCTCGACCAGCAGCACGCGCAGCACGATCTGCAGTTCGGAGGCGCCCATCGCGTGGGCCGCCTCGATGACGCCGCGCGGCACTTCGCGCAGGTTCTGTTCGACCAGGCGGGCGAAGTAGGGGATCGCGGCGAACGACAGCGGCACGGCGGCCGCCAGCGGCCCGATCGAGGTGCCGGCGATGACGCGGGTGAACGGCACCAGGGCCACCAGCAGGATGATGAAGGGGAAGGAGCGCACGGTATTGACGACCAGCCCAGTACCAGCGCCAGGGGCGGTTCTGCAGCGATTGGCCGTCGGCGACCAGGAACAGCAGGATGCCGAGCGGGCCGCCCAGCAGCACCGCGGCGGTCAGGCCGATGGCCAGCATGGTCAGGGTCTGGCCGAGGGCGACCCACATTTCGGGCAGCATGGCGATGATGATCGACATTCTCAAACATGGGCGCCTCCTTCCACGGCGGCCTGCGGTGTGCCCTCGGTGCCGTACCAGGCCAGTTCGCGGCCCAGCGCGGTCTTGCGCGGCGTACGGCCGCTGTCGGTCCAGCGCGAATTGTTCGGCGATCGCGCCGTCCTCGATCACGGCGACGCGGTTGCAGATGGCGCCCAGCACCGACAGTTCGTGGCTGACGATGACGATGGTGACGCCCAGGCGCGGTTGATGTCGCGCAGGGTGTCGAGCAGGGCGCGGGTGGTCTCGGCGTCGAGCGCGGAGGTGGGCTCGTCGCACAGCAGCACGGCCGGGCCGGCTGGCCAGCGCGCGGGCGATCGCCACGCGCTGCTTCTGGCCGCCGGACAGTTGCGCCGGATAGCTGTCGCGCCTTGTCGGCCAGCTCGACCAGGTCCAGGCATTGCGTGCACGCGCGCGGTCATGCGCGGCGCGTTCAGCGCGCCGTGGATGCGCAAGGGGAAGGCGACGTTGTCGAACACGGTGGCGTTCTGCAGCAGGTTGAACTGCTGGAAGATCATGCCGATGTTCTGGCGGGCGTCGCGCAGTTCGCGCTTGCTCAGCGCGGTCAGCTCGCGGCCGTCGACGGCGATGGTGCCGCTGTCGGGGCGCTCGAGCAGGTTGATCAGGCGCAGCAGGGTGGATTTGCCGGCGCCGCTCTTGCCGATCAGGCCGAAGATGTCGCCTTCGTTCACGTCGAGCGAGACGTCGCGCACGGCGTCGAAGCGGCCGCCGCCGGGCAGCGCGAAGGATTTGCTGGCGCCTGCGATACGGATCAACGGCCTGGATTGCGTTGGGGTGCAGGGCGGCGTTCATGATCAGGAATACGCCGTGGTTCGGGCAGGTCGCCATCCAGCGCGTAGCGGCCCAGGTCGCGCATCTTGTAGTCGATCGGATCGTGCAGGGTATGCACGCGCACGTTGCGCCAGAAACGGTCGTAGCCGATACGGGCCGAGGTGCGAGCGCGCGCCGGTCAGTTCGAACATCTGGCTGCTGATTTCGATGCCGGCCCGGTGCGCCAGCGCCTTGGCTTCGGCCACCGGCGACGGCCACCTCGCCGCGCTCGCGCGCCGTCAGCGCGCGCCCTGTCGAACGCCGGTCGAGCACCCCGCGCCGCGTGATCGGCCAGTACGCGCGGGACGCAGCATCAGCCACAATTGGCCGTAGCGGTGCTGGATCAGGGGATCGGCGCCGGCCGCCGTCGACGCCGGACGCGAACCAGGCGCGCGCCTGCTCGCTGGTGTAGGTGCGGGCCGCCTCGAAGGCGCCTTGGGCGATGCCCAGGTACAGATTGGCCATGATCAGTTGCGCCACCTGCGAACGCAGGGTCGCCTGCGGGGTGGGCGTCTGGCCCGGCGCCTGCAGCACCAGCGCCGCCGGCAGGCGACCTGGTCGAAGTGCACGTTGCCGCTGTCGGTCTGGCGCTGGCCGAAGGCGTCCCAGTCGGCCTGCACCGCGACGCCCGCTGGCGCTTCGGCAGCACGCCGATCAGGGCGCCGTCCCGCTGCGCTCCCAGGCCGAGATGGTCAGCCAGTCGCGACCCACCGAGCCGGACGAAAAGCTCTTGACGCCATCGAGCACGAAGCCCCCGTCGGCTTGCCGTGGCGTGGTGCGCCGGTCCAGCGGATTGAGGGCATTGCCCCAGAACAGGCGCTGCTCCACGGTGGCGCGTCAGCAGGCGGCGCTGCTGTTGCGGCGCTGCCGTACAGGGTGATGCCGGCCAGCTGCAGGTGGTGGAAGCCGAAGACGTGGGCCAGCGCGCTGTCGGCGCGCGCCAGGATGCGGACCACCTGCTACACGGTCGGCCAGTCCGCGCCTGCGCCGCCGAAAGCGGTCGGGATCGACAGCGTGAGCAGGCCGGATTCGCGGATCCATTCGCGCTCTGCGGCCGCGTGGCCGCCGGCCGGTCGCGTTCGATGGCGGTGGTGGCGAGCCGCGCGGCGAGCTCGGTGGCGACGCCGATGGGATCGGGGCGATCGGGCTGAGTGTCGGGCGAGACATCCGGAGCAGGGTGGCAGGCATAGACAAACGCGATTTCATTGCGATGTTTTTTATGCTGCCCTTGCGGCGCACAGCGGGAACGAAGATATCCGCCTATGGATAGTAAAACGCGCGAACGAAAAGCGCATATCGATGTGTGAATCCATTCGTTCGGCTTCGGCACTGGCGGCTTTAGGCTGTATGGAAAGTCCACCTGCATCGGCTACGAATAGGAAAAGAATCCATGAGCGTCCTCCTGATCGGCGGCAGCCCCTCGCCCACCTCCGGCGGCGCCCGCCTGCTGCACCACATCGGCGAACGCTGCCTCGCAAGGCCATCAGTGCAGCCGTCTGCAGGTGCGCGACCTGCCCGCCCAAGCCCTGCTGCATGCCGATTTCGAGGATCCGGCGATCCAGCGCGCGCTGGCGCAAGTGGCCGCCGCCGACGCCATCGTCATCGCCACGCCGGTCTACAAGGCGGCCTACTCCGGAATACTGAAGGCCTTCCTCGACCTGCTGCCGCAGGACGGCTTGTTGGGCAAGCTGGTGCTGCCGATCGCCACCGGCGGCAGCCAGTCGCACATGCTGGCGCTCGACTACGCCTTGCGGCCGGTGCTGGCCTCGATGGATGCGCGCTTCATTTTGCCCAGCATCTATGCGACCTCGAACAACTGGCGCCACGCCGAGCAGGGCTTGTCGCTGGACGCCGCCATCGCGCCACGCGTCGCGCGCGGCATCGAACAGCTGTCGTTCGAACTGCTCGCGCGGCCCTGCGCCGTACCCGCTCCTCGCTACTCAACCCGACTCCGCCAATTCAGAACACACCATGAGCTATCACCGCAAGACCGCCGCAACGCCCGCCGCCACGCCATGGGGATGATGGGGGCCGCCGTGCTGGCCGCCGGGCTGCCGGTACCGGCGCCCAGCCGCCAGCGAAGTACGCATCGGCTACCAGAAATACGGCACCCTGACCCTGCTGAAAGGCCGCGGCACGCTGGAAAAACGCCTGGCCGACAAGGATCAGCGGTGAAATGGACCGAGTTCCCGGCCGGCCCGGTGCTGCTGGAAGGCCTGAATGTGGGCAGCATCGATTTCGGCACGGTCGGCGAAGCGCCGCCGATCTTCGCCCAGGCCGCCGGCGCGCACCTGGTGTATGTCGGCAACGAGCCGCCCTCGCCGCGAGCGAAGCGATCGTGGTGCCGAAAGGGTTCGAGCCATTGCGCAGCGTGGCCGATTTGAAGGGCAAGAAAGTCGTGCTGAACAAGGGCTCCAACGTGCATTTCTTGCTGGTCAAGGCGCTGGAAAAGGCCGGCGTGGCCTACAAGGACATCCAGCCGTCTTCCTGCCGCCGGCCGACGCGCGCGCCGCCTTCGAGCGGGGCGCGTCGATGCCTGGGTCATCTGGGATCCCTTCCTGGCCGCCGCCGAAGAGCAGCTGGGTGCGCGCGTGCTGGCCGACGGCAGCGGCCTGGTGTCCAACCACCAGTTCTATCTGGCCGCGCGCCGTTCGCGGAGCAGAACGCCGACATCATCGCGCATCCTGCTCGAGGAAATCGCCAAGGTCGACGACTGGGGCGCGCCAACCGAGCGAAGTGGCGCGGCGTCCTGGCAAGCCAGACCGGCCTGCCGAACGCCGTGTCGAGCTGGCGGCGGCGCGCTATTCCTACGGCGTCAAACAGATCTCGCCGAGGTGGTCGCCGAGCAGCAGCAGATCGCCGACGCCTTCCCAGTCTGAAACTGATCCCGAAACCGATCGTCGTCAAGCCGACGCCCAACTGGCGCAAGCACGCTCTGAAGGATCATCATGTCGCACATCCACTGAATATCTTCTGGTTCCTCCCCACCCACGGCGACAGCCGCTACCTCGGCACCACCAAGGGCGCGCGCCCGGTCGACGCCGACTACCTGAAGCAGGTGGCGGTCGCCGCCGACACCCTGGGCTACGAAGGCGTGCTGATGCCCACCGGCCGCTCCTGCGAAGACCCTGGGTGGTCGCCGCGTCGCTGATGGCGTCACGCAACAACTGAAATTCCTGGTCGCGATCCGCCCCGGCCTGTCCACCCCGGCCTGGCGGTGCGCATGGCAGCGACCTTCGACCGCCTGTCGAACGGCCGGCTGCTGATCAATGTCGTCACCGGCGGCGACCAGGGCGAACTGGAAGCGCGACGGCGTGTTCGCCGACCACGCCAAGCGCTACGAGATATCGGACGAGTTCATCCGCATCTGGCGCGCCATCCTGGCGGGCGAGGGCGGCGCGGCCGGCTACGATTTCGAGGGCAAGCACCTCCAGGTGAAAGGCGCCAAGACCCTGTACCCGCCGGTGCAAAAGCCGTACCCGCCGCTGTACTTCGGCGGTTCCTCGGAACCCGCGCACGAACTGGCGGCCGAGCAGATGGACGTCTATCTGACCTGGGGCGAGCCGCCGGCCGAGGTGGCCGAGAAGATGGCCGACATCCGCGCGCGCGCCGCCAAGCGCGGGCGCACGCTGAACTTCGGCATCCGCCTGCATGTGATCGTGCGCGAAACAAACGAGGCGGCCTGGCGCGCGGCCGAGGACCTGATCAGCCATCTGGACGACGACATCATCGCCAAGGCGCAGGCCGCGTTTGCCAAGATGGATTCGGTCGGCCAGCAGCGCATGGCGGCCCTGCACGGCGGCCGGCGCGACGAGCTGGAAGTTCGCCCGAACCTGTGGGCCGGCGTGGGCCTGGTGCGCGGCGGCGCCGGCACGGCGCTGGTGGGCGACCCGGAAACGGTGGCCGCACGCATGCGCGAATACGCCGAGCTGGGCATCGACACCTTTATCTTGTCCGGCTACCCGCACCTGGAAGAGTCCTACCGCTTCGCCGAACTGGTGTTCCCGCTGCTGGGGAAGGCAAAGCGGCCGGCGAACAGTCGCTCACCGGGCCCTTCGGCGAGATGATGGCCAGCGACATCGTGCCGAAGAAGGCGGCCTGAGATGGCGGCCGGAGCCCTGGCGCGCCCGCAGGCAGGCGGGCAGCGCCTGAAAACCCTGCTGGCGCCGTGGGCGCTGCCGGCCTGCTGATCGCTCGGCTGGCAAGTCGCGGCGCAGGCCGGCTGGCTGTCGACCCGCATCCTGCCCGAGCCGTGGGCGGTCGTCAAGGCCTTCTGGACGCTGGCCGTGTCGGGCGAATTGTGGACGCACCTGCGCACCAGCCTGTGGCGCGCCAGCGCCGGCTTCGCCATCGGCGCCGGGCTGGGCCTGGTGCTCGGCCTGCTTGACCGGCAGTCGTCGCGCCGCGCCGAGACCCTGCTCGACACCACCTTGCAGATGGTCCGCAACATCCCGGCGCTGGCGCTGATCCCGCTGGTGATCCTGTGGTTCGGCATCGACGAGACGGCCAAGCTGTTCCTGCTCGCGGTCGGCGTGTTCTTCCCGGTCTACCTCAATACCTTCCACGGCATCCGCTCGGCCGACCAGGGCCTGATCGAGATGGCGCGCAGCTACGGCCTGTCCGGCTGGCAGCTGTACCGCGACGTGATCCTGCCGGCGGCGCTGCCGTCGATCCTGGTCGGCGTGCGCTTTTCGCTGGGCCTGATGTGGGTGACTGCTGATCGTCGCCGAGACCATTTCGGCGCAGGCCGGCATCGGCTACATGACGATGAACGCCCGCGAATTCCTGCAGACCGACGTGGTGCTGGTCGGCATCCTGCTCTACGCCCTGTTGGGCAAGCCGGCCGACCTGGCTCGCGCGCGCGCTGGAGCGCCGTGCCTGCGCTGGAATCCGGCTTACCAGTAATGAGGACACGCAATGCAAGCATACACTACAGCTGTGAAACAACGCACGTGGGCGCCGCCGTCGGCGCGGGGCAGCGAGCGGCCGTCGCTGCCTGCGCGGCCTGTCGCAAGCGCTACGGCAGCCGCGCAGGTGCTGCGACGGCATCGACCTGCGATTGCGCCCGGCGAGTTCGTCGCCATCGTCGGGCGCAGCGGCTGCGGCAAGAGCACCTTGCTGCGCCTGATCGCCGGGCTGGAAGCAGCTCGATGGCGGCACCGTCGCCGATCGACGGCGCCGGCCGCGCCGATGCGCTGCGCATCATGTTCCAGGAAGCGCGCCTGCTGCCGTGGAAGAGCGTGCTCGACAACGTGGCGCTGGGCCTGGCCGATCGAGCGCGGGCCGGCGCTGGAGGCGCTGGCGCAGGTCGGCCTGGCACGACGCGCCCGCGACTGGCCGTCGGTGCTGTCGGGCGGGCAGCGCCAGCGCGTGGCGCTGGCGCGCGCCCTGGTGCATGCGCCGCGGCTTGCTGCTGCTCGACGAACCGCTGGGCGCGCTCGATGCCCTGACCCGCGATCGAGATGCAGCAATTGATCGAATCGCTGTGGCAGCGCCAGGGTTTCACGCGCCGTGCTGGTGACGCACGACGTGCAGGAAGCGCTGGCGCTGGCCGACCGGGTGATGGTGATCGAAGAAGGCAGGATCGCCGAGGATATCCGGGTCGACCTGGCACGGCCCCGGCAACGCGGCAGTGCCGGCTTTGCAGCGCTCGAACGGGCGCTGCTGGGAAGGGTACTGGGTACCCGATACGGAATAAAAAGCGGGTCAGATCCGGGACGCCGCAAGCCCCTTTTCGCTCTCAAAAACGCTTCCAGCTGGAATTTTTATCTGTATAAAAAAGTCAAGCTTTTTTTGTTTGTAGGCGCGGATACAACGCTAACCCTCCCTTTGTCCTACACGATCGCTTCCTCAAGACGTACAAAAACATGCATTTGGGCATAAAAACGCGTTTCCTGTAACCAAAACTATTTGATGACTCAGTGAAAGTTCGTCGGACTGTCGCGAAACCTCGGCTAAATTGCATACAAATTGATACAAATAGCCCGGTAGCGTGTACAAATTATGTACGGCAACATTTCCTGTTACATATCGAAACAAGTTCCCTGAGGAAAAATTACTGAAGGAAATTTGTTATGTTAGGTAGCGCACAATAGAATCTGCGTTTGACAATCGGAAACTAGTCGCCTATCGTCAGCCATTCGCATCAAGCGAACTGAACTGCAACACCGTTAAACCACACGGGATTCTGGGAGAGAAAACGCATGGAACAATTCGAACTGAAGCACGAGGAAAAAGTGAAAGCAGTGAGCGTCGACGATGATTGTTTCTACATCGACCTGCTCTGCGGGCTGCGCCTGTCCGGCCCGCGCCTGGTTTCCGTTCCCTTGTCCGAAGCCGACAATGCGGCGGCGCTGCGTAATCTTGCCTTGCGCAAGAATTGGGAAGCGGCCCCTGCATTTGAATAAGCCATGACGGGGTGACGGCTCCCAGACGCCAGACACCCCGCGCCGCACGATTGACAAAGCTTATAAAAATGAACACGGACTGATGGGGTTAGAATGTTCCCATGAAGATTCGTGTCGCAACCTACAATATCCATAAAGGTGTCACCTCGCTGCGCAGTACCCCCCGGGTGCTGGCGCTGAAGAAGGCGATTTCCGAATTCCACGCCGATATCGTTTTCCTGCAGGAAGTGCAGGGGCGGCATGACCGCCATCATGCGCGTTACGGCCAGCACAAGCGTGAAACGCGTGTTTGGCCGGAAACGGCGCAGCATGAATATTTCGCCGGCGAATCGCACAATGCCCATTCCGCCTATGGCATGAACGCGGTCTATGACCACGGCCACCACGGCAATGCCTTGCTCAGCTGTTTTCCCATCGAAAACAGCCATAACCACGACATTTCCGACCATGCCTACGAGCAGCGCGGGATCCTGCACTGCGTGCTGGAAACGCCCGCCGGCAAGGTCCATTGCTATGTCGTGCACCTGGGCCTGTTCGAAGGTGGGCGCGGGCGCCAGACCGAGCAGTTGATCGAGGCGGTCAACAAGTCCGCGCCGAACGGCGAACCGGTGATCATCGCCGGCGACTTCAACGACTGGCGCAATACCCTCAGCGACCGCCTGCGCAACGCGCTCGGGGTGACCGAAGTCTTCGACGGACTCGGCAAGAGTTCGCCGCTGGGCGACATGGTGCGCGGCTGGGCCGGCCGTGGACCGCGCCTGGCGCCGGCACGCACCTTCCCGGCTGCGCTGCCCTGGTTCCGCCTCGACCGCATCTACGTGCGCGGCTTCAAGATCGACATTGCCGAGGTGATGGCCGGACCGATCTGGGCCAAGCTGTCCGACCACGCGCCGATCGTCGCCGAACTGCAGCTGGCCTGAGCGATGCGCAGCGTTACTTATGTAGCGAACAACGACATCACCTTGCTGGAAACCGGGCAACAGCTGTTCCCGGCCATGATCGCGGCGATCGACGCCGCCCGGCACGACGTCCTGTTCGAAACCTATATCTTCGCCGAAGACGAGGTCGCGCGCGGCATCGAGGCGGCGCTCATCCGCGCCGCCGAGCGCGGCCTGAAAGTGCGCGTGCTGGTCGACTGGTTCGGCACCGGCCACCGCGCCTGCTGCCGCCGCGCCGAAGCCTTTGCCAGGGCCGGCGTCCACTACCGCGTGTTCAATCCCTGGTTCAAGCGCGGCATCGCGCGCACGCACCGCAAGATCACGGTCGTCGACGGCGAAATCGCCTTTGTCGGCGGCATCAACATCAACGACGACATGCGGCACGACTACGAGCCCTATCGCCGCTGCCGGCGCCGCGCTGGGATTTTGCCGTGAGCGTGCGCGGGCCGCTGGTGGCGCAGATCCACTTCGAGGCGCAAGCCCAGTGGATGCGCGCCGGCCGCCTCGACATGCTCAGCCGGATCGGCCTGTACCGCGAGACGCGCAAGGCGCCGCCGACCGAGGGCGCGCGCCCGATGCGCGCCGCCTTCGTCGTGCGCGACAACCTGCGCAACCGCAGCACGATCCAGCGCGCCTACCTGCAGGCGATCGGCCAGGCCAGGAACAGCGTGCTGCTCGCCAATCCGTACTTCGCGCCCGGCCGCAAGTTCCGCGAGGCGCTGGCGCAGGCCGCGCGGCGCGGCGTGTCGGTCACCTTGTTGATCGGTACCGGCGAATTCCGCATGCAGGATGCGGTGGCGCGCTCGTTCTACCCGAAGCTGCTGGCCGACGGCATCCAGGTCGTCGAATACCGCAAGACCCAGCTGCACGCGAAGATCGCCGTGGTCGACGACGACTGGGCGACGGTGGGCTCGAGCAATTGCGACGGCCTGTCGCTGTTCCTGAACCAGGAAGCGAATATCGTCGTGCAAAAACGCCGCCTTCGCGCGCGCCGTGCGCGCCCACATCGAGCGCGGCGTTGCCGACGGAGAAATCGTGCGCATGGAGGAGTTCGAGGGCATGGGCTGGATGCGCCGCATGCGCTATGAAATGGCCTACCTTCTGTATAAACTGACCATGAGAATTTTCGCCATCGGTTACGCATAAGGAAGAGCAAGACATGGACAACGTACGCATCGACAAGTGGCTGTTCGCCGCGCGTTTCTTCAAAACCCGGTCGCTGGCGGCCGATGCGGTCGATCGCGGCCGCGTGCGCATCGACGGCGAACCGGTCAAGCCGGCGCGCGCCGTCAAGCTGGACGACAAGATTGCTATCGATAACGGCTCGGACCGCTGGGAAGTCGTCGTGCTGGGCATTTCCGACAAGCGCGGCGCGGCGCCGATTGCGCGCGCGCTTGTACAGCGAGACCGAAGAGAGCATCGCCAAGCGCGAGAACGATTCGGAGGCGAGGCGCTTGTTTCCGGAGCCGAGCCTGGAGATCAAAGGGCGCCCGACCAAGCGCGACCGGCGCGCGATTTCGAAGGCGGCCGGGTAGGGTGGCATACGTTGCGCTTTCGTAGGGTGGGCGCCCTGTGCCCACGCGGAACGCGATGTCATCGGCGGCCCCATCCCACACAATAGAACCCCACCTCTAAGTTCCCGTTTGACATTCGACCGCCGATAGATAATAGTACGCTCGTTCGGATTTTCGATTCACGCAGGGGAAACGTATCAACACTTCAGCAAAATTCATGCGCAAGGGCGAGCAGACGCGGGCAGCGATTCTCGATGTCGCGCTCGAGCTGGCCAGCCGTAACGGCCTCGAAGGCCTGACCATCGGCTTGCTCGCGGATCGCATGAACATGAGCAAGTCGGGCGTGTTCGCCCACTTCGGCTCGCGCGAAGACTTGCAGCTGGAAGTGCTCAAGCTCTACCACCACCGTTTCGAGCAGGAAGTGTTCTTCCCCAGCGTGAAAGAGCAACGCGGCTTGCCGCGCCTGGAATCGATGTTCGCGCGCTGGGTCAAGCGGGTATCGGTCGAAATCGCCTCGGGCTGCATCTATATCAGCGGCGCGGTGGAGTACGATGACCGGCCAGGCCCGATCCGCGAATCGCTGGTGTCGATGGTGCGTGCCTGGCAAGGCGCGCTGCTGCGCGCCGTGCAGCAGAGCGTCGACTGCGGCGCCCTGCAGCGGGCACCGATCCGGAGCAGCTGGTCTACGAGATGTACGGGCTGATCCTGGCCCTGCACCACGACGCGCGTTTCCTGCGCGTCCCCGGCGCGCTCGAGCGCGCCAACCGCGGCTTCGTGCGGCTGATCGAGAATTACCGCAATCCCGTTCACAGCAATTAAAAAGCACGGCATCGCGCCTGCTCTTCAGCTTCAACAATACATCTTACCTTCGTCAGGAGAAAACCATGGGTCAGTACGTCGCGCCAATCCGGGATATGCAGTTTGTGCTGCACGAATTCCTCAACGTCACCGAAGAATTCAAGAACCTGCCTGCCTACCAGGAAATCGACGCCGACATCATCAACCAGGTGCTGGAAGAGGGCGCGAAGTTCACCCAGGAAGTGCTGTTCCCGCTGAACCACTCGGGCGACCGCGAAGGCTGCCATTACGACGCCGCCACCAAGACCGTGACCACGCCGAAGGGTTTCAAGGAAGCGTATAAACAGTATGTCGAAGGCGGCTGGGCGGCGCTCGGCTGCGATCCGGAATACGGCGGCCAGGGCCTGCCTGTTTCGCTGAACAACTCGTTCTACGAGATGCTGAACTCGGCCAACCAGGCCTGGACCATGTACCCGGGCCTGTCGCACGGCGCCTACGAGTGCCTGAAGGAACACGGCAGCGACGAGCAGAAAGCGCAATACCTGCCGAAGCTGGTCTCGGGCGAGTGGACCGGCACCATGTGCCTGACCGAAGCGCATTGCGGCACCGACCTGGGCCTGCTGCGCTCGAAGGCCGAGCCGCAAGGCGACGGCACCTACAAGATCACCGGCTCGAAGATCTTCATCTCGGCCGGCGAGCACGACGTCTCCGAAAACATCATCCACCTGGTGCTGGCGCGCCTGCCGGACGCACCGGAAGGCTCGAAAGGCATCTCGCTGTTCCTGGTGCCGAAGTTCCTGCCGAACGCGGACGGTTCGATCGGCGAGCGCAACCCGATCTTCTGCGGCGCCATCGAAGAAAAGATGGGCATCCACGGTAACGCCACCTGCCAGATGAACCTGGACGGCGCCGTCGGCACCCTGATCGGCCAGCCGCACAAGGGCCTGAACGCGATGTTCGTGTTCATGAACGCCGCCCGCCTGGGCGTCGGCATGCAGTCGCTCGGCCTGACCGAAGTGGCGTACCAGAACGCGCTGGTCTACGCAAAAGACCGCATCCAGATGCGCAGCCTGTCGGGCCCGAAGGCGCCGGACAAGCCGGCCGACCCGATCATCGTGCACCCGGACGTGCGCCGCATGCTGTTGACCGCGAAAGCCTATGCCGAAGGCGCGCGCGCCGTCTGCTCGTATGTCGCGCTGCAGATCGACCGCGAACTGAACCACCCTGACGAAGAAGTGCGCAAGGAAGCCAACGGCGAAATCACGCTGCTGACCCCGATCGTCAAAGCCTTCATCACCGACAACGGCTGGATCGCGACCTCGGAAGCGATGCAGGTCTACGGCGGCCACGGCTACATCAGCGAGTGGGGCATGGAGCAGTACGTGCGCGACGCGCGCATCAACATGATCTACGAAGGCACCAACACGATCCAGTCGCTCGATCTGCTGGGCCGCAAGATCCTGATGGACAACGGCGCCAAGCTGCGCGCCTTCGGCGAGAAGATCAAAGCCTTCGTCGAAGAGAACGGCCTCGATGAATCGATGTCCGAATTCGTGACCCCGCTGGGCGAGCTGGGCGAGAAGGTCGGCAAGCTGACCATGGAAATCGGCATGAAGGCCTTCACCAACCAGGACGAAGTCGGCGCCGCCGCCGTGCCTTACCTGCGCGTGGTCGGTCACCTGGTGTTCTCGTACTTCTTCGCGCAGATGGCGAAGATCGCGCTGGCCAAGAAGGATTCGGACGACAAGTTCTACGAGTCGAAGCTGGCCACCGCACGCTTCTACTTCGCCCGCCTGTACCCGGAAACCGCGATGCTGATCCGCCAGGCTCGCTCGGGTTCCGCCAACCTGATGGCGCTCGACGCCGACCTGTTCTAAGAACGCAAGGGATAAAAACCATGACCAATTTCACCGTCAAGAAAGTCGCCGTACTGGGCGCGGGCGTGATGGGCGCGCAGATCGCTGCGCACTGCGTCAACGCCAAGGTGCCTGTCGTGCTGTTCGACCTGCCTGCCAAGGAAGGCCCGAAGAACGGCATCGTCCTGCGCGCCATCGAGAACCTGAAAAAGCTGTCGCCGGCCCCGCTGGGCAACAAGGATGACGCGTCGCTGATCGAAGTCGCCAACTACGAAGACAACCTCGACGTGCTGGCTGGCTGCGACCTGATCATCGAAGCCATCGCCGAGCGCATGGACTGGAAACACGACCTGTACGCCAAGGTCGCGCCGCACATCGCGCCGAACGCGATCTTCGCCTCGAACACCTCGGGCCTGTCGATCAACAAGCTGGCCGAAGGTTTTGACGACAGAACTGAAGGCGCGCTTCTGCGGCGTCCACTTCTTCAACCCGCCGCGCTACATGCACCTGGTCGAGCTGATCCCGACCACGTCGACGCCGCCGGAAATCCTCGACCAGCTCGAGACCTTCCTGACCTCGGTCCTCGGCAAGGGCGTCGTGCGCGCGAAAGACACGCCGAACTTCATCGCCAACCGCGTCGGCATCTTCGGCATGCTGGCCACCATCCACGAAGCCGAGAAATTCGGCCTGTCGGTGGACGTGGTCGACGACCTGACCGGCGCAAAGCTGGGCCGCGCCAAGTCGGGCACCTTCCGTACCGCCGACGTCGTCGGCCTGGACACGATGGGCCACGTCATCAAGACCATGCAGGACACCCTGCAGGACGACCCGTTCTTCAGCCTGTACAAGACGCCGGACGTGCTGGCCAAGCTGATCGAGAAGGGCGCCCTGGGCCAGAAGACCGGCGGCGGCTTCTACAAGAAAGTCGGCAAGGACATCCAGCGCCTCGACTTCGCCACCGGCGAATACGTCGCCGGCGGCGCCAAGGCAGCCGACATCGTCGCGCGCATCCTGAAAGAAAAGGATCCGGTCAAGAAGTTCAAGGCCCTGCGCGAATCGACCAACCCGCAGGCGCAGTTCCTGTGGGCGATCTACCGCGACGCCTTCCACTACATCGCCGTCCACCTCGACACCATCGCCGACAACGCACGCGACATCGACTTCGCCATGCGCTGGGGCTTCGGCTGGAGCGTCGGCCCGTTCGAGACCTGGCAAGCCGCCGGCTGGAAGCAGATCGCCGAATGGGTCAAGGAAGACATCGACGCCGGCAAGGCGCTGACCAACACCCCGCTGCCAGCCTGGGTCTTCGATGGCCAGGTCGCCGAGAAGGGCGTGCACACGCCTGAAGGTTCGTACTCGGCTTCCTCGAACAGCTATGTTCCACGTTCGACCCTGGCCGTGTACGAGCGCCAGGCCTTCCGCGCACCGGTGCTGGGCGCTGGCGGCAGCGACGCCAAGACCGTTCGGCACCACCGTCTTCGAGGACGAGTCGGTGCGCCTGTGGCACGCGGACGACGAAGTCCTCGTCATCTCGCTCAAGACCAAGATGCACGTCATCGGCGACGGCGTCATCAAGGGCCTGAAGCGCGGCCTGGAAGAAGCGGGCAAGAACTTCAAAGGCCTGGTGATCTGGAATACGGATGCGACCGAAGGCGGCGCCTTCTCGGCCGGCGCCGACCTGCAATCGGCCCTGCCTGCCTTCATGGCCGGCGGCGCGAAAGCGATGGACCCGATCGTCAAGGAACTGCAAGACACCTTCATGCAGATGAAGTACTCGAACGTGCCGGTGGTTGCGGCTGTCGCCGGCCTGGCGCTGGGCGGCGGCTGCGAGCTGGCCCTGCACGCATCGAAGCGTGTGGCGGCGATCGAGTCCTACATCGGCCTGGTCGAAGTCGGCGTCGGCCTGGTGCCGGCCGGCGGCGGCCTGAAGGAAGCGGCAGTGCGCGCCTTCACGGAAGCCAAGGGCAACGACATCCTGCAATTCCTGAAGACCGGTTTCACCAACGCGGCCACCGCGCAGGTGTCGAAGTCGGCGCTGGAAGCGAAGGCCATGGGCTACCTGAAGGAAGACGACGTCATCGTCTTCAACGCGTACGAACTGCTGCACGTGGCGAAGGTGCAGGCGCGCGCGATGTTCGACGCCGGCTACCGCGCACCGCTGCAGCGCCCGGTGACCGTCACCGGCCGCTACGGCTGGGCGACGATCCGCGGCCAGCTGGTCAACATGCGTGACGGCGGCTTCATCTCGGCCCACGACTACAAGCTGGGCGACATGATCGCCGAGATCGTGACCGGCGGCGACGTCGACCAGGGCAGCGTGGTGTCGGAGCAGTGGCTGCTCGACATGGAGCGTAAAGCCTTCATCGAACTGCTGAACAACCCGAAGACGCAAGAGCGGATCATGGGCATGATGCAGACCGGTAAGCCGGTGCGGAACTAATCAAGGACGACATGACATGAGCAAACAACTTCAAGACGCATACATCGTCGCAGCGACCCGCACCCCGATCGGCAAGGCGCCGCGCGGCATGTTCAAGACGACCCGCCCGGACGACCTGCTGGTCGCCGCGATCCGCGGTGCGATGGCCGCCGTGCCGAACCTGGACCCGGCACTGATCATCGACGCCATCGTCGGCTGCTCGTTCCCGGAAGCGGAGCAGGGCTTCAACATCGCCCGTAATTCGGTGGTGCTGGCCGGCCTGCCGAACACGGTCGGCGGCGTGACCGTCAACCGTTACTGCGCTTCGGGCATCACCGCCCTGGCCATGGCGGCGGACCGCATCCGCGTCGGCGAAGCCGACGTGATGATCGCCGGCGGCGTCGAATCGATGTCGATGGTGCCGATGATGGGCCACCACCCGTCGATCAACATGGACACGTTCAAGGACGAGAACGTCGGCCTGGCCTACGGCATGGGCCTGACGGCCGAAAACGTGGCCAAGCAGTGGAAAGTGTCGCGCGAAGACCAGGACGCCTTCGGCCTGGAATCGCACCGCCGCGCCATCGCCGCCCAGCAGGCCGGCTACTTCAAGGACGAGATCACCCCGGTCGAGATCATCACCCGCACGCCGAACCTGGCGACCGGCGAAATCTCGGTCAAGCGCCGCACCGTCGACACCGACGAAGGCCCGCGCGCCGACGCCAGCATGGAAGGCATGGCGAAGCTCAAGCCCGTCTTCGCGGCCAAGGGCACCGTCACCGCCGCGACCTCGTCGCAGATGTCGGACGGCGCCGGCGCCCTGATCGTCGTCAGCGAAAAGATCCTGCGCGAGCACAACCTGACCCCGCTGGCCAAGTTCTCCTCGTTCGCCGTGCGCGGCGTGCCGCCGGAAATCATGGGCATCGGCCCGAAGGTCGCGATTCCTGCGGCGCTGGCCGCCGCCGGCATCACCCAGGACCAGCTCGACTGGATCGAGCTGAACGAAGCCTTTGCCGCGCAAGCGCTGGCCGTGATCCGCGACCTGGGCCTGGACACCAGCAAGGTCAACCCGATGGGCGGCGCGATTGCCCTGGGCCACCCGCTGGGCGCCACCGGTGCGATCCGCGCCGCGACCGTCGTGCACGCACTGCGCCGCAATAACCTGAAGTACGGCATGGTGACGATGTGCGTCGGCGCCGGCATGGGCGCGGCCGGTATCATCGAGCGCGTTTAATTTGAGATAGTGGCCGTGTCAGCCTTCGCGTTGATGCGGCTGACCGTATCACCGCGTGGGCACGGAGCGCCCACCCTACCGAATCGTAGGGTGGGCGCTCGTGCCCACGCGTTCATCCGTGCCCAAGAAAACCACGGAGACTGAAACATGACCATCCAGACCAACAAAGCCAACGGCATCCTCACCATCGAATTCAACCGCCTCGAACGCAAGAACGCCATCACCGGCGCCATGTATTCGACCATGGCCGACGCCCTGCTCGACGCCGAACAAGACGCGCAAGTGCGCGCCGTCCTCATCACCGGCAAGCCCGAGATCTTCACCGCCGGTAACGACCTCGACGACTTCCTGAACAACACCGGCGACGGCGCCATGACCGAAGACCGTCCGGTCTTCCAGCTTCATGCGCGCCCTCGAAGGCTGCACCAAGCCGGTCGTCGCGGCCGTGGCCGGCGCCGCGGTCGGCATCGGCACCACGATGCTGATGCACTGCGACCTGGTCTACGCCGCCGACAACGCCAAATTCTCGATGCCCTTCACCCAGCTCGGCCTGTGCCCGGAATTCGCGTCCTCGCTGCTGGTCGCGCAAGCCGCCGGCTACACCCGCGCCGCCGAAAAGCTGATGCTGGGCGAAGCCGTTCAGCGCGCAGGAAGCCTTCGAGATGGGCATCGTCGCGCGCGTGGTGCCAGCCGCCGAACTGCTCGCCTTCGCGCAAGGCCAGGCCGCCAAGCTGGTCGCCCTGCCGGCCGCCTCGATCCGCGCCACCAAGGCCCTGATGAAGCGCCCGCGCGCCGCCATCGTCGCCGAGACCATGGGCGTCGAAAACAAGCAGTTCGGTGCGATGCTGGTCGGCGCCGAAGCGAAGGAAGCGTTTACGGCCTTCTTCCAGAAGCGCAAGCCGGACTTTTCGAAGTTCGACTGATCGTCGGCTGTCGGGCGCGCCGGCAAGCGATGACGCCGTCCATGGCGGCGGCTTCGCGGGCATTACCAAGCCAGCACTTTCGGGCCGATCATCGCTCCGATCGCCGCCGGGATCACCATCCCCAGCAAATACCAACACCCGACAAATACCAAGCTAGCCTCTGGGCAATGTAGGCAATACACCGAAGCCGCCATCGCGCCAGCGGCCAGGCCCGCCGCCGCGCCGGCCAGTCGCAGCCGGGTGGGGGCGAGGCCGCGCATGAGATGCAGCGCCGCGCCGAAGGTGGGAAGCGACATCAGCGTGATGAGCGTGGGGCAATAGCGCCAAGTGCTGCCCAGGAACAGCTGGGTGCGCGCAGCGGGATCGGCTTCCAGCAAGGCCACTCCCGCCAGGAGCCACAACAGGAAGATCGACCCGCCGACCAGCCAGGGCAGGGAGGACAGGGACGCTCCCGGGGTCGCCAGACGTTTGACGGCCCGCCAGCCGGCACTAGCCAGGGCAAGGCAGAAGGCCAGCTTGATCCAGAAGCTCGGCAGCAGGCCCGCTTGCGGCAGGTCGGTACGCGGTCCCAGTGTCGCCAGCAGGATGGCGCCGGAAACAAGAATGCCGGCCAGCAGGGGCCACAGCGCTGCGCGGCGCGCCACGCCGGGTTCGGGTTCCCCGCCGACGGCGAGCAGGTCGATCAGGTTTTCGGTTTTCATCATAGGTCCCGCATCTTCATTGCCAACGTTTTCAATCCCCGGTGCACGCTTACTTTGATATCGGCTTCGGACAGGTGCAGTAGCGCCGCCGCTTCGCGCACCGACAGGCCGTCGAGACGGGTGGCGACGATGGCCTGCCGCTGCTTGTCGGGCAGGGTTGCCAGCAGCACCGCCAGGTCGCGCCCGGCGGTGGCGGCGCTATCGTCAGCATCACTGTCGGCGATCAGCTCGCCGGCATCGTCAAACGTCATATCGAGCGCCCCATTGCGTCCGTGGCGGCGCATCCAGTCGATCAGCTTGTAACGAGCAATTGCATGCATCCACGAGGTCAGCGGCGCGGCGGGGTCGTAGGTGTGGCGCTGGTTGTGGATCGCCAGCAGCGATTCCTGCACCAGATCTTCCACGGCGTCGGGCCAGCGCTGCAGACGGCGGCGTAAAAAGGCGCGCAGGTGGCTGGCGCTGTCCTGCAAAAAACTGCGGTAGGCCGCGTTGTCGCCCTCCAGGCCGCGCACGAACAAACTGTGCAGGCGCAGCTCTTTCGCTTGCAGCGGATTCTCTTGCTGTATTCGTTGCATCGGCGCCTTTGGTTACAGCAGTGAACGAATTAGATTTTTTGATATTTTTTGAATGCGTTGTAACCGACTGCGCGCTGCCGGCGAATTAACTGTTACTTCGCCAACAGAGCATGACCATGAGCCCACATTTTTTCAAGTGCCATCTTGCCGCAGGCGCACTTTATAACAGCGCCACCTCGGCCTTCGGGAGATTTTCGTCAGAACCAATCCCCGCCAGATCCATCCGCGCTGGCTGCGCATCACCCATTGGCTGAATGCCTTGGCGGTGCTGGTGATGGTCGCCAGCGGCTGGCGTATCTACAACGCTACCGCTCTTCTGGTTTCCGATTTCCACGTCGATGACTTTGGGCGGCTGGCTGGGCGGGGCGCTGTAATGGCACTTCGCGGCATGTGGCTGCTGGTCATCAACGGGCTCGTCTATTTTGCCGCTGAATCTGGTCAGCGGCCGCTTGCGCGCGCAAGTTCTTTCCCGCTCACGCCGCGCGCCGTGTGGCGCGACCTGCGCGTCGCGCTGAGCGGCCGGCTGGCGCATGCCGACCCGCGCCACTACAACGGCGTGCAACGGCGGCCTATCTGTTCGTGATGCTCGACTGCATTCTGCTGGTGCTCTCGGGGCTGGTGCTGTGGAAGTCCGTGCAGTTTCCACTGCTGCGGGAGCTGCATGGGAGGCTACGAAGGCGCGCGGCGCTGCATTTCTTCGCCATGGCGCGTTGTGGCTTTTGTTGCCGTGCCACCTGGTGATGGTGGCGCTGGTGCCGCGCACCCTGCTCACGATGGTCCGCGGCCGCTGATGAGGAGTCCAACATGCGCATCACCAAGCGATCTCTCGTCGTCGGCGTCGACGGCGAGGCCGCCGTGAAGGACGCCCTGAAGCTGCTGTCGAGCCGCATTGAGCAGCCGTCGCGGCGCGCCTTTCTGCAACGCTCGCTGACGCTGGGCGGCTCGCGCTGCTCACCGGCTGCAGCATCACGACGACGCCAGCGTCGAGCTGCGCTGAAGCATCTCGCGCTTCAACGACCGCGTGCAGGGCTGGCTGTTCGATCCGAACGCGACTCGCGCCGACCTACCCGGATTCGATGATCACGCGGCCGTTCCCGTTCAACGCCTACTACGGCGAGGACGAGATCCGCGAGGTCGACGGCGACGCCTGGCGGCTCGAAGTGACCGGTCTGGTGCGGACAAGCGACGCTGGACGCTGTCCGAGCTGGCGCGCTGCCGCAGACGGACCAGGTCACGCGGCACATCTGCGTCGAGGGCTGGAGCGCCATCGGCAAGTGGGGCGGCGTGCCGTTCGCGCACTTCCTGCGGCGTGTCGGCGCCGACCTGAGCGCGAAATACGTCGGCTTCAAGTGCGCCGACGACTACTACACCAGCATCGACATGGCCACCGCGCTGCATCCGCAAACGCTGCTGGCGCTGAGCTACGACGGCCAGGTGTTGCCGCCGAAATACGGCTTCCCGATGAAGCTGCGCATGCCCACCAAGCTCGGCTACAAGAATCCCGAAGCACATCCAGGCCATGTTCGTCACCAACACCTATCCCGGCGGCTACTGGGAAGACCAGGGCTACAACTGGTTCGGCGGCAGCTAGGAAAGCTTGCGCGTCCGCTGAGCCGGATTCAAGCAGCACCGTTGTCGCTCTACTTTTTTGCAGTTCAACGTTTCATCCAACCAGGAAAACACCATGAAGATCATTGCCATTGTTAGTGCCGCCTGCCTGCTGATGTCGAATGCCGTGCTGGCGCAGGACACCATGAAAAAAGATCGGGATGGCCAAGCCGGCCATGCATGAGGACAACATGGCGCATGACGCCATGGCCAAGGACGCCATGAAGCGGCCGATGAAAAAGGACGCGATGCACAAGGACGCGATGCACAAGGACGCGATGCACAAGGACGCGATGCACAAGGATCATGCCAAGATGCATGGCAAGGAGCGATGCACAAGGATGCGATGAAGGATGACGCGATGAAAAAAGACGGCATGAAGAAGTAGGCCGCAGCCGCTGTGGCGGGCTGCCGGCGTGCAGCGCGCCATCGATCGCGCTACAACCGCAAGGAAGTCAGCATCGACTGAATGGAAACTGGTGCCGGTATGTTTCCCGACCGCCGGCGCCGGTAGGGCAGCGAAGCTGCCGTGTTCTTGCGAACGTCCCTATCTTCGCTCCGGAATATGACAGCGGTTTGACTTACGCCTTTTTTGCGGCGGGAACCGGCTTGTGCAGCCGGTTGTCGCACAGCGTCAGCACCGCGCGCACCAGTTCCGCCGGCGCCACCGGTTTCGACAGGTATTCGTCGAAACCCGCTTCCAGCGAACGCAGGCGGTCTTCCTTGCGCGAGAAGGCGGTCAGCGCGAGGGCGCGCACGCCGGCCACTTGCGGATTGCCCGAGCCGCGCACGCGGCGGATCAGTTCCATGCCGTCCATGCCGGGCATGCCGATGTCGCTGACCATCAGGTCGGGCTTGAGGCTGTCGATCATCTGCAGCGCCTCGTAGGCGGTCGAGGCGGTGACGATGGTGGCGGCCATGTCGGCCAGCACGTAGTGCACGATGTCGAGCGAATCGCGTTCGTCGTCCACCACCAGGATCGTCAGGCCGGCCAGGGCGCCGCTGCCGGCGCGCACCGCGTCGAGGTCGTGCGGCTTGAGCAGGCAGTCGGGCGTGAGCGGCGTGTCGGCTTCCACGCCCGGCAGCGGCATGGTCAGCGTAAACGTCGCGCCTTCGCCCTCGCCGGCGCTGGCGGCCGTCAGCTGGCCGCCCTGCAGTTCGACCAGCTGCTGCGCGATCGACAGGCCCAGGCCGAGGCCGCCGTGGCGCCGCGTCGAGGAAGCGTCGGCCTGGCGGAAGCGGTCGAACACGTGGGGCAGGAATTCCGGCGCGATGCCGATGCCGTTGTCGCGCGACTTCGATCACGATGGCGTCCCGCACGCGCCTGGAGCTGACGCGCACGGCGCCGCCGGCGGGCGTGAACTTGATGGCGTTCGAGAGCAGGTTCGTCATCACCTGCTGCAGGCGCCCGGCGTCGGCCGCCAGCGGGCCGGCGTGGCTTTCGATCAGCATGTCCAGGCGCACGTTCTTGGCCAGGGCGGAGGGGCGCACCGTTTCCACGGCGGCGGCGATGAAATCCGAGGGCCAGGTGCGGTCGACTTCGATGCGGACCTTGCCGGCGATCAGGCGGCTCATGTCGAGCATGTCTTCGATCAGCTGCGACTGCGCGCGCGCATTGCGTTCGATCGTTTGCAGGCCGCGCTGCAGCATCTTTTCGTCCTTGCCGCCATCCATCAGCAACTGCGCCCAGCCGAGCATGGCGTTGAGCGGGGTGCGCAATTCGTGCGACAGGGTCGAGAGGAATTCATCCTTCATGTCCGACAGGCGCTCGGCCTCGACGCGCGCCTTTTGCTCGTGCAGGTACAGGGTCTGGCGTTCGGCCGAGGTGGCGAGCGAGGCGGCCAGGATGCGCGAGCGGTCTTCCAGGCGCGAGTCGTAGACGGCGACCAGGGTGGCGATGGTGAGCAGCAGCAGGGCGGTCACCGTCACCACCCCGGCCAGCAGGTCCTGGGTGATGCCGACGTTCGCTTCCAGGCAGATGCTGCCGGGGCGAAGTGCGCCGCTTCCATGCCGGTGTAGTGCATGCCGACGATGGCGCCGCCCATCACGATGGCGGCCGCGAACTGGGTCAGCTTGCCATGCTGCATGCGGTGGCGCAGGTGGAAGGCCAGCCACAGGGCGCCGGCCGAGGCGCCGATGGCGATCAGCACCGAGATGGCGAACAGCAGCGGGTCGTAGTCGATGCCGGGACGCATGCGCATGGCCGCCATGCCGGTGTAGTGCATGGCGTTGATGCCGAGGCCCATCAGCACCGCGCTGATCGCGAAATGGGTCGCCTGCGGGGCCGGACGGCTGATCTGCGACAGCGCCAGCAGCGAAGCGAGCACCGGCAGCAGCCAGGAAACGAAGGTGATGGCCGTGTCGTAGCCGACCGGGAAGGGCAGGCGGAAGGCCTGCATGCCGATGAAGTGCATGGCCCAGATGCCGCTGCCCATGGCAAAGGCGCCGCCGGCCATCCACCACCAGGTGGCGCGGCCATGCGAATGGCGCACCCGTTCGGCCAGGCTGAGCGCGGTGTAGGAGGCGTAGATCGCGACCAGGATCGACACCACGACGAGGGTTGGTTCGTAATGGCCAAGTGACATGACAAACCCGATAGTTCAGCGGGGAACAACACCCGGCAGGTTGAAGAAAACGACGGTGAAGCCAGTCTACACGGCGACGGCCCAGTCCGCATTAGATTTCCGTTGCGCAACTTATGGGCGCGCCGACGCAATGCGTCGACGCGGCTGGACGGGAAAGGGCAGCGGGGCGCTAGCGGCGCAGGATGAAGGTCGCCATTGCCGCGACCGCGCCGGCCGCCGCCAGTGCCCAGGGACCGATGCGCATGATCTCGCCCGATTGCCCGGCCTGCACGGCCAGCGGACCGGAGAGCGGGCGCCATTCGTCGCGCTTGGCGTCGGCGGCGATCGCGGCGGCCGCTTCCTGTTCGTAGAAGGTGGAGAAGCGTTCGAGGTCGGGCGGATTGAGCGTGGCCATGAAGGCGACGATCTGGTCGTGCTGGTCGAGCCGCACCTGGTAACGGTTGCGTCCGTTGGCCACCGCCTTGCGCAGGTGTTCGGATTCGGTTTCGACCAGTGCGCGCACGCTTTCGCGCGTAATGGCGGATAACGCGATCCTGGGTCGTTCAACGGTTCGTCTGTCGGCTTGCACTTGCGGTCTCTCTCGGCATTCCATCTGAACGGGCAGTCTACGCCGCCGCCCGGCCGCGTGCCAACACACTTGGCGCGCAAGTCTTGGTCAAGGTGGCAATACGCTCGCAAAGCGTCTCAAAATTTCTACAAGGAAAGTTTATATTTCGCGCGATTACCAGTATGCCATTTAGTTTCCATGGGTAAGTGCGCTAACCTGAGCGGCTCGCCGCATCCGGCGCAGCGGTTGGCACACAGGTACAGGCAGATGACGGCAGCACATGGAAATTGAATTGAACGACACTGACAACGACGGCGGACCTGGCGCGGCTGGCCGAGGAAAACACCGCCCTGATCGAAAATTCGCTGGACCTGATCGCCCTGATCGATGCCGACGGCCGCTTCCTGCGCCTGAACGCGGCCACCTTCGACATCCTCGGCTACCGGCCGGAGGAGCTGGTGGGGCGCCGCTACGACGAACTGCTGGACGAACAGGAGCGCGCCTGGTTCCAGGCCTTGCGTTCCGAGCTGCGCTCGGGCGTCTCGATCCGGCGCGACATCGAGCACCGCTGGATGCGCAAGGATGGCCGCGCGATCATCATGTCGTCCTCGGTGCGCTGGTGCGCATTGAGCCAGGTGACGTATGCGACGGCGCGCGACGTGACCGAGCAGCATGCCGCGCGCGCAGCGCTGGACAAATCGCAGCAGCAGCTGCAGGTCATGTTGGAAAGCATCGGCGACGCCTTTTTTGCGGTCGACCGCGAATGGCGGGTCACCTTTGCCAACCGCAAGGCCGGGCAATTTCGTCAACGTCGACGCCGCCCTCGCCATCGGCAGGAACCTGCTCGAGGTCGCGCCCGACCTGCATGGTTCGCCCGCGCTCGAGCTACTACCGGCGCGCCATGGAAACCGGCGAGGCCTGCAGCCTTCGAGACCTTCTGGAACCGTCGGGCGTCTGGGTCGAGGTGCGCGCCTATCCGAGCGAGGACGGCCTGTCGGTGTACTTCCACGACATCAGCTTCAAGCACCAGGCCGAGCAGGCGCTCAAGAAAAGCGAGCAGCGTTTCCGCAACCTGTTCCAGCAGGCGGCCGACAGCATCGTCATCGCCGACCGCGACCTGTTCATCGTCGCCGCCAACGGCCGCGCCTGCAGCAATTTCGGCTATACCGAAGAAGAATTCCTGCGCCTGCGGGTGCCCGACATCGACAGCGGCTTCACACCTATTCGCCGGAACTTGCCGGCGCGCTGGACGATGGCCAGACCCAGCTCCTGCGCATCAAGAAACGGCGCAAGGACGGCAGCACCTTCCCGGCCGACGTCCACATCTCGCGCTTCGAGGACAACGGCCACCAGTTTTTCCAGGCCATCATCCGCGACGTCACCGAGCGCGAAGAAACCCAGAACCGCCTGCGCGAACTGGCCACCCACGACACGCTGACCGGCTTGCCGAACCGCGCGCTGCTGGGCGAACGCGTGCAGCGCCTGTTCGATACCTGCCCGCACGATGCGACGGTGGCGACGATGTTCCTCGACCTCGACCGCTTCAAGGAAGTCAACGACTCCTTCGGCCACGAGTTCGGCGACATCCTGCTGTGCGAAGTGGCGGCGCGCCTGCGCCGGGTGATCCGGCCGGGCGACGTCATCGCGCGCCTGGGCGGCGACGAATTCGTGATCGCGGCGCACTGCGCCAAGGGCAAGAACGCGGCCGCGCGCATCGGCGAGAAGCTGCTCGACGTGCTGACCGCGCCGATCAACATCGCCGGCCAGGACGTGATCATCGGCGCCTCGATCGGCATCAGCCTGTTTCCCTGCGATGGCCGCGACCAAGGAGCAGTTGTTCCAGGCCGCGGACACGGCGATGTACCGCGCCAAGGCGGCCGGGCGCAACCGCTACCGCTTCTTCGAGCCCGAGATGGCGGTCGCCACGCGCGAACGCATGGCGCTGGAAACCTCGCTGCGCCCGGCACTGGCGCGCGGCGAATTCGAGCTGCACTACCAGCCGCGCATCGACTTGCGCAGCATGGCCATGGTCGGCATGGAAGCGCTGATCCGCTGGAACCATCCCGAGCGCGGCCTGGTCTCGCCGGCGCAATTCATCCCGATCGCCGAAGAGACCGGCCTGATCGCGCCGATCGGGCGCTGGGTGCTGCACGAAGCCTGCATGCAGACGCGGCGCCTGATGACGGAATTCGATCGCGAGATCTGCGTGTCGGTCAACGTCTCGGCGCGCCAGCTGGCGCATGCGACCTTTGTCGACGAGGTGCGCCAGACCCTGGCCGAATCCGGCATCCCGCCGCATTGCCTGGAGCTGGAACTGACCGAAAGCGCGCTGATCGCCGACATCGAGCGCACCGCCCTGATGCTGCACGAACTGCACGTGCCTGGGCGTGAAACTGGCGGTGGACGATTTCGGCACCGGCTATTCGGGCCTGACCTACCTGCGCCGCTTCCCGATCGACGTGCTGAAACTCGACCGCTCCTTCATGGTGGGCGACGACGAGCGCATCAGCGCCTTCGATTTCATCAAGGCCTTCGTCGACATGGCGCACGCCCTGAACCTGGCGGTGGTGGCCGAAGGGGTGGAGACGCAGCGACGTGGTCGAGTTCCTGCGCTCGGCCGCCTGCGACGAGGCGCAGGGCTATCACTTTGCGCGGCCGCTGACGCTGGCGGCGCTGCGCGACTACCTGGGCGCGCCCTGACTACGGCGCGCCGCCGACGTCGTGCTCGCGCTCGTCGTCGCTGGGCTCTTCGTGCAGCGCCGTAAAACGTTCGGTCGCGGTGTCGGCCAGCGCGAAGCCGTCCTCGTCCCCCACTTCGGGCGGGTGCAGCATGTCGCGGATCAGCGCCGCCAGTTCGGGGGTATCCCACTCCTGGCCGGCGCGCTGGTGCGCTTCGATGAAATGGGTGATTTCGCGTTCCTGCTGCGCGCTCAGGGGCAAACCGCGAAACGCGGTGCCCGGATTCGGCTCATTCAACATGCTGGCCTCCTGCTGTTCCGGTTGCCCCACCCGTGGCATTCAATCTACGCCGATTCGGGCGGCGCGAGCGCACGTCAGTGCCTGCCGATGGCTGTCAATATTTTCAGCAGGCAAGAAAAAAGCGATAATCCGGTTTCCCATTCCAGCCACGACACGCCATGCCTGACCGCGATCTCCCCGACACCCCGGCACAAGCGCCCGCCAGCCCGTCCCGCCGCCGCATCTTCCAGGCCGCCGCAGCCGTCGGCCTGGGCGCCGGCCTGCCGCAGGCCGCCGATGCCGCGCCGCGCCATGCGCCCAAGCCGGCGTCCTCGCTCGACGCCAAGCTCAAGGCGCACGTGAAAAACGTGGTCGTGATCTATCTCGAGAACCGCAGTTTCAACAACCTGTTCGCCAACTTCCCGGGCCTGGCCGCGCCGCTCCCAGGCAGCGCGCCGCAGAAGGACCGCGACGGCTCGACGCTTGCCGGTGCTGCCGAAGATCTGGGGCGGCATGGTGCCGGGGCGCCAGGATGTCGGCGGCAAGGAATACCTGATCGGCGAAGACAAGATCGTCAACCTGCCGAACGCGCCGTTCGCACTGAAGGACGCGCGACGGCAAGCCCTTGCCGGAAGCGCTGGTCACGCGCGACCTGGTGCACAATTTCTATCACAACCAGATGCAGATCAACGGCGGCAAGAACGACGGCTTCGTCGCCTGGGGCGATTCCGGCGCGCTGGTGATGGGCCATTACGGCGAGACCGACAAGAACCTCGGCCTGTGGCAGATCGCGCGCGAGTACACGCTGTGCGACAACTTCTTCATGGGCGCCTTCGGCGGCTCTTACCTGAACCACCAGTTCCTGATCAGCGGCCGCACGCCCGAATTCTTCAATGCCGCCGAGACCCCGGCAAAGAAGAAGATCGCCGTGCTGGAGGACGGCCCGCTGGGCCGCCGCCTGGCCGTGACGCCGGATTCGCCGAAGTCGGCGCTCGACGGCAAGCCGAAATTCGTCAACAACGGCGCCATCACGCCCGACGGCTATGCCGTCAACACGATGGCGCCGCCGTTCCAGCCGAGCTGGGTGCGCCCGGCGCCGGGCGGCGATCCGCAAGCGGCCGACCCGCATGGACCCATCGGTGCTGCCGCCGCAAAGCTACGACACGATCGGCGACCTGCTGTCGCGCGCGGGCGTGAGCTGGGCCTGGTATGGCGGCGCCTGGCAAGCGGCGATCGACGGCCGCGGCGCCGGCCAGCGCCCGAACTTCCAGCACCACCACCAGCCCTTCAATTATTTCCGCCAGTTCGCGCCCGGGCACCCAGGCGCGCGCCGAGCACCTGCGCGACGGCGGCCTGGGCGACAGCCCGATCTCGAACCGCTTCATCGCCGACGTCGTCGCCGGCAAGCTGCCGGCCGTCGCCTTCTACAAGCCGCAGGGCAACCTGAACCTGCATGCCGGCTACTCCGACATCGAATCGGGCGACGCCCACGTCGCCAACGTGATCGAGCACCTGAAAAAGTCGCCGCAATGGAAGGACATGGTCGTCGTCATCACCTTCGACGAGAACGGCGGCTGGTGGGACCACGTGGCGCCGCCCGAGGGCGACCGCTGGGGACCGGGCTCGCGCATTCCGGCGATCGTCGTCTCGCCGCATGCGAAGAAGGGGCGCGGTCGACCATAATTTCTACGACACGACCTCGATCCTGCGCTTCATCACGCGCCTGCACGGACTTGCCGCGCCTCGAAGGCCTGGCGACGCGCGACGCCGCCTTTGCGGCGCGCGGCGCGCGCGGTCCCGGCGACCTGACGGCCACCCTCAGCTTCCGCTGAACGGCGCTTTTATTTTTTGCATTCCTTGGAATTGTTGCTAAAAGGCTACCGCGCGCCGGGTAATGGAACGCGGCAGTACATTAGTTGTTGGCTCGATAACGCGCTAGCGCGTGGAGTAGCCGATACCACATGTAACAGGAGCGGCGCATCGGAGACACGATGCTGCTCCTTTCCCAACCCCCAGGAGAGCATCATGCAAAAGAATAAAGCGTTGAAAGGACTGCTCGCCATCTCGGCCGCAGCCGCCATGTTCGCCACCTTCGGTGTCCAGGCACAAGTTACTGCCCAGAACCCGAGCACCCAGAAAATGACGGACGCGAATCCGTCGACCCAGGTCGGCAAGACCAACACCGCAATGCCAAACCACGCGGCCCACGGCCAGAGCGGCGCCGGCATGAGCGGCAGCACCGGCACCGGCGCAACCGGCATGTCGGACACGCATGGCAGGCCAGTCGGGCACGAAAGGCGCCATGGCCGCCGGCGACATGAAAATGAACAAGATGGATAGCAAGGCCATCATGGACATGGCGATGGTGAACATGGCCGAAGTCGAAATGGGCAAGATGGCCCAGAGCAAGAGCCAGAATGCTGAAGTGAAAACCTTCGCCCAGCAAATGATCGACGATCACGGCAAGGGCCTGACGGAAGTGCAAGCCGTGGCGCAAGCCAAGGGCATCACCCTGCCGACCGAACTCGACGCCAAGCACAAGGCAATGGCCGCCAAGCTGGCCAAGCTCGAGGGCGACAAGTTCGACAAGGAATACATGAAAATGGGCGGCACGGGCGGCCACAAGGAAGCGCTGGCCATGCTGAACAAGACCGAAAAAAGCGCCAAGGATGCCGACGTCAAGGGCCTGGCCACCAAGATGAAGCCAACGGTGGAACAGCACCTGAAGGCTGCCCAGCAAATGCCGGCTGCAAAGCCAGGCACCACGTCGGGCAAGTAATCGTCAGTCGATTGCTCGTTGCACGCGTTGACAGACAGCGCGTGTGACGGCAGGAAGCGCGCGCCGGGAGCAATCCCGGCGCGCGCTTTTTTTATGAATGCACGAGTCGGCCAATCCGACGCTCCAGCCTTCATCCTGCCGCAGGCTGACGTATACTTGCGCGATGACGATCACCCGCTGCAGCTGGGCCAACCCGGCCAATCCCCGCTACCTCGACTACCACGACCACGAATGGGGCGTGCCCTGCCACGACGAGCGGCGCCTGTTCGAGATGCTCAACCTCGAGGGCGCCCAGGCCGGCCTGTCCTGGGAAACCATCCTCAACAAGCGCGACACCTACCGCGCCGCCTTCGACGGCTGGGACGCGCGAAAAAATCGCGCGCTACGACGACGCCAAAGTGGCCGAGCTGCTGGCCAATCCCGGCATCGTGCGCAACCGCCTGAAGGTGGCGGCGGCGATCACCAATGCGCGCGCCTATCTCGCCATTGCGCGCGCGAAGGCCAGACGCTCGACGCTTACCTATGGGCCTATGTCGACGGCCAGCCGCTGGTGGGCGATTGGCCGGACGGCGCCCGCCCGACCAAGACGGCCCTGTCCGACCGGCTCTCGAAAGACCTGGCCAAACGCGGTTTCAAATTCGTCGGCTCGACCATCGTCTACGCCTACATGCAGGGCATCGGCATGGTCGACGACCACCACCCGCGACTGCTTCCGCGTACGCGGCGCGAAGTGAATCCGTGCACGCTTCTGGCAGGGCCGCGAACGCTATACGGTGTTCGACACCGCCTACGGCAACGGCGCGCGCGTCGCAGCGCTGATCGCGGCCTGGCGCGACGATCCCGAGCGTCCCGAGCGCCTGCACATCGTGGCGCTGGCGCGACGGCCTGCTGCCGGGCTTTCACCGCATCCCGCAGCCAGACGCGGACGTCACGCTCGACCTGATCGACGCGCCGCTCGACGCGCGCGCTGGCCCAGCTGGCCGCGCGCATCGATTTCGTGCAACTGCAAGGCCTGCGCGGACCGAACACCGGCTTTGCGCGCGGCCTGGCGCGCCTGGCGCGCGGTCGACGCCCGGCTCGCATTCGACTGGCTCGAACAGGAGCAAGTCGCGGCGCTGATGGCGCAGGGCTTCGTCTTCGAACAGGGCGGGGCGCGCTTCGCCAGCCGCAAGCCGCGCCAGCCCTTGGCGCCGGTCCCGGCGCGCCAGGCGGTCGTGATCGGCGCCGGCCTGGCCGGCTGCGCGGCGGCCGAGCGCCTGTGCGCGCGCGGCTGGGAGGTGACGCTGGTCGAGCGCCATGCGGGACCGGCGCGCGAGGCGTCGGGCAACCTGGCCGGCATCTTCATGCCGCTGCTCTCGAAAGACGACAACATCCCGACCCGCCTGACGCGCGCCGCCTACCTGTACGCACTGCGCTACTGGGAGACCCTGGGCGGCATCGGCCAGGCCATCGAAGGCGCGCCAGTGCGGCGTGCTGCAGCTGGCGCGCGATGCAGCGCACGCCGACGCCTCGCGCGCGATCGCGGCCGGCGGCCCCGTATCCGCGCTGATTTTGCCGAATGGCTGGAAGCGCCGCAGGCGGAAAAGCTGCTCGGCTTGCCGGCGCCGGACGGCGCCTGGCTGTTCCGCCAGGGCGGCTGGGCGCGTCCGGGCAGCGTCTGCGAAGCGATGCTGGACGCCTGCGGCGCGCGCCTGACGCGGCGCTTCGGCGCCGGCAGCGTGACCCTGGTGCGCGCCGGCGACGAGTGGGAGGTGCGCGGCGCCGATGGTGCTGTCATCGCGCGCGCGGCCACCGTGGTGCTGGCGGGCGGGGCGGACTCGATCCGCATCGCACAAGCGTCGAGGTCTGCCGCTGGCCGCGCTGCGCGGCCAGGTCACCCACCTCGATGCGGCCACGCTGCCGCAGCTGCCCTTCGTGCTGTGCCGCGAAGCCTACCTGACGCCGGCGGCGCGGCGGCATCGCCTGCGCCGGCGCGACCTATGACCTCGATGCCGACCCGCGCCTGCGCGCCGCGAGCCAGCAGGAAAACCTGGAGCGCCTGCGGGCGCTGGTGTCCGACGCCGGATGCCGGCGCCGGCTGCGCCGCTGGCCGGGCGCGTCGGTTTTCGCTGCGTGGCGCCGGACCGGCTGCCGCTGGTCGGCGCGCTGCCCGATTTCGATGCCGCCGGCAGCACCGAGCGCCTGCGCGACCTGCCGCGCCATCCGGGTCTGTACAGCCTGCTCGGCTATGCATCGCGCGGCCTGATCTGGGCGCCGCTGTGCGCCGAACTGCTGGTGTCGCGCCTGGAAAACGCACCGCTGCCGCTGGAGACGACGCTGGTCGACGCGCTCGATCCGGCCCGCTTCGTGTTGCGCGCACGCCGCACCGGACGGGGTCAAACGCCAGTTTGCGCCCGATTAAGCGCGTTCGCGCTGGTGCAAGCCAAATTGTGACCTGCAGCCAGCGTATAATTAACGCAAGGCAACTTTTTGCGATGGACACCGTGGACGACACCGCACCCTCCCAGGACTTGCTCCTGTTCCTGGCCTCGACGGCCCACGACATGAAGAATTCGATCAGCGTGCTCTCCGGGACCCTGGAGCGCCTGCTGGTCGATGCGTCGCCGCGCGACGAGGCGGCCTATCCGCAGATGGCGCAGATGCTGTACCAGACGCGCCGCCTGAACGACAACCTGATGCAGCTGCTGGCCCTGTATAAACGGGTCGGCACGCCCGAGTATCCGTTCGACGTGCAGCCGATCGAGACGGCGCAGCTGCTCGCGCAGGTGGTCGCCCTGGGCCAGGTGCTGCTGGCCGCGAAGGGCATCGCGCTGGAGGTCGACGCCGCGCCCGACCTGATCTGGCATCTCGACGAAGACCTGATCGTCGGCGTCGTCTCGCATGCCGTCAACAACGCCGCCCACTACACGCGCGACCGCATCCGGCTGTCGCTGCGCGAGCACGACGGGCTGCTCGAGATCCGCGGTCGAGGACAACGGCGCCGGCTATCCGCAGGCGCTGCTCGACGCCGGCGCGGCCGGCCTGTCCGGGGTCGCCAGCGGCATCGACTTCCGCACCAACAGCGCGGGCCTGGGCCTGTACTTTTCGCGCGAAGTGGCGCGCATGCACCGCCACCGCGGGCGCGAGGGCAGCGTGCGGCTCGAGAACGGCGGGGCGCTCGGCGGCGGCTGCTTCATCTTGAGCCTGCCATGAGCGCGGTCCTTCCCGTCCAAGGCCGAACCGATCGACTGGGCCGGCAAGAACTACCTGGTGGTCGACGACTTCATCGGCGTGCGCCAGCTGCTGCGCGAGAGCCTGCGCAGCCTGGGCGCGCGCAACATCGACCAGGCGGCCAGCGGCGGCGAAGCGATGGGCCTGCTGGCCAAGATCCGCTACGACGTGGTGCTCTGCGATTTCAATTTAGGCGACGGCAAGAACGGCCAGCAGGTGCTGGAAGAAGCGCGCGTGCGCAACCTGCTGCTGCCCTCGAGCGTGTGGATGATGGTGTCGGCCGAAAAGAGCGTCGAATCGGTGATGGGCGCGGCCGAGCACCAGCCGGACGCCTACCTGGTGAAACCGATCACCGAAGGCGTGCTGCTCACGCGCCTGAACCGCGCCTGGCACCGCAAGCAGGTGTTCCGCCCGATCGACCAGGCCTATGCCGAAAAGGATTACCTGCGCGCGGCGCGCCTGTGCGACGAGCAGATCGAAGCAAGCCGCGTGCACGAGATCGAGCTGCTGCGCATGAAGGCGCGCCTGATGGAAAAGAGCGGCGAGCCGGAAAAGGCGCGCGAAGCCTACGAGCGCGTGCTGGCCCAGCGCGAATACCAGTGGGCGCGCGCGGGCCTGGCCAAGATCCGCCTCGCCAACGGCGAGTTCGAGCAGGCGCGCCAGATGTTCCAGGGCGTGATCGCCGAGAACCGCTATTACATCGACGCCTACGACCAGCTGGCGCTGGCCTGGCAGGGCATGGGCAAGCTCGAAGAAGCCTGCTCGATCCTGGAGCGCGCCGCGAAACTGTCGCCCAATTCGGTGCCGCGCCAGCGCAACCTGGGGCAGGTCTGCCTCAAGCTCGGCAATGTCGGCATGGCCGAGAAGGCCTTCCGCAAGTGCATCGCGGTCGGCGAGTATTCGGTGCGGCGCACGCCCGACGCCTACCTCGGCCTGGCGCGCGTCTGCGGCCTGAAGAACGAACCGAAGGAAGCGCTGGCCTGGCTGCAGGCGGCGCAGCGCGAGTTTGGCGAGCCGAGCGGCGAGCTGCACCCGGACATCGACCTGCGCGCCAAGATCACCGAAGGCCTGGTCTACCACGAGAGCGGCGACTACCGCCGCGCGCGCAAGGCGGGCGACGAACTCGAAGCCCTGCTCGGCGCGCGCGCGGAACGTCCCGACACCGCCACCTGCCTCGAGATGGCGACCCTGCTGTTCGCGGTCGGCGTCAAGGAAGCGCCGAGCGAACTGCTGTGCTACCTCATCCGCAACAACCACGACAACGCGCTGCTGCTCGACGAGGTGCAGGCCATCTTCGACAAGGCGCGCCTGACCGAGGAAGGCGGGGACCTGATCCGCTCCTCGAAAAAGGAAGCGGCCGACCTGATGAACCAGGGCGTGCTGCTCTGGAAGACGGGCAAGCTCAAGGAGGCCGTCGACTGGATGCGCGAAGCGCGCGCCAGGCTGCCGAACAACCAGCGCATCCTGTTCAACGCGGCGCAGGTGCTGGTCTCGCACATGCGCGAGCGCGGCCACGACGAAGCCCTGGCGCTGGAAGCGCACGAGGTGCTGGCCCACGTCGACCGCCTGCAGCCGGGGCAGCAGCGCTTCGCGCAGTTGATGGAGCAGCTGGCGGAACTGGTGCCGAAGCCGGAGGCGCCGGTCGTCGACACGACGGCCGACTACCGAAACGCGTCGCCGCATGACCGGCACTCGGCACGGCGGCGCTACCGGCGCCGGCGCCAGCAGCCCATGCTCGCGCAGCAGGCTAGTCGCACAGCGTCGCCACATCATGCCCGCCGCCCGGCCTGCGCCGCCACGGCGCGCCGCCTTGGCCAGCGCCGACTTGGTGATGTGGTAGCCCAGCGCCCGGTAACTCTCGAACTGCGCCTCGTCGAACCACTGGTCCGCCGTGCTCTGGTGCGGATAGGCGGGATTGGCCTTGCGGTAGTTGAGCACGTCCGCATTCTCGGAGCCGACGATCGCCGGCTTGATGTACAGGAGCGTGCCGTCGAGGCCATCGGGATCGACATGGCTGTAGCGGATCGCGCCCACCGCGCAGCTGGCGCCGCACAGGCCCGTGTCCTTGATGCAGGTCCATTTTCGAGACGTCGAGGTCGATGGAGACGTGCAGGTCGGTGGCGCATTTGCGGATCGCATTGCCCAGGTCCTCGAAGGCCATCTGCTTGTCGCTGGCGACATCGACCGCGACGATCAGGCGGCATGCGCCGGCGCACCAGTTCGTAGATGCCCAGGTTTTCGAAATGGCCGCCATCGGACAGATAGACGTAGTTGGCGTCGGCATTCGTCATGCCGAACAATTCGGCGATCAGGCTGAACAGGCCAATGGCGGGCGAGGAGCGGGTCCAGGCGGCTTTCAGCGGGTTCGGGCACCAGCGGCCGAGGCGCACGTTAAACATCGTCATCAGGAAGTTCAGCGGCGGCGAGGAGTGGGTGCCCATGTTCGGGCTGGCCGCGGCGCCCGACAGGGCCACCGCCATCCCGAGGCGCACGGTGGCGTCGTCGTCGCCGGCGCTCGAGCCGGACGCGTATTCGCGCGTGGGCCGGTAGATGCCGCGCTGGGCGTCGCGCAGGCCGCCGCGCGCGCCCTGGGCCGGCATCAGCGGCATCTCGAAGCCGCAAAAGCGCGGCGTGAAGACGAAGGAGGCGGCCTTCCTGGTCTGCCAGGCCAGTTCTTCTCCGCTGACCAGGTTCAGGGCCGTGTTGACGATGTGGTAGGGGCGCTGGTTTTCCAGCTCGGCCAGCTGCGGATCGTCGCTCGGGTCGAAGCCGGTGAACGGGTGCGGTTTGCGCTGCGCGCTGCTGGCGCCGAAATAGGCGCGCACCAGGCGGTTCCGGTACAGCATGTAGAGGGAAAATTTGTTGATGTCGACGCGCCAGCCGAGCAGCAAGGCCGCGCCCAGGAAGCAGCAGAAGGCGATCAGCCAGCGTGCTGCCGCTGCGTCGCCAGGGTCGCGTTGGCGTGCGCGGCGTACACGCAGGGCAGCGAGACCGGTTCGGGGCAGGCCAGGTGCGGCATGGCGACGACCGCCTGCACCATGCTCGAGAGCAGGGCGAAGATACCGACCGTGAAAAAATAGGGCGCCAGGCGTGCGACGATTTCGCGCTTGGCGCAGTTGCCGTCGCGCTTGCCGGTGCCGCTGCCGCTGCCGGCCTTCAGGCCCATCCAGGTCATGGTCAGCCAGCCGAGCGCGGTGCCGGCGTTGACCAGCGGCGCATAGGTCATCCAGGCCCAGTGCAGCAGCGGCGCGCAAAAGAAGGCGACGCCGAAGATGATCACCCAGGCCAGCGAAAAGATCGAGGACCAGGCGCCTTGCCGGCTCCACCATTCGCGGCTGGCGTCGCTGTACAGGGAGCCGATCAGGCCGATCATCAGCGTCATCGTCACCGAGAACAGCGTCATCATCAGCGGCATGCCGAAGGTGCCCAGCGCAATGGCATTGTTCAGGATCGGGTGTTCCTTCGGATTGGGCAGCAGCGCCAGGCCCGCCAGCAGCAGCAGGGTGCCGGCGGCCAGCGCCCCGAGCGCGCACACGAAGTGGCTGAAGCCTTCCTTGAGTTCGGCGCGCGAAATGTCGGGGACCGGGCGATGGCAGCGCAGGCGCTGCTCGAGCGCCAGTCCGGCGCCGTAGAGCAGCAGCAGGACGGTGGCGGCGGGGCAGAGGCGCCAGGCCAGCAGTTGCGCAAGCTCGATCGAGACCAGGTGGGCCACCGCGCCGGGTGCGAATTCGAGCGCGCTCGAGAGCGACAGGCCGGCGACGCAGGGCAGCGCCGGCGCCGCACAGCACATAGCCGGCGCCGCAATACGGGCTGGTGCGGTCGTGCGCCAGGTACCAGCCGCTGGCCCAGACGATGAAATACACCAGTCCCGGCACCAGCAGCCAGGCCGCGCCCCAGCCGTGAAAGCGCAGCGGCAAGCCTGCTTCCCACAGCACCGGCAGCGCGCCGCCATGGCGCCACAGGCCGATACTGACCAGGAAGCCCGCCGCCAGCAGCGGCAGGTTGATACAGCGCAGCACCGCGCCCTGTTCGAGCGGGAAGCGGCGCAGGCCGCGCGAGCTCTCGCGGTTTGCTCGAAATCGACAGCGCGATGCAGAACACGGCGAACAGGAACAGCAGCGTGCCGGCCATCCAGATCGCATCCGACCAGGCCGCCCAGGGTCCGCCCGGCCCGACCACGCGGTGCACGGCCCAGATGGCGAAGCGCGGCAGGATCAGGAGCGCGCACAGCCAGGCCACCAGCATGGCCAGGTTCAGGCAGGTGTTGCGCACATAGGTGCCGATCAGGGTCCAGGTGTCGGCGCTGAAGGTGCCGCTTTTCGGCGACAGGTAATTGCTGTACTGGCGCAGGAACTGGATTTCGACCGCTTCGCTGGCGACCGCCTGGCCGGCCGCGCCGGGCGTGAGCATGGCTTCCACGGCGGCCACGTCGCCACCCCGTTCGCGGATGCATTTCGAGAGCCAGCCGCCGATGAAGCCGCCGCCCGAGACGGTCGACAGGTAGTCGAAGCCGCGCAGCAGGCGCAGTTCGGCCAGCGCCTGCAGGGCGCCGAGGTTGAAGGTGGCGCTGCGCACGCCGCCGCCGGACAGCGCCAGGCCGGCCAGCGCGGCCTGGTGGGCGCGCGTGAGCAGGGCGCCCATGGCGGCCGGCTGCACGTCTTCGGGACCGCCGCTGGGGCTGTCCTGGCCGGGCCGCAGCAGGCCCAGTTCGTTCTGGAAGACTTCGCTGAAGGCGGTGCCGCAGCAGGCGTTCAGGCGGCGCCAGGTCGCCTCGTCGAGCGCGCCGCCGCCGGGAAGGTCCTGCTGCCTGCGAAACTGGGCGATCGCATCGGCCAGTTCGTCGAGGCGCCGGGCGCTGGGCGGCACCGGGCAGCCGGCGCTGTCGAGCTTGCGCCTGCACATCGGCGACCTGTTCGGGTGTGAGCGAGGAGAAATTGAGGGTGGACATGCCGGCCTCCAGCAGGGGAACGCGGCGGCCGGAGACCCCGGCCGTGTTGTCAAGTTCAACACGGCCGGGATGGATGTGATGCCCGTCAAATCAACACATGGGCTTGCTGGATCAGCTTATTTGCGCCGGAATCAAGCTTTATCGGATTTTGTCGCGGGAAGGCTTCGGCGAGGACGTGCCGGGCGTGCCGCCGGCTGTCGCCGCCCGGTGCTGGCGCGCTGGGCCGGATCGGGCGCGGCGCGGTCGGCCGCCGGTCGGCCTTCCTTGCCGGACGCACCCCCGTCGGCCGGTATCGCACTCGCGACCGCCTTGCTGAACTGGTCCTGCAACACATTCCACCAGGCGATGGCGGCCGGCATCATGGCATCCGGCGTCGCGGCGTTTGCCTGGGCCGCTTGGTGGCGGCGGCGTGCCCGCCTGCTGGACGCCGGCCGGATTGAAGAAGGCGGAGAAGGGCGGCAAGGAGGCGGTCTGGTCGCCTTTCTGGCCCATCGCCTGCGCCATGCTCTCGCTCATCGATTTCAGGGTGGCCAGGGTGCCGCGCTGGACTTCGAGCGCCTGGATCGAGGTGCGCAGCATCGTCAGGTTCAGGTTGAGCCAGCTTTCGACCGCCTTCAGGTCGGTGATGCGCTTGTCGAGGTCGTCGGTGGAGAGGGCGGGGGCGCCCGGTGCGGACATGCCGGGCACGCCCATGCCGCCCCAGAGGTTTTTCACGAACTCGAGCGTATCCGTCATGCCGGGCACGGTCTGCGAGGGAGGTTTGAGCATGGTGGTAGTCTCCGTTGGATTGTCGTCCTAGCGTAGCAGATAAATAACACCTGTACAAAGCGAGGACGCGACTGCCGAGCAGCAGGCATGCACGTGGACGGGTACACTAGGCAGCATGGGTATTGTTTCCGTCATCTCCCGCCAACGCCGCGCTTTGCTGCTGGGCGCGCTGATCGTCCTGCTGCACGCCGCGCTGTTCTCCTTCGTTGCGGGAACGGTCGCGTTGCCGCGCCTGCCCGCCGCGAACGGCATCGAATTCGTGCAGGCGCAGCTGCTGCCGACGCCGCCCGCGCCGCCGACCCGCCGCCGCCGCTCGACCCCTTGCCGCTGCCTGCGCCGCTGCCGCCGCCGCCCCTGCCGAAGCTGGCCCTCGACAGCGCGCCGGCCGTCAACGAAGACGCCATCGGGCCGCCCGTCGAGGAGGGCGGCGACGGGGTGCTGGCCGAAGTGGTGGCCAAGGTCGGCACTGCCGCCGCCGAGCCGCCGCTCACGCCGGCGCCGGCCGAACCCGTGCCGCCGCCGGCGCCGCCGGTGCCGCCGGTGCCTGAAGCGCGCCGCTACAAGGTCGACGTGCCGCCGCCGGCCAAAATCATGCATGGACGTGGCCCGGGTCGACGCCGACGGCACCCGCTGGAGCGGCGAGGCGCAGCTGGCCTGGACCTTCCGCGACGACAGCTACCGGATCGAGTTCGAGGCCGGCATCCGCGTCGTCTTCGCGCGCGTGAACCTGGCCGTGCTGACCAGCGAAGGCGCGCTGGCCGCCACCGGTTTCGCGCCGGTCAAGATGACGGAAAAGCGGCGCGGGCGCGCGCTGACGGCGACCCATTTCGACTGGCAGCACGACAAGATCACCTTCTCGTCCTCGCAAAAGACGGTGCCCCTGGTGGCGGGCGCCCAGGACAAGGCCAGCGTGCCGCTGCAGCTGGCGGCGATCGCGCGCGGCGACCCGGCCCAGCTCGCCGGCGACATCGACATCCAGGTGGGCGAAGACCGCGACGCCGTCGTGTTCCGCTTCGTCGTGGTCGGGCAGGAAGAGATCGACACCAGGCTCGGCAAGCTGCAGACCGTCCACCTGTCGCGCCCGCCGAAAGAGGGTTCCTACCGCTCGCGCCTGGACGTCTGGCTGGCCCCTGGCAAGGGCTGGTATCCGGTGCAGATTCGCAATACGGAAGCCAACGGTGCAGTGACCACGCAAACCGTGAATAATATAGCCGTTACCGATACAGGAAAATGATAATGCGAAGCAATCTTTTGAAGGGCGGCCTGTTGGCTGCCGTGCTGGCGCTGGGCTTCCTCCGCCCAGGCCGCGGCCCCCGCCAAGCGCGCGGTCGAGTTGCCGCCCTCGGCCGACCTGGCCTATGAACTCAATGCCCAGCAGCGTGGCATCGGCCTGAAGGGCGAAGCCCTGATCGCCTGGCGCGCCGGCGACGGCAAGTACGACGTGAACGTCGAAGCGCGCGTGCAGTTGCTCGGCAAGCTCACCGAATACCGCAGCCATGGCGTGATCGACAGCTTCGGCCTGGCGCCGGACGAGTTCTACGAAAAGCGCTACCGCAAGGACGCGACCACGACCCGCTTCGACCGCGACGCCAAGACCATCGCCTTGACCGAGGCGAAAGAGCCCTACGTCATGAAGGGCGGCGAGCAGGACCGCGCCTCGGTCACCTGGCAGCTGGCCTCGGTGGCGCGCGCGGCCGGCGAAGCGCGCTTCAAGCCGGGCAGCGAATGGAGTTTCATCGTCGCCGGCCGGCGCGATGCCGAACCCTGGACCTTCAAGGTGGTCAAGCGCGAAAAGATCCAGACCGCCATGGGCGAACTCGACACCTTGCTGGTGACGCGCGAGCCGCGCGGCGAGGGCAAGAGCGAAGGCGTCGACATCTGGCTGGCCCCGGGCCAGGAGTGGTATCCGGTCAAATTGCGCTTCCGCGACGACGAGCGCGAGACGATCGAGCAGACGGTGACGAAAATCACGCGCAAGTAATTGTGCAGGCGTGATGCAGGCTTGTCGATATTGCATCACGCAAAAATTTTTACTGTGTCAATTCCGCCAAGCCGGCCTCCGTCCGGCGCCAATCCCCTCCTAGTTGCCGGTTCTTAACTGTTATACTTGGCGCCCCCGCGGATAGGCAGACCCAGCCTGCCTGATGTTCCGCGCTTGCAAAACTGGTATCCCACATGATCGACATACAGGCAGCCGCGGCACTCGGCGCGGAACCCCATGGCATGGCACACGACGAGCTCGACCCGCTCGCGGTGCACTTCCAGCACGGCATCGCACCGGACGAAATCGAGCAGGTCTTCCACCTGAAACGCGCGCAGCCGATGCTGTCCGCGTTCACGGCGCTGTTCCACGGCACCCAGGACGGCGTGCTGGTGCGCCTGCTGGTGCTGCGCGAACTGGCGGCCGATACCGACAGCGCGGCCTTCTCGCGCGCCGACATCAACCAGAAGCTGGCCTACCTGATCCCGGAAAGCCTGGAGACGGTGCTGAACCGCCTGCGCACCCACGGCCTGCTGGCCTGGGATGCGCCCGCCGCCGTCTACCGCATCACCCCGCTGGCGAGGAATGTGCTGTCCGCGCTGGACACCCTGATCGCGCTGGCCAAGCCCGAAGAAGACGACGCCGAGATGGGCTTCCTGCTGTCGCAGGTGGCCGGCGCCCAGGCGGTCGGCGGCGTCACGGTCGAGCAGCTGCGGCATTTGCTGGGCCGCCTGATCGAGCTGACCGAGGAATTCCGCGATGCGATCGCGTCCGGCTCCGAATTCAAGCTGCGCACCTCGCAGGCGAAGTGGCACATGGCCTGCGACTGGGTCGAGAAGGGCTCCGTCATCCTGCGCGCGATCACCTCCGACGAACGCGCCGACTCGGCCACCCACAAGGCGGCGCAGGCGATCGGCCGCGCCCAGAGCGCCTTGCTCAACATGCAGGGCATGTTCTCGCGCGCGCTGAACCAGATCGAGCGCCAGCGCGTGCACCTGGGCCAGTCCGGCCTGTCGACCACCGACGTCAAACGCTGGCTGCTGGCGCACGACGACCTGGCCAGCCTGGCCGAAGGCGCGATCGACCGCCCGGTGGTGCCGCTGTTCGGCACGCCGGCCGAGATGATCGACGTGGCCGAAACCGAACTGCTGCTCGAGCGCGCCATCGTCGTCGGGCCGAAGGGCCTGCCGAACGGCGAAGACGCGCCGCTGACCATCAACGACAACCCGGCGATGCAGGCCGAGCTGAACGACTGGATCAACAAGCTGGCCGACTTTGCCAACCTGGGCAACTTCCCCGAGTTTTCCGACAGCGGGCCGAAGAAGGTGCAGCTGCACGAATCGCTTGCTGCCGGCCGGCTTTGCGCTGGCCTCCTACCGCGCTTCGCTGCTGCCGCTGCTGGGCGACGCCAGCGAAGCGAGCCTGCAGGGCGCGACCGCCGAACTGGCGCGCCTGCCGATCCGCTTCGAGACGAGCGACCAGATGGTCCAGCTCGACGACCCGGAAGTGGCCGCCATGTCCTTTGCAACCCTCTCTCTAGATCTCGACAACGGTACGCCCAATGAATGACGACGCACAAATCCTGATCGCGCGCCTGCTCACGCACCAGACCCTGCGCCGCGACGACAAGATGGTCAAGCGCGCCCTCTCGGACGAACAGTTCCGCATCGAGGTCGACAAGCGCTTGCTGGAATGCGGCATGAAGCTGCTCGACAACGTGTATGCCGACCACGTCACGATCGCGCTGCACCGCAATGTCGAGCCGAAGATTTTCGGCGCCAAGGACATCTGGCAGAACAATAATTTCGGCCTCACGCGCGACGGCGTGGCCTTACTGGTGGTGCTGTGGGCGCAGATCATCCTGCCCAAGCGCGAGCGCCAGGAAACCCACGTCACGGTGGCGGACGACCAGAACGACCTGTTCGACAAGGACAACCCGATCCCGCGCGCCGAAGACACCTCGATCGGCATCTCCTACACGGCGCTGCTGTCGGACTTCGGCGACAAGCTGGGCAAGAAGACGCGCATGGACATGAACCTGGGCCAGCTGTCGAAACTCGGCTTCATCGAGCGCCGCGGCGACGTGATCCTGGAAGGCCCGCTGCTCGACCTGATGATGGACACCGACGTGCTCAAGGAACGCATCATCAATGGCGCCCTGTCCGACGTGTTCAAGCGCGCGCCGCTGGCCGCCGCGCCACGCCGCAGTCGACGCGGCCAACGACGCCGAATGACGCTCGACGCCGTCGACATCCACCGATACCCCGAACTGAGACACTATGTTCCACATTAAATCACTCGAGCTGGTCCACTGGGATTACTGGCAGCGGATCAAGAACATCCCGCTCGACGCCAAGATCATCACCATCGCCGGCCAGAACGGCTCCGGCAAGACGACCTTGCTCGACGCCATGCGCACCCTGTTCGGGCTCGATTGCTCGATGGGCCGCACCTATAAACACTATGCGCGCCACTCGGGCCAGCAAAGCGCCTGGATTCGCGCCGTGGTCGACAACAAGCCGGTCGGACGCCAGCTGTCGAACCGCCCGTTCCGCCATTCCGGCTTCTTCGCCGACGATGAAGTCACGCTCTTCTGCCAGGTGCAGAAGAACGGCGGCGACTGGAAGCGCCAGTACCTGATGCGCCCCGGGAATGTCGACATCGAGGAAGTGACCGAAGCGACCGACTGGCTCGGCGTCGAGAACTACCGCAAACGCCTGGCCTCGGCAGGATTGTCGCCGGCGATGTCGAAAGTGCTGGCGCTGGAGCAGGGCGAGACCGATAAACTGTGCGAATACGCGCCGCGCCAGTTGCTGGACCTGGTGTTCCAGGTCTTCGGCGACAAGGAAGTGCTGGACGCCTACGACGAAGCCAAGCGCCACCAGCGCGACACCGAGACGGAACTGAAACGCTTCGAAGCCGAACTGGAAACCTCGCGCGTCAACCTCGAGGGCCTGCGCCTGCGCGTGGCCAACTACCATCAGTGGGAAAGCCTGCACAAGGAAAAGCGCGACCTCAAGGAAGAAGTGCTGCCGAGCCTGGAATACCACGAGGCGCGCGAAAAGGCGGCGGCGATCAGCCGCGCCCTGCACGAGCAGCGCAAACCGCTGGCGCAGGTCGACAGCCAGCTGGCCGAGAAGCGCCAGGCGCTGGCCGCCCAGCAGCGCGCGCTGACCGAAGCGCAGCAGCAGGAAACCCTGCTCGAACAAGAGGGCACCGTCCTGGCCAGCCGCCTCACCCAGATCAACAGCCGCATCAAACCGCTGGAAAACCTGGTCGAGCAAAAGGAACGCCTGCAAAAGCTGGCGGCGGAAGCCGGCGCCGACCTGGCCGAAGTGGCCAAGCAGCTGGAAGAGAAAGAAGCCGAGCTGGCGCGCCAGAAGCGCCGCGCGCGAAGCGCTGGGCGCAAAGATCGCCGCCGAAATGGCGACCATCTCCGCGCTGCAGGGCAAGAGCGCGATGCCGGAACCGGAAGCCCAGCGCCTGATGCGCCGCGCGCTGCGCGACGAGGGCATCCCGCACGCCATGCTGTCGGACATCGTCGAAGTGACGGATCCGAAATGGCAGGGCGCGGTCGAGGGTGTGCTCGGCGGTTACGCGTCGGTCGTGCTGCTCGAACGCGCCAAGGATGCGCCGGCGGCGTACCGCCTGGCGGAGAAGGAGCGCTATCGCCACTTCATCGTCCCCGACTGCATCGACGCGCCGAAGAAGAAGGACGACAGCCTGCTGTCGGTGGTGAACTTCTCGGCGCCGGCGCCGGGCTGGCTGATCGACCAGCTGGCGCGCATCGACCGCGTCGACTCGGTCGATGCCGGCTTCAAATCGGGCACCGAGGAATGGATCACGCCGGACGCCTACCACCGCGAACGCCGCGGCGGCCGCTCGCTGTTCGTCGAACCGTCGCGCTACCGCTTCGGCGCCGCCGGTAAAACCCAGCGCCTGGAGGCGATCCAGAAGTCCTTGCCGGCGCTGGAAGCGAAGGAAGACGCGCTCACGCTCACCATCAGCAAGCTGGCGGCCGAAGTGGGCGCCCTGAAGGCGCGCATCGCGGGCGTCGACGCGGCCAAAGAACTGGCGGCGCGCCAGGCCGAATTCGAAGAAGCGGCGCGTTCGATCGCCCCGATCAAGGCCGAGCGCCTGGAAGTGGGCGCACGCCTGGGCGAGCTGCAGACCTTGACCAAGAACGCGACGGTCGCGCGCACCCGCGCCGATACCGTCTGGCAGAACGCGCGCATGGCGCTGTCGGAAGCGGAAGCGGGCCTGCGCCTGAACCACCGCCGCCAGATCGAGCAGCGCAGCGAGCACGCCAAGGCGCTGCTGACGCTGCGCCGCGGCTGGCGCAACATCCCGGCCGCGTGGAAGCGCGCGCCACGGCGCGCGGCCCTGGTCGCCCAGCACCAGAACGCGCACCAGGTCAACCTGCGCGTCTCCTCGCTGGAACACGCGCTGGCGCGCGACGACTGGGAACTCGACGCCACCGTGATCGACCAGTACGCCCGCCTGAACGACCAGCTGTCCGGTCGCCAGGTGGAAACGGAAGAGCGCCGCTACCAGAACAACCGCGCGATCGAAGCGACCAGCAATGCGCGCGGCGCCTACATCGAGCGCCTGCGCTACACGATCAAGACCTATTCGAAGAACATCAAGGAGCTGGGCGAATTGGCCGGCATCGACGTGCAAGCCGACCCGGTGCGCCTCGAGAACGACGACGTGCAACTGGCGCAAGCCGGCCTGCACGTGCGTTTCAAGTTCGACGGCAAGGACCAGATCGGCATGAACGACGGCGAAGCCTCGGGCGGCCAGCAGGTGATGAAGTCGCTGGTGCTCCTGATTGGTTTGCTGAAATCGGAAGAAGGCTCGGGCGGCTTCGTCTTCATCGACGAACCGTTTGCCCACCTGGATATCCGCAACATCCAGCTGGTCGGCGAGTTCCTCAAGAACACCGACGCCCAGTACCTGATGACGACGCCGCTGACGCACAACACCGACGTGTACGACCCTTCGGAACTGACGCTCATCACGAGCAAGAAGAAGAAGGACATGCAGTGGGCGCAGCCGATTTTCGTGCTGCAGCGAAGGAAGGACGAGGCGAAAGCCGCGTAACGAAAGGGAGCCCGTGGGCTCCTTTTTTTATGACCCTACTATTCGAAAAGCTGATTGCCGCGATCAGACTCCAGCAAGTATCCAGCATGCGAAAACTTGGGCACACTACACCAACAAAAATGACCAAGAAGGAGACGACACCATGAAAAAACGCATGTCCATGATCGCCATCGCGGCGGCCGCCCTGTGCCTCGCCATGCCGGCACAGGCGGCGCAGGACACCATCAAGGTCGGCCTGATCGCCCCCTTTTCCGGGCCGTTCGCCGATTACGGCAAGCAGATGGAAGGCGGTATCAAAGCCTATATGGCGCAACACGGCAGCACCGTCGCCGGCAAGAAGGTCGAGATTCTGGTCCGTGATTCGACCGGGCCCGCGCCCGAAATCGCCAAGCGCCTGGCCCAGGAGCTGGTCACGCGCGACAAGGTCGATTTCCTGGCCGGCTTTGGCCTGACGCCCGAAGCGCTGGCCGTCGCGCCGCTTGCCGAGCAGTCGAAGAAGCCGATGATCGTCATGAATGCGGCCAGTTCCATCATTACGACGAAGTCGAATTACATCGCCCGCGTCTCGATGACGCTGGCGCAAAGCTCGGCGCCGATGGCGACCTGGGCCTTGAAAAACAAGATCCGCAACGTGGTCACCCTGGTCGCCGATTACGCGCCCGGCATCGATGCCGAGACGGCCTTCAAGGCCACCCTCACCGAAGGGGGCGGCAAGGTGCCGGAGACGATCCGCGTACCGTTGAAGAACCCCGACTTCGGGCCTTACATCCAGCGCATCAAGGACGCCAAGCCGGATGCGGTCTTCGTCTTCGTGCCGCCCGGCGAGCATACGATCGCCTTCATGAAGGGCTACCGCGAGCGCGGCCTGGCCGAAGCCGGCATCAAGGTCATCGGCACCGGCGACCTGACCGACGACCACATGCTGCCGGCGATGGGCGACGCCACGCTGGGCGTGATCACCACTTTTCACTACTCGGCGGCCCATAAATCGCCCGAGAACACGGCCTTCCTGAAGAGCTTTGCCGGCGCCAACCCGGGTGCGGGCCGGCCGAATTTCATGGCTGTCGGCGGCTATGACGGCATGGCCGCGATCTACGAGGTGGCGCGCCAGCTCAAGGGCGATATCGATGGCGACAAGGCGATGGCGGTTTTGAAAGGCATGAAGATCAACAGCCCGCGCGGACCCATCATGCTCGACGCCGCCACGCGCGACGTGGTGCAGACCGAGTATGTGCGCCGGGTCGAGAAAGTCAACGGCGAGCTGTTCAACGTCGAATTCGACCAGTTCCCGAACCAGAAGGACCCGGGCAAAAAATAAGGCTAGCCGCCGGCGAACAGCGCGGCGACCATCTGGCGCAGCCAGCGGTTCGACGGTCCGCATGATAGCGTTCGTGCCAGTGCTGCTTGACCTGGTAGCTGGGCAGCTCCACCGGGATCGGCAGGAAGCGCACCGCTTCGCTGGCGGCCACCACGCTGGCATAGCGCTCCGGGACGAGGGCCAGCAGCTCGGTCTGCGCCACGATGGAGGCAACGCCCAGGAAGCTGGGCAGGTTCACCACCACGCTGCGCTCGATCTCCTCGCGCGCCAGGATCTTGTCGACGATCGCATGGCCGGTGCCCGAGGTCCGTACGCGCACATGGCCTTCCTGGCGCAGAACTGCGCGACCGTCAGCGCCGTGCCCACCCGCGGGTGGGCCTTCGCGACCAGGCAGACGAAGTGCTGGTCGAACAGCTTTTGCTGGTAGAAGCCGGCTTCCAGGTGCGGCATGAAACCGACGGCCAGGTCGACCGTGCCGTCGGCCAGCTCGCTTGGCGTATCGGGCGAAATGCGCGCTATCTCGAGATGAATGCCGGGAGCGACGCGCGCAAGTGATTCAGGATGCGCGGCAGGAGCACGATCTCGCTGATGTCGGTCATGCAGACCGTGAAGCGGCGCGTGCTGGCGGCGGGGTCGAACACCGGCTGGTCGGCCAGCGCGTGCTGCAGGGCCATGATCGCGCGGCGCACGTCGGCGATCGCGTTCTGCGCGCGGGCGTGGGCACCATGCCCTTGGCCGTACGGCTGAACAGCTGGTCGTTGAAATGGCCGCGCAGCTTGGCCAGGGCGAGGCTGACGCTCGACTGCGGCAGGCCCAGGTTGTCGGCCGCCCGGGTCACGTTCCCCGTCTTAAAGATTTCGTCGAACACCAGCAAGAGTTCCAGGTCGAAGCGCTTCATCGGACTTCCAGTATTTAGATTTCTGATTGTGGCAATCAAAGATGATCGGTTTCCAGCATACTGCTTTTCCGTCACAGTTGTCACCATCGCGCAGTTCAGAACAGGAGACGACCATGCAATTCCATCTCAACGGATTTCGGCCCGGTGACCCCCAGCGTCACCCCGCTTCACCGCTGGCCCTGCCGCACACCGACGCCGTGCCCGAGCAGGTCGACGTGCTCATCGTCGGCTGCGGCCCCGCCGGACTGACGCTGGCGGCCCAGCTGGCCGCCTTCCCGGAGATCCGCACCGCGATCGTCGAACAGAAAGACGGGCCCCTCGAGAAGGGCCAGGCCGACGGCATCGCCTGCCGCACCATGGAAATGTTCGAGGCGTTCGATTTTGCCGGGCGCGTGCTGCAGGAGTCGTGCTGGATCAATGAAGTGACCTTCTGGAAGCCGGATGGAGCGCAGCCGCGGCACATCGTGCGCCATGGCCGCGTGCAGGACACGGAGGACGGCCTGTCCGAATTTCCGCACGTGGTGCTCAACCAGGCGCGCGTCCACGATCTCTACCTCGAGACGATGCGTAACTCGCCCAGCCGCCTGGAGCCGCATTACGCGCGCAAGCTGATCGACGTGGTGGTCGACGAGGCGCCGGCGACTATCCGGCGACGGTGACGCTGGAGCGCACCGACCCGCAGCACGCCGGGCAGCGCGAGACCGTGCGTGCACGCTACGTGGTCGGCTGCGACGGCGCCCGCAGCGCCACGCGTGCGGCGATCGGCCGCGAACTGGTGGGCGAGGCCGCGCACCAGGCCTGGGGCGTGATGGACGTGCTGGCGCTAACCGATTTTCCCGACGTGCGCTACAAGGTGGCGATCCAGTCCGGAGCGAAGGCAGCCTGCTCATCATTCCGCGCGAGGGCGGCTATCTCACGCGGCTCTACGTCGAGATGGACAAGCTGGGCGAAGACGAACGCGTGGCGCAGCGCCAGATCACGGTCGAGAAGCTGATCGAAGCGGCGCAGCGCATCTTTTACCCCTACACGCTCGATGTGAAGGAAGTGGCCTGGTGGTCGGTGTACGAGATCGGCCAGCGCATCTGCGACAAGTACGACAATGTGGCCGCGGGACGCGAGGCCAGCCAGATACCGCGCGTCTTCATCGCCGGCGACGCCTGCCACACCCATAGCCCGAAGGCGGGCCAGGGCATGAACTGCTCGATGCAGGACGCCTTCAACCTGGGCTGGAAACTGGCCGCCGTGCTGCGCGGCCTGTGTCCGCCGGCGCTGCTGCATAGCTATAACGCCGAGCGCCAGGCGGTGGGCAAGCAGTTGATCGACTTCGACAGCGAGTGGTCGAAGATGATCAGCGACAAACCGGCGGACGGGCAGGGTGCGGGCCTGGACCCGAAGGAGTTCCAGACCTATTTCGAACGCCACTTGCGCTATACCGCCGGGGTCGGCACGCAATACGGCGCCTCGCTGCTTTGCGGCGGCGACGAGCACCAATCCTTGGCGACCGGCTTCGACGTCGGAAAGCGTTTCCACTCGGCCCAGGTGCTGCGCATCAGCGATGCGAAGGTGGTCGAGCTGGGGCATGCGGGCAAGGCCGATGGACGCTGGCGCCTGTACGCCTTCGCCGGCAGGGAGGACGCGCGGGACGAGAACGGCGGCGTGCGCGCGCTGTGCCGCTTCCTGGAGCGCTCACCCGATTCGCCGGTCCGCCGGTACACCGCTGCAGGCCAGGATCCGGACGCCGTGTTCGACCTGCGCGCGATTTTCCAGGAAAGCCACGCCGCGCTGGAGATCCAGGCGATGCCGGCGCTGCTCTGGCCGCGGAAGGGGCGTTACGGCTTGCGCGATTACGAAAAGGTCTTCAGCGCCACGCTCAAGCACGGTCCGGACATCTTCGACCTGCGCGGCGTGGACCGCGAGCAGGGCGCCCTGGTGGTGGTGCGCCCCGACCAGTACGTGGCCCTCGTGATGCCGCTCGACGACCACCAGGCGCTGGCCGATTTCTTCGCGGGGTTCATGTTGGCGCAGGATTGAATCGGCGGATTACGCCTTCTCGATCGCCTGGCGCAGCTTGCGGCGCCACAGCAGCAATCCAATCGAATAGGCGCCGAAATAGCCGCCGGTCAGCCCCACGCACAACATGGTCAGCGGGCTGTCCGTAAACCGCGGCGTCTGCAGGCCGCTGCCCTGCTGGACCGCATAAATCTCGACGCCGATGTACAGCACGCGTGCGACCAGGATCATCGCCATCGCGATCCCGAGGCGCATCGGCGGCGTGAAGAAATTGCCGACATCGAGCGCTTCGTATGTCGTGCGGCGCAGCGCGAACACGCCCCAGAACACGCCCAGCGCCGTGCCGGCCGCCAGCGCGGCGAGCGGGTAGGGGCGGGTGAGCACTTCCGACAGCGACACCAGGATCATCCCGACAAACACCAGCACGCCCGTGTAATGGCGCGTCATGAGCGAGCGCTGGCGCGCCATCTGCGTCTTGAGGCGCGTGTAGACGCGCCAGACGAGGATAGGCGTGAGCAGGAGCAGGGCGAGCGTGGTGATGGTCATCGAATTGAATAGGCACTGGTTGCGTGAGCCGGCATTGTAACCGGGCGTCGAAAGCGGACGCGCCATGGTAAGGTGACAACACCGCTTTCAGGAGACCCAAGCCATGTTCGCAGCCATCCCCCTTCCCCAGCGCGCCCACCGCGCGCCCGATCCCGTGCCGGCCGACGATCCCTTGCCGGAACCGTTCGACGCGCCCCACCATCCGCTGCACACGCCTGGGCACACGCCGCAAAGCGAAGAGCCGATCCCCGATCCAAAGCCCAGCCTGCATTAACTTAAAAAAAGAGGTCCCCGCGGGGACCTTTCTTTTTTCCGGCCAAACGTTTAATCGAAGGCCCAGGAATACAGGATATCGAGCGCCGAATTCGTCCCCGCCTGGAACTGCAGCGTGAACTTCGGCGTCAGCTTGTAGCGCAGCCGTACCAGGCTGGTGGCCGTGCCTGCGCCCTGCTCGAAGCTGACGTAGGCGCGCGAGGAGATGCGCTTGCCGACCGTGACGACCGTATTGGCCAGGCCTTCGGCATTCGTATTGCGGCCCTGGCCGATGCCCAGCTCGTCGACGCCCAGCGAATTGGCCAGCTTCGACTGGATGCCGCCGGTGCCGCCTTTGCCGCCCAGCAGGGCGCTCGCCGCGGCGCTCAGCACGTCCTTCTCGTTGCCGCTCGTGCCTTCCATGCCGTGGCCCAGCACCAGCCAGGACAGCTTCTCGCTGTCCGGCACCGTCGGCGTCGATACCAGCTTGGCCTGCGGCGAGCGCGCCGTGCCGCGCACCTGCACGCCGGCTTCGACATTCGTATCGCTCAACTGGGTGCCCTCGGGCTGCTTGCGCACCGCGAGCACGTCGAGCGACGGATTGTCGTAGGGACCGGCAAAGGTGATGACGCCGCGCTCGATCGCCAGCTTCTGGCCGTAGGCCGCGTAGTTGCCGCTGGCGACACGGATCGAGCCGTTCACGCGCGGCGCGTCGTTGCCGACCATGCGTACCCGGGCGCTGCCTTCGAGCATGGCGTCGATGCCGAGCCCGCGCAGGTGGAAGTTGTCGCCAATATCGGCGCGCAGGTCGACCACCAGCGGCACTTCCTTTTCCTTCTTCTGCGGCGGCATCGGCTTGCCGCGGCCGAGCACGATGACGTCGTCCGAGATCGTCGGCCGGCCCTGCGGCGCGAATTCGATCAGGGCGCGGTCGACCTTGACGTTGCCGTCGAGCGTGAAGCGGCTGGCGTCGCGCACCAGCGCGGCCTTGCCCGACAGGATGACGGTGCGGTCCGGCCGCGACAGGGCTTCGAGCTTGTCCGCCACCAGGTTCAGCTGCATCGCCGGGTCGCCCGCACCGAAGCGGATCGAGCCGTCGGCGGTGGCGTTGCCCGACCCGCCTTGCAGGTAGAGGCGCTGCAGCACCAGGCGGTCGCCCGCCAGTTGGGCGCGCAGCTGGCCGTTCTGCAGGCGTACGCCCTGTTCCGGCCAGCGCACCACCAGCGCATCGCCATTCACGCTGCCGTTCAGCGCCGGCGTGCCGATGGTGCCGCTGCCGGTGACCGCCAGTTTCACGCTGCCGTCGAGTTCGAGGTCGCGCTGGCCGGCAAACGGCGCCAGCCAGGCGATCGAGGGCATGTCGGCATTCGCCGTCATGCGCAGCGGGCTGTCGCTGTTGACCTTCCCGCCGATCATCTGGACGGTGCCGTCGACGCGCGCCGTACCGGTCTTCGCGCCGTCGAGCACGAGCTGGGTATGCAGCGAACTGCCCTGCACGTCGGCCCGCACGTCGAAGGTGCGCAGGCCGAGCGCGACCGGGGTGTTGGCGCCCACCATGGCGTCGCCGCCTTCGCGGAACACGTGCACGTTGCCGGCCAGCGCAGGCGCGCCGCTGCCGTTGCGCAGGTCGAGCGCCCAGTCGGCGCCCAGGGTCAGGTTGCCCTGCACGTTCTCGCGCAGCGCTTCCGAGAACTGGCCCAGGTAATTGAGCGGCACGCCGGCCGCGGCGCCGCGGCTGTTCCAGTGCGCGCCGGTCTTGGTCAGCGTATCGATGCGCACCGTGCCGGCGGGCAGGCGGATCACGCGCGCCGTTGAAGGCAAGCGACTCCGGCTTGGCCAGTCCCGCAATGCCGGCGCCGGGCGCGACGCCGATCCGCAGCGGCACCGGCTGGGCCAGGGTCATCGCATAGCGGCCCTTGTTCTGCAAGGCCGCCAGCGTGCCGGCCCAGGCGTTGCCGCTCCAGCCGCCGCGCACTTCGGTCGAGGCGTCGAAGTCCTCGCCGCGCGCGGCCGCGCGCAGCGTGTGCGCGGCGCGCGTGCCGCTGCTCTGCAGGCTCGCTTGCGCGATGCGGGTGTCGCCATTCGCGTACTCGACGACCTGGATGTCGGCCACCAGCGGATCGGCGCCGCCGCGGCCGGCGCCGAGGTTCGCGTCGGCACGCAGCGATTTCACGCTGTGGGTGCCGAGCAGGCGCAGGTTCTGGCCTTCGAGATTGGCGGTCAGCGATGGCGTATCCATCGTGCCGCTGACGCGTGCCGGCGCCGCGCAGCAGGCCGCCGTAGTCCGGACCGAGCGCGCCCAGCTGGGGCGCATCGATGCGCCAGTCGAGGCGGTCGCCGCCGGCGCCGAAACTGCCTTTCGCGGCCACCACGTTGGCGCCGACATGCAGGTCGACGTCGGCGCCGGACACATGGCGTTTGTCGGCCGCCAGGCGGGCATGGCCCCACAGCGGCGATTTCACCAGCGTCGATTCGGCGAGTTTCAGGTCCAGCGCGCCGCGCCAGTCGGCGCCGGAGCGGCCGCTGGCATCGAAGGCGCCGTTGATCGAACCCGGCAGCGGGCTGCCGAAGGCGGCCGGATTGAAGCGCGCCATGGTGCCGCTGCCCTTGGCTTCGACGAAACGCGCTTCCTTGGTGCCGGCGAGCCAGGCTTCGCCGCTCACGTGCAGGTTGCTGTTGTTGGCCTTGCGCTGGGCCGCGACCCAGCCGAGCGCATTCGCGTCGGCGACAAAGGTGGTGCGCGGATTGTCCATGGTGCCGGTGACGACGCCGTTGGCGACCACCGCGCCATACAGGTCGCGCCTGAGCGTGGCCAGGTCGCGCCCGTCGAGGCGCCAGGCCAGGCGTTCGCCCGCAGCGCCGAACGCGCCATTCAGGTTGACGGTGTTCTGGCCCAGGGCCAGGTTGGCATCCACGCCGGTGACGTGTTTGGCGTCGGCCGTCAGCTTGCCTTTGCCCGACAGCGGCTGGTCGAACAGCCGGCTCGGGCGCAGCGCGAAATCGGTGTTCACTTTCCAGCCCGGCGACAGCACGCCGTTGGCGTTGACGACGGCATTGATGTCGGCCTGCGGATAGTCGCCCAGCGCCGCCGGATTGAAGCGGCTGGCGTTGGCATTGACCTTGAAGGCCTTGTCCTCGCCCAGCTTCATGTTGCCGGTCAGGGCCACGCTGCCGCTGCCGGCCGCGAGGCGCGCCTCGGACAATGTCGACCGCATTGTTTTCGAGCTTGGCCTTGGCCGTCAGGCGCAGGCCGGCTTCGACCAGGCGCACGTCGAGCGACTGCACCTTGCCGACGTTGGCCACCGCGATGTCGCCGGCGATTTTCGTCGGCTTCATGCTGGCGTGGATGCCTTTCAAATCGAAGCGGTCGGTATGCAGCGCGAAGTTGGCGGTGCCGGGACCTTCCTTCTCCTTGCCTTGCTGGACGCTGCCGCTGCCCGTAAACCGTCCGGCGGCGCCGAAGTCGAGCAGCACGTCGTTGATGCGCATGGCCGACAAATCGCCGCCCAGCTGGCCGCGGAAGGCGCGCAGCGGCAGGCGCTGCTGGTCGATGGTGCCGGCCGGGCCGTCGTTGACCAGGTTGACGCTGCCGGAAATGGCGCGCTTGTCGTCCAGCTTGGCGGCGACGGTGAGCGTCAGGTCGGCCGTCGGCAGCGAGGGATTGAAGAAGCCCGGATCGATGTTGCGGGCATTCAGGTCCAGCGTGCGCAGCGGGATTTTCGCGAAGGGAGAGAGCGTCATGCGCGCTTCGCCGCCGGCGCGGCCGGCATTCCCGGTCGCGTCCAGCGTGGTGAGATTGAGGTCGCCGCCGGCGCGCAGTTTCAGCGCCGCCGGCGTGGCGCCCGGCCCGACCTTCGCTTGCGACAGGCTGGCATTCGCCGCCAGCTTGAACGGACGCGAAGCGCCGATCTGGCCGTCGGCCGCGACCTGGCCCCAGGGCGTGCTCGCCGACCGCGTCGCGCAGCTGCCACTGCACCTTGTCGCCCAGCAGGCGCATGCGCACGTTGGTGATTTCGGTGGCCGCGCCCTTGTTGACGAAGGTGGCCTTCGCCAGGCGCGCATCGTCGAGCGAGATCCGGAAAGGCGGGGCGAGCGAGGCCGGCATCGTGGTCGGCTCCGTCGCTCTGCCTTCAGGGTTTCCATGCGCAGGTCGGCCGCATGCACCTTGTTGATCTCGATGCCTTTCGAGAGCAGCTGGCGCGGCGACCATTCGAGGTCGATGTTGGTGACGACGGCCAGCTGCTCGTCGGTACGCCAGACGATGCGGTCGATGTGCATCGCGCCGTAGATCGAACCGCGGATGCCGGTCATGGTGAGCTTGCCGCCGGTGGAACGGCTGACGCGCTCGGCGATCATCTGCAGCGTCGTTTCGCGGCCCAGGTACCAGAAGGCGGTGCCGGCGAGGACGCCGGTCAGGGCCAGGCCGATGGCGACGCGGCGCGGCCAGCGCCGCGTTTTGGGCGCGGGCGTCTTGGCCGACGCGGGAGGGGTAGGGTTGTGATCGTCCATCAGAACGTGAATCCAAGTGAGAAGTGCAGGCGCGCCTTGCGCACCGCCTGGCCATAGGCGACGTCGACGTTGATCGGGCCGACCGGGCTGCGCCAGCGCGCACCGACACCATAGCCGAATTCGGGTTTGAGGTCCTTGAACTTGTCGGCGGCGTTACCCGCATCGACGAAGAAGGCGACGCCCCATGGTGGACGGAACCAGTACTGGTATTCGACGCCGCCGGTGAGCAGGTAGCGGCCGCCGACGATGGCATCGCCTTCGCGCACGCCGAGCTGCTGGTAGCCGTAGCCGCGTACCGACTGGTCGCCGCCGGCACGGAACAGGAAGGTGCTCGGCACGCCGACCTTGTCTTTCGAGACGACCGCGCCGCCTTCGCCTTTCAGGATCAGGGTGCCGCTGTCGCCCATCGGGCGGTAGTACACGCCGCGGGTATAGGCGCGGATGAATTTTTCGTCGGTGAGCAGCGGCAGCGGCGCGACGCCCAGCTGCCAGTTGAGCGCGTAGCCGCGCGTCGGCGAGAGCAGGTTGTCGAGCTTGCGGCGGGTGACGGAATAGGTGAGCGGCAGGCTCTTGCTGCGCAGCGTGTCGACGCCCGTCGACCTGGCGCTGTTCGATCAGCGCTTCCAGCGTGATGCTGCGCTCGAGTTCCGGCGTGCCCCAGGCGCGGCGTGCAGTCACGCTGGCCGTCGTGACCAGTTCGCCGCGCACGTCGGTGCGCTCGAAGCCGCCGCCGATGCTGTCGTTGTAGCCTTTCGCGCGTGGTCGGCCAGAAGAAGTCGACATGCGCCAGCTGGTGCTTCTGTTCGTAGATCAGGTCGCTCTTCATGCGCTTGCCGAACACGAACAAGTCGTCGTAGCTGAGCGAAGCGCGGCCGCCCGTATTGGTCGAGAAGCCGACGCCGACCTCGAGGTTCTTCTGCTTGTTCTCGGTGACGCGCACCAGCACCGGCAGCACGGTCGGGCCGGGGGCGGTGGGCGGCTTGACGCCGCTCGTGGCCTGGCCGGCGACGGCATCGGCGGGCGCTGCCGGCGTCTGCGCGGCCGGGCGGCGTGTCCTCGTCGTCCTCCTTGAGCTCCTTGAGCTCGGCGGCGAGCACGGCGCGCATGTCGGCGCTGACTTCGACGGTGGCGAAATAGCCCGTTTCCTGCAGCCGCGCCTGCAAGGCCTGGAGCGCGGCCTCGGTGTACATGTCGCCCGGCTTGATCTTGTTGAGGTTGGTGATGACGGACTGCGGATAGCGCTTCAGGCCGCGGATGCGCAGCGCGCCGAAACGCATTTCCGGACCGCTGTCGATCACCACGCGCAGCGAGGCTTTATAGGCGTCGGGGTCGACCGTGGCGCTGGTTTCGACCAGCTGGGCGCGCGGGAAGCGCGACTGCATCACTTCGCGCAGTAAATCGCGCTTGGCCGCTTCCCAGTCGCCCTGGCGGAAGCGGGCGCCGACCGGCAGCGTCCAGCGCCGGCGCAGCGCCGCCGAATCGTAGGGGGCGCCGCCTTGTTCGAAGGGGACGAAGCCTTGCAGCACCAGGTCGAGGTCGCTCACCAGCGTCGGCTGGCCGGGATCGACGACGATGCGCGCGACCGGCGTGCCGCCGCTGGTATCGAGCCCGGCAGTGATCTTGGGAGAATAATAGCCTTCGGTGGCGATCAGGGTTTTCGCTTCTTCCGGCACGGCCTTCACCAGGCGCTGCAACTGGTCGAGGTCGACGCGCGGGTTGCCGCGCCAGCGCAGCAGGTCGAGGTTGTCCTCGAGCAGGTCGTCGAGCTTGCCGGGCGCGTCGATGCGCACGGTGTAGTTGACCGCCTTGCGTGGCCGGCGCCGGTATGGCTGGCGCCGGTGCGTTGGCCGCCGCGTGCCGGCGCCTGTGCGCTGCGCCGCTTGCGCGCCCAGTACGCCATACACGGATAGCATGATTTGTGCCAAAATCCGTGATTGCCTTGGCGCCGCCTGTGCGGTCCGTCTAGATGTTGCGAGAACCATGTGTCTCTGTCCCAGTATAAAAGCTGAGCGAATCTTAGCGGAATTGCAAAAATGATGGCGAACGTTTAACTTCTGGAAAACAACACATGCACCCTCCCGACACCGCCCTCGTTCTCTTCAGTGGAGGACAGGATTCGACCACCTGCCTGGCCTGGGCGCTGCAGCGTTATGCGCGTGTGGAAACCATCGGCTTCGATTATGGCCAGCGCCACGCGATCGAATTGACGGTGCGCCCGACCGTGCTCGAGAAAATGCGCGCACTGTCGCCCGACTGGGACGCGCGCCTGGGCGAAGACCACATGATCGACCTGTCGCTGATTTCCCGCATTTCGGATACGGCGCTGACCAGCAATGTGGCGATCGAGATGCAGTCGAACGGGCTGCCGAATACCTTCGTGCCGGGCCGTAATCTGCTGTTCATGACGGTGGCGGCGACGGTGGCTTACCGGCGCGGCCTGACGGTGCTGGTGGGCGGCATGTGCGAGACGGATTTCTCGGGCTATCCGGATTGCCGCGACGATACGATGAAGGCGCTGCAAGTGGCCCTGAACCTGGGCATGGCGACGCGCCTGAAAGTGGAAACGCCGCTGATGTGGATCGACAAGAAGCAGACCTGGCAGATGGCCGAGCAGGCCGGCGGCACGGCCCTGGTCGACCTGGTGCGTTTCGAGACCCACACCTGCTACCTGGGCGAGCGCGGCGCGCGCCACGACTGGGGCTATGGCTGCGGCACCTGCCCGGCCTGCGAACTGCGCGCGCGCGGCTATGCGCAGTTCGCGGCGGAGAAGGCGGCTTAGAAACAGCGACCTTCTGCACCATCCGGTTGCGGCGCGCCCGGCTGACCAGGTACCAGACCAGCGCCAGCGGCAGCAGCAGCGGAATCAGGAAGGGCACGATGGCCGCCGCGACGGCAAAGGCGGCCACGGCCAGCGCGCCGATGATGACCACGCCGACGCCGGCAAACACCACCGCCAGCACCACCCCCACCACCAGCGTCACCAGCAGGCCGATCAGCGTGCCGCCGCCGGCCAGCAGGATGCCGAACAGGGCGCCGATGGGGCCGTCGAATTCTTCGCCGTCGATGTGGAAGCTGGCGTCGCCGAAGCTGAACAGCAAGTCCCACAGCAGCAGGGCGCACAGGAACAGGACGAGGTAGGGAAGGATTTTTTTCATGGCGGGCCTCAGTGAAGTGGGATGGGATGGCTTTACTGTAGGCATGCGTATGCGTTCGGGCCAGCGGCGTGCGACGAGCGGCGTGTTTGGCGGGCCGGAGCGCGCCGAGGCGCCGACGAATGCCTGCTCTTCCGACCTTGAAATCAGCGGCTCGCCGCCTATACTGACAGCCTGCTCTGTTGCAGGAGGGTTCCATGCATGTCGTCAGCTCAACGATGAAGCTGCAGCACCGTGCGCCACGATGCGATCCGGGCGGGCGGTGGACCGAAGGGTCCGCCATCGGCCCCGCCGACCATCCCGCCCATCATCATCACGCCGTTCAACCGGGAAGCGCCGAAGGAGCGGATCATCGACCCGTTCCGCACCGCCGCCGCCGCCGCCCGTGCGCCGGCCGGGCCTGCCGGGCATGCGTTTCGGCACGTACGATGCTGCAAATCAATCGCGCTAAATTAATCGTTTGCTATCGCAACAGTGCGCTCATTTCCTCTATGATCTTGTCTTGGGGCGACAGCCCGGCAGAGGGAAATAGCGAGCGATGAACGACCAAGTATCCGACCTGGAAGCGGAAGAAGACGATGGCCCGGTGCAGGAACCGCGCCTGTGGCAAGGCAATGGCTGGACCGCGCGCGTGATCAAGAACGACGATGACGAAGGCTGGGCCGTCGCCATGTACAAGGATGGCGAACCGGAGCCGGCCCTGGTCGGTCCCTGGACCATGGGCCGCGACAAGAAGAACCCCAAGCCGCTCGACGTCAACGCCTTCAATACGCTGATCAAGACGGCCTCGGAAGTCATCCGCCGCCACGAGCAGCACCTGCACGCGATGCTGCACAAGAGCCTGTATGTCTGGACCGAAGCGACGGGCGAACTGAAGGTCACGCTCGACATCAAGCCCGACGACGACGACCCGTATGCCATCCTCACGGCGACCGACCAGATGAGCGAGCAGCTGGCGCAGGTGCGCGTGGCGGCCAGCTTCAAGCTGAGCCCGAGCTCGGCGCAGAGCTGGATCGAGAACGAGTTCAAGGCGCCGCGCTAAGGCGCATCACGCCACACATTCATCCACGGCGCGTGCGTTAATGCGCGCCCGCTGCTAATATTTCCCTTGGGAATTAATTTCAAGGGAAGTCATGGAACGTCTTGAACGGCTGGAAGCGGTGCAGTCGATGTTGCTCGAAATCGGGCGCACCTCGACCAGCTGCAGCGACATCACCGAATTCATCCGCGCCGTGCACCGCGCGCTCGGCCGCATCATGTATGCGGCGAACTTCTATGTGGCGCTGTCCGACCGCGAAGACGGCACCGTGCGCTTCGTGTATTTCGTCGACGAATCGGACGAAGGGCCGCCGCTGAACCAGCCGGTCGCGCTCGCCTCTCCCGACGAGTCGCCCACGGCCTGGGTGATCCAGCATCGCGAGAGCCTGGTCGTCACCGCCGCCGATTTCGCGGAGCGCGAAGCGCAGGGCTCGAACTTCGGCGCCGGCAGCGCGGCCGAGCACTGGATCGGCTGCCCGCTGCTCGACCAGCAGCACATGCCGCTGGGCGCCATCGTGATCCAGAGCTATACGCCCGAACACACCTATAGCGTAGAAGACCAGGACCTGTTCGGCGTCATCGCCAACCACGTCTCGGTCGCGCTCCAGAGCCTGCAGAGCATGGACCGCCTCGAGCGCGCCGTGCACGAGCGCACCCTGCGCCTGGAAGAGCAGAACGCGGCCACCAACATTGCCCTGACCCAGCTGCAGCAGGCGCAGGGCGAACTGGTGCGCCAGGAAAAGCTGGCCTCGCTGGGGCGCCTGGTGGCGGGCGTCGCGCACGAGATCAACACGCCCTTGGGCATCTGCGTGACGGCGACCAGCCACCTGGTGGAAGAACTGCGCCTGACGCGCGAGGAACTCGGCAACGGCGAGATGACCGAGGACAGCCTGAATTCCTTCCTCGACATCGTCGACCAGTCGCTGCGCATCATGACCACCAATACCCAGCGCGCCGCCGCGCTGGTGCGCAGTTTCAAGCAGGTGGCGGTGGACCAGTCCTCGGACGACATCCGCAGTTTCAACCTGCGCACCTACCTGAACGAAGTGCTGCTCTCGCTGCAGCCGAAACTCAAAGGGCGGCCGGTGAAGGTGGAAGTCGACTGCCCGGCCGACCTGGTGCTGGAAAGCTATCCGGGCGCGGTGTCGCAGATCGTCACCAACATGCTGATGAATTCGCTGGTGCACGGCTTCGAGGAGCGCGAGCAGGCCGGCACGATCTCGATCCGGGCCGCGCTGGAGGGCGATGTCGTCGCGTTCTCGTATGCCGACGACGGCGCCGGCATGGACAGCGACACCCTGGATAAACTGTTCGATCCCTTCTTCACGACCAAGCGCGGGAACGGCGGCAGCGGGCTGGGCGCGCACATCCTGTACAACCTGGTGACGGGGCCGCTGGGCGGCAGCGTGCGGGTGGAGAGTGCGCCAGGGGAGGGCTTGCGCTACGAGTTGAGTTTCCCGCGCAGCCGGCGGCCCGAAAAGCGCGCGGCGTGATGGTCACGCGTCCGCGTCCGCCACAATCAATCCGGCCACTGCTCGTTGATCGCCACCGCCTTGTCCATATTCTCGATCAGCAAATCGACATACTGCGGATCGAGGTGCTGGCCCGCCACTTCGCGCAGGTAGTCGGTCACCTGCTGCACCGGCCAGGCTTCCTTGTAGCAGCGGGCGTGGCTGAGGGCGTCGAACACGTCGGCCACCGCGACGATGCGCGCGTAGGGGTGGATGTCGGTGCCCTTCAAACCCTGCGGATAGCCGCTGCCGTCGTATTTCTCGTGGTGCTGGTGGGCGATCACGGCGGCGGCTTTCAGGATCGGGCGGCTCGAGCCGTCCAGGATCTGCAGGCCGACCGTCGGGTGCTGCTTCATGACTTCCCATTCTTCCGGCGTCAGGCGGCCCGGTTTCAGCAGCACGGCGTCGGGCGTGGCGATCTTGCCGATGTCGTGCATGGGCGCGGCGTGCATCAGGATCGCCGTCTCGTCTTCCGGCAAGCCCGAGGCCTGGGCCAGCAGATGGCAGACCTGCGCCATGCGCCGCACGTGGTTGCCGGCCTCGTTCGAGCGCGATTCGACCACGTCGCCCAGGCGCAAGATGAGTTCGGCCTGGGTATCGGTGATTTCCTGGTTCAGCAGGATGTTGTCGAAGGCAATCGCCACGCCCGAGCAGAAGACTTCGAGCAGCTGCGCATCGATGTCGGAAATCTCCTCGACGCCTTGCAGCACCAGCAGCGAGGCCTTGCCGCTGTTGTTCGGGAAGTAGCCGACATAGGTGTCGCCGTAGAGCTTCGAGATCCGGTTATGCCGCGCCTCGTCGAGCTGGGCCAGCAGGGCGGGGTCGATGCCGTCGCCGAACTCGCCGATCTTGGCCAGCACTTCGTACTGGCTCTCGCCCGTGATCATGCTCGCGCCCTTTAAACGCAGCAGCATGCTTTGCTCGAGACGCAGCAGGGCGACGACTTGCTGCAGCAGGCCGCTGGCGAAATCCTTCAGGTTGCGCTGCTTGAAAATGTGCGACGAGGCCGCCAGCACGCGTTCGAGTCCCTCGCGGTAGCTCACCTGCACGCGGCGCGCATCCTCGACCTTCATGATGTCGCGGTAGGCGCGCAGCGCGGCGAAGGTGGTGGTGAACAGCTTCGTGCGGTCGAGCTCGGTCTTTTCCTTGTAGTCGTTGATGTCGTAGTCGACGATCACGCGCTCTTCCGGCGCCTGGCCCGGCTGGCCGGTGCGCAGCACGATGCGGCTGAACTGGTTGTCCAGGTCCTGCCGCATCCAGCGCGCCACTTCCAGGCCGCTGTCTTCGCGCTCCATCACCACGTCCAGGAACACCAGCGCGATATCCTTTTCGCGCGCCAGGATCTCCTTCGCCTCGGCGCCGCTGTAGGCGTGCAGGAAGCTCAAGGCCCGGCCGTCGAGGCGGAAGCGGTTCAGCGTCAGCTTGGTGATGTCGTGGATGTCCGGCTCGTCATCGACGAGCAAGACTTTCCAGGGCGCGAGCTTGGGCGTGGCAGGGGACAAAAAAGACATGGGGTTTCCGATACCGTAAGGAGTCGATACGAACAGAGAAAACCTCTATACATTCAGAGGTCGAATCGATTGTAGTACGGCTACGCGGCATTAACAACAGGCAATATATTGGGACGCAATGCAACGAATACGGAATGTGGGGTGGATGAGTCAAAAGCCGCTCAGGTATAGCGCTTCTGGCAGCGTTCGCAGAAAAAACTGCGGCGGTTGGTTTTGCCGAGATGGGCTTTCGTGAATGGGATGTCGCAGCGCGGGCAGATCTTCTTGGCGTGGGCCAGCCAGTGCTGCTTGAGGACGTATTCCCGCTTCCAGCCGAGAAAGTCGAAGCTGTACTGGCGCGCTTCCTCGACCAGGGCGCGCAGCTTGGGCGCGGGCAGGGCGCCCACCGTCGAGGCCGGATGAACGCGGATCCGGAACAGCACTTCGTTCTTGATGATGTTGCCGACGCCCGAGAAAATGTCCTGGTCGAGCAGGGCGTCGCACGCCAGCATGTCGGGCCGGGCACGCAGCTTCTTGCGCGCCAGCGCCGGATTCCAGGCCTCGCTCATCACGTCGGCGCTCCACTCGTACTGGCTGTCGAGGTCGGCATCGATTTCGCGCACCGAGCAGGCGTAGAAATTGAGCTCGTCGCCTTCCGCGGTACGCAGGTACAGCCGCGGCGGCTTGCCCTCGCGCTGCTCGTTGATGCGGTAGGTGCCGAACAGCAGGAAGTGGATCCGGATCGCCAGGTTCGGCAATTCGATCAGGAAATGCTTGCCCCAGGTGCGCAGCGAGACGATCGGCTGGCCCAGCAGGCGCGTGGGATCGATCAGGCTCGTGTTGCCGCCGGCTTCGACGATGTGCTGGCCGACGAAGCGGGCGGTTTCTTCCTTCAAGATGAAGAGTGATGGTCCTTCGGGCAAGTGTGGTTCCTCCTTGCCGGCAAGTCTGTGCCTGGCGGCCGAGGGCGGCTGTGCGAGGACTAACAAAAGACTAACAATCGGATACAGTTTTTACTTGCCGTAGACGTCGCCGTTTTACAAAGAGCGTATATTTGAACAATAAAAACCAGGATATCGACCGAGAGGAACTACCATGAAGAACGTGATTCGCACACTGGCCGTCAGCGGCCTGTTGGCGCTTGGCCGCCGGCGCAGCGTCGGCCGACGTCAGCGTCAACTATATCGAGCCTGAGCGTTTTTCCGACTTGCCGTTCACGCCGTGGGAGCGCGAGAACGTGCTCAAGGACCTGACCGCGCACTTCGCCAAGCTGGGCGCGCAATTGCCGCCGGGGCAGAACCTGCGCATCGAGGTCAAGGACATCGACCTGGCCGGGCGCGAGTATCCAGGCCGCGGTGCGCGCGACCTGCGCATCATCAAGAGCAACGGCGTCGACTGGCCGCGCATCGACCTGCACTACACCATCGAAAGCAATGGCCAGGTGCTGCGCAGCGGCGACGCGCAACTGCGCGACATGGGCTTCATGGACCGCATCGGCCGCTACAACGATGGCGACAACCTGCGTTACGAGCGGCGCATGATCGACGACTGGTTCTATTCGACGATCCTGCCGCGCGAGCGCGCCGCGCGGCGCTGACCTCAGTCGTCCTTCTTGCCGGACGAGGCGCTTGCCGATCTCGCGCACCTGGTAGTCCGACGGCACCGCGAACAGCGCCGCATCCGGTTCGGCGCGCTTGATCCCTTCCAGGCGATACACATAGTCGCCGCTGCGCGGGTCGCTGTGCTTCGAATACACGGTCACCTGCAGGTCCGGCGCATACCAGGTTTCGTCGGCCACCACGATCGGATTGCGGTTGCCCACTTCGCCGGCGGGAATCTCGTAGCTGCGCACTTTGCCTTCGGCCTTGACGCCATCGAACTCGCGCGTGCCCAGGTCGCGGCTGACCGCCTTCGCGGCCCATTTCGTGTCGGCCAGTGCGCCGCTGACCGCGCCGGCGATCATGGGGCCGATCGGCGCCATCGGACCGAGTGCGGCGCCATCGCCGCCCAGCGCCCGCGGCGCGCGGATGATGCGCACCATTTCGCGGCGGCCATCGTCTTCGCGTTCCACATTCACCGCCACCCTGTCCCCAGCCTGGCGCTCCAGGGCCGGCAGGCGGCCTTCCTTGCGCATGCGCTCGACGTGCATGCCGCGCCGTTTCGCGGGCCTCACGCGTGATGCGCGCAATCTCCGCCGGCGACGGCGCACGCTGTGCGACCTTGGTCTGCGGATGCAGGATCCAGACGGCGCCCGCCACCGGATCGCTGATGGTCACGGTGCGCAATTCCCCCTTCTCATTGCTGATTTCATGGCGCGTCCGGCCCGCGCTGTCGCGGTAGCTCGCCGAACGCATGCGCCGTTCGATCTGGTTACCGTCGGGCAGTTGCTGCAGCCGTTCCGAGACGGCCTGGGCGCTGTACGGCGCATTCTTCACCGGTTGCGCGTTGCCGCGGTGGATGACGCGCATGCCCTGCGCCCATGCCCGGGCGCGGCATCAAGCGCGCGGCAGGGGACGCGGGCGCCGGGTCTTCCTCGGCCAGGGCGGGTTGCATCAGGCAGGCGAGCAGGGCGGCGAGCAGCAGTCGGTTCGGGTTCATGGTGTCCTCGTGGTGGGTAAATCAGTTAAAGCGAACTCAGGCGCAGCGCAAGCGGCTCGCCGCCTGCGCCGACCAGCATTTCGGCGCGCACGGCGTCGCCCGCGTTTTCGGGCGTGGCCGGCAGGCCGAGCGCGGCGAGCATGGTGCGCGGCACCTCGGTCTCGACCAGGCGCGGCGCGGGCTCGGCTTCGATGCGTTCGAAGGAATCGAGCGCGATGAAGGCGGCGCCGTTGTCGATCCGCACCAGCGCATTGCTCTCATGCAGGCGGTTGGACAGCTGGGGCGACATCAGCAGCAATCCGGCCACCGCCACGCTGACCAGGCCGCCGATGCCGGCCGCGCTCCACTCGAGCAGGCCGAGGCGCCGGTACCAGGGCTGGCGCTGCGCGAACTGGGCGGCAAAGGCTTGCATCAGCTCTTTTTCGACGCAGCGCGGGGTGTCGATGCCGGCCATGCCGGTACGCAGTTGCGCCAGCTGTAGGTCCAGATCCGGGGTGTCGTCGTCGGTGCATGATCGTGTCCATGTCAGTGGGTGTCCAGGGCGTGGGCGCGCAGGGCTTTCGCCAGCGCGGCGCGTCCGCGCGCCAGGCGCGAGCGCACGGTGCCGATGTCGATCGCGCAGATCGTCGCGATTTCGCCATACGACAAGTCGTGCAGTTCGTACAGGATGACCGCGTCGCGGTAATGCGGCGCCAGCCGCGACAAGGCGCGCCTTACTTCCTCGGCCGCCTCATTGGCCAGCACACGGGTGAGCGGACAGGCGTCGTCGCAGGCCAGTTCGCTGTCGTCCTCGTCGGGATCAGGCAGGGGCGACTCGCGCCGCCGCGGTTGCTTCCTGCTTCAGGATCAACAGGCGCGCGACGCCGAACAGGAAATTCGGCAACGAACCGCGCAGCGGGTCGAAGGCGAGGCGCCCGGTCAGCAGGCCCATGAACGCTTCCTGGACGGTGTCGGCGGCCGTCTCGGCCGAGCCGCAGCGCAGCAGGGCGAAGCGGTAGACCGGGCCCTGGTGGCGCCGGTAGAGCGCGGCAAAGGCCTGCGCATCGCCGGCGCGCATGCGGCGCAGTAAATCGTCGTCGGAAGTGGTCGGGGTGATGGTCATGGTCGGCTCTCAACCATATTCCGGCGAAGGCGCGGAAAAGTTCCAACTATTTCGAGATACAAATACGTGCTTGCCTAAAGGATAACACTGCTCTTACACTGAATCTGCTCTTCCTGATTAACTTTCGAAGCCAGACAGGAGTTGAATGAAACTGATTCTGCATGCAGCGCACTGCGCGCTCCTTTACCTGATGTATACTTCTACGGTGGCGGGACTTGAATGACACTGATTCCACATGCGCCACGCCGCTGATCTGTTGCGCCCTATTGCCGCTGGCTGCCGCGACAGCGGCGCCGGTAGAAACATCCGTCGAAGCGCCAGGCCCGGCCGGCCCCCTGAAAGGCGTCATGCTGACGGCGGGCGCCGCGCCGGCCCCGCTGGCGCTGATCATCCCCGGCTCCGGGCCGACCGATAGCGATGGCAACAATCCGCTTGGGGTGCGGGCATCGACCTACAAGCTGCTGGCCCAGGACCTGGCGGCGCGCGGCGTGGCGACCGTGCGCATCGACAAGCGCGGCATGTTCGCCAGCGCGGCGGCCGTTGCCGACCCGAATGCGGTCACGCATCGAAGATTATGTAGCGGACGTGCATGCCTGGGTCGGGCGCCTTGCGCCAGCGTACGGGCGCGCCCTGCATCTGGCTGATCGGACATAGCGAGGGAGGACTGGTCGCCATGGCCGCCGCCGCGAAGGATGCGCCCGGCATTTGCGGCCAGGTGCTGATCGCGGCCGCCGGCCGGCCGCTGGGCGTGGTGTTGCGCGACCAGTTCAAGGCCAACCCGGCCAACGCGCCCCTGCTGGGCCAGGCAATGGCAGCGATCGACTCCCTGGAGCAGGGACGCCGGGTGAACACCGCGGAGCTGCACCCGGCGCTGCAAGGGCTGTTCGCGCCGCAGGTACAGGGCTTCCTGATGAGTGAGTTCTCCTACGATCCGGGCCAGCCTCCTGGGCGGCTACCGCAAGCCGGTGCTGGTGCTGCAGGGACAACGCGACATCCAGGTGAGCGAAGCGGACGCGCAGCGGCTCAAGCAGGCGGCGCCGCAAGCGACCCTGGTGCTGCTTCCCGACGTCAACCATGTGCTGAAAGCCGTCGCGTCAAGCGATGTGCGCGCGAATCTTGCGACCTATGCCGATCCGGCCCTGCCGCTGGCGCCGGGCGTGGGTAGCGCGATCGCGGACTTTATCGTCCGCAATTCGAAACCGGATTGAACAGGCCTGCTTAGTCGATCCAGTTCACCCGGTCGAATTTGCTGCGGAACTCGTCGGACATGGCGACCACCTGGCTGGTCTTGTAGTTGAAGAACACGAAGCCGGACTTGGCCATGGCGACCAGGGTCTTGTCTTTCGGGCGCGTGATGCGGAAGGTGATGTCGCCGCCGTACTTGTTGAAATCCATGACGCCGACTTCGAACAACAACTGGTCGCGTGCGTGCGCTTCGGCGCGGTAGGTGGTGGCGAGGTCGGTGACGATGATGCCGGTGCCGTCGCGCGCGGTTTCGGGGAGGCCGAACTCGAACAGGAAACGGGCGCGCGCCTCGGAGATCATCGAGATCATCGAGTCGTTGCCGAGGTGGTTGCCGGCGTTGATGTCGGTCACGCGCACGGTCAGCAGCGTGGAATAGTAGTACTGGTCTTCGGGGAAGTGGAGTTTTAAGCGTGCCATCCCGCCATTTTAGCTCTGCTAGCCGGGCTGCCCCGCACCGATCTGAAAATGCGCCCGCTGGCGCTGACCACATACAGTTCGCCGGCGCCGTCGCGTCCGAACGAGACGACCTGGCCGGCAGTGTTCAGGTTCCAGTCGCGCTGTTCGATGATCGCCGCTTCGGTGAAGAAGAAGCTCTTGATGAAGCCGCGGCAATAGTCGGAATAAAAATAGCGGCCCGCCAGTTCGGGCATCGCCGTGCCCCGGTAGACGTAACCGCCCGTGATCGAGCAGCCGTTGACGTCGTTGGCGCCGTGCTCGTATTCGAACAGCCGGCAGCGTCAGGCCGGTGCGGTCGCAGGTGGAGGCGCCAAAGCAGCCCGTGCCCTCCATCGTGTCCCAGCCATAGTTCAGGCCGCCCTGGCTCACGGCGGCGATGTCGACTTCCTCGCGTTCATCCTGGCCGACGTCGGCAATATACAGTTGCTCGCGGTCGAAGGCGAAACGCCAGGGGTTGCGCAGGCCGGCGGCCCAGATCTCGGGGCGGCGACCGGCCTGGTTCAGGTAGGGATTACCTGGCGGAATCGTGTAGGGCTGGGCGACGCTGGCGGCACGCACGTCGACGCGCACGAGTTTACCGAGCAGGGCATCGAGGTTCTGGGCATTGCCGGCCGGGTCGCCCGCGCCGCCGCCGTCGCCCAGCCCCGCATACAGCATGCCGTCCGGCCCGAACGCGACCAGGCCGCCGAAGTGATTGGTGAAGGTCGGGATGGGCGACGCGCAGGATGGCCAGGTTGGACCTCGGGTCGGCCAGGTCTGGCGTGGACGAGGCCGTGTAGCGCTCGACGACGATGTTCTGGCCGGGGTCGGTGTAGTACACGTAGAAATAACCGTTGCTGGCGAAATTCGGGTCGAACGCCATCGACAGCAGGCCGCCTTCGCCGCCCGTGAACACGCTGGCGCTGATGTCGAGCCAGGGCTGGGTCAGCATGGCGCCGTTCCTGACGATGCGGATCACGCCACGCCGCTCGAGCACGAACAGGCGGTCGTCGCCCGGCGGCGCCGTGACGAAGGTGGGACTGGTGAAGGCCGGGCCGATGTCGGCCAGGGCCAGCGTCAGCGTGGTACTGCCATAGCCGACGATTGCCGTGACGCTCGCGCCCGCCGGCACGGCGACGGTCTGGGTAACCGGCGTGGGCGTATAGGTGGCGCCGCCTGACGGTGACGCTGGTGGCGGCAACGGTATAGCTGCCGGGCGCGAGGTTGGACGAGCGTTTGCGCAGCGCCCAGGTCTTGCATGAAATTGTTGGGGCCGGTGATGCGCAGGGCGGGATTGACGCCGGTCGGCAGGCCATTCGCAACCACTTGCAGCGAACCGGTCGTGGCCGCGGGTGGAGCAGGGGGCGCTCAAGGTGCCGGGATCGCCGCCGCCGCCGCCGCAAGCGGCGAGCAGGAGCAGCAGGGCCACGACGAACATCCGCACGCGATCGACCAGCATGATGGGCCTCCACCGGAAACGGAACATCGGTGGAGTGATTCTGCCAGTGTTGTTGAACGCGGCGCGCACGCCAGCGTGGCGGTCGCATCAGGGAGTGGCGGGGGCGCGTTGGCGGGTCTTGGCGACGACGCCGGCAGGATCGATCAGGACCACGAATTCGGCAAAGCGGCCGCCGCCCGCGGGCGCCTGGTAGAGCCAGGTTTCATAGCCGCTGTCGAACACGACGCTTTTCGTCTTGCCGAAGCCGGCCAGCAGCTCGGCCTTGGTGGTGCGGCCGGGCACGATCGAGCCGAGGCGTTCGGCCGGGACCTGGGTGCCGAGCGTGGCCGTGCCGGTGGCGCAGCCGGCCAGCAGCGCGGCGCACAGCAATAGCGAGAGCGTCTTCATTGGCCGGCCTCCTGGGTTGGCGCCGGCGGCGCCGCATCGACCATGTAGTCGAACTCGATGATGGTGTCGTCAGGCCAGGCCTTGTCCCAGAGCGGCGCGTAATAAGTGCGGTCGAGCAGTACCTGGCAGTCGCAGAAGCGCAGCATCTCGGGCGTCTGTTCGCCGCCGGCATACAGCATGCTGAAGGGAAGGTCCTCGACGCGGTTCCCCGCACGCAGGCGCACGCCGAACAGCGGGCGGTCGGCAAAGAACAGGTAATTGCCCGAAGGGCTGTTGCAGACCTGCTCGGCGCTGAGCAGCGCATTCGACAGCCAGGCAAACAGCTGCGAATTGTTCGACACCAGGCCCGCCTCGGTGCCGACGCGGCATTCGAGGCGCAGGTCGCCAAGGCGGCGTGTGCCGGGCGGCAAACCAGGGGTGCGGATCAGCGCGCGCCAGGTCATGCTGGTGGTCTTGCGGTTGGCGAGCACGGCCGCGTCTTCGCGCAGGGCCTGCTCGTTGCGGGGAAGGACGAAACTGTTATCAGGCGCGATGGGCACCGGTACCGAGACCGTGTCGCCGGCCACGCGCAGGGTGATGCCGTCCATTTTCAGGCCGGGCGTACGCGGCAGCAGCTGGAAGCGCAGGGGCGCGTTCGGCGCCAACGCGTGTTCGCGCTCGAAGCGTTCCATGCCCTGAATCATCTTGCGATAGGACTTGTCGACCGGATCACGCGTCGTGGAAACATTGACTTTCGCGACAGGCTCCTGCGCCGCTCCCGTTGCGCTCACCGCGGACAGGAGAAGAAGGAGAGTGGGCAGGAGCGGTCGCATCGTGCTTACCAGCTTACCAGTAACGGACGCGGCCGGTATCCATGTGGACGAATTGCGAGTCCGGATAATAGCCGACGCCGCCGGCCTTCATCGACATGGCCGCCTTGTGCAGCTGGGCCAGATCCTTGCCCGGCATGCGGATGTCGATCGCCTTGCCGTCCATGTGCATGCTGTGCTTGGCCACGCCGTTCGATGCGGCGGCCAGCTTGGCGTTCGATTCCGGCGAGCGGTAGCCCGAAATGATGTGCAGGGTTTGCCCTGTCGCCGAACTTGTCGCTGACGTCGTTGAGCAGCAGGATCAGTTTCGGATCCATGTCGGCGATTTTGTCGTTGCGGTGGTCGCGCAGCAGCTTGTTGATATCTTTCAGTGCATCGGGAATGAACTGGCCTTCGGCCCAGAAAACACTACGCAGGCTTTCACCAGTGTGGGTGTTGTACAGGCGCAGGGTGCGTTCGGCGGGAGCGGGCTGGGCGGCTTTCGCCAGCCCCGGCAGGCCGATTGCGGATGCGAGCACAACAGAGCTTTTGAGGAAAGAGCGTCGCTGGTTCATTGATCATCCTTACGCAAGGTTCAAAAGAAGAGTATACCCCGATTTCGTTATCTTTGCAGTCGCTGCGGGGTTTTTGCGACAAGATGCCGGTTAATTAACAACTTTTAACGGAGGTTTGCATGCAATTCAGTCAACAGCAAGCGGTGGCTTGCGTTAACGCTTGCTTTCACCGCCTGATTTGCCGCTGCAACGCCGGCCGCGGCGTGCGCCGCGGCCGCGATGTTTGGCCGATACTCGTTTCAAGGAGGATTCCATGGACGACTTTTCGATCGATCTGGCCAGCACGGCCCTGGTGCTGGTTGACCTACAAAACGGCAATATGGCGCGCGACCTGGCGCCGTATTCGGCCCAGGCGGTGCTCGGCAACGGCGCCCTGTTGGCGCAGGAAATGCGTTTGCGCGGCGGCATGGTGATTTTCGTGCGCGTGCTAATGAACGAACTGCAATCGCCGCCCGCGGACGCGCCATTGCGCGCGCCGGGCGCACCGGCGCCACCGCCTGATGCCTCGCATTTGGCGCCCGAGGCCGGGGTCGAAGCGACCGATATCGTGATCGTCAAGCGCCAGTGGGGCGCCTTCTACGGCACCGAGCTCGACCAGTTGCTGCGGCGCCGCCATATCAAGACGCTGGTGCTGGGCGGCATCGTCACGAATATCGGCGTCGAGTTGACGGCACGCGCCGCCTACGACCGCGGCTATGCGCTGGTGTTTGCCGAGGATGCGATGAACGGCATCACCGCCGAGGCGCACGCGTTTGCGTGCAAGAACACGTTCCGGGTGATGGGGAAAGTGCGCACCACGGCGGAGTTGATGGATGCGTTACAGGCGGGCACGGGCGAAGCGTGATCGCCGTTACGCCGCGTCGCGCACCTGCGCCGTGATCTCGTACGAGCGCAGGCGCGCCGCGTGATCGAAGATCTGCGAGGTGATCATCAGCTCGTCGGCGCCGGTGCGCGCGATGAACGCCTGCAGCTGCGCTCGCCACCGTCGTCGGGCGAGCCGATCGCCGAGCACGACAGCACCTGGTCGAGCATCGCGCGCTCCTGCGGCGCCGAGCGCTCTCGAGATAGCCGCGCACCGGCGGCGGCAGCGCGCGCCGGCCGGCCGCTGCGCAGATTGACGAAGGCCTGCTGCATCGAGGTCGCGAGCAGCCGCGCCTCGTCGTCGGTGTCGGCGGCGAAGACGTTGAAGCCGAGCATGACGTAGGGCTTGTCGAGTTGCGCCGACGGCTGGAAGCTGGCGCGGTAGATGTCGATCGCCTGCATCATCTCTGCGGCGCGAAGTGCGAGGCGAAGGCGTAGGGCAGGCCGAGCGCGCGCCGCGAGCTGCGCGCCGAAGAGGCTCGAGCCGAGGATCCAGATCGGCACGTTCAGGCCGGCGCCGGGCACGGCGCGCACCGGCTGGCCCGGCGGGTCGGCGAAATAGCCCATCAGCTCGACGACGTCCTGCGGGAACTCGTCGGCGTCCGACGCCAGGTTGCGGCGCAGCGCCCGCGCGGTGACCTGGTCGGAGCCGGGCGCGCGGCCCAGGCCGAGGTCGATGCGGCCCGGGAACAGCGACGTCGAGCGTGCCGAACTGCTCGGCGATCACCAGCGGCGCGTGGTTCGGCAGCATGATGCCGCCGGCGCCGACGCGGATGGTCGAGGTGCCGGCCGCGACGTGGCCGATCACCACCGCGGTCGCGGCGCTGGCGATGCCGGGCATGTTGTGGTGCTCGGCCAGCCAGAAGCGGCGGTAGCCCCAGCGTTCGGCGTGCTGGGCGAGGTCGAGCGATGTTGCGCAGCGCCTGCGCGGCGTCGCCGCCTTCGACGATGGGCGAGAGGTCGAGGATGGAGAATGGGATCATGCGTTCCATGATACGCCGAAGGATTTTTCCCCGCTGGCCGCGCGCAATTCGTGCTCGCGGCGGGGTGTCGGCGTAAAGATTGACCGTCATAAACGTGCTGCCTATCATGGCCTTTTGCTGTGCCCGCCGGGCGCGCGCCATCTCCTTTTGACCAGGTTTTCCATGCGACTGTCCTTTTTCCGCCGCGCCACGACGTGTTTTGCGGTACTCGCTGCCGGCTGTGCCCAGTTGCCGTCGACGCCAGACACGACCGACCGGCTCGATACTGCCCAGTTCGGGCGCATCGACGCCGCCATGGACGCTGCCATCGCCGCCCGCCGCCTGCCGGGCGCGGTGTTTCACCTGGAGCGCGGCGGCGCCATCCACGAGCGCGCCTACGGCCGCCTCAGCTACGATGCCGAGGCGGCGCAGGTGAGCACTGCCACCGTCTTCGACGCCGCCTCGCTCTCGAAGGTGCTGGCGACGGCGCCGTCGATCCTGCTGTTGCTTGAGGACGGCAAGCTCGACCTGGACGCGAAGCTGGTCGATTACTTTCCGGAATGCGCAGGCGGCGGCAAGGAAGCGATCACGATCCGCCACCTGCTGACCCATACCTCGGGCCTGGCGGCCGGGCTGCCCGCGAAACCGGCCTGGC